>JAGZQF010000064.1 GCA_018382295.1 Collinsella sp.
TACTACGACCGAATATATACGTGACGTGTGACGTGTGACGAACAGCCGCGACAAGGGGGAGTTTGAGGGGGCTTGCCCCCTCATGCGAGCGCCGCCGCGAGCTGTCCGAGAACCGTGCCGCCGCGGTCTCGGAGGGGTGCAGGGGTGTCCCCTGCCACGTCCTTAGCGTAGCTAAGGTCTAACGTGCTAGACTTTAGTCGGCTAAAATCTGACGCAAGGCGGTTCTGACATGGCACACATAGCGAAGTACAAGGCTCCATCGGTCGGGCACATGCTCGCCCACTATAGGCGCGACCGCAGCAGCCTGGAGCGCGACAACATCGACCCCGAGCGCATCAAGAACGACTTGGTTGTCGGTCACTACACCAACAAGGACGGCAAGCTCGTTGTGGGGCGCGTGGAGCCGCGCGATGGCGAGCCGAACTGGGGCACGGTGGAGAGCCGCATCGAGCGCGTGAACGAAGCCCAGAAGGCGGCTGGGAAGCGCGCCACGCGCAAGGATGCGGTCGTTATGGCTGACGTTGTTGTGACGCTTCCCGACAATGTGCGCAAGGGCGATGAGGACAGGTTCTTCCGTCTCACGTACTGGTACCTGTCGAAGAAGTTCGGCATCGAGAACATGATGGGCGGGTACGTCCACAAGGACGAGGTGCTGAAGGACGGCACGCCCGCCCGCGACCACATGCACGTGCCGTTCACGCCCATCCTAGATGGACGGTTCAACTACAAGCAGATGTGCCCCCGCAGCTTCTACCAGAGCATGCACAAGGAGCTTGGGGATTACCTAGAGGGGCGCATGGGCTACCGCCCTGCAATCGAGCTTGACGAGGAGACGCGGGCGCAGCGTGTATACACGGACAAGTCCGTGGATATCGACAAGGTACGCTGTGCGGTCGATAAGGCCGTGGTTGAACCTGCGAAGGACGAAGCGGCGCGAATCGTCGCGGCGGCTAGGGAAGAAGCCGCCGCTTTACTGAATGATGCCGAAGCGCGTAAGGCAGAGCTTGTTACCGAGATTGCCGACAAGGAGGGTGACCTTGCCGAGCTTGACAGCCAGCTCGAGGACGTGAAGCTCGATATCGAAGATGAGCAAGACCGATTGGAGTGTCTTCGGCAACGAGCGGACGGAGTTGCGCGAGACATTGGAGAGCTTCAACCCATCGCTACCGAGATTCGGGGCTGGGAAGCTGCGGGAAAAGCTGAGCGCGGCGCAATCCTCGATAACATCGTTGTTAAGTGCGATGGACTTGCGAGCCGCATCAGAGCAGGAGTTGCGGGAATGCGAATCAAAGTGGAAGAGCTTAGAAGCCGAATATCGCGCCCGCTCGAATATCTGATGCGCAGGGAACAGCCAAGGCAACAGAGCCTTAATGACGTGCTGCGCGATGCGCAGCGGGCGGCGGATGCGTGGAACCGCGACCACGCTGCACCGCAGAGGACGTATCGCGGGCGGGCTAGATGATGTGTTATAGTAGTACCTGTAATACACGACAAGGAGGTGCGACATGGCTACCGCGGTCACATCAATGAGGATTCCAACCGAGTTGAACGAGCGCTACAGCCGTCTTGCGAAGGAGACTGGCAGGTCGAGGAGCTTCTACGTTAACGAAGCCCTGCAAGAAGCTATCGACCGTTTCGAGTACGAGTACGGGATTCTCAAGGATATCGAGGACTATCGTGCTGGCAGGCTTGAGACCTACAGCATCGACGAGGTAAGGGCGCACTGTGGCCTGGCGAATTGATTTCACGAGGAACGCCGACAAGGCGATGCGCAAGCTCGATAAGGGCGTTGCCGCGCGGGTGTTTGACGAGCTTGACGAGATAGCGAAGCTCGAAGACCCAAGAAGCAGGGGCAAGGCATTGACGGGAAACTTGGCAGGCGTGTGGCGATACAGGGTCGGTGACTACCGAATCCTGTGCGACATCAATGACGGCAGGCTCGTCATTCTCGTGGTCGATGTTGCGCATAGACGCGAGGTTTACAAGCGCAGATAAAAAAAGAAAAGCCCCAGCAAGCTTGGCGGCAGCAGGGGCATTCGAGACAAGGAGATTATAGCATGGCGGCAAACGCTGGCGAGACGAAGGTGAAGCTTTGGGAGGGCATCTGCTACCCAGAGAACATGCGCGATGACTGGCAGGACGAGATAGACGACATTCTTCAAGTGCCTTTCGCTTATGCGGTTCACGACATAGACCATGACCAGAAGAGCAAGCAGCGCAAGACGCATGCGCACGTCATTGTTGTCTGGGGCGGCAACACGACACGCAAGGCAATCATCAACGTCTTGAACCGATTGAGCGCGGACGGCAAGAAGTGCTGTTCGTCAGCCGAGCCAATCAACAACATCAGGCATGCGTATGACTATCTGATTCACGACACGGCTTCCTGTCGCAAGAAGGGCAAGGAGCTGTATCCGATCGAAGCACGCATCGAGGGAAACAACTTCGACATTGGTCAGCTCGAACAGCTCTCGACTAAGGACAAGCAGGACATGCTCTTCGAGTTGGTCGGCTTCATCATGTGCGAGAGGTTCGAGACCATCAACGATTTCACGGCTGCGGCGCTGAGGGAGTTTCCCGAGCAGTACCGCGAAATCATCGTGGGGTACAACTCGATTCTCGAGCGCTATTGTCGCGGGAACTATCTGAACGCCGAACGTAAGCGCAAGTGCGTGGAACAGTCAGGTGCCAAAGAGTAGTCGGGTCAATGCAGCAATGCGTGACTACGGGGCGGCGTGGTCTGCGCTCGCGCAGATCTAAGCCGACTCGTTCACGGATTGCGGAATTGACGCGACGGCCAACCGAATAGACCAGACTTGATTAAGGGTCGATGGACGCTCTGCTCCATCGACCCTTTCCTTGCCCGTGTCTCGACTGGATGAGACCTGCAGAATCGGGCGGCTCATTATTTTTCGCTAACTACGTCCGAAAAATAATGTGACAAATGACAAATGACAAATGACCACAGGGGGGCGAGGTACTACGACTGCGCCATCGACCCTTTCCTTGCTCTAGTCGCGGCGAAGGAAGCCCATCAAATCGGGGCACGTATATATTCGGCTACTACGACCGAATATATACGTG
>JAGZQF010000014.1 GCA_018382295.1 Collinsella sp.
AAGCGCTCTCCTTGACCGGCATTTCGGGCAATTTCATATAAAAGTGCTTGTTCGGATCCCGATTGAAGGGAGTAGGCGAGTGCCTCAACAAGGGAAAGCACGACAAGAAAGGGGCCTGAGAGCAACAGCATGCCGGCGGTATGGAAGAAAAGCAGCAGCACGCCCACTTGAATCGAAAACTTCTTTCCAAAGAAATCGCCTATCAGCCCTGTTGGCAGCTCGAGGACGACCGTTGCTATGTTGAACAGGGCTTGATAAAGCGCGATTTCCGTAACAGACATTCCTTTCTCCGCAAGGAAAAGTAGAAACACTCCCCGATTTAAAACAAATCCCGTGAGAACGAAAAAGGCGGAATAGACGTGCAGTTGCGTAGTGGCATTCTTATTCATTTGGCACTACCAACAACTATTTTTGTCGGGCCGCTCGCTACTGATTCGAAGCCTGAAGTGTTCACAGTTGATGTGAAGAGCGGTAAAGCTTTTGCACAGGGTATCAATGGAATACATCCGAAGCGTTTTCGGCAGTATCATCGGCGAAGACGGGATTAGCCTTTACGCGGCGCTCACCCTCGATGTATTTGACGATTTGATCAATCGTCTGGTTGGCGTGGCTCTTGAGCTTGCGCTCATAGAAGAAGAGGCCAAGCTTGCCGCGCGTGCCAGACGTGTTGCCACCCACACCCTGAAAATCCTCGGTATAGGTGAGCTCGCAGGCACCATCGCCAGCAGGTGCGGCCTCATAGCGCATGGTATTGATGCCCGCCGCATACTGAAAACGGACCTCATAGAGGCACGGGTAGTCAAAGTGCTTGATCTTAACCTTGATCGCCGTGCCCTTGGCCTTGCCTTTTGCGGACTGGGCGCGCTTCTCGTACTTATAGCCGTTGAGCTTGTTGCGGCTGGGACGCTTGCCCGTGGCGTTCTCGATATCCTGCATGATGGACCCCGCCAGAGCGTCAAAAAGCTCCTCCGGTGTCACCTTAAGCGTTTTGGTGAGCTGCATGATGGCTCCTTATTCGTTTGAACCGTTCGAGTCATTGTAACGCCCCAGGCTCTCCCATGCGTTGCGGTGCCATTTGGACGATTGAGGGCTTTACAGCCGCAAAACTAACCAAATAGCACCGTAAAGCCTGAGGTGGCTAGAGGTTGTAGGTGACCACTTGAGGTTCGGCGGGTTCGACGAAGATGGTTGGATCCTGCTGCTCCACGCGGACGAACTTGACGGTCACGGCCTCAAAGCCCGCCTTGTGCAACACGTCGGCGTAAACGCGCGCCTGCAGGGCGTGCTTCTCGAGCAGCTGGTCCGGCGTCTCGTCCGGCGTGCCGCCCGTCTTGTAATCAATGACCAGGGCGCGCGACGGATCGGCCGGGTCGGTGGCCAGTGCATCGATGGCGCCCTCGGCATAGGCACCGTAGCGAGCGATGTCCTCGTCCTCGCAGCCCAGCGAAAAGAACGGCACCTCGGCGCGAACGCACGGCCACGCGAGCAGGTCGGCACGAACAGCCGACTTGAGCCAGCGGTCCAGGGCAACGTCGAAGCGTTCGCGCTGCTCCGGCGTCAGGCGCCACAAGCGTGCCAGCGCATCGGCACGCGCGGCGGGCAACGCGTCGGCACCCATCTCGATGAGCCACTGGCAGGCGGCGTGGAAGGCCGAGCCCAGCGCCATGGGATTGCCGGCGGGCTCGACAGCGGCCACGTCTGCATCGGTTATTTCCGAGCCATCCGACTCTGCATCATCGCCGGACTCGTCCATGGGAACACGAGCCTCGGCGGCACGGTCTTCCGTCTCGGCATGGAGCGCCGCGGCGATTGACGAGTAGCTATACGAGTCACGCGCCGGGAACGGACAGGTGCCCATGCGCACGCCCACTGCCTGGGGATACACAAGCTCAAACGAATCGGGCTTGGGGTCGGCAGGACCGGGGACGATTGTGCTGGCCGAATCGTCGGCAGCATCTGCATCGGCATCGCCACGAACAAGCCTGCCCTCGGCATCCAGCGAAGCGTTGGCCTCAAACGCCTGCTCGCCAAAGGTAAAGTCCGAAAGCGAAATGAGCTCGTAGTCGCCCGGCTGGGAGTTGTCGAACACCAGGCGGTCGGCATCGAGCTGCGGCATGTCCAGAGCGTCGGTCGGCAAAATACGGCGCAGCACATCGTAGGTCAGATCGGTCTCGACGTCGAAGGTCGGCGCCGTCACCTTGCCACGGCTCACGCCGGCATCCATCGCCAAGATCACCAGCTCGCGCGCACGCGTCATGGCAACGTAGAGCAAGCGGGCCCGCTCCTCGAGCGAAAGCTGCAGATCATCGTTGCGCAGGCGAGCAAATGCCTCGGCAGGAGAACCCGTCGCGCAGACATCCTCCATGAGCTCCGGCGGCAACCACAGCGACGTGCCCTTGCCCTTAAACGCATGCTCAAACTGCTTTTTGACGTCATCGCCCTTCACAAAGGTCCCATCGGCGAGCTTAACGCCATCAAAACGAGCTGGCAGTGCCACGACCTGCGCTCCGCCCTCGACACGCCCCATATGAGCCGCACCGGACGGCTTGCGCACGCCAAAACACTCGGCAACCGCTACGACCGGATACTCCAGACCCTTGGACGCATGCACGGTCATGATGCGCACCGCGCCGTCGCCCTCCTCGTTGAGGGCACCCGGGGCTTCCTTGCCCGCCAAGAAGCGGTCGAAGGCCAGCGCGATGGAACGCGGCGAGTTACCGAACTCGGCCTCCGCCTCGGCCACGGCGTCGAGCGCCTTGAGCACGTTGGCGGCAATGGCCTTGCCCTCGGGACCGCGCTGTGCCAGACGCACAAACCAGCCGGAGGCGTTGACCACGTCGCGCGCGATGGCGGCGAACGAATCGCGGCCCACGCGACGAAGCGCATACCGCAGCACCTCGCGGGCGCGCGTCACGAGCGGCAGATCTTGCAGACCCGGCACGTCGAAATCACTCATGATGCCCGCGTCGATATTCCGGCGCGAGGTCTCCCCCGTCTCACTATCGAGCTTGGTCGCCAGCGCCAGGAACTCCTGAGCGCCGAGCGCAAACATCGGCGAGGCGAGCAGCGGCATAAGGCCCTGCGCCGTATCGGCCGGATTGGCGAGCGCACATACCAGGGCGCGCACCGTCTGCACCTCGGCTGCCTGGGCAAAGACCGAACCACCCGCGATGACGCAGTCGAGCCCCTGGTCGCGGAAGGCCTGGGCGTAGACGTCGGCGTTGGTCATGCGGCCCAGCAGCAGCACCATGCCGCCCTGGGGCTGGCCGGCATCGGCAAGCGCGCGGAAGCGCTCGGCGATCGCACGGGCCTTGGCCTGCGTGCGCTCCTGCGTACTGCCGCCGGCAACAAAGAGGGCCTGGCGACGCGAGGCGTCTGTCACCAGCGTGTCCTTGCGGCCGTCGCTCGCCTCAAGATCCAAAAAGCCCTGCATCAGGCCGCCGTCATCGCCGTCGAAGACGCGTGCCACGTAACGCAGCACCTCGTCATGGCTGCGGAAGTTGCGCACGAGCTTGACGAGTTCGCCGGTGGGGACATCCGGCGTGGCAACCGTCTCGGACGCCGCCGTCGATCCCACTTTGCGCTCCTGGCGACGGAAGACCTCGACCTCGGCGCCGCGGAAGCGATAGATCGACTGCTGCGCATCGCCCACGGTACACAGCGCGCGCTCCCCCGCACCCGTCAGGTAGCGGATCAGATCGACCTGCATCTGGTCGGTATCCTGAAACTCATCGATCATGACCATCTTAAAGCGGCCCTCGTACGCAGCGCGAATGGCCGGGTAATCGCGCAGGGCCTCGTAGGCCATGCGCAGCAGGTCGTTGTTGTCGAGGGCAGACTGGCCGGCCTTCAGCGCGCGATACTCGGCCTCTACAGAGCGGGCCAAGCCCACCAGCGCATCGAGCGCGGGACCACCGCAGGCCAGCGCGATATTGATAAATGCATCGGCAGCCTCGGCCTTGAGCAGCTCGACCTGCTCCTTGGGGAACGCCTTGCTCGCGCGCGGCATGGTGCACGACATCATGAGCCGCGCCGCATCGGCCATGGTCTTGCCGCTCGCCTCGAACGCTTCGATGGCATCGAGTGCAACCTGCGCCTTCTCGGTCGCCGCCTTGCTTGCACCCAGCGCCGCGCGATAGGCATCGGCAAGTGCCGAGGTATCGGCCTGGCCGCGCGCCACGCGCACGTCGTCCATACCGCCCGGCAGCTGGCTCGACAGCTCCAGCAGCTCGCGCACCAGGCCCTTGATGGTGGTGCCGGCGCCAAAGGGGCCGCCCTCGCCCGCCATGGGATACCAGGCGTAGAGGGCCTTGAGCGATGCCGCGAGCTCGGGGGCGGCATCGGGCGCCGTCGCGCGGGCCAGCACATGCTCAACAGCCTGGTCCATAAGCTCGTCGGTATCGGTGAGCACCGTGAACTCGGGGTCGATGCCCAGCTCCAGCGCATGCGCGCGCAGGATGCGCGAACACATGCCGTGAATGGTCGAGATCCACGCATCATCGACGGTCAGGGCCTCCTCGTCCATGCCCTCGTCGATGAGCGCGCGGCGCACGCGGTCACGGATCTCGGCCGCGGCATCTTTGGTAAAGGTAATGGCGAGCACCTGGTCCAGATGCTCAACGAACGGACCAGACTCGGGCGAGAGCGCGTAGACGATGCGGCGCGTAAGGGTAAAGGTCTTGCCCGAACCGGCGCCCGCCGAGACAAACAGCGGACGGTCGAGCGTTTTGACGATCCGCAGCTGTTGCGGCATCAAAGTCGAAAGATCCATGGTCTACACGTCCCTCCTTACAAACGTTCCTTCGTGGTTATACGAGCAGCGCGCATGCGCGGCCTGAGCCGACATCGGGTCGACGGCGGCAACGTTGCCCGCCTCGAGCTCGCGCAGGCGCTCGGCGATGCCGGCCTCCACACGATCGAGCAGGGCGTCGAAGTCCATGCTGCCGCCCTCGCCCGGAAAGCCCTTCTTGAGGCCCGGGATGCGACCGTCGCCGCGCTCTTCCTCGAGCAGCTCGGCACTCGCGGCGCCTCGCAGCGCCGGCTTGCCGCCCTTGGTCGAAAAGTAGAGCGCCGCGCGGGTGTCCAAATCCAGCGCCCGGCGCATGGCCTGCGCGTAGATGAGCGTTTGGGTATGGGGCGGCAACCAGCGCGGATCGTCGATGGGCGCCGTACCCGATTCCTCGTCGCGCACCGTGGGGTCGGCGAGCTTAAACTCCTCAACGCCCGTGCGATGCTTGTAGTCGATCACCACGGCACGATTCTCGGCGTCCACGTCCACGCGGTCGATGCGCCCGCCAAGCGGCCAACCGGCATACTCGACCTTGAGCTCGTTGAAGGCGAACTCCAGGTAGCGCGGGGCAAAGGGGGCAAGTGCCTCGGACTCGTAGGCAAGCACGCCCTCCAGCTGCGGCAAAATCTCGGCCACCTGGCGCTCCTCCACCGCAGAAAGCGGCACCAGCGGGCCCTCCGTGCCTCGCTTGCCGGCGTGCTCGGCCAACGTCTCGTCAAAGACCTCGCGCAGCAGCTCCTGAGCGCGCGGCAGATTCTCGGGCGTCACGCGTTCCATGCCCTCCTGGGGCAGGCGGGCATGCAGGTGCTCCAGCACGTCGTGGACAAAGTTGCCCTTCTCCATGTTGCCAAAGCCCGCGTCGATGGACTGGGGCTTCACGCGATACGACACGAACCAGCAAAGCGGGCATGTCGAGTACGCCTCAATCTGCGAGGCGGACGTCAGGCGCGGCACGAGCGGCGCGTTCTCGTCCTCGCCATCGCGGCGGCGCAGGACCAGGTACGGCACAGCCGCCTCACTCAAATGCTGAGGAGCCTCGCACGCGACGCGCTTGCACTCGATGCCCTCGCCGGCCGCTGGATCAAAATCGGCGACGATACCGCCCTCGCCCACGCATGTCACCTGGGCGGCGCCGGCAGCCTCGGCGTGCGCCCGCAGCTCGGTCCACACGGCAGCCGGGTAGCACTCGCGTGCCTGGCGATCGTGCGTCACGCGGGCAAGCGCAACCGGACCGCGCGCGGCCTGCATCGCGCGGCCAAAGCGCACACGCAGCAGGGCCGCGGGCTCAAGCGTCACACCGTTGCGATCCAACTCTGCCGTCAGCGTGGCCAGCGGGCCCTCCTCATGTGAGAGCGGATAACTGTCCAGGTCGACGTCGGCAAACAGCACGGCATCGTAGCTGGCGGGGCGCAGGGCTGCCGCATCGGCAAGCGACGCAAAGCGCACCTGGGCGCGCGGCGTGCGGTCGACCTCGTAGGTCTCGTAATCGCATGCGGCGCTGCGCTTGTCCACCTTGGTACGAACGCCGTCGAGCACGGGCACGGTCGCGGCCTGCGACACGTCGAGCGCGCGGGCGTCGTTCATAAGGATGTCGATGGCATGGCGCAGCAGGGCGGTCTCCGCCTGGCGACGAGCCTGACCGTCAAGGCCTCCAAGGGCGCGATCGGGCAACGCCTCGGCGACGGCGAGCATGGCCTTGAGCGCCGTCACGGGTTTGTCGCGCCACAGCGCTTGGAACACGTCCGAGACCACGCACGGCACGTTCTTAAACCAGTTCTCATCGCTCGCCGCCTTGCGCGTGCCCCTGACCTGGCCCTGCACGCTCTGCAGCAGGCTCTTGACGGCCGTGGTGGTCTTGCCGCGCGACAGGCGCACGTTCTTGTCGAAGGTGCGCGCGCTGGCGGCATCGGCACCCGAAAGCGGACTGTAAATCCAGTCGGTAAGCTCCGGCGCGGGCCACCACTCGGTCTTGGAGGCGGTGCCCTCGTCGGCGGCCTTCATGCGCTCGATCAGATTGGCGAGCTCCGTGAACTGCCTGCCCGCGATGGATTGGGAAAACGCCGTGAACTCGGTTGTCTCAGCAGCAATGTGACGCGCCGCCAAACGGGCAGCGAGTTCACCGAACAGCTGGGGCGCCCGGGCAGACACCACGAGCACGCGCACGGGGTCCGCGGACGCCGTGACACCGCCGTCGACCGCGGCGTCCTCACACGTTTTTACCAGCTCATCGATTGCATCCGCATAGGCGTGGGCGCGGGCGTGAGGGCCGGCAACCTCTACAAAGGTAGGCTGAGCGGCGGACTCGGAGGCAGTCTGGGGCGCGGCGGCAACCTCCCCTAGCGGCGCGGCCTCAAACAGCACACCGCGGGCATCAAAGGCGGCAGCAAGTTCCTCGCGCATTGCCGCCTGCTCGCGGGCGAGCAGCGCAACGACCTCTCCCCCATTGTTAGCCACGGCCGACAGCAGCTCGAGCAGGCCGTGCGTAAACGATGTGGTGCCGCGCACACATACCGCGCGGGCGCACGCCGGAAGGTTGTCGGCCAGCACCTCGGCCATAAGGTCAGCCGCCTCGCAGGGCTCGACCATGTCTCGACGGTCCAAGCCGCTCGCATAGGCACTCAACAGCTCGAACACGCGGGCCTCGGCGTCGCTCTTGGGCTCGGGCCGGCAAACGTCGCCGCAGCAGCGCTCGGCACCCGTTCCCGCTACGCCCGGCAGCACATCGCGGGACATGCGCGCGAGCATGCGCACCGTGCCCTGACTGCGCGAAAGCGGCTGCAGGTCGGCATCGTCGCGACGGGCGATCATGTCCGAGAACAGCATCTGGCGCTGCATGTTGTCGACGAAGCTGCGGCCATCGCCCATAAGCTCCCACAGCGAACGAAGCCACGACGCGGGGGTTTTGTAGTCAACGCCCAGCGAGACGCCAGCAACCGCAGCATCGTGACGGCACAGGTCGAGCTCGGCAAACGAGGGCGCCAGCAAAACGGCACGCCCGTGGCGGGCAACCAGGTCGGCGAGCAACGCCGCCTCGGCATCGCTCAAGTCCGTACCGGTGTTGGTGGTATAGATTCGAACAGGCATGGTCCTCCACTCAAACCGTTCGCAATAATCAATGCATCCATCCTACCCGCCCACGCGGACAGATTTGCCCCACGCCAACAGATTTGATCCCTTGGGGACGGAGGAAAACGGATCACAGAGGGGGTCAGTCTAACCCGGTGATCCGTTTCCCCCGTCCCCGAGGGATCAAAAAACCGCCCCCGAAGGGACGGTTCTGCGCAATTTATTTTTGCCGCTGGCCTACTCGCCATCCTCCAGTTTGATGAGGATCTTGCGATAGCCACCGTACTCGCCGTTGAGCGCCTTGGACACGCGGCTCACCGTGGTGGACGAAGCGCCGGTGCGGGCCTGAACCTCAACATAGGGCTCGCCCTCATCCAGATAGCGCGCGACCTGCAGGCGCTGAGAAAGATCGCAAATCTCGCGCGGCGTGCAGATATCGGTTAAAAACGCCTGGATATCGTTCTCGTCATCCAAAAGGCTAAATGCGTGGACCAGCTGCTTGACATCAGGCTTGTCAAACATGTTCTCGATATTCATCGATCACCGCCAAACCCGCCATAAGGCATCGAAGTTGATACTGACATCGGGCATCGTTCGCCCGTAATATGCAATAAAACTATGCATGGGCTATTTGCCCGTAGCAGTGTAGCACACCACCAAACTAAAGCGACAAGACTCTCTGCCAGCGGCACGTTTTTCAGGACGAACGCCGTTTAGAAACCGAATGCGCACGTAAGCTCCACGAATATTTGAGACAATGGGCGCCCAAACACCGCGGCGCGCCCGCGCAACCATCCAAGTCGCCGCCGCAAGCCGCTTCACGCGACGCCAGCAACCCCGGCGCAAGAAAGGATTCACGCCATGCGCTTTATGCTTAACTGGCTCTTCACCTCGATCGCCATCGCGATCGCCACGTTCCTCGTCCCCGGTATCCAACCCTTCGGCTTTGCCGAGGCCTGGGTCTGCTTTGCCTTTGTGGGACTGTTCCTCAACATCGTAGATTCGTTCGTCAAACCGTTCCTCACGGTCATCTCGCTGCCGCTCACGATCATTACGCTCGGCATTTTCCAGCTCGTGCTCAACAGCTTTATGCTGGAGCTCGCCAGCTACCTGTCGGTCAACCTGTTGGGCGTCGGTATCTCCATCGCCGGCTTTGGCTCGGCCTTTATGGGCAGCATCCTAGTGTCCATCATGCGCAGCATCCTCGATAGTATTGCCGAAGAGTAGAACGCCCCCGACACGCAAACGCATCGGACCAAATCAAAGGCCGCCCATCGCAAAAATGGGCGGCCTTCTTATTTGCCAAGTCTCAGAGGGCAAGAAAATCTACCATTTCCACCCCGTCCCCACATGGCAGGCGTGGGTTAGATGACATAGTCGTAGCCATGGTTGGGAGCGACAAGTTGATCGAGCGTCACGCCGTCGAGGTAATCGTTGATGAGCTTGTCCAGGTTCTTCCACACGTCGAGCGTGGGGCACTCATCAGATCGCGAGCAGCCCTTGCAGTCGCCATCCAGGCAGGCGACCGGCGCCAGACTACCCTCGGTCAGGCGCAGGATCTCGCCCACCGTGTACTGCTCGGGCGGACGCGTGAGCACATAGCCGCCGCCCTTGCCACGCATGCCCGAAAGCATGTTGGCGCGCACGAGCGTAGCCAAGATGTTCTCGAGATATTTCTCGGAAATCCCCTGTCGCGCCGCGATCTCTTTGAGCGGGATGCGACCGGCCGCCTGGTGCTCGGCCAGATCGACCATAACGCGCAGGGCGTACCTGCCCTTAGTAGAAACCAACATATATATTGCTGCCTTTCGGTCTTTTAGTCCGTTGAAATTCTAGCCGAAAAAATGGGTTTGAAAATACCCGTTCCGGTCAAGATGGTTAATCGGCTCGTAATAATCTTCTATTTCCTATTGCATTACTAGGCTTTAGTGTCTACTATGCTTGCCAACAGCTAAACGAACAACCTATAAGGTTTATGGGTTTGGCTGCTAGACACGCCGTAAAACCACACGGCAACCAGCAACTTGAACACTTTGGAGGTTCACCATGAGCAAGGTTTACACGTCCATCGATCAGCTTATCGGCCACACCCCGCTTCTGGAGCTCACCCACTTTGAGGCCGACGAGGACCTCAAGGCTCGCGTGCTCGTCAAACTGGAATACTTCAACCCCGCCGGGTCCGTTAAAGACCGCGTCGCCAAGAACATGATTGACGAGGCCGAGAAGGCAGGCAAGCTCGTGCGCGGCGGCGACTACACCATCATCGAGCCCACGAGCGGCAACACCGGCGTCGGCATCGCCTCGGTGGCGGCCGCCCGCGGCTACAAGGTGATCATCACCATGCCCGAGACCATGTCCGTCGAGCGCCGCAAGCTGATGCAGGCATACGGTGCGCAGCTCGTGCTCACCGACGGCTCCAAGGGCATGAAGGGCGCTATCGCCAAGGCCGAGGAGCTGCAGAAGGAGACTCCCAACAGCGTCATCGCCGGCCAGTTTGTGAACCCCGCGAACCCGGCCATTCACAAGGCCACGACCGGCCCCGAGATCTGGGACGACACCGACGGCCAGGTCGACATCTTCGTCGCCGGCGTTGGCACCGGTGGTACCGTGACCGGCGTGGGCGAGTTCCTCAAGGAGCAGAACCCCGAGATTAAGGTCGTCGCCGTCGAGCCCGCCACCTCCCCGGTGCTCTCCAAGGGCCAGGCCGGCCCGCACAAGATCCAGGGCATCGGCGCCGGCTTTGTGCCCGACGTCCTCGACACCCAGGTCTATGACGAGATCATCCCCGTCGAGAACGACGACGCCTTTGCCACCGGCCGCGCCGTGGGCCACAAGGAGGGCGTGCTCGTGGGCATTTCGTCCGGTGCCGCCGTGTGGGCCGCGCTGCAGCTGGCCAAGCGCCCCGAGAACGAGGGCAAGACCATCGTGGCGCTGCTCGCCGACACCGGTGAGCGTTACCTGTCCACGGCGCTCTTCCAGGACTAGAGCTTCTCATTCTTAGAACGAGTCCAAGGCACGCCGGTCTCCCCTCTCTTCTGGCAGCCTGGGCTCATCCCAACAGGGTGTCCCACATGACGCCCGAACTTGCTACAATGTCTGCGGCGCGGAACCAGCCTCCCGCGCCGCTTTTCTTTTTTGGCCACATGCCACCAAGGAGAACCTCCCCATGCACAACAAGCGCGTGCTCGTCGCCATGAGCGGCGGCGTCGATTCCAGCGTGACCGCGTACCTGCTCAAAAGCCAGGGCTATGAATGCGTCGGCGCCACCATGTGCCTCACCTGCCCCGCACCCGACCCCGCCACGGGCATGAGTAAGGTCGACCGCGACATCGCCGACGCGAAGGCCGTCGCCGAGCGCCTGGGGATACCCCACCATGTGCTCGACCTGCAGCAGACCTTCGACCACAGCGTTATCGAGCGTTTTGTGAACGCCTACCGGGAGGGGCTGACGCCCAATCCGTGCATTATTTGCAACCGCCACATTAAGTTTGGCGCGCTGCTCGATGCGGCGCTGGACATGGGCTGCGACTACATCGCCACGGGACATTACGCCAAAACAAGCCAGGCGGCAGACGGCACCTGGCAGTTACATCGCGGCGAGGACCCCAAAAAGGACCAGAGTTACTTTTTGTATTCGCTTACGCAGGAGCGCCTGGCGCACACGATCTTTCCGCTGGCAGGCCTAAACAAAGAGCGCGACGTGCGCCGCATAGCCGCCGAGCAGGGATTTACCAACGCCCAGAAGGCCGAAAGCGAGGACATCTGCTTTATTCCAGACGGTGACTACGCGGGCTATATCGAGCGCCGCTGCGGACATCCCGCTGCACCGGGCGACATTGTGTGGCGCGACGGCAGCGTGGTCGGGCGCCACAATGGCGCACTGCGATACACCATCGGCCAGCGCAAGGGCCTGGGCATCGCGATGACGCATCCCGTGTATGTGACGGGCGTCGACGCCGCCAACAACACCGTGCATTTGGGCGAGGCCGAGGACCTGGCGGCCTCGGCGCTAACTGCCGATGAGTGGATCTGGAGTGCGCCGGACGCACGCATGGAGGCGGAGCTCGACGCCGGCGGCATTCGCGTGGGCGCCAAGTACCGTTACCGTCAGAAAGACCAAGCAGCGACCCTTACGCGCGGCGAAGACGGGCAAATGCTGCTGACTTTTGACGAGCCGCAGCGAGCCATCGCCCCCGGCCAGGCTGTCGTCGTCTACCGCGGCGACGTCGTCCTCGGCGGCGGCACGGTGACCGGCGCACTTAAGTAGCCCCATCCCCTTCATAAATTGCGGTGAAATAGGGACTGTTTAAGCGTTTAAAACCGCCAAACAGTCCCTATTTCACCGCAACTTAGAGAGGACGGCCTCGGTCGGTACTGCCGTATCAGCCGAGGCCGCTGCATCGCTAGCGCTGTACGTAGGCTCGGACCAGCTCGTAGGTGTTGCGCACGCCGTCCATGTGGCTGCGCTCGTAGTTGTGGCTCGCATACACGCCGGGGCCGATCAGGCCGTGACGGATGTCGTAGCCGGCAGAGAGCGTGGCCTCAACGTCCGAGCCGTAGTGCGGGTACACGTCGATGGCGTAGTCAAGTTCAAGCTCGCGCGCGATATTGGACAGCGTGGTCACCAGGTCGTAGTTGTACGGACCACCCGAATCCTTGGCGCAAATCGACACCATGCGCTCGGTGCAGCCCAGGTCGTCGCCCACGCAGCCCATGTCAACGCTGATCATCTCGCGCGTGTCGGCCGGCACGAAGGCACCGCCATGGCCGACCTCCTCGTACACGGTAAAGAGCAGCGAAACCTTACGCGAAAGCGTCACCTCGCCGTCAGCAACAGCGCGGGCCAGACCCAGCAGAATCGACGCCGACAGCTTGTCATCCAGGAAGCGGCTCTTGATGTAGCCGCTCTCCGTCACCGTGGTACGCGGATCCATAGCGATGATGTCGCCGGTCTGAATGCCCAGCTCAAGCACATCGTCCTTGCTGTCGACATTCTCATCGAGCAGGATTTCCATGTTCTTCTCGATGGTCTTGACCGGCTCGTCGGCCACATGCGCCGAAGGCTCGGTATTGAGGACCACGCCCGTGTAGACATTGCCGTCGCGCGTGTAGACGGTGCAGTTCTCGCCATCGGCCGTAGACCACTGATGCCCGCCGAGCGTCGTGGGGCGCAGGCGACCATTGTCCTTAATGGAACGCACCATGGCGCCCAGGGTATCGACATGGCTCGCCAGTACGAGCGGCTCACCCTCGCCACCAAGCTCAACGAGCACGTTACCCTTATTGGAACGCTCAGGCCCAAACCCCATATCGCGCAGGGTCTCCATCAGATAATCAGTCGCCGCACGGGTATAGCCCGTCGGCGAAGCAATAGAAGTCAGTGTCTTAAGCTGTCCCGCGATATAGGAGAGCGTCTCCTCTAGAGAAGCATCGATTACAGAAGCCATGTGCATCCTTCCAAGCAAAACTAAGACCGAGTCCCGATTTTAACCGTTCTGCACGCGCAAGGCTCTGGGAGCCGAGCCACCTCCAGACGTCCTCGCGCCGATTTTGCGCACGCGCACGGCTTACAATCCCAATCTTGCATAAATCCTATCGGTATCTGCATAGAAATGAGGAGTCTTTTTGCTTCGTCTCAGGGTACCCCACCTTGGGCCGTGCAAAAAACGGAGTATTCAGCACCGTGGGCCCCAACGGCCCCATCACGAACGACAAAACGACGTGGTTACAGCAGTGTTGCAGGTCGTCGCAAAGCAAAAACTCAGTAACAACCCCCTCCACTCATCGATAGCCCGCCCACAATGGCTGTCGATGGGCGCCTGCGGGCCACTACGGGCCATTCAAAACGTTATGCATTTTTAAGAGCTTGCTGAGTACTCCCAAAAATGCACGCTGGGAAGTGCACCACCTATCCGCAGCGGGCAGTACGCCTTGGTTTTGTCCGTCTCAGGGCATCGACGCAGCACAAAAAGCCCCGCCGTGCGTAGCACGGCGGGGCCAGCGGCACGTCAAAAGACCATACACCTACGGGCGAAGGACCACCAAACTGGGCTAGGCAGCCGGGCAGATCTTCTTGAAGAGCTCGATGACGTCGTCGAGCGTTGCCTCGCGCGGGTTACCCGGGAAGCAGGCGTCGGCCATGGCGTCCTTGGCCAGAACCTCGATCTCGTCGGCCTTCATAGCCTCGCAGACGTGCGGGATATTCACGTCGGCGGAAAGCTGCTTGACGGCGGCGATAGCGGCGTCGGCAGCCTCGTCGGTGCTCATGCCCGTGGTGTCAACACCCATGGCAAGGGCAACCTTGGCCAGGCGCTCAGCGCAAACCGGCTTGTTGAACTCCATGGCGATCGGCAGCAGCATGGCGCAAGCGACGCCGTGCGGGGTGTCGTAGTGAGCAGACAGGGTGTGAGCCATGGCGTGGTCGATGCCCAGGCCGACGTTGGAGAAGCCCATGCCGGCGACATACTGGCCAAGAGCCATACCCTCGCGGCCGGAGCCGGGCTGACCGGACTTGGCCTCGGCGACAGAGTCGCGCAGGTTCTCGCTGATCAGCTTAATAGCCTCAAAGTGGAACATGTCGGAGAGCTCCCAAGCGCCCTTGGTGGTGTAGCCCTCGATGGCATGGGTCAGAGCGTCCATGCCAGTAGAGGCGGTCAGGCCGGCGGGCATGGAAGCCATCATATCGGGGTCGACGACGGCGACCTCGGGGGCGTCGTTGGTGTCGACGCACACGAACTTGCGGACCTTCTCGGGGTCGGTGATGACGTAGTTGATGGTCACCTCAGCAGCGGTACCGGCGGTCGTCGGCACGGCGATGGTGAACACGGCGTGGTTCTTAGTGGGAGCAACGCCCTCGAGGCTGCGGACATCGGCGAACTCAGGGTTGTTGATGATGATGCCGATGGCCTTGGCAGTGTCCATGGAGGAACCGCCACCGATGGTCACGATAGCGTCAGCCTCGGCGGCCTTAAAGGCCTCGACGCCGTCCTTGACGTTCTGAATCGTGGGGTTGGGCTTGATCTCTGAGTAGAGGCTCCAAGCGATGCCGGCGGCGTCGAGCTCGTCGGTCACCTTAGCGGTAACGCCAAACTTAACCAGATCGGGGTCGGAGCAGACGAAGATCTTCTTGTAGCCGCGACGCTGGAGCTCGCCGGGGATCTCCTTGATGGCGCCGGAACCATGATAAGAGATGGTATTGAGAACGAAACGATTAGCCATTGATAGCCTCCCATCGTGTGCGGGGCACCCATTACGCCCCACGCTATGAGTCCCATCCTAACGCTTTTGAAACAAAAAACGCGTGAGAACATCAAAAGTGTTAAAGCGTTTCAACAGATGATGAAAAATATTGCGGCAAAGGGACAACCCCTTTGCCGCATTCGGTTACTTTCGGCAGCCCTCTTTCCAAGCCTCGGCCGCAACCTTCCAGCGTAAGCGCAAGTCGCGCTCGCGGTCGATGAACATGATGGCAAACGCGACAAACAGCAGCAAGCTCGCCACGACGATGGCGTGCAGGCCCATGCGCTCAATACACCAGTTGCCCAACACGGCGCCAAACACAAAGGTAAAGATCACGCCAAAGTACAGCAGGCCGTTTTCCAAAAAGCCGCGCCTGTGGGTGATGATGTAATCGTCCACGTTTTGCAGCGCGTTGCGCAAGTTGCCGATGCACATGGTCGTAGCGATGCCGTGACCGTGGATCTTGCGGAAGCTCTCGACCTGCATGCCGCAGGCAAACGAGGTGAGGCAGTTGGCGAGCAGGTTGAAATTGCCGCCCGGGATAAAGCTCACGCCCAGCAAGATGACGGCTTCAAAGAACACCGTTACCTGGCGCCAGTGAATCACGCTGCCAAACCGCTCATGCACCAGGTCGGCAAGCATAATGCCCACGGCAAACGACACCACGGGGAAGAAGTAGCGTCCCGCAAGTGCCCAGTTGCCCTCCGAGATGCTCACGCCCACGAGCAGGATGTTGCCTGTCTGCGCGTTGGCGAAAACATGGTCGCGCCCAATGTACGAATAAACGTCCATAAAGCCACCGGCAAGCGCCAAGATGATGCCCAGCTCAATAGACTCCGATATCTGTTTGGCACGCTGCATCGCCGTGCATCCTCCTTGTTGACGACTCTCTCGTGCGTTGGCGGAAACATAACCGCCGTTCATACTGTAACCCATTGACAACATGGCGCGCGCGCGAGACGGGTTCTCCAACGCGCAGATACACAGTCTGGAAACAAACGATCCCCGCATCGACGCGCCGATCCCCAGCTCATGTACTCCCCCAGTCTTTTTAGCCCCGTCCCAAAAAGACTGGTTACAATTACGTGCAGCATACAGACACCGGGAGGGATCGTGGCAAAAAAGCCTCAGCACGCTCAGAACAGCCAACGCGGACAGCAGGGCAAACAGGGTCAGCAGCAAAAGCGCGGCGGCAAGGCGCAGGCCACGGTCGCCCGCGCCAAGCATTCCCAAGCGACGCCCGCCCGCCCCTGGCGCCCGGGCCGCGACAAATTTCTCCCCGTCAGTCGCGCCGATATGAATGCGCGCGGCTGGGACCAGTGCGACTTTGTCTACATCTGCGGCGACGCCTACGTGGACCACCCCAGCTTTGGTATGGCCATCATTAGCCGCGTACTCGACGCGCACGGCTATAAGGTGGGCATCATCTGCCAGCCCAACTGGACCGACCCCGCCAGCATCACCGTGCTCGGCGAACCGCGCCTGGGCTTTCTCGTCAGTGCCGGCAACATGGACTCCATGGTCAACCACTATTCAGTGACCAAGCACCGCCGCCACACCGACGCCTATACTCCCGGTGGCGAGGAGGGGCGCCGTCCCAACCGAGCCGTCACGGTCTACGGCAACCTCATCCGCCAGACGTTTAAGGACATCCCCATCATCATCGGGGGCATCGAGGCGAGTCTGCGCCGTCTGGCCCACTACGACTACTGGCAGGACAAGCTTAAGCGTTCGGTACTGCTCGACTCGGGCGCCGACATTCTCATCTACGGCATGGGCGAGCACGCGATTGTCGAGATCGCCGACGCGCTCGACGCGGGACTGCCCGTCGACCAGATTACCTATATCAACGGCACCGTCTACCGCACCAACTCGCTCGACGAGGTCTACGACTACGACCTGTTGCCCAGCTGGGACGATCTTGCCGCCGACAAGCTCAACTACGCGCGCAGCTTTAACGTGCAGCAGCAGAATATGGACCCCATCACCGGCCATCGCCTGGTAGAGCCCTATCCCAACAGCGTCTATGTGGTGCAAAACCCGCCGTCGACGACACTCACCACCGACGAGATGGACGAGGTGGCCGAACTCCCCTACGCACGCGATTGGCATCCCGACTACGACGCGGCGGGCGGCGTGCCGGCCTTTGCCGAGATCAAGTTTTCCATTAGCTCCAACCGCGGTTGTTTTGGCGAGTGTTCGTTTTGCGCCCTCACCTTCCACCAGGGCCGCGTGTTGCAGATGCGCAGCCACGACTCGATCATGCGCGAGGCCGAGCTGCTCACACGCGATCCCGAGTTTAAGGGCTACATCAACGACGTAGGCGGACCGACGGCCAACTTTAGCCGTCCCGCCTGCGACAAGCAGCTCAAGCACGGCGTGTGCAAGAACAAGCGCTGCCTATGGCCGAGCGTGTGCAAGAACATGGTGGTCGACGAGAGCGGCTACACGCAGCTGCTGCGCGACCTACGCCAGCTGCCGGGCGTCAAGAAGGTCTTCGTCCGCAGCGGCATCCGTTTTGACTACACTATGGCCGATGACTCGGACGAGTTTTTGCGCGAGCTGCTGGAGCACCATGTCTCGGGCCAGCTACGCGTGGCGCCCGAGCATGTGAGCGACGCGGTGCTCTCCGTGATGGGCAAGCCGAGCCGCGCCGTCTACGATGCGTTCTGTCGCAAATTTGAGCGCCTGAACCGCGAGTACGGACTCAAGCAGTACGTGGTGCCGTATCTGATCTCGAGCCACCCCGGCTCGACGATGAAGGAAGCCGTGGACCTTGCCGAGGCCGTGCGCGACATGGGCTACATGCCCGAGCAGGTGCAGGACTTCTACCCTACGCCGTCCACCATGTCGACCTGCATGTACTACACCGGCGTGGACCCGCGCACCATGGAGCCGATCTACGTGGCGCGCGACCCGCACGAGAAGGCTATGCAACGCGCGCTCATCCAGTATCGCAAGCCCGAGAACTACAAGCTGGTACGTGAGGCGCTGGAGAAGGCCGGCCGCCGCGATCTGATCGGCTACACCAAGCATTGCCTGATCCGTCCCGTGCCGCCGCGACCGGGCGAGACGTCTGCTGGCGGCGGACATGGCGCCGGCAATAAGGGCGGCAAGGCCCACGGTGGCGCTGGCGGCGCCGGCAAGGGGCCTAAGGGCAGCAAGGGTCACGGCGGCATGTCGCGCGCGCAGAACACTGCCGGCCGCAACCGCGCGGCCCAGGGGCGTCAGGGTGCCAACGGCGGCGGACGTCGCAACTAGGGCAGCGGCGCGCTCGCTGCGTCCATCCCACACGCGTGGCGCAGCGAGCGCATTGCCTCAACGAGGATGACACCGGCGATAGCAACCGTAATTGCCACCTCGAGCGGCATGTTCACAAACCAGAGCAACGTCATGAGATACGACCCGGCATTAAAGGCAAAGTGCAGCAGAATCGTGTAGCGGAGCTTTCCGGTCGTCACGAGCACCCAACCAAAGATGAGGCCGGCGGCACCCGCGTAGCAACCCTGCACCCAATTCATGTGCATAAAACCGAAGATTGCCGCCTGCAGCACAATCGCCGCGGCGATACCCCACGTGCTTGGGGCCGCCCAGGGCACCATGGCACCGTCCTGCGCGCTCGCACGACGCCGGCGCTTCCAAAGTGGGCGGCACTGCGGATTAAACGCTCGGAGCGAAAACTCAAAAATAATGCCGCGCACCAGCAGCTCTTCACAAAACGGGGCGCCGAGCACCGTGGTCAGGACGGCCAGATAGTTGGTGTCGCCCATGCCCGTCTCCTCGACAAGTTCGCTGTAATCGGCCGCGGCATCGGGCAGCAGCGACAGCACGGCGTCGGTCACGTAGCCAACGACCACCTGCAGGGCCAGGCCAATCACGATAACGCAGGCAATACGTTTCCACGCCCCACGCGCTCCCCCGCCGAGCGGATGTGCGCTTTGCCGGCGTGCCATAAACGAACGCGGCCACAGATAACGCCACCACAGCAGCGCCATCAAAAACGATGCCGTCTGCGCGACGGCCTGAAGCAATTGAATGTCGAGGTCATCGATCGAAAAACCCATGAACACCGATGCGACGCCAAGGGCGGAGAACAAAACGACGCTCAGGGCAATATCGGCAGCGACGACGCCAAAACAGGCAAGCGCCCAAATCATCGCATTGAGCATGCCAACCTCCTCCCGACGACTAGTCATTGGGGACGTTCTTCAACGACTAGCTGTTGGGGACACTCTTTGCCAAAGGCCCCGCTGGGCGAGATGTCGAACGGGAAGGTGCCGCAGCGATTGAACGCGGCGATAAACATGCGGATGGCGTTGGACGGCGTGGTGCCCACGAGCTGGGTTGCCGCCGCGAAGGCTGCCTTCTCCTCGGGCAAGACCTTCGCGACTACGGGGGTCATGTGTTCTGCCATGGCGCTTCCTTTTTGAAACGACGGTAGTGCGGATAGATGCGGGCCACGCGGCTGGGCGACGGGCTGTGAAGGCAACCCGATTGGCCCGCATCCGGAGTATGTTTCTGCGGCGTTGGTATTACTTGGTATTCCTAAGTATTACCCCGCAGATAGAATACCACACCCGACCCCATGGGGACGGAGGAAAACGAATCATTTTGTTGCTCAGTTAGTATTTAGAGCGTGATGATGTCCGAGATATCGAGGGCCTGAACGTCGACGACATCGTGCGTGGCGAGCAAGAGCGTGCGACCGTCGAGCAGGTCGAGCACGGCCTCGGCCGTCGCATCGCGCGCGGCGGCGTCCAGGCCGGTAAAGGGCTCATCCAGAATGACGGCACAGCCGCCACACAGCAGGGCTCGAGCGATCTCAACACGACGGCGCTGCCCGCCCGAAAGCTCAGCCACGCGAACATGCACGTCGATTCCCGGCACCAACCGGCGCAGCAAGGTCGTAGCGTTCGAAGCATCCACGCGCGCATCGGCACACACCAGTACGTTATCCAAAGCCGAGGCGCCCTCTACCAGACGTACATCCTGAAACACCATCGAGCACGGCGCGCACTCCCCCGCTGCCAACGAAAGCAGCGTCGACTTGCCCATGCCCGAAGCGCCCATCACACAGATACGCCCACCCGCGGGCACGTTGAGTGCCAGACCATCCAGCGCCGGCGCCCAGGGCGCACGATCGCCCACGGCAAGCGCAAGCTCCGCTGCAGCGCCATCGCTCGCAGCCCCCGCACGCCCGCGCAGTCCATGCCCGTGCGCCCGCACGGCCGCGCGCCACGCCACGGGTCCCGAAACCCGCAGCAGCCACACCAGCACGCGCTCACAAGCCCACGAGGCGGCAACGACCAGCACGGTCCACGCCAGCAAATCAGCCGTCTCAATCAAAAGCTTTGCCTGATAGATACGCTCACCCACGGTGCCCACCGCCATGCCGATCAGCTCGGCTGCCACGCCGGCCTTCCAGCTCATGCCGATCACGGCGCGGGCGCACGAAAGCACAAACGGCAGGACTTCGCGCCAGGTATGGGCGCAAAACAGGCGCCAGCCGCGCACGCCATGCAGACGGAACATCTGCTCCAGCGGTTTATTCACCTGTGCCAAGCCCTCGGCCAGCGAAAAATACACGCCCGGCAGCGCCATCAAAAAGACCGCCGCGATGCTCACACGTGCCGACCCCAACCAAATAAGCAGCAGGACCACCACACAGGCAACCGGCGTCGCCTTAACAAACGACAGCGCCGGAGCCACCAGGTGCGCAAACGCCCGCGAACGTGACGAAATCCCGGCAAGCACGCCACCACACACCGCGGCAAGCGCCAGCCCGCCCAGTATCCGCGCGCCCGAGCCCGCCAAGATCGCCCAGGTACCGTCATCGCACACCAGGCGCAGCAGCGCCAAGGCAACAGCACCCGGCCCCGGCAAGATCAGCGGCTGCGCCACCAGCGCCGCCACCAGCATCCACGCGGCAAGCCAAAAGGCGGCAACGGCACCTGATGCCGTCACCGCCTTCATACGCTCTATCATTTGTCGAGCAAACGCACGCACGGGCTACTCCAAGTAGTAGAAATCGTCAGCCGGAAGTTTACCACCCACGGCACTCGCATCCGCGTCGGACAGCACCTGCAGATACCCGCTAAGTGCCGCCTTCATATCCTTGCCCGTCTGGCAGACAAGCATGCACCCGGGAATCGCCTTCTCGGCGATCTTGGCGTTATCCACGATGCCGGCATCGACCACGGCCTGCGCCCAGTCTGCCGGCGCCGCATTGACGGCCTTAACGCTCGCCGCATGGCAGTTCAAGAACTCCGCCACGGCCTCGGGATGTTCCTCGGCAAACGCGCGGCGCACCACGGTCACACCCGTCAGCAGGCGCGAACCCGTGTCACCCGCCAGCTCATCCCACACATCGGTCAGACTTACCGGCACCGACAGCTTGCCTTCGCTCTTTGCGATGGCGGCGGTCTTGAACGGCTCCGGCAGCACGCCCACGGCGGACGGGTCGGCAAGCAGGGCCGACAGCACCTCGGTGGGCTCGCTCTTAAACTCGAGCGTCACCTGGCCGGTCAGGCCCGCGCGCTCCAGCAGGAAGTTCATGGCGTACTCTGGCGTGGTGCCCTTGCCCGTCATGTAGACGGTGCGACCCGCCAGATCGCCAAACGAGGCCACATTCGCGTCGCCCGTCACAACGTTCAGCACACCCAGCGTGTTGATGTCGATGACCTGCACCGCACCCTCGGTCTTGTTGTAGAGTACGCTCGCCACGTTGGCGGGTACCAGGGCAATGTCGATATCGCCCTGAATGACCTTGGGCACAATCTCATCGGCGGCAGTGTTGATCGCAAAGTCGAACTCATTGTCCGTCTCGCCATCGGCAGCCTGGTCCATAAACTGCACCAGGCCAATCGAGGTCGGCCCCTTGAGCGAGGCGACGTGCACCTCGACCGGCTCTGCGGCAGCACCGGCGCCGTCCGTGGCAGCCGAGCCCGCGGCGGACCCGGCACCGGCAGCCCCGCCGCCACAGCCCACGAGCGCAAGTGACAGGGCACCCGCGGCGAGCGCCGAGGCAAACCCCCGGCGCGACATTTCAAAATCAAACGCGCGCATCGCTAGCACGTCCCCTCGTTAGGCATCGCCCATGCGTGATGGTCGGTATGCAGCAACTCCTCGGCCAGCGGCGAGAGCGGCTCACCCAAGAACTCGCGGTAGCACGCCTGGACATCGGGATTCTCGTGCGAGAAGCGAATGTCCGCAGCGGCATCCAGGCCCCAGAGCACCTGGCCACGCTCGGCTGCCAGCTCGCAGCCGTCGTGGATGGGCTGACCGCCGCCACCGACGCAGCCGCCCGGGCATGCCATAACCTCGACGAAGTCATAGCTCACGCGGCCGTCGCGAATCGCGTCGAGCAGACGGGCAACATTGCCCAGCCCGTGTGCCACGGCGACGCGCACCTGAGTGCCATCGATATCGGCCACGGCTTCCTTCCAGCCGTCCAGGCCGCGCACATCGGTAAAGAAGTCGGCGTCGGGATTCTTGCCCGTCACCAGGTAATAGGCCGAGCGCACGGCGGCCTCCATCACGCCGCCCGTGGCGCCAAAGATCACACCCGCGCCCGTGCCAAAGCCCAGCGGCGTATCGAGCGGCTCCTCAACCAGCGTATCCACGCTCACGTGGTTCGCGCGGATCATGCGCACCATCTCGCGCACCGTCAGCGCAACGTCAACGTCGGGCGCACCGCTCTCGCCCACCATGCTGGGCAGCGCGCACTCGGCCTTCTTGGCCGTGCACGGCATCACGGACACCACAAACAGACGCTCGGGCTCCACGCCCAGCACCTTGGCGTAATATGTCTTGGCGATAGCGCCGAACATCTGCTGCGGCGACTTGGACGTGGACAGGCTGTCGACAAACTCCGGATAGCGTGCCTTCACAAAGCGCACCCAGCCCGGGCAGCAGCTCGTGAACATGGGCCAGTTGCGGCTGTCGCCCTCGCTCTTGGCGGCCTTACCTAGGCGCTCGAGCAGCTCGGAGCCCTCCTCCATAATGGTGAGGTCGGCCGAGAAATCGGTGTCGAACACGTACTCAAAGCCCACGCGGCGCAGCGCACAAGCCAGGCGCTCGACGGTTGCCTCCTCGCGCGGAATGCCGAGTTCCTCGCCCCAGGCGCTACGCACGGCCGGCGCAATCTGCACCAGCACGATCTTGTCGGGATCGGCGATGGCGTCGAACACGGTCTCGGTATCGTCGCGCTCGCGCAGGGCGCCCGTCGGGCAATGCGTGATGCACTGACCGCACGCAACGCAATCGGTCTTGCCGATCGGCGCACGCCCGCGGGTGCCCACGGCGGTGTGCGTGGCACGGTTGGTCAGGTCCCAAATCCCTAAGCCCTGCACGCTCTCGCACACCTTGATACAGCGCATGCATTTAATGCACTTGTCGTTATCGCGGATGATGGGGAAATCGAAGTCCCAGCCCTCGCCCGTCAAATGCCTTTGATACGGCAGATAGAAGATGCCCAGGTCGTTGGCGATGGTCTGCAGGTTGCAGTTACCGCTGCGCACGCAGCTCGTACAGCGCGAGTCGTGCTGGGACAGCAGCAGCTGCACGTTGGTGCGACGCGCCTCGCGGGCCTTGGGGCTGTTGGTGTGGACCACCATGCCGTCGAGCACGTAGTTGTTGCAGGCAGCAACCAGCTGATCGCAGCCCTCAACCTCGACCACGCACACGCGGCAACCGCCAATCTCGTTTAGATCGCGCAGGTAGCACAGGGTGGGAATCTGGATGCCGACGGACTTGGCCGCGTCCAGGATCGTGGTGCGCTCGGGCACCACGACCTCGCAATTATCGATCGTGAGCTTGACCATGTTGAGTGCTCCGCTTTCGGTGTTGTCGCTGATAGTGGTTTTGCTGGGCTCTACCATTCCAGGTTCCTCCCTCCACGGAACGCGCCAAAGCCAAAGTGGTCGCAACGCAGGCAGCGGCTTGCCTCTTGGCGCGCCTCCTGCTCGGTAAGGCCCTGCTCGACCAGATTCCAATCGTGAATGCGCTCGCCGGCCTCGCGCTCGCCCAACTCGCAGCGGCCGCACTCGTGCTTACCCTTAAACTGAACGGTCGGCAGCTCCACGTCGAGCTTAATCTTGTGGTCGAAGCCCAGGTAGTGATCGATGTTTGCCGAAGCCACACGGCCGGCGTTGATAGCACGGATGACGGTGGCGGGGCCGGTCTGGCAGTCGCCGCCGCTAAAGAGGCCATCGAGGTTGGGCACGGCACCGTCCGAATCGGTGACGACGCGACCCCACTCGCAGGCGATGCCCATGTCCTCAAACGGCTTGGAGTCGATGTCCTGGCCGATGGCCACAAACACGCGCTCGCAGGGAATGACGCACTCGGGTGTGGCGGCGGCACGCGGGGCCGGACGCCCACGACGGGGCTCGCCGATAATCTGCGGCTGCACGCGCAGACCGCTCACGCGACCGTCCTCGCCCGTCTCGATGGCGAGCGGGGCGGTCAACTCCAGCACCTCGCAGCCCTCGGCCTGGGCGCCGGCAATCTCGGCATCCTGGGCCGTCATGTCGCAGATGCGACGGCGGTAGACGATGCTCACCTTTTCGGCACCGCAGCGCACGGCAGAGCGCGCCACGTCCATGGCCACGTTGCCGCCGCCGATGACGCACACGCGCTGGCCGCTCAGGTCGGGCAGCGCGTCGTCGCCGATGGCGCGCAGCATCTTGACGGCCGATTCCACGCCGGGCGCCTCTTCGCCCGGAAGGCCGAGCTTCTTATCGCTGTGGGCACCGATGGCCAGGTAGACGGCATCGAACTCGTCGCGCAGGCGGGCAAGCCCCTCGCCGTTGACGGAGTGGTCGAGTTCCACGTCGATGCCGGCGCTCAAGATCCAGTCGATCTCGGCCTGCAGGCGCTCGCGTGGCAGACGGTAGCTGGGAATGCCATAGCGAAGCATGCCGCCCAGGTGGTGGCGCTGCTCAAAGATGGTCACCTTATGGCCCATCACGGCCAGGTAGTAGGCGCAGGAAAGGCCGGCCGGGCCGCCGCCAATCACGGCGATGCGCTTGCCGGTGTTGTCGGCCACGCTAGGCCTGTAATCGTTGAGGTCGCTGTGCTCAACGGCAAAACGCTTGAGGGCGAGGATATTCATGGGGTCATCGACCATGCCACGGCGGCAGTGCATCTCGCAGGGATGCTCGCACACCAGGCCACAAACGAGCGGCAGCGGGTTGTTCTTGCGGATGACCTTGACGGCATCGGCATAGCGGCCGGCCTCGACCAGCGAAATGTAACCGGGAATGTCGACGTGAGCCGGGCAGCCCGAGACGCACGGGACGCGGGCCTCGCGGTCAAAGCCACAGGAGTGCTCGCGGATGTGGTGCTCAAAATCGTCACGGAAACCGCGGATAGCCGTAAGCGCCATGGCACCGGCCTCGTAACCGATGGCGCAGTCGCTCGAAAGATAGATGGTGCGGGCGGTGCGCTCAATCAGATTGAGCGTGGACTCGTCGGCGCGGCCCTCGAGCACATCGGCGAGCAGATCGCTCAGCGCGCTCAGGCCCACGCGGCAGGGCGTGCACTTGCCGCAGCTCTGGGTGGAGCACAGGTTGACGAGCGCTGCCGTAAACTCAACGGGACACGGGGCGAGCGAACTCACCGCCAGACGACGTCCGAGCGCATCGTGCAGGTCGTCCATGACGGCCTGAGCGTGGCTGCGTTCCATTACGTGCAGTCGAGCCATAAGATCCCCTCTCACATGGCAGCCCGGAGGCGAGGCCGGGCGAAATTGCTACACGCACAACACTGACCTAAAAAGTTGTGAGGTCTCCATACGGTTCGGCAGGCGGTATAAAATGTCACCCTCAGCGGTGAAATAGAACATTACCGCAGATAAATGCCATATTTGATAAAACGCGTTACCAAATTGCAATATTCAATGTGAAAAAGAGCGCCTTACTATTTTTCCTTTTTGATCCGTTTTCCTCCGTCCCCTTCGGATCACATGATCCCTTGGGAACGGAGGAAAACGGATCGTTTTTGGTGCAAAAGGGCCAGGTTTGTTTGCACCAATCTCACTTGCGCTAGATGAAGAGCTCGCATTCCTTCCGCGCGACGCAAACCTTGCTCAGCATCTGGGAAACAGCGGATAGCTTGTTGGGATCAAGCTTACGAGCGCCTCGCGGACATACGGCAATGCAGCGCATGCAGGAGATGCACGCCTCGCCAGCTGCTCGTTTGGGGTCACCCTTGTCGATAGCACAAACGGGGCACGCCGCGGCGCATGCACCGCAGGAGACACAATCCCCTGTTGCCTCGGGTGCCATGCGGTGACCTCCGGCTTGTTTATAAGGACGATTGCCGGGAATAGAGGGCTCGGATGTATCCTCAGCCAACAGCTTTTGCTGAATTTGCTGCGCAAACTCTGCGAGCTGCGCCGTATCCTGCGCATCCGGACGACCGGCAGCAAACTGTCGTGCAATGGAATGTTCTGCAATGGCTGCAACTGCCGCGATCACCCGGAATCCCGCATGCTTCGCAACGTCCTCCAGCTCTACGAGCGTGTCCTCAAACGCGCGGTTTCCGTATACGCAAACCAAAACAGCCCGAGCCCCGTTGCCGCGCACCATGCCCAACCGGTCAGCCACCACAGCCGGGATTCTACCGGCATACGCCGGCACAGAGATTACGGCCACGTCGTCCTCGGTCATCGAGACAGCGCTGAAATCTAGCCCGCTAACGGTCAGATCGACGGTAACGGTATTCTTGTCCAGTGCCCCGGCCACAAGGCCAGACACCTTCTGCGTTCCACCCGTCGGACTAAACACAATTTCGAATACGCTCATCGAGGCACCCTCCCCTACGCCTGGCAACGCGTCAAGCCGCTTTCACATCCAGCCAGAGTATACGGCACGTGGGGTCCCCGTTTTGATGCACCAAGCACCCCAATGCACCCACCCTACGCTGTCTGCCTCTTCGTTTTGTATAAATTACGGTACAGATTGTATATATTTACGGGATACCGCCGTGTTCTCCCGAGGTACCCCATCCTGGCCCGTGCAAAAAACGGAGTATTCTGCAACGTGACCGCGCCAGCAATACCCCGAGCGGGCAAACCTTTAGGGCGCTGCGTCATTTTGGGTTCCGACATGGCGAGAATGACGCGCCCCTGCTCCGGAAAACGACGAAATCTGACTCAGAACGCTCGCTAGGGATATCCGAAAGCCACCGTTGGCGACGTCAAATCATATGCAGACAACTCGAACTGCAGAATACTCCAAAAAATGCACGGCGCACCCCATGGGACCCATTGCCGCATGGTAGGAAACAGGCCCACGGCATCCTCTAGATGCATTCCCGAGGAAATCACATTTGAACTAGCGATCGGATACGGCAAACAAAAAGGGCCCCGAGCGTAGTTGCTCGGGGCCCTTGGTTCACCTCGCTCTAGCGGGCGATGCGTGTGTTATTTACGCTTGCCGCCGCCGTCGCCGGGGCGACGGGAGCTGCCGCCGCGCTTGCCGCCACGGCTGTTGCCGTAGCTGCCACGGTTATCGCGACCGCCGGCGCGGCCGCCACGGGAACCGGCCTGGTTGCCGCCACGCCCACCACGATAGCCGCCGCGACGCTCCTCGCGGGTATCGTCGTAGTTGCGCCAGTCATCGCGACGATCGCGGCTGGCACGCGGGTCACGACGATCGCGCGACTCGTTAGAACGAGCGGCGCCGCCGCGGCCGCCATTGCCGCGAGCACCCTCGCGACGCTCGCCGCCGCGGCTACCGCGCTCTTCAAAGCGCTTGCCGCCACGGGACTCGCCACCGCGGGCACCGCGCTCACCACGGCCCTCGCCGCCACGGCGCTCATCGCGCCCGCCGCGCTCGCCGTCGCGACCGGAACGACGGCGGTCGCCCGCACCGCGCTTGCCACCGCGCGAACCGTGGCCCTCGTCCTCGCGCTCGACACGACGACGGCCACCGCGATCCTCGTCCTCGCGGCGGCGGCGATGCGCCTCGCCCTGGAACTGCTTGGCACGACGCTCGGCACGGTTGCCACGCGGGGCCTGCTCGACAGCACCGCCGCGCTCCTCGGCAGCCACCTCGCGGGCCACGCTCTCAACAGCCTCGTCCACGCGAGCTTGAACGCCCTCGCGCACGCGGGTCTTGCCGCCGCGCTTGGGACGGCTCGGACGCTCGCCGTCGCCGCGACGCTCGTCGCGACCGCGGTTGGAACGACCGGCCACATCGCCGTAGTCATCGCCGTTGCGCTTGCCGTCGCGACGCGCCTGCTCAAGCTTCTTCTTGCTCTTGGACTTGCCGCGCTTAGTCTTCTTCTTCACCTTAAAGGCGGCAGGATCGCGCTCGGGGTCAACGGCGGGCGGGTTGGGACCCACGTGCAGGTCGCCGGCTTCGTAAATATCGGCCGTCTTGTCCATGAGCTTCTCGATCTCGTAGAACTCGTCGACGTCCTGCTCGGTCACAAACGTGATGGCCCAGCCCAGCTCGCCAGCGCGGCCCGTACGGCCAATACGGTGGATGTAGTCGGTCGGCTCGGCCGGCACGTCAAAGTTCACGACGTAGCGCACGTCGCTGATGTCGATGCCGCGGGCGAGCACGTCGGTTGCCACCAGCACGTCGACGGTACCGTCGCGGAAGGCCGAAAGGGCACGCTCGCGCTGGGCCTGGCTGCGGTTGCCATGAATCGCGGCGGCCTTGATGCCCTTACGTTCCAGACGACGGCAGCAGCTGTCGGCGCGGTGCTTGGTGCGCATAAAGACGATAGTGCGCTCCGGGCCCTCCTTCTTGAGGAACTCGGGCAGCAGGTTGTTTTTGGCCTCGATGGACACCGGGAACACAAACTGATCGACGGTGTCGGCGGTCGACGTGGCAGGTGCGATCTCCACGCGAGCCGGGTCGCTCACCAGGTCGGTGATCTCGCCCACGGCCTCCTCGTCGAGGGTCGCCGAGAACAGCAGCGTCTGGCGCTCGGCCGGCGTCTCGCGCACAATGCGCCGGACGGCGGGCAAAAAGCCCATGTCGAGCATACGGTCGGCCTCGTCGAGCACCAGGACCTTAACCTCGTCCAGGTGGCAGGCGCCCTGCTCGATCAGATCGACCAGACGGCCCGGCGTTGCGACCAGGATGTCGCAGCCGTACTTAAGTGCCGCGGTCTGCGGCTTGTAGCTCACGCCGCCCACGACGGTCACGGCAACATGGCCGGTGACGTCGGCGATTTTGCTTGCGACCTCGTCGATTTGCTGGGCAAGCTCGCGCGTAGGGGTGATGACGAGCATCACGGGGCCTCGACCGTTGCCCTCGGGCTTTTTAGCACCGCGACGACGGTTGCGGCCGCCGCGCTCGCGCACGGGTTTGGGAGGAGCGATGTGCTCCAGATTGTTCATGGTCGGCAGCAAAAAGGCGGCTGTCTTGCCGGTACCGGTCTGGGCGGCGGCAAGCAGGTCACGGCCCTCGAGCACCACGGGGATGGAGCCGGCCTGAACGGGCGTGGGCGCCGTGTAGCCCAGGTTCTCGATAGCACGGAGCATCTCGTCGGAAAGCCCCAGCTCGTCAAAGGCGGGCAGGCTCTCGGTAGCGGACTCGACGGCCTGGGCAGCATTGGCCTCATCGGCGGCATCGAAGGCAGCCTGGGTCATAGCCTCGCGGGCCTCGTCCAGGATCTCGGCGTCCGTGACGTCAGATACAGAATTACGCATATGTTGTTGTTCCTTATCTGCACGCGCTATGGGCACGGCATGCGGCCGCGCGGGCGTGCTTGGTAGTGCGCTAATACATACAAAAACGGGTGCGCACAGAGAGGACGTTGCTCAGCACGCTGGCGATCGCTTTGGCAGCCCTATCACGCGCCGTCCAGACGCAGCAGCTCTAAGCGATGGAGCAGATTCGCCGCCGGTTAGTATACCCGTGCTTCGCATGCCCCCACGTAAACCACAGATGACGAGGCGGACGAGGTGGGCCCGGCTGATTGTCTCAATCTGTAACAGTTACAGGGCAAATCTTCCTCTACGTGTTACAGATCGAGACAAACGGTCGACACGGTTCACAAACGTCTCAATCTGTAACAGTTACCGAGTAAAATCGGTCCTAATTGTTATAGATCAAGACAGAGGGGGATTTCCGTCCAGTCCAAACCAAATCTCTCAGGCTTCCTGCAATTTCGAACATGTGGCCTATAATGTTGCTTTGGTTACGCTATATATTGCGCGGCCATTTAATACGTCGCCCACCGGGGGCCATTAATTCCTATCGCCATATTGGCTAGGAAGCAATCAAAGGAGGTATCCGTGGCAGCAGAGACGCCTTGCTCGGTCCTCTATAACGATATTCGCTCGTTCGGCGGTCTTAAACATCTCGAGATCGCCCGAATGCTTATCAATGGAAACTCTTATCTCGGCAGTACCCTGCTCGAGAAATGCTCTTCCAACCGCTCGTATCTCACCCGTTACATCGTCCATCGCAAGCCTGACCAGTGCGCACCCTCCATCTACAGCGACTTTACCGTCACCACACTCAACCTTTCCTCGGCAATCTGCAGCAAGCTCGGCGGCGGCGAGGCCGCCTATCGGGCAATCGCCGAGCACTATCGCGGTCCGGCCGCCAACGAAATGATGTCGGCTCTCGCCAGCTACAAGCTGGACAGCCGCCTATATGCAAATGCCCTCAATCGCATCGACAACTTCGACGGCAATGCCGTGCGCGAGAAAAGCACGCTTTACCTTATGCTCTTTGTGGCAACGGGGGCGCTCGCCGATCCCGTTCAGGGCGTGGCCACCGTCGAGCGCTTTTGCAGCAGCAAGACGGGCGGGCACTTCGGCACCACCGAAACTACCGTCGGACGTGGCTTTATGAACAGCCTGGAACAGCCGCGCACCGTCGCCCCCAACCTCGGTCTGCTCAGAACCCATGCCGACAACTGCGCCGACATGCAAATCCATCCCCTCACACGCGATCCGCGCGGCACCGTGATTGGTTCTTTGCCCAAAACCTCGCCCAGCATCACCGATGTGGGCGCCGACGCATCGCGCGAGCATCTTCGCATTTGGCTCGAGGGTGAGCACTGGTACGCCCAGGGCCTTGGATCGACCAACGGCACAGTGCTCGAATCGGGCGCGGGCGACGGCGATATTGTGATTGAGCCGCCGCGCGACCAACGCGAGCCCGGCAAAGTCTATCCCCCCGTGGAAATCGCCAACAGCGACAGGCTCCATCTGGGTCTCTACACGACATTCCTTGTCATTGTGGACTAGCACGGACGGCGATCGGAAGACGGTCGCCGTCCGTCTTTCGTCTTCTACCTTCTGCGTCGTAAACGACAATACTCAGCGGCATACGTGGGCAGTGCGGCTATCATGGTTCTTTACCGATATCCGCACTGCTCACGTATACGTGCGGCAACCCATGCCAGACAAAGGAACGCCATGGATACTACCGATAGCGCCTATGGCGACAAACTCATCCGTCTTGACACGTTCGACACCGCCGTGGCGGTCGACCCCAACGCCGAGGACGAGGCCAAGCGTCGGTTTATGACGCTTATTCTCCAGACGGCCCACCGCAACAACGGCAACATCGGGCACGTGCTGCGCGCGACCAACACGAGCGGCGAGGTCTTTGCCGTCAAGCTACTCAAGGACAACGCCATCCTTTCCGGCCAAGCCCCCGACCGCTCCGCCGAGCAATCGGCAGCGCACCTGGCCAACACCGCCGCGCTGTTCGAGGAGTACCGTCATCTGTGTACCGTCTCGCACCTGCGCGGATTTCCGCGCGTCTATGGCTACGGATCGTGCGAGGATGACCCGCTCATCCTCATGGAGTGGGTCGAGGGCACCTCACTCAAGCAGGCGCTACCTCTGCTTCCGCACGACGCCTCGGGCGGGCTGACCACCCAGATGGTCGCCGCCGTCGGAAACGCCGTGCTTCGTGCGCTCTTGATGACCCAAGGCCTCGTGAATCCGGTCGTCCATCGCGACCTGTCGCCTGCCAATATCATGTTCCGCACCACCAGCCGAACACTCGAGCAGCAGATTGCCGATTGTTCCTTTGACCCCTGCCTCATCGACATGGGCTCCGCGACCATGGCTCTCGGCGACGACACGATCACCCGGCGCGCCGACATCTGGCGCTTTGCCACACCCGCATACGCCGCGCCCGAGATGCTCACGCAGGATATCGAAGGCATCGCGGCTCTTCGCCGTTCGCCGGCAATCGATGTCTACGCGCTTTCGAGCATTCTGTACCAGCTCTACAGCGGTCGCAAACCGTTTGACTTTGAGTCGACGGACGCCACTGCAACCGGCTCGTTCTATCTCGTAAAGACCAAGACCAAGCCGGCGCCGCTCGAGCCGCGCTGCGAGGGCGATGAAGCGCTCGTCCAAATCATCATGAAGGGTCTCTCAGTCGAGCAGTGCGATCGTCCCACCGAGCAGCAGATGCTCGAGGTGCTCTCGGCATACCTCACTGATGCCGAATCCGAGGGCCGCGAAGGCACAGGAGACGAGGCCGCGATTGATATCGATTCTGGCACGCACCTTAAGGTCGACGTCGCCGGCGAGCGCGCACGAGAGATCCTGAATCAGGCCCGCCACGATGCCATGACCCGCCGCCGCTTTATTATCGGCGGCGCTATCGCAGCCGTTGCGGGGCTCAGCGTTATCGGGGCGGCAACCCATGGCTTTGGCATCCCCGACTACCTTGACGGCATCCGCGGTTCACTTGACGACTACACCTGGGATCAGCTGCAGGAGATTTCGCTCAAGATTAAGGCCGCCGAGACCCGTAGCGAGGCACGCGAGATTGCCAAGCGTTACCACCTGCTCGACGCTGATGGGCATATCCCCTATCCGTGCACCAAGCGTGTCACGCTCACCAACGGGCTGGAGGTCGGCGCGCAGCTTGTGGGCATCCGTCACGATGAGCTTCTGGACGGTACGGGCAAGGCCGGGCTGACGTTTATGTTCGACGCGGGTATTGCCGAGCGCAACGCTGCAGCTGAACCGCCGAGCGCCGGCTGGGCAGATTGCGAGCTGCGGAAATGGCTCAACGGCGACGGCCTTAAGCTGCTGCCCAACGAGTTGCGCGCACTCATTAAAGGGGTCAAGAAGGTCTCGAACAATGTGGGCGCCGCCAACAGCGCATCGTGCCTGAGCGAGTTGCCCGCAACCCTTTGGCTGCCCGCCATGGTCGAGCTGTGCGGTACGCAACCGTCCGATTCGTTTGCCGAGGACTATCACTACCTGGCAGACATCTACAACGGCGAGGGCAAGGAGTATCAGCTCTTCCGCGAGCTCAAGGTAAGTCCGTATACCACGAACGAGATGCTGGTTCGCCAGTGGAAGGGCAAGGACACCTGCTGGTGGGAGCGCACGGTGAGCCCCGACTCATCGGAGACCGAAGGCACGCTCTACATAAACCGTGTGGGCCACGACGGCGACGCCTTTACGTACGCAACGCCTGCGGACAAGCCAAACAGGCTAACCTGCGTGATCCCCGGGTTCTGCATCTAGGCGGCGGGCGTCTTGCCGCGACGGGACCCCTCCCCGGCAATTGTCTCGATCTGTAACACTAGCTCGGCAGATACAGGTCTAGATGTTACAGAACGAGACAAACCCCAACCCCGCGAGACAACATCTCAATCTGTAACAACTAGGACCCAAATAACGGTCTTACTGTTACAGATTGAGATGTTCAGGTTACCCTCTAATGGTTTGTCTCGATCTGTAACATCTAGCAGGCAAAACGGTCCCCAGATGTTACAGATTGAGACGTTAAGTTGTGGCTCGATGCAATGTCTCGATCTGTAACAGTTACTCGACAAAAACGGGTCTAGTTGTTACAGATTGAGATGATTGGTTGAGACGGTCCATCGGCCAACCAACCACCCTCATCTGTAACGAAATGTCATACATTTCTTTCTGTACTGGACACCCCCAGGGGGTATGGGTGTATAGTATCGGCAGGTTAACAATTCCAACACCGAACCACGGAAAGGAGCAGCCATGGCTCAAGATAAGTTCGACGTGGGCGGCATGACATGCGCCGCCTGCCAGGCGCATGTGGACCGCGCCGTGAGCAAGCTCGACGGCGTCGAGAGCGTCGCGGTCAACCTGCTCGCCGGTTCCATGATGGTCGACTATGACCCCGCGCAGGTCTCCCCCGACGATATCTGCACCGCCGTCGACCGTGCCGGCTACTCGGCCTCGCCCGTCGATGCGGGCACCGGTGCCGCCGGCTCAAGCGGCAGCTCGCAGGCCAGGTCTGGCGTCACCCATATGGAGTCGCCGACCAAAAAGTTGGAGGCCGCCGCCTCCGCCATGCGCACCCGCCTCATCATCTCGATCATCTTCCTCATCCCGCTGTTCTACATAGGCATGGGGCACATGCTCGGTTGGCCACTGCCCGGCGTCTTCACCGACCACACCCACAGCATGACGCTCGCGCTCACCGAGCTCGTCCTGCTCATCCCCATCGTCTACGTCAACGACGCGTACTTTATCAACGGGTTTAAATCACTCGCGCACGGCGCGCCCACCATGGACGCCCTCATCGCCGTCGGCGCCACCGCGTCCATTGCCTGGTCGCTCTACGCCATGTTTATCATGGCCGACCAGCTGGCCGCGGGCCAGGTCCACGAGGCCATGATGACGGGCATGGACAACCTCTATTTTGAGAGTGCGGGCACGATCCTGTCGCTGGTCACCGTGGGCAAATACCTCGAGACACGCAGCAAATCCAAGACAGGCGGCGCCATCGAGGCGCTCATCGACCTGGCACCCAAGACCGCGACCGTCGTGGCAGAGGACGGCAGCGAGGCCACCGTCGATGTCGACGCCATCCTTCCCAGCCAAGTCCTGCGTGTGCGCCCCGGCGAGTCCATCCCTGTCGATGGCGTGGTGCTCGAGGGCAGCTCGGCCGTGGACGAGAGCGCGCTCACCGGCGAGTCCATCCCCGTGGAAAAGACCGCCGGCGACACCGTCAACGCCGCCACTGTCAACCGCACCGGCTCGTTTACCTTCCGTGCCACACGCGTGGGCGCCGACACGTCGCTCGCCAAGATTATCCAGCTCGTCGAGGACGCCAACGCCACCAAGGCGCCCATCGCCCGTATGGCCGACAAGGTCGCCGGCGTGTTCGTGCCCGTGGTGTTTGCGATCTCGGCCGTGACTTTTGTGGCATGGATGGTTTTGACCGGAAGCATCAACGAAGCGCTCACCTCCGCCGTCGCTGTGCTGGTGATCAGCTGTCCGTGCGCATTGGGTCTGGCCACGCCCGTCGCTATTATGGTCGGCACCGGCAAGGGCGCCGAGATGGGCATTTTGTTCAAAAGCGCCGAGGCGCTGGAAAATCTGCGCAGCGTGGGCACCGTGGTGCTCGATAAGACGGGAACGGTCACTCGCGGCAAGCCTGCCGTGACCGATATCGTGGTAGCCACGCGCGCCGACGGATCGCCCGCCATGAGTGAAAAGGCGCTGCTAAAGCTGGCCGCCGCGTTGGAGCGCTCGAGCGAGCACCCGCTGGCCGAAGCGATTATGGCCGAGTGCGAGACACGCGGGATCGTCGCGCGCATGGTCGAGGACTTTACTGCCGTGCCCGGGCGAGGCGTTACGGCGCGCGAAGGGCAAAACGCCATTGCCGCCGGCAACGTGCGCCTGATGAACGAGTTGGGCGTTACCGTGCCCGCGGGTCTTGCCGAGCAATTTGCCGCCGAAGGCAAGACGCCGCTGTTCTTTGCCAAGAACGGCGAGCTTGCCGGCACCATTGCCGTGGCTGACGAGGTCAAGGAGACGAGCGCCGAGGCCATCGCCGCGCTCCGCAAGCTCGGCGTCGACGTGCGCATGCTCACCGGCGACAACCGCGTCACCGCCGAAGCGATTGCCCGCCGCGTGGGACTGAGCAGCGAGCAAGTCATCGCCGACGTCCTCCCCGCCGACAAGGAACGCCATGTGCGCGAACTGCAGGACGCGGGCGGCAAGGTCGCCATGGTGGGCGACGGCATCAACGACTCCCCCGCCCTGGCGCGCGCCGACGTGGGCCTTGCCATCGGTACCGGCGCCGACATCGCCAAAGAAGGGGCAGATGTGGTACTCATGCGCAGCGACCTCATGGACGTCGCCCGCGCCATCGAGCTGTCGCGCGCCACGATCCGCAACATCAAGCAGGACTTGTTCTGGGCGCTGTTCTACAACGGCATCGGCATTCCGCTTGCCGCGGGCGTGTTCTTCCCTCTCACGAGTTGGCAGCTCTCGCCGATGTTCGGCGCCGCGGCCATGAGCCTGTCGAGTGTCTGCGTCGTGTCCAATGCGCTGCGCCTGCGAACCTTTAAGCCGAAAGTGGCAAAATAGGCTCACCATTCAGTCCATTTAGAACGGGTTTTCCAGATGCCCGAGATTGACCTGAAAGAGGAGCGACGCGTACTTTGATACGCGAGCGACGGCTTGAAGGTCAAGGTCGGGTGCCTGGGAAAGCCGACACAACAGAGAGGAATATCCATGCGTTTCACAATTAAGACTTCCGGCCTTATGTGCGGCCACTGCGACGCCACCGTCGAGACGGCGCTGCTCAACGTTGCCGGCGTGACCGATGCCGACGCCGATCACGAGACCCAGACTGTCCAGGTGGAGTGCGCCGACACCGTGACCGCCGAGCAGCTCGCCGCCGCCGTCGAGGCCGCGGGCGAGAAGTTCCACGCCCTGTCTGTGACCGCCGCGTAGCGACCTGAACGCACCCCTCCCCCGACCAGAAACGAGGACCCGCCATGATGGCAGACCATAAATCGGTGACCCGTATGCTCAAGACGGCACGCGGACAGATCGACGGCATCCTGCGAATGGTCGAGGAGGACCGTTACTGCGTCGACATCTCCACGCAGCTCATGGCAACACAGGCGCTCCTCGCGCGCATTAACGCCGACGTGCTCAAGGCGCATATCGAGGGCTGCGTGACTTCGGCAATCGAATCGGGCGACGAAGACCTCAAAGCCGCCAAGCTCGCCGAAATCGAACGCGTCGTCGACAAGCTCTCCAAGTAATTGGGGCATTGGGGACAGACTTCTTTGCACCGTCTTGGTATTCCGGGGACAGGTACGTTTGCACCACATTGGTGCAGATTAACCTGTCCCCCTTGCTCTAAATCGGGTATAAAGGCGTGCGGCATATCGAATGAAAGGCAATTTGCATGAATGACTTTATGAAGGGCCGCAATGGCGCTGACGAACTCACCATCGTGATGGGCTTCGCAGGCATTATCATCGCCATGATCGGATCGATAGCCCGCATCCAGTGGCTCAGCTGGATTGCCATCGCCGTAATCGTGATTGGCGTGCTGCGCGGCCTGTCCAAAAATATCGACGCACGTCACAAGGAGAACGAGGCCTTTGTCGCCGCGACTGCAAACGTACCCGGCTTGGGCAAGTTTGTAGCTAGCTTGGGCGGCGGAGCTGCAGCGGCCAACGCCTCGCGCGCAGCCGGTACTAGCAAGGAAGACTTTGAACGTATCTCAAGTGCCCCAACTGCGGCCAGATGCTCTCCGTTCCCAAGGGCAAAGGCAAGATCCGCGTCACCTGCCCCAAGTGCCATGCCAAGATGGAGACGCGCTCATAGCCGCCATACCATGGGACAAAATAAAGCCGAGGCCTCGCACTGAGACCTCGGCTTTTTTGATTATGACAAAGGGATTGCCCCTTTGTCGCGTCGTCATATCGCACGCTTACGCCACGCCGTCGCGGGCAAGCTCCTCGGCCAACGCCTCGGCAGGCATGGCCATAATCGTGTCGAGCTCGGCGTCCACCTCGGGAATACGCTTCACCTTGAGTTTGCGCACCAGATCACCACGGCACATCACGTGCATCGGCTCACGCAGTGCGCACAGGTCATCGAGCGGATTCTTGCGCGTCACCAGGATATCGGCGGCCTTGCCGCACTCGATCGTGCCGGTCTCGCCGCCCAGCCCCAGTAGCTCAGCATTGACCTGCGTGGCCGTGTGCAGCGCGAAGGCGTTGCTCACGCCGACATACTTGGCAAAATAGGCCACCTCACGCCACATGTCGTACTGCGTCACGAACGGGCAGCTCGAGTCCGTGCCAAGGCCCACCTTAACGCCAGCTTCCAGTGCGGCACGGGCGCTCTCGATGATGCCCGAGCACACGATGTCGCCGTTCTTCTTTTGCGTATCGGTCGAATGGGTCTTTTCCGGGTCGAGCAATACAAACGGCAGCGCCGGGCTGATAGTGCAGGTCACACTCGGCGCACGCCCCTCGAGCTGTGTGCCCGCGGCGCCACGATACAGCTCCAAGATTTCGGGTGTCAACGGAGCGCCGTGCTCGATTGTGTCGACGCCGGCCTCAAGCGCGGCCTTCACGCCCTCGGTACTCTCGACATGGGCCATAACCGGAAGGCCCATATCGTGCGCCGCCTTGCATGCCGCCGCGGCAACCTCCACCGGCATACGCAGCACGCCCGGCTCGCCCACCTCGGTCGCATCGAACACGCCGCCCGTCACGAACAGCTTAATGACGTCGGCACCGCGCGCATACAGGTCGCGCACCTGTTCGGCTGCCTCGGCGGGACTGTTGGCCACCTGGGCGAACAGGCCCGCACCATGGCCGCCCGGCACCGTGACGCCCGTTCCCGGCGCCACCAGGCGAGGACCTTGATACTTGCCGGCATCGATAGCATCGCGCACGGCCAGATCGGCAAACAGCGGGTCGCCCGCGCCGCGCACCGTGGTCACGCCGCTTGCCAGCTGCTGCTGAGCGCTGCCCTTGAGGATATGGCGCACGATGGCGCGCCCCACGGGATTATCGAGCTTCTTCATCAGCGCGCCCGCATCGCCCGCCGAAACCGGTTTGCCCGAACCGCACAGATGCACATGCATATTGATGAGGCCCGGCATGAGATACGCCCCTGCCAGGTCGATGACCTCGGCGCCCGCCGGCGCCTGCGCCACGGCGCTCGGACCAATCCAGGTGATGATGCCACGCTCGACGGCCACGGCCATATCGGGCTGCGGCTCCATATGCTCCGAACCATCCAGAATGGTCGCATTGATAAACAACGTAGAACGATCGGCAGACGCCATATCGAGCTCCTCCCCCTCAGAAAACTTGAACATCTGTCCATTATTATCCAGCGCGGCAGGATTGCTGCGGACATATCGGTTAACGGAGGGAAGAGGGGATGTGGGGGGGACGGAATACGTTGCAGCCCCACCCCAGCAACATCAGGGGAATGTCTCGATCTGTAACAGTTACGGGCCCAAACAGCCGCCAAACGTTACAGATTGAGACAAAGTCAGGGCAGCAGGGCGACACCAGCCACATCCCCTACTCCCACTCCTGCTCGTAGATGTTGAGCGACTTTACGTAGCGCCCCTGGGCGCCCATGATGTCGCGGACCAGGCGCAAGAAGAAACTGATGCACGAGGTGTCAAAGCCATCCTGCAGGTCCTCCGGATGCACCGCACCCGGCCCATCGACTGCCGTGTCACTCAGGCGCGCGATGTCGTACAGATAGAGCTGTCCCGCCGTCAGCCAGACATCGTCGACGCAGGCGAGGCGCACCGCAATCGCTCCGTCGCTCCAATGCTCCTTTTGCACGATATGCGGGTCGTAGACATCAAAGCGACGGTCGGCGCGCGTGTCCTTCAGCGCGACCATACCAGTCGCAGGATCCTTGTCCAAAATGCCAAAGCGCGAGAAATACTGCGTGTCGCGTACCTGCTCGAGCCGCTTGAGCGCGGCAGGCGAAAGCGATGTCGGCGGCTCTTCAACATACAGCTCGAGCAGCGTCTTGCCATGGCGATAGGGGCGCTCGAAGAGCAGCCAATCGGTAAATGCCATGTTGTAGGCCATGATTTCGTTTTGCGAAGGCTCGGTGCAATAGCTGAGCCACGGGTCGACAATGATCTCGAACTGTTCGCGCGCCGGCTCCAAAAACTGGAACTTCCGCAGCATCCAAAAATGGGCCATGTCGGCAATATCGTTGCCGACGGCTTCGGCTAGCTGCGCTCGGTCTAAAACGTGGTCAGTCACGGCATCCTCCTCAAACTGATGAACCTCAATTTGAGCTTACGAGGAGGGTGGGCAGCCACTGTCAGCACGGACAAAATAGGCCTCCGGCTGCAAACCAACTGCCGACCAAACACTTGACGGGATGCTTGACCGAAAATGCGCACCGCAAAGAAACGGCAGGTAGATATAGACAGCTGACCCGCCATTTTGAGCCAGATGCCCGCTGCCACCACAGAAACAGCAGAGCACCACAGTCGCAAACGTCGACGAATGAATACTTGTACGTCGACAAATGACAAAGTCGCCCGCAAACCCGCAAGGAGTGTCCCCGAATGCCGGCACATAAGGAACGCCCCCAGCTGCCGGCACTTGGGGACGTTCCTTTTGGGCCGGCCGTTGGGGACAGCCCTTGACGATTCAGCTGTGGACAGCCGCCTTACAGCTCCAGCGCATCGGCGACTTCGGCCGCGCAGGCCAGGGCATCGGCCATAGCGTTCACCACGAGCGAGCTGCCGTTGCGAGCATCACCGGCAACATACACCGGCGCGGCATCCGCGGCGACGCCGTCAACACGGGCCGCAAGATGCGAGCCCTCGGCGGCCATCACAGGCAGCGGACGGCCAGCAGTGGCAACGGGCACACCAACGGCGTCGAACACACTGTGCTCCGGGCCCGTAAAGCCGCAGGCGATGAGCACCAGCTGGGCCGGCACCTCGTGCTCGGAGCCCGCGATGCGTTCGGGCTTGCCGGCCGACCAATCCAGATCGACCACGCGCAGGCCCGCTGCCGCGCCCTTCTTGTCCAGCAGCACCTCGAGCGTATCCACGCCCCAGGCACGCATCTCGCCGCCCATGGCAGCGATAGCCTCCTGCTGACCGTAGTCGGTCTTCTTAACGTTGGGCCACTGCGGCCAAGGGTTGCTCGCCGCACGCTTATCGGGCGCGGCCGGCAAGAACTCAAACTGGCGCACACTGCGCGCACCCTGGCGCACCGCGGTGCCCACGCAGTCGTTGCCGGTATCGCCGCCGCCAATGACCACAACGTCCAGGCCACGCGCGTTCACCGCGGGCTCACCACCATCGAGCACCGAGACGGTCGAAGCCGTCAGGTAGTCCACGGCATACACCACGCCCGGGGCATCCACATTCGTAGCCGAAAGACCGCGGGGTGCACGAGCGCCGGCAGCCACCACAACGGCGTCAAAGCCATTGAGCTTGGCCGCTACCGCAGGGTTCGTAACGTCAGCGCCCAGCTCAAAGACAATACCCAGCTCGCGCATGAGCGCCACGCGGCGCTCGACCACAGACTTCTCGAGCTTCATGTTGGGAATGCCGTACATGAGCAGGCCGCCCGGACGGTCGTCACGCTCAAACACCGTCACGCGGGCGCCGCGACGCGCGAGCTCCCATGCTGCCACCAGACCAGCAGGACCGGAGCCCACCACGGCGACCGTGGGTGCGCCCTCCCCCGCCGGCTCAAAGCGACGCGGACCGCCATTTGCCCACTCATGGTCGCTGATCGCACGCTCGTTGTCATGAATCGTCGTGGGCTGGCCGTCGACCGAACCCAGGTTGCACGCGGCCTCGCACAGCGCCGGGCACACGCGGCTCGTAAACTCGGGCATGGGCGAGGTGAGCGACAGGCGCTCGGCAGCCTCGTCCCAGCGGCCGCGGTACACCAGCTCATTCCACTCGGGAATCAGGTTGTGCAGCGGGCAGCCACTCGGACGCGCCTTGCCAAAGCTCGCGCCCATCTGACAAAACGCCACGCCGCACATCATGCAGCGGCTCGCCTGGGCACGGCGCGCATCGTCATCGAGCTCCACGTACAGCGGATCAAAATCATGGCTGCGCTCCTCCACGGGGCGAAGCTCGTGGGTCACGCGATCGATATCAAGAAAAGCACCGGGCTTACCCATGGCACTTACGCCTCCTTCTTGGTCGAAGCAACAGAGCCGACAGCGCCGCCCGCGGCATCGAAGCGAGCGACATCCGCGGCACTCGCGCGACCGGTCACAATGTCAAACGCCAGCTCCTCTGCCTGCGCATGCGTCTTGCCGGCAGCCTCGGCGGCGGCGACAATCGCCAGCACGCGCTCGTACTCGGTTGGAATGACCTTCACAAAGTGCTTGCTCATCGTCTCAAAGCTGTAGAGCAGCTTAATGCCGCGCGGGCTCTGTGTCGCGTCCACGTGCTCCTGGATGAGCTCGCGAATCTGCGTCAGTTCGTCGGCCGTCGGGGCCTTGAGCTCCACGCTCTCGTGGTTCACACGGGCATCGAGCGTACCGTACTGGTCAAAGACATAGGCCACGCCACCCGTCATGCCGGCGGCGAAGTTCTGCCCGACCTCGCCCAGGATGAGCGCCAGACCGCCCGTCATGTACTCGCAGCCATGGTTGCCGCAGCCCTCGACCACCACGGTGGCGCCGGAGTTGCGCACGCCAAAGCGCTGGCCTGCCAGGCCGTTAATGAAGCCGCGGCCGCTCGTGGCGCCAAAGAACGCAACGTTGCCCACGATGATGTTCTCGTCGAACTTGTAGGTCGCATGCGGGTTAGGGCGCACCGACGCCTCGCCGCCCGAAAGGCCCTTGCCAAAGTAGTCGTTGGCGTCACCGCACACGTTGAGCGTAATGCCGCGCGGCAGGAAGGCGCCAAAGCTCTGACCGGCCGAACCATCGCAATCGATGGTGATGGAGCCGGCGGGCAGGCCCTCGGGATGCGCCTTGGTCACCGCGTTACCCAGGATGGTGCCCACGCAACGGTTGACGTTGGCGATATCGGCGCGGAAGCGAATCGGACGCAGGTGCGCACGGGCATCGGCCGTATAGGGCACAAACAACGTGGAGTCGAGCGTCTTGTCGAGCTCGCTGTCCGCGGCCATCTGCGGCAGGAAGTGACGGCCGTCGGCACCCGGGATATGGGCACCAAACTCACAGGTCGCACTCGCCAGCACGGGCGACAGATCGAGCAGGTTGGCCTTGCGGTTGCCCGGGACCTCGATCTGGCGCAAGCACTCGGGATGGCCGACCATCTCATCGATGGTGCGGAAGCCCAGGCTCGCCATGACCTCGCGCAGCTGCTCGGCAACAAAGAGCATAAAGTGCTCGACGTGCTCTGGCTTGCCGCGGAAGCCGCGACGCAGGCGGCAGTTTTGCGTAGCGATGCCGGCCGGGCAGGTATCCTGCTGGCAGTCGCGCTGCATGAGGCAGCCCATGGAGATGAGCGGCATGGTCGCAAAGCCAAACTCCTCGGCACCCAGCAGGCAGGCGACGGCGACGTCGGTGCCGTCCATGAGCTTGCCATCGGCCTCGAGCACCACGCGTGAGCGCAAACCGTTTTGCAGCAGCGTCTGCTGGGCCTCGGCAAGGCCAAGCTCCAGCGGCAGACCCGCGTGCCAGATAGAGTCGCGCGCAGCGGCACCCGAGCCGCCATTGTGGCCGCTGATCAAAATCTTGTCGGCAGCGCCCTTGGCCACGCCGGTGGCGATGGTGCCGACGCCGGCCTCGCTGACCAGCTTGACCGACACGCGCGCGCCGGGGTTGGCGTTCTTAAGATCGAAGATAAGCTCCGCCAGGTCCTCGATGGAGTAGATGTCGTGGTGCGGCGGAGGCGAAATCAGGCCGATGCCGGGCGTGGACTGACGGACCTCGGCAATCCAGGGGTAGACCTTCTTGCCGGGCAGGTGACCGCCCTCACCGGGCTTGGCGCCCTGGGCCATCTTGATCTGAATCTCGAAGGCGCTGCACAGGTAGCGGCTCGTCACGCCAAAGCGCGCGCTTGCCACCTGCTTGATGGCGGAATTCTTGGAGTCACCGTTGGCCAGCGGCGTTTCGCGACGCGGATCCTCGCCGCCCTCGCCCGAGTTGGAACGACCGTGCAGGCGGTTCATGGCGATGGCCATGCACTCGTGTGCCTCTTTGCTGATGGAGCCGTACGACATGGCGCCGGTGTTAAAGCGACGGACGATGTTGAGCGCGGGCTCCACCTCGTCGAGCGAAACCGGCGTGCGACCGTTGGCATTAAAGTCCAGCAGGTCACGCAGGCGCACGGCACGGCCGGTGCGGTGCAGGCGGGCGCTGTACTCCTTAAAGGTGTCGTAGCTGTCCTCGCGGCAGGCGGTCTGCAGCAGGTAGACGGTCTGCGGGTCGATAAGGTGATCCTCGCCGCCGAGCGGGCGCCACTTGGTCAGACCCAGCGTGGGCAGCTGATCGGGAGCCGGGCTCTTGAGGATAGCGAGCGCGGCGTCGTAGTGCTCATTCTGCTCGCGCTCGACGTCCTCGACACCCATACCGCCCACACGGCTCACCGTGCCGGCGAAGTACGCGTTGACGAACTCCGGCGTAAAGCCCACGGCCTCGAAGATCTGCGCCGAATGGTAGCTCTGCACCGTGGAGATGCCCATCTTGGACATGATGGAAACGATGCCGGCGGTCGCAGCCTTGTTGTAGTTGGCGATGCCCTGCTCGGCTGTCACGTCCAGATCGCCGTGCGCCGCCAAGTCGCGAATGCACGCATGCGCGTTGTACGGATAGATGCCGCTCGCGGAGTAGCCCACCAGCGCCGCAAAGTCGTGCGGAGACACGGCGTCGCCACACTCCACCACGATGTCGGCAAAGGTACGCACGCCGGCGCGGATCAGGTGGTTGTGCACACAGCCCACGGCGAGCAGCGACGGCACGGGCACCTCACCCGCAGCGGCGCGATCGCTCAACACCACGATGTTCACGCCGTCGCGGACCGCAGCCTCAACATCCTCTGCAAGCTGCTTGAGCGCAGCCTGCAGCGCGCCCTCGCCGGCGTCGCGGCGGTACACGGCACGGAAACGGCGGGTCTTAAAGCCCACGCGGTCGATGGCGCAGATACGCTCGAACTCCTCCTCGCTCAGCAGCGGACGCTCCAAGCGCACCAGCTGGCAGGCCGTGCGGGAATCCTCGAGCAGGTTGCCGTGGTTGCCCAGGTAGAGCGTGGTCGAGGTGACCATATGCTCGCGTAGGGCGTCGATCGGCGGGTTCGTGACCTGGGCGAACAGCTGATAGAAGTAGTCGAAGAACGAACGCGTCTTCTTGGACAGACAGGCCAGCGACGCATCGATGCCCATCGAGGCGAGCGGGGCCTTGCCCTGCTGGGCCATGGGACGCACGACCTCGTCGACGTCATCCCAGTGGTAGCCGAGCTTTGCCATACGCACGGCGGCGGGCACCTCAGCGTCCTCGGCGGGCGTTGCCGCAACGGGCTCATCGAGCGCGTCAACGGTCAGCGTCTCCTCGGCAATCCAATCACGGTAGGGCTTTTCCTTGGCATAGCGGGCGCGCAGCTCGTCGTTGTAGATCACGCGGCCGCGGGCAAAATCGACCTCGAGCATCTGGCCCGGCCCCAGACAGCCGCTCGTCAGGATGTTCTCGGGGCTCACCTCGATGGTGCCCACCTCGCTTGCCAGCATAAAGCGACCGTCGCGCGTCACATAGTAGCGGGCGGGACGCAGGCCGTTACGGTCGAGGGCGGCACCCAGCGTGCGACCGTCGGTAAAGGCGATGGCCGCCGGGCCATCCCACGGCTCCATGAGCATGGACTGGTAGGCGTCGTAGGCGCGGCGCTCCTCACTCAGGCTGTCGTTGTGGTCCCACGGCTCGGGCAGCAGCATGGATGCGGCACGCGTGAGCGGACGACCGTTCATGACCAAAAACTCAAGCACATTGTCCAGAATCGCGGAGTCGGAGCCCTCGCGGTTGATGATGGGCATCACGCGCTCAAGATCGTGCTGCAGCACGGGGCTGTACAGGTTGGGTTCGCGGGCGCGAATCCAGTTGACGTTGCCCTTGAGAGTGTTGATCTCGCCGTTGTGGATGATAAAGCGGTTGGGATGTGCGCGCTCCCAGCTGGGCGTGGTGTTGGTGGAGTAGCGCGAGTGGACGAGCGCCACGGCCGTTTTGACGGCGGCGTCGTTGAGGTCGATGAAGAAACGGCGCATCTGCGTGGCCACAAGCATGCCCTTGTACACGATGGTACGCGAGCTCATGGAGCACACATAGAAGATCTTGTCGCGCAGGGCGAACTCAGCGTCGGCCTTCTTTTCGATGGTGCGGCGGCACACGTACAGGCGGCGCTCGAATGCGTCGCCGGCCGGCGTGTCGTCGGGGCGGCCCAGAAAGGCCTGCAGGATGGTAGGCATGCAGGCGCGGGCCGTCTCGCCCAGGTCGTGCGGGTCGACGGGCACCTCGCGCCAAAAGAGCAGCGGCACGCCGGCCTCGGCGCAGCCCTCCTCAAACACGCGACGGGCATCCTCTACGCCCTTGTCGTCCTGCGGGAAGAACAGCATGGCCACGCCATAGTCGCCCTCTGCCGGCAGAATCTGGCCGCACTTTTGAGCCTCTTTGCGGAAAAAGTGATGCGGGACCTGAAACAGGATGCCGGCGCCGTCGCCGGTATTCTTCTCGAGTCCCGTACCGCCGCGGTGCTCCAAGTTGACCAGAATGGACAGCGCATCGTCCAGAATCTGGTGATGGCGCTCGCCGTTGATATCGGCAAGCGCGCCGATGCCACATGCATCGTGGTCGAATTCGGGGCGATAAAGGCCCTGCTGCCGAGCGGAATCTGCCTGCATCGCGATCCTCCCCTAGATATTTAGACAGTCAGTTGAATAGGCATACTAGGAGCATCACCGGCCCGTTGTGTTTCCCGCCCGTTTCGAAACAATCGCGTAACGCACGCCCTACGAGTGGACACCGCCGACCTCAAGGGCGACAACATAGGCCCCAAGTTCGGCCTGTAAGCTCACCGCTTCAAACATCTCAATCCGTAACAGTAAGACCCAATTTCCATCCCTAGTTGTTACAGATCAAGACATTTCAGCAATCCCCTTTCACCATCCTATTCAAATACAACAATTTTGTTAGTCTTGGTTAACTTTTGAGCCTAAAACGGGTATCCTTTGCGGCGTCAAACAAACGGCACGCAGGAGCTCACCATGCTCAACCATCTCAAACAACACTTTGGCTGCCGACGCACCGGTGGTCACGGAGGCCTAGACATTGCGCGGCACATCGGCCCCGGGCTGCTCGTGACCGTCGGCTTTATCGACCCGGGCAACTGGGCCTCCAATATGGCCGCGGGCTTGCAGTTTGGCTACGCGCTGCTGTGGATCGTCACACTGTCCACGATTATGCTCATTGTGCTGCAGCACAATGCGGCGCACCTGGGTATCGCCACGGGCGCTTGTCTTGCCGAGGCCACGACCCGCTTTCTCCCCCGCATCGTGGGACGCGCGGTGCTCGGCAGCGCCTATCTCGCGACCATCGCCACCGCCATGGCCGAAGTCCTGGGTGGCGCGATTGCCCTTCAAATGCTCTTTGGGCTGCCCGTGCGCGCGGGCTGCGTCATCGTGGCGGCAGTATCGATGGCGATGCTCATGACGAACTCCTACAAGCGTGCCGAACGCTGGATCATCGCCTTCGTAGGCGTGGTAGGACTCTCGTTTTTGGCCGAGCTTGCACTAGTCAAGGTCGACTGGCCGCAGGCCGCCGCAAGCTGGATCACACCCAGTATGCCCACCGGCTCGGCCGCGATTATCGTAAGTGTCCTAGGCGCGGTCGTTATGCCTCACAACCTCTTCCTGCACTCCGAGGTCATCCAATCCATGCACTTCGAAGGCCAAGGCGAGCAGATTATCGAGGAACGTCTGCGCTACGAACTCTTCGACACGCTCTTTTCGATGGGCGTGGGCTGGGCGATCAACTCGGCCATGGTCATCCTGGCCGCAACGACCTTCTTTGCGCACGGCATTGTCGTAGACGACCTCGCCGTCGCAGCGGACACGCTCTCCCCCATCTTGGGCCCGGCGAGCTCGACTATCTTTGCGGTGGCACTGCTGTTTGCGGGCATATCGAGTAGTGTGACGGCGGGCATGGCGGCGGGCACCATTTCGGCGGGCATGTTCGACGAGGAATACGACATCCACGACCGACATTCCTCGATCGGGGTAGCGGCCTGTTTCGCCGGCGCAGTGGCGGCGTGTCTGGTCGTCCCAAATCCTTTTGAAGGTCTCATCTGGAGTCAGGCACTGCTGTCGCTCCAGCTGCCGATTACGGTCTTTGTGCTCATACGGCTCACCAGCTCAGCCCGCGTCATGGGCAAATACGCCAACTCGCGCCCGCTCAACGCGCTGCTCGTAGGGATCGGCGTCATCGTGACGATTCTCGACATCGTGCTGCTAACGGGGATGTAATTGGGATGGCGTGGCCGTCCAGATATAACGTCTCAATCTGTAACACGTAAGGCCGTTTTAAACCGTCAGATAAATCAAAAGGGTCCCAGCCGGAATATCCAGCCGGGACCCTTGGACAGAGCTCTGTATGGCTAATCGCCGTGTGTCTACGAGCTACTCCTCGACGAGCTCAAACTGATCGGGACCGACGCCGCAGACCGGGCACACGTAGTCCTCGGGCAGCTCGGGCGTGTCGACCTCAACCTCGTAGCCGCAAACGGTGCACACAAACTTATACGTCTTCTTCTCCTCAGCCATGATGTTTTCCTCTCGAACGTGACTGCTGGTGTACTTGCTTATTAGTATATATTCTCAATAATATAATGCAAGTATTTTTAGAACATTTCTAGCCTTGATACGACGAAGCCTTGGGCGGCGTCTTGCCCTTTAACACCTTGTGGTAGTAGTCATAGGTCAGCGGGGCCTCGCCGCTCAGACGCTCGGCATCTTCGACCTCACCGATAAAGAGCAGGTGCGTGCCCACATCCACGGCATCAATCAGACGGCAGCTAAACAGCGCCGCCGCGTGCTCGGGCACATAGGGCATGCCCAGCGCGGTCTCGTGGGTCTCGTACTTGGCAAACTTGTCGTAATCGCTGCTGGTGCGGAAGCCAAAGTTGCCGATATAGAGCATGTCGGCGGTCTGGTCAATCACGGTCAGCGCAAAAGCCTTAGCCGATGCGATTACGCCGGACGTGACATTTTCCTTGTTCACGGCAACCGAGATGCGCGCCGGGGCGGATGTCACCTGCACCACTGTGTTGATAACGCAGCCGGCACGCAGCCCGTCGGCCGCGGCACTCACCACATACAGGCCGCTCGGCATCGTAAAGAACGCAGTTTTGTCCATAACGATCACTCCCCTAACCCAGAATTGAACCTCATGGATGTATGTACCCACAAAAAAAAGGCGGCACCCATAACGGACGCCGCCTTTGAGACATATGTGTCAGAACAGTAAGAAAGATGAGACACCCACAGTTGCGGTGAAATAGGGACTGAATAGTCCCTCAAACAGGCAAAACAGTCCGTATTCCACCGCAACTTATGAAGGGTGGTCAGCGATTGCGCTCTTTGAGGGCGCGGTCGATCTCGCGTTGGACATCACGCTTGGCCAAGTCCTCGCGCTTGTCGTAGAGCTTCTTGCCGCGACCCAGACCCAGCAGCAGCTTTACGCGGCCGTCGGTATTAAAGTAGAGTTCCAACGGAACCAGCGCATAACCACGGTTGCGAAGTTTGCCGTCAAGAAAGTCGATCTCCTTGCGGTGCAGCAGCAGACGACGCCGACGATCGGGATCGCGATTCCACACGCCACCATGGCTATAAGGGTGGATATGCAGTCCGACGAGCCAGCACTCGCCGCCACGAATCAGCGCAAAAGTGTCAGTGATCTGACAGGCGCGCTCGCGAATCGACTTGACCTCGGTGCCGCTCAGCTCAATACCGCACTCAAACGTCTCATCGATAAAGTACTCGTGATGTGCCGAGCGATTCTTGGAAATGAGTTTGCGCTCGCGCTTACTGGGCATCGCCGGCCTCCTTGGCTCCATCGGCGTTTGAGCCCGCAGCCTCACGCTTTGCCTTGCGCTCGGCATTGAGCTCGGCATCGCTCTCGCGCACCAGTTTGATAATCGCCGCGCAGGCCTCCTCGCCCACCAAGTCGCGAGCACGCACAGTCAGGCGCGTCGCCTCCTGCTTGTCGCCGTCGCTTGCAGCATCGGTCGCGCACATAATCAGGCAGATGGCAATCTCGGCCGAAGGCGAGGTCGGCACGCCTTGCAGGGCCAGTTCACCCATCACGTGGTCGTCGCTCTCATCAGCGGCATCCGGATAGGTGGTATGGATCTTGTTGAGCAGGCGCGTCGTATGCGCATCGTTGGGCGCCAGGCGCAGCGCCAGACGCGCGCAGCCCACGGCAGCCGAAACGTTCTCGGTCTCGGGCTCCAAGAAGTACTGACCTAGATTGGCGTAAGCGCGGGCGGCGCACTTGCCATCGCTTGCACGCTCCAGCACCGAGAACGAGAGCGATGCCCATTCCTGCTTGTCCTCGAGTGCGCGGAACAGCTCGGCCAAATCCAAGCGATAGTTGCAGTTCATGGGGTCCCAACGCACAGCCTGCATCAGGGCATTACGAGCGCTCACATAATCCTGCTGGCGAATGTAGGCAAACGCCATGTCAGAGTACAGGCGGTCAAACGGCACCTCGACCTGCACGAGCTCGCGCGGATCCTTCTCCACGCGGCGATAGGCCAAGCGCTCAAACTTGCTATCGAAGCTAAAGTATTGACGCTTCTCCTCCGTCTTGCACTCAGCATCAATATACTCCTCGGCGAGCTCCACCAGACGCTCCAGCAGCGGCGTCGCCGTAGCCAAGTCGCCCTGCGCCAGATAGTTCTCGGCATACGTGATGTCTTGCAAGCTGATGGGCAGATCCATGGCTACTCCTCGATCTGAGCGAAACACGGCAGGCGCCGTATATACGGTCAATACACAAAACCCGGGTCTCTTACGAGGCCCGGGCGTTCAATTTTGGTAGCCCGTACCAGATTCGAACTGGTGATCTCCGCCTTGAGAGGGCGGCGTCCTAAACCGCTAGACGAACGGGCCATATGTAGCAAATGCAATGGCTGGGATGGAGGGAGTCGAACCCCCATTGACGGAACCAGAATCCGCTGTCCTGCCATTAGACGACATCCCAATGACTGCATCGCTGCGCTCGGCTGTGCCTTTGCGCAAAAAAGAAATATACGGGAAGTCTCGCCGTGACGCAAGCCCCAATTTTGACTTTTTTGAAATTCAGTCAAATTGGCCTAATTTAGTCCAACCCGTGAAGGACCTGTGAAGCCGGCCGCTGTACACGAAGGGCAAAACGCCGCGAGCGGTAGCCGTCAACCGTTGGCAGATTCTACCGCGAAAACGATAGCACCAGGCAACACAATCGAAGTATCAATGATCGCGTAGATATCGAGGCGCCATGGACGAAGAGCTTGATTACCTATGGGAGACCCTGGGCCTCGAGATCACTGCTGACCTTTGGCCCGAACGGGACAAAATCCATCCCACACTGCGCCCCGCCATCACGGTGATGCAGGCAAAATACCGCCGTGCATCCTTTTTGATCATGCGGATGTCATGGCACGCGGGACTCCCCGACCTTAAACGAATCCAGGCAAGCCTCGTCGAGCTGTCCGGTATGCCGACCGTCATATCCGAGGCACACCTGGAGCAGCGCCAGCGTGAGCGACTGCAACAGCAGCGGATTCCCTTTATCTGCCCCGGTATTCAGGCATATCTGCCCTTTATGGACGAGGAGTACTGGAGCGGCAAGCCCAACAAACACGTAAAGGTCTACGATCCGCACGAATGGGCACAGCTGGCGGACTGACTGGGGCAGGCCCGCCGGCGGAAAGTGCGTCCCAGATTTCAAGCTCAAACTGGTCCCTACTTTCCCGTCGAGCCCTCAACCGGAAACCGTGTCCCACAATCGAAGCTCAGAATGGGACGTGCTTTCCGCAACCGGCCACTTTGGGAAAGCGCATCCCATTCTGGAAGCGAATTCCGGGTCGCACTTTCCGCAGCCGCTACAGCAACGCCTCGGCCCAAGCCGATTCCCTAAAGCCGGGAATCGCAAAGTCGTCGCCCACCAGCAGCGGACGCTTGACCAGCATGCCGTCGGTCGCCAGCAGCTCGTAGCACTCCCGATCCGTCATGCCCGCATCCAGACGCGCCTTCAGGCCCAGCTCTCGATATTTCATGCCCGACGAATTAAAGAAGCGCCGCACCGGCAGCCCCGAATGAGCAATCCAGGTCGCAAGCTCATCAGCCGTAGGATTGTCCAAAACGATATCGCGGTCGATATACTCAACCCCATGTTCATCCAGCCATGCCTTGGCCTTCTTACAGGTCGAGCACTTGGGATATTCAACAAACAGTACGGTCATGGGAATCCTCCGAATATAGATCGGCCAACGCAGGCACACGCCACACGAGGCGCCTTCGTATGATGGGCCAATTGTAGCCCACGGGTCACACGCTAAACGAACCGTACCCCGAATCCGCGTTTGATGAACGGCAGCAGCTCCATTGCCTCGGGCGTGATATGGCCCGCAACGTTCATGCGCTCGTCACCGGGAAGATCGACCCGCGCAATCTCAAGCTCGCCTTCGTAGCGCCCATATCCGCTATTGCTCACAGCGATCGACCCCGCCTTTCGCGGCAGGCCGGCTCCGGCATCCGTCGACACGGAATCCGGCTTAAGCGTCGTACGTGACTCCTGAGACCTAAAGATGAGGACGCTCGAGTCGGGCCGGTCGTGATGAATCTGCCCGCGCACATAGGCATAACCGGGCTCAAGCTCGCATTGCAGGTCCACGTATCCGGCGGAAACTTGAGCAAACTGCGCCCAGCCCGCATCGGAAAGATCGGGGTCGCCGACCAACACAATGTCGCAATCGGCGCCATGTGCAAGCTCAAGCATATTGAGAGCAACCTTTGACGCGCGACCGCGCTGCGCCTCGACCGTCGGCAGTCCCTCGAATACCGGCCCGCGAACGTTAGCATCACCCGGCACAAAAACCATGATTTCGAATCCAAGCGCCGCAAGACGAAGATTCACCCGAGCAATGTCCTCCAGAGCTAAACCGGTATAAGGCTTGGGGTAAAAATTGTGGCAGGCGGCAAAACGAGTCACATCGGCGCCGGCTTCACGCCACGATGCGATTTCATCAGAACTCACTGTCGATGCATTGACCACAATGCGAAATACACCGGACAGCTCCGCGACCCGCTGGGCGCTAAAGCCATAGTCCAAACGAAGGTATTCCAACCCCAGATCGCGCAGGTCCTCGATGCGCTCAAGCCCGAGCAAATCGCACGTGCGAGGCCCCACATCGGCAATGAGCGCAATGCCGCGGGCGGAAAGCAGCGACAGCACATGACGGACCTTATCGGCATACGCCGCTCCCCCATCCTCGGGAATATGCAGCGAGGTGAACGCGTAGCGCGCACCCGCCGCGGCGCCACGCTCAATCGTCCGCTCAATATCCTGCAAAGGGCTGGAAAGATAAATTGAAATACCCGTTTTCACGCTTCAACGCTCCTTTAAAAAAGGCCGGCGGAGCAGCTAGCCCCGCCGGCACAACCATAACATCAAGAAATCTGCCGCGCGCCGCGAACCCCGAGCAACACGGCTCGCGATATCAAACTACTCGCCAAAGAACTCGTTGATCTTCTGCTCGTCGACGCCAAAGAACCACGTCAGGACAAAGCCGGCGGCATAGGCAAGCAGCATAGCGGCAACGTAGCCGAGCTGCTGGCCAGGAACGACGATCAGCAGGCCAAACAGACCGGAAACGCCCTGAGAAACCGTGCCGATGTGAAGCAGCGCCGCGAGCGCGCCGCCAAATCCGGCACCCAGGCAGGCCGTCACAAACGGACGAACGAGCGGCAGCGTAACAGCATACATCAGAGGCTCGCCCACACCCAGGATTCCAACGGGAATGGACTCTGCGACGTACTTCTTGAGCTTGGCGTTCTTGGTCTTAAAGTACAGCGCCAAACCGGCACCGACCTGGCCGCCGCCAGCCATCATAAGGATGGGAAGCAGGTAATTGATACCCTTGGTAGCGCCGTCGGGATCGTTGAGCATAGCGTGAATCGGCGTGAGCGCCTGATGCAGGCCGACGGACACCAGCGGCAAGAAGCCTGCCGACAGGATATAGCCGCCCAGGACGCCCAGCTTCTCGAAGATAAAGGTCAAAACGCTAAAGATGGCAGTCGTCAGCCATGCGCCAACCGGCTGGATGACGAGCATCAGAGCAAAGGCGCCGATGATGAGCACCAGCAGCGGGGACAAGAACGTGTCGAGTGCGTTGGGCATAACCTTGCGAATCTGACGCTCCATCCAGGCAAAAAATGCGCCAGCGATGAGAGCCGCGATCATGCCGCCCGCTGCGGGGTTGTACTGCGCACTGGTGAGCGGCAGCAGAATGGCAGTGGCAGGATCAGCCGCGCCAGGCGCAAGCAGGGGCATGGCACTGTTGGCGATGCACATCGTGCCGGCGATGCCGCCCAGCGCAGCGGAGCCACCAAACTCACGTGCCGCGTTATAGCCCACCAAGATGGGCAGATAGGCAAACAGGGCCCAGCCCATGGAACGAATGCCCTGGTACCACCACTCGCCTGCAAGCGCGCCTGCCGTCGAGACGTTAATGACGTTGCAGATACCGTTGATGAGGCCAGCCGCAATGATGCCGGGAAGCAGGGCGACGAAGACATTGGAAATCTTCTTGAGGAAGGCCTGAACCGGCTTAGACTCGTACTTGGCCTTCTGCGCGGCCTTGTTTGTGGCCGCAGCATCAACCACGCTCTCGTCAGCAACGCCTTTCGCAAGGCCGGTGAGCTTGGAGAACTCCTCGAGCACCTTATTCACCTTGCCCGGACCCAGCACGATCTGCATCGTGTCGTCCTCGACCAGGCCCATCACGCCGTCGAGCGCCTTAATACCCTCCGTGTCGACGTTACCCGTGTCTTTGACGGTCACGCGCAGGCGCGTCATGCACGCCGCGTTTGCGAGCACGTTGTCTTTACCGCCCAAAAGGTCCAGCAGCTTTTGAGCCAGCTCTTTGTTCGTCATAACTCCTCCTTGTATTGGGTATCTCGTCTGGATGTCATATCAGCTCACGCCGCGCACCTATTGGGCGTCGGCATTGCTCTTCTCATGGCCACTCACCGCAGCACGGACATGGCCTCGCGCCCGCTCAAGAGCTACCGCAGCCTGCTCGGCATCGCAGTCCAGCAGTACCGAGACAATAGCGGTTTTTACGTGGCCGCCGGCATCTGCAAGCGCCTGAACAGCGCACTCGCGCGTGCAGCCGGTCGCCTCCATCACGATGTTCTGGCCGCGCACCACCAACTTCTCGTTCGTCTGCTGCACATCGACCATCAGGTTTTGGTATACCTTGCCGATCTTGACCATGGCACCGGTCGAAATCATGTTGAGAATGAGCTTTTGAACCGTTCCCGCCTTGAGCCTCGTTGAGCCGGTCAGCACCTCGGGACCGGGCACGGGCTCAATGGCAAGATCTGCGCTCTCCCCGATCTTCGACCCTTGGTTGCAGACAATTGCAATGGTCTTGCACCCAGTTGTCTTGGCGTACGCAAGGCCGCCCACCACATAAGGAGTACGGCCGCTTGCCGCCAGGCCAACGACAAGATCCTTGTCCGAGAGTCCACGCTCCCGCAGGTCGCTCGCGCCAAGCTCCTCGCTGTCTTCGGCACCTTCGACAGCCTTGATAAACGCCGTCTCGCCTCCGGCAATGAGCCCGACAATCAGATCGGGTGACACGCCAAACGTGGGCGGACACTCCGAAGCGTCGAGTACGCCCAGACGACCGCTGGTGCCTGCGCCCATGTAAAAGACGCGCCCGCCGCGCTCGAGTGTCTCAGCAGTCCAGTCGATTGCCATGGCAACCTGGGGCAACACTTTCGTGACCGACTGGACGGCACGAAGATCCTCATCGTTCATCGTCGTGACGATTTGCAGCGATGTCATCGTATCGAGGTCCATTGACCTTTGATTACGCTGTTCGGTCGTGAATTTTGTTAAATCGAGCATTTCATTCACCTCATCTTTCCTGTTTCTCGATGTAGTTTTGCTTTATGACATGCGTCGCCCGTTCGTAGTCGCTGGCAACGTAAGCAGCGTACAGGGCATCGACAACCATAAGCTGGGCCATACGCGAAGCCATGGCACCGCTGCGGACCAAGGGTTCACTCGCAGCGACGCCGAGCACGGCATCGGCCATGGTGGCAAGATTGGATGATCCATCTACTTTGGTAACGGCCACAACGGGACAGTTGTGACGTTGAGCCTCGGCGGTGCAGTCCAGCACCTCTTGCGTCAAGCCCGAGTAGCTAAAGGCGATTGCCATATCGCCCTCATGCATGTTCTTGGCACATAAGAGCTGATCATGCCAGTCGTCGTACAGATGGCACTCTTTGTCGACACGCATGAGCTTTTGCGCCGGTCGTGCGCGACCAAACGAGAGGCACCAATACCGAACAGATTGACCGCGCGTGCCCGCTTAAGACGGGCCGCGCATCGCTCCAAGACGGTGTAATCGAGCGTTCGCGCCGTCGCCTCGATCGTGCGCACGTTGCTTTTCATCACCTTCCCCACGATACGTTCGACGCTGTCATCCATGGAGATGTCCTCGAGGGCTACGTCTTTCTTGTCACCTAAGAGCGCCAGCTCGGCAATCAGTTCGCGCTGGAACTCCTTGTAGCCCGCAAAACCCAAACGCTTGCAAAAGCGCAAAATGCTCGAGGGCGAGGAGAACGTGACATCGGCAAGACCGCGGACGGACAGCCCGACCACCTCGTGCGGATGAGCGCTTACATATGCGATGACATTGCGTTCCGCCGGGCTCGCGCTGAGCTCACGCTCGCGAAGCCGCAAAAGCAATCCGTTTGCCATCTCAAACACCTCCGTTGAGAAGAATTAAAGACCAACGAACGATTCGTACCGGATACAAACAGCTTTTGCGGTACATTGTGCCGCATCGTGGCGCACAAAGGGCGAGCGTTCTACCGCTCGCCCCTCAAATCCGACCGCTCGGAAATACGCGCGACACAAAATAATTCAACAAGGTCGCATTATCAGAAACGGGTTTGTTACCGGCTAGCGCCTCGCATGGGCGCCGATCGGCCGAGTCGCATGGCGCACCAACGCCGCTGCCAGCAATACCAACAGCATGGCGGTGACATAGCCCGCAGCATCGAATCCTAAATCGATAACGTCGAAATGCCTGCCGGGAACAAAGATCTTATGCACCTGGTCGCCAACGGAGCAGGCAGCGCAAAAGAGAAACACAGGCACGCAACGGGAACACACACTCCATGGACGCCTGGAAAAGCAGACCACGATCACCGAGGCGACCAATCCGACGAAGAAAAACTCTACGGTATGGGCGACGCGACGGACGTTTGCGCCTACCCACATGCGAATGGAAGCAAGTCGACCAGGCTGGACCGTCGAGGCAGCCGGATTGGTACTCTCAGTCATGCCGTCCCCCGCCTGAATTTCACCCGTGATGCCGGTAGCCTGAACGCCCGTAGCCTGGCCCTCCACCACACGCGCGGTGGACTCGCTCAGCAACGACGTCTCCACCGCATTTTGCTCCGTCAGCACCCAGATGCCCGCCAGCGTTGCAGCGAACAGAACGATCGCGGTCCATCCGATTATTTGTTTTACGCGCGCCAAGGGCCAACCTCCTTTTTTGAATATCAGCGAGTGTAGCCCCAAATGGCATCGTCACCGTATCAAAATTTGAATCGCAACAGGAAGCGACAAAGCGACGCAAACCCCTACCCCGCCTCGCGCATCCAGCGATCGAACGTCCCCACGCACACGCCCAGGCACTTTGCCGCCTGGCTGCGGGTAATATCGCCCGCCTCATAGCTATCGCGCACCAGCTCAAACTGAGGAGGGCACGGCTTGCGAGGTCGACCGAAACGGACCCCTCGCGCCCGCGCCGCTGCAATTCCCTCCGCTTGGCGCCGATGGATATTCTCGCGCTCTACCTGCGCCACGTAGCTCAGCAGTTGCAGCACAATATCGGCAATCAGGACGTTGGTCACATCCGGCGCGCCGCTGGCCCTAGCGCGCGTGTCAAGCAATGGCATGTCCAACACCACAATGGCAACCCCGAGCTCCTTGGTAATGCGTCGCCATTCCTCAAGAATCTCGGAGTAATTACGGCCAAGTCGGTCGATAGAAAGCACCACCAGTACGTCCCCGTCTCCCAGGACGTGCAGCAGCTCGCGATAACGCGGTCGATCGAAGTCCTTGCCGCTCGCATGGTCGGCATAAATATTCGCCGAGCCCACGCCATAGGCGCCCAGCGCATCCAGCTGCCGATTAAGGTTCTGATCGCGCGAACTCACCCGCGCATAACCGTACACCGTCGCCATCTCATCCCCGCTTTCTTGTAAACCTGCCAAAAAGGGACAGGTTTATTTTGGTAGGTTTTACCTCTCAAATAGCAGGTAAGCGGGCGGCCGAGCAGACGGCAAGGTAGCCACGATTCAAATGCGAAGGGCGGTCCCGAAAGGCCGCCCTCCGCTCTCTCGCCACGAGTCGGGATTTAGCTAATGGATAAGCTTAAAGTCCAAGTGCCCACGCGTGGTATTGACGCGCGAGACCTCGATAATCACGCGCTGCCCCAGCTCGTAACGGGTGCCCGTGTCGGCACCTGTGAGCGTTAGCGCGTCCTCGTCGAACTCGAACCACTCGTTGCCCAGGCTCTTAATTGAAACCAGGCCCTCGACCTGTGTTAGGTCCAAGCGCACAAAGAGGCCCATGCTGCTAACCCACGAGACGGTTCCGGCATAGCGCTCACCCAGACGGTCCTCATAGTACTGGGCAATCTTGATCTTTTGCGTCGCATGGCTGGCGGCATCTGCCGCGCGCTCGGCATCGCTACATGCGCGGCAGATCTGCGGCAGAATGCGCGGCAGCGACTCGCGCCCCTTACCGATCAGCCGCGGCGTACGGACCAAGGCGTCCTTGCCGCCGAGCTGCTCATAGGCCAACTGCAGTTTGAGCACGCGGTGCACCACCAGATCGGGGTAGCGACGGATGGGACTCGTAAAGTGACAGTAGCACGGCGCGGCGAGCGCAAAGTGGCCCTCGTTGCGCGGCTTGTACAGCGCGCGCTGCATGCTGCGCAGAAGCAGCGTGTTGACGAGCGGTGCGTTGGCCGTACCGGCGGCAGCATCAACTGCAGCCTGCAGCTCATCGGGGCTCCCCAGGGCAATACCGGCAGCACGGCGATCGTCGATGATGCCTAGCTGCGCCAGCGCAACGGCAGCACCGTGCAGGCTATCGGGGCTCGGATCCTCATGCACACGATAGCAGGCCTCGATATCACGGTCTGCCAGCCACTCTGCAACGCACTCGTTGGCGAGCAGCATGGCTTCCTCGATAAGCGACGTGGCACACGAACGCTCACGCGCCACAATCTGCACGGGCACTCCGTCCTCATCCAATAGAGCGCGAATCTCGGCTGTGTCAAAATCGACTGAGCCGCGGGCGCGACGAATACGACGGCGAAGTTCGGCGAGTTCGTTAGCGGCGACAAGGAAATCGCCGAGGTCGATGTTGTAGCCGCGGGCGGCCTCCTCGCACGCAAGACCGCGCTCAAGCGCTTCCTCGCGCGAGGTCTCGGCAGCCGCAACATCCTCGGCTGCACCCTCCAGCACCGAATACTCAACCGCGCCGGCACGCACCAGCAGCGCCTCGGCGCCGTCATAGTCCATACGCACACGCGAGCGAATCACGCTGGGATACGGATCGTAATGCCGCACGCGACCCTGCGCATCGAGCTCGATATCGACGGTAAACGCAAGACGGTCCTCGTCAGGGCGAAGCGAGCACAGGTCACAGGACAGGCGTTCGGGCAGCATGGGAAGCACGCGATCGGCCAGATACACCGATGTCGTACGATGGCGAGCCTCAAGATCGATATGCCCGTCCCAAGCCACATAGTGTGAAACGTCGGCGATATGCACACCCAGCTTGTAGCCACCCTCGGGCGTACGCTCCAGCGAAATGGCATCGTCAAAGTCGCGCGCGTCGACCGGGTCGATCGTGATGACAAAGCGGTCGCGCAGATCGCGGCGGAGCGGGTCCTTAAGCGCCGCGGACACATCGAGCGAAAGCCCCTCGGCCTCGTCCAGCGCGGCCTCGGGATAGCTATCGGTATAGCCGTAACGCGCCATCACATATTGAACGCCCAAATCGGGCGCGTCATCTCCGCCAATGCGGCGTTCAATCGTCACGGTGCCCGATTCCAGGCGCGTCGGGTAGGTCAAAATGTGCGCGACAACAGCATCACCCGGGTGGACGCCCAGACGATCCGCCGAGGTATCCTCGGGCAGAATGAAGAAGTCGGCCTTCAGACGCGAATCGAGCGGCTCAATCACACCGAGCGGACCGGCGGTCTGGTACGTGCCCACCACGCTTATGGCTGCACGCTCAACCACGCCCTCGATCACGGCGCGCCGCTCACCGTGCGGGCTGTTCTTAATGCTCACGGCAACGGTATCGCCATCCATGATCTCGCGCTTACCGCGGCCCATGACCTTGTAGTCGCCATTCTCGGTTATGACATAGGCACTGTGCTCATGGAGCTGCACGCGCCCGGTCAGGCTCGGACGGCGTTCGCTGCGCACCGGCCCGCGCTTATTGCGAGCTCCACGCTTATGCTTGTTATTGCGCCCCATGGCGCCTCCTAACTATCGATTGCGAACTCCAAAGAGTCTACCCAAATGATTCGCTTTCCTGCCGTCCCCTAGGGATCAAAAAACGGGCCGCCCCATAAGAGACGACCCGTTGGAAGGGATGAATTCCAGGCATGCCTACACGCGCAGGTAGCGGCGCATGGCGATGGCAGAACCAAAGAAACCGATAATCACGCCGACCAGAATCAGCGCAGCATAGGTCACCAAGTAGTACTGCATCGGCAGGGCAAACGACATCCAGCCGATGCTCTCCTGCAGACGCGGAATCATCAGGTTGCGCAGCAGCTCCAGAACGCCGATGGAAAGCAACGAGCCCAAAATGGCCTGTAGTACGCCCTCGGTGATAAACGGGCCGCGAATGAAGCCGTTGCTGGCGCCGACCAGACGCATAATCGCAATCTCACGACGACGTGCCGTGATGGATAGGCGAATCGTGTTGTTGATGAAGATGAAAGCGATAAAGGTCAGAAGGCCAACGAGCACCACGGCGGCGATGCGGATGTAGTTGGTCACCTGGAACAGGCGGCTCACTGCCTCCTGGCCGTACAGCACGCTCGCGTTGACGTCGCCGTCATCCACGATCTTCTGGAAATCGGCATCCTTCTTGAGCTTCTCTGCCGTGCTCTCGACCTTGGACGGATCGTCCATCTCAATAGCGAAGGAAGCCGGCAGCGGGTTCTGGCCATCGAGCGCGCTCATGGTGGCGTCGGCGTTGCCCGACATCTTGCTCGAATACTCGGCCTTCGCGTCGTCCTTGTCCTTATAGGTCACGGACTTGACGTTGCTCCACGTCTTAAGCTCGGCCTCAAAAGCCTGAACATCAGCCTGATCGGCGTCATCACTAATGAAGGCGTTGATGACAACCTGATCCTCGACGGTGCCGATCACGGAGTTCAGCACCGCGGAGCCCATAATGAACAGGCCGATGATAAACAGCGAAAGGAAGATCGTGATGACGGCGCCGAGCGAGGTAGTCCAGTTACGGAAGAAGTGGCTGATTGCCTCTTTGAAGGAGTAGCCCACGTTAGTTGGTGCCATAGTTGCCGTAACCTCCCCTCTCCTGGTCGCGGATGACGTGGCCGCCCTCGAGGGCGATCACGCGACGGTGCATGCTATCGACCATCTCGCGGTCGTGCGTGGCGACGATCACGGTGGTGCCGGTGCGGTTAATACGCTCAAGCAGCTTCATGATGCCCAGCGAGATCGCCGGGTCGAGGTTGCCCGTGGGCTCGTCGCAGATCAGCAGCGGCGGACGGTTGACCATAGCACGGGCGACGGCAACGCGCTGCTGCTCGCCACCGGAAAGCTGGTCGGGCAGCGAGTCCATCTGATCGGCCAGACCGACCAGACGCAGCACCTCGGGCACCTGGCTGCGAATGACGCCCTTGGGCTTGCCGATGCACTGCAGGGCAAACGCCACGTTTTCGTAGGCGGTCTTTTGCGGCAGAAGCTTAAAGTCCTGGAACACGGCGCCAATCTGGCGGCGCAGGAACGGAACCTTGCGGTTCTTGATCTTCATGAGGTCCTGACCGGCAACCAGGATGCGGCCGCTCGTCGGCTTGACGTCGCGGTTGAGCGTCGACAGCAGCGTGGTCTTACCCGAGCCGGAGTGACCGACCAGGAAGACAAACTCGCCCGGATAGATCTCGATGTTGATGTCGTCGAGTGCAGGCTTGTTGGGCTGTGCCGGATAGATCTTGGTGACATGCTCCATAAGGATGACGGGCTCGACACCGGCCTGCTTGGCCATCTTCTTGCGGCTGGCCTGCGGATCGATGGGCGCAAACACCGACGTAAAATCGGGGTTGTTGAGCGCGTTATCGATGCTTGCGACCTCGGCTGCCTGATCGCTCTCGACCACCGGGGCAGCAGGCTGCGTGGGGTCGGGAATAGCGGCAAAGAGACCGGACTGCGCAGGCTGAGGAGCCGGCGTCGCAGGGGCCAAGGGGTCGGGAATGCCGGCCATGGTAGGCTGCGGCGTGGCGGCACCAGCCTGAGGCTGCTCCACGCGAGCGGTCACGGCCTGAACGGGCTCAAAACCCGCCGTGCCGGAAAGCGCGACATCGCTGGTTGGATTGTAGGCAAAGGGATCGGATGCCGGCTGTGCCTGATCTGCCGGCTGAGCGGGGGCCTGAGCAACAGGCTGGCCCTCTGAATCCGGAGTGGCGAAACGACTGCCCTGGACGCCTGCCTGCGTCTTGGGGGCATCATCGCCCGCACCGGAGGTACGGAAGTGGTTACCCACTGGTGCTCCTTATCGTCGTGCGTTTAAACTACATGAGCGCTTAGTATTTTAGCAGCATTAGCTTTGCTGCACATAAGAAGCATGGCCGTGTTTGGGTCCCTCCGGCCGGACACAGGGTTACTCTCCAAATCGTCCTCGGACATGTCGGAGCCTCCGCTGCGCACTACGTGCGGCGGGGGCTCCTCCGTCCTGCGGAAAGATTTGGAAAGTAACCCTGTGTCCGGCCTGCGGTAACTAAGGGGTCGCCGCGTTTTACTTGGGGTGCTGCATATACAAAGTTGGAAGGGTCTGAATTGCGCTTTGTCGATATATGCCCTTTTCCCTGATGGGACCGTGCTTGAGGGGCGTCTTCATAAGTTGCGGTGAAATAGGGACTGTTTTACCAGTTAAAAGGTCTAATCAGTCCTTATTTCACCACAATCAGAACCACCCTTAAAAAGGGTGGTTTGCTCTTAGGGTATAACCCACGGGCCCCGGGCTCGCGTCTAAAGGCGCGGGCCCGGACTTCGTCCAGGC
>JAGZQF010000015.1 GCA_018382295.1 Collinsella sp.
TCGACGAAACTGGAGAGGAGGTATTACGAGCTCCTGTGCGAATTGGAGAGAGCGCTCCCGCAAACTGCCTCTTGACAACTTATAGGAGCGTCGGTTTTAGTTCAACAAGTTTCGGAGTGGTCGCGGTTGAGCGATTCATCGTAGTAAACCGCCATAGTTTTGGCGGAGGCAGTCAGATTTGTGGGTGTTAAACCAAAGAGTGTCCCTTTTGACTAGTCGTTTAAGAACGTCCCCAATGACTAAGTTGCAGGTGGCGGCGGTTGTGTTACACTAACGCTGCGTATATGACGCAAATATCTCGATACAGATCAATGATGTCCGTCGGTATTTGACGGAGCTAGACTGTTTAGCCGCCCTGAAGGTTTATGCAGGGAGCATGTGATCACAGGGCTTGAAAAGAAAGTTGAGCAAACACTGTGTCTGATCAACAGCAAGAAAACGAAATAACGACGACGCAGGCCGCTCCCGCTGCACCGGTTGCGTCGGACCAGGTCGCGGCGCCCGCGCAAGCCTCGGCTCCTGAGACGCCTACGCCTGCAACGGCTGAGAAGGCCGTGCCTGCAACTGGTGAGGAGGCTGTTCCGGCAAAGCCCAAGCGCACGCGCCGCGTGGCCAAGCCTGTCGCTGACGGCGAGGAGGTCACCAAACCCAAGCGCCGTACCACGCGCACGACGCGCGCCAAGCGCACCGTTGCAGCTGACTCCTCGGCGCCGATTTCCGATGAGGTCGCGCAGGCACGTGCGTTGGCGCAGATTAGCGAGGCTCAGGTGGTGCGCGCCCGCCGTCGTGCTGCCGAGCGTGAGGCCGCGGCTCTGACTGAGCTCGCAGCTCCGTCTTTACCCGAGACGTCTGCCGCCGACCAGCCGACCGAGAAGCCGGCGCCGCGCACGCGCCGTCGCACGGCTGCTAAGGCCGAGCAGGTTGCTGAACAGGTAACCCCCGAGCTCACTGAGGCTTCGGTCCGTTCCGCAGCGGGGGAGGACGCATCGCCTGCTGAGCCCGCTGCGCCTGTCGAGGCCAGCGAAGTTCCCGTTGTCGATCCGGCTTTGCGCCCGCACCGTCGCGGTCGCAAGCCCAAGGCCTTCGTCGAGGCCGAGAAGGCCGCAGCCGCAGCCGCCGCCGCTCGGGATGCTGCGGCGACCGCCGAGTCTGCAACCGCTGCCGACGCGCCCGTCCAGGATGCTACGACTTCCGAGGCCGCTCCCGCCGATGCCGAGCCCGCCGACGTCCGTCCCGGTCGCAGCCGTCGTACTGCTGCTAAGCGCACGTCCAAGGCCAAGGCTGCCAAGAAGGGTGCGTCCGAGGATTCCGCCGAGACGACCGCCGATGCATCGATTGATGCCGCTGAGTCCCAGGACGTCGAACAGCCTGCGCCCGAGAAGCCCAAGCGCGGTCGTAAGAAGTCCGCTAAGTCCAAGGCGTCCGAGCAGCGGGCTGATGTCGAAGCGCAGGTCGATTCCGGCGCCGAGGCCAATGACGCCGCTGCGGCCAATGCCGACGCCGCCGCAACCGATGGCGCCGCGCCCGCCGAGGCCGAAGACGGCGCTCGCCCCAACCGTCGCCAGCACAAGCGCAATGACGACCGCAGCGACCGCAAGGACGAGCGCAACAACGATCGCCGCAACCGCCAGCGCGACCGCAAGCAGCGCAATAAGGAGCGCAATGCCGCTCCGACTGAGCCCACGCTTTCGCGCGAGGAGCTCGCGGCCATGAAGGTCGCCGAGCTGCGCGAGAAGGCCAAGGAGTTCGAGATTGAGACGACCGGCAAGAAGAAGGCCGAACTCGTCGAAGAGATCTACACCACCGCCGCGAAGGCCGAGGGCTTCCGCGACATCAAGGGCATCCTGCAGATTCGCCCGGATAGCTCCGGCATCATCCATGCTCACGGCTACATGAAGTCCAACGACGACGCCTTCGTGCCCGCCTACCTCATCCGCTCCGCGCGCCTGCGCACGGGCGACGTCATCGAGGGCTCGCTGCGTCCTTCGCGCGGCGGCGACAAGCGCGCCGGCCTCGCCAAGATCACGACCGTCAACGGTCTGGACCCCGAGCAGATTCGCAATCGCCCCAAGTTTGGTGACCTCACCCCGGTCTATCCCAACGAGCCGCTGCGCATGGAGCACGGCAAGGACTCCATTACCGGTCGCGCCATCGACATCGTGTCGCCGATCGGCAAGGGTCAGCGTGGCCTGATCGTGTCCCCGCCTAAGGCCGGCAAGACCACGATCCTCAAGAAGATCTGCCAGTCTATCTCGATTAACAACCCCGAGGTGCACCTCATCTGCCTGCTCGTCGACGAGCGCCCCGAAGAGGTCACCGATATGCAGCGTTCCATCAAGGGTGAGGTTGTGGCGTCGACCTTCGATATGCCCGCCGACAACCACACTCGTGTGGCAGAGCTCGTCATCGAGCGCGCCAAGCGCATCGTGGAGCTGGGTGGCGACGTCGTGGTGGTGCTCGACTCCATCACGCGTCTTGCCCGCGCCTACAACTTGGCGGCGCCCGCCTCGGGCCGCATCCTTTCGGGCGGCGTCGATTCGGCGGCCCTGTATCCGCCCAAGCGCTTCCTGGGCGCAGCCCGTAATATCGAGAACGGTGGCTCGCTCACCATCCTGGCCTCTGCCCTCATCGACACCGGTTCCAAGATGGACGAAGTCATCTTTGAGGAGTTCAAGGGCACCGGCAACATGGAGCTTAAGCTCGACCGCGACCTGGCCGACCGCCGTATCTTCCCGGCTATCGACCCTGTTGCCTCCGGTACGCGTAACGAGGACCTGTTGGTCGACGAGCAGATGCGCCCGTTTGTCTTTGGTCTGCGTCGCATTCTTGCCGGCATGAACAACACCGAGCGCGCAGCCGCGTCGTTTATCAAGGGTCTTAAGGGCACCAACACCAACCAGGAGTTCTTGGTGCGTTCGGCCAAAAAACACAGCGACTACGAGCAGACGTTCTAGGTTGTCATCCACACGCAGCGATAGTCATCAATGCGGTAAAGGGTCGGGGTTTGCGCCTCGACCCTTTTCCATATCGCGTATCCGCGCTTATTTTTAACCATAAGACTGGCAAGCAGCAGGTTTCCCGTTTCAATCCGACATCGTCGCTTGCAATCGACAGGGCGGTTTCGCATAATAGCTTTTAAGCTTCGCGACGGAAAACGCAGATGAAACGAACCATATACCGTTGCTTTGGGGCATAGCCCCGCTTCATCTTCTCTCGCGCAGCCAACTGAATGATGCGATTTGGGTGCTGGAAGATGGGGAGAGCTCATGGCTTCTTCTGATGCAACACAACGAGCAGTCCTTGCCGGACTTTCGTGCGGGATCGGCCTGGCCGCCCCCGTGGTTATGTATGCCGCGACGCTGCCGTTTTCGTCGGTGAACGAGACGGTCGTGGCGGGTGCGGTTCCCTTCGCCGTGGGCGCGGTGGCGGGCGTGGGTATCTATGCCGCCTCGCTGGGCATCTCCGAGTACCGTGCGCAGCGTGAAGAGCGTCTGTTCCAGCCCGATGCCATGGGCGGTGCTGCCAATCTCAATCAACATCAAAGTGAGTTCAAGACCGCCTCGATTCCGGCTCAGCAGCAGGATGCGACTCCTTACGCTGCGGCTTCTGCTTCTCAGGCTCAGGCGGAGCAGTCTACCTCGGCATACCTTTCCGGCCTGACTGGTGCGTTCCAGCGCCGTCATGCCGATGATGGTGTCCCTACCATCGCTCGAGCCGCAGATGCTATGGACGAGGCCGAGGCTTGGTCCATGATCGACAGTATGCTCGACGACGATTCGCCGGTGAGCTGCGACCCTGCACACTCGCGCGACGTCTATCAAGTCGCCATCGACGAGCTTACCAACGGCGGGCAGACCGGCTCCTTCAATCGTGACGACATCGCCGCCGCGGCGCGCGCCGTGTCGGGCTCCCAGGCCGCCCCTGCGGGCAGCACGGCGGCTTTCGTGGCACTCGTTGCCAACGCGGCAGCCAATAACGCCTACAACGCTACCTCGGGCGACGCGAACGCTTCTGCCGATTATTCGTACGTTGATGAAGCCATTACCGCGGACGAGGAGGCCGTTGCCGCCCGCCGTGCCGCCGAGAGCTCGCTTTGGGGCGCTCCTGCTCAGCAGCAGGCGGCTGAGGCTGCGCCGTACAACGCAAACCTCGCCAGCATGCCTATCATCTCCGGTGCCGCGGACATCGATCTTGACGACCTCGATGAACCTGCAGCCATCACCGCATCGATTGATGCCCAAGATCGCATCGACACCGGCGACCTTCCGGACGCCTCGCTCGAGGTCGATGTCCCCATGGCCGATTACTCGGGCCACGAGGACATGTGGGCCGCCGCCACCGCGATTCTGGATGAGATTGACGAGCCCGCTCCTGTTGCAGTCCCCACTCCCGTCGCTGCCCCTCAGCCTGCTGCTCCCGCCTATGTCGGCCGTCACAGCGCTGTGTTCCCCGAGGATACCGCCCGTATCTCGCGCGAGAGCATCGAGCGGGCCGAGGCTATTGCCGCCGGCATTATGGAAAATCGTCGTCACGAGCGCGTCAATCAGATCCTCGAGGAAGAGATCGAGCGCCTGCAGTCCTCTACCGCCAAGCGTACGGGCCGTGCCTATCTGAGCGTTATCGAGGGCGGTACCGCCAGCTTCGCGCCGCTCCGCGCGGAGGCATAACTTCTGCATGGTTAAGATGAATCGAAAATGGGCGGTCGTGACCTGCCTGATGGCGCTCTTGATCTGGGGCAATTCGCTGGTTCCCGGCTCGGGGTCGGGCTCGCTGAGCCTAACGGTCATGGAAGCTATCCGCGGTTTCCTGCACGGCGTGGGACTTCCATATGAATGGGTGACCAACTTTGTTGTTCGCAAGTGCGCGCATTTTACCGAGTATATGGTGCTCGGCATCCTGGCAACGCACGCTTTTGATTTTGAGGGCCGGCACACCTTTGACGTGCTGCTGCCCACGGCGGTGTTCCTGCTGCTGATTCCCTCGATCGACGAGACGATTCAGCTCTTTGTGCCGGGACGCGCCGGCATGATCACCGATGTGATGATCGACTGCTGTGGAGCGGCAATGGGCGTTGTGCTCCGATATCTCTTACGGTCGCTGATGTACGCCAAAAAGGCCGCCTAGGACGTATTGTTTGGTCCTAGGCGGCCTTTTTTATTTGAGGGCTTATATGAGGCGTGGTGGCGTCGTTCCATTGGTCGGATTTGCTGGGCGCGCCACGCCCCGTGGGTGCGTCTGTTACTGAAGCGCCTGTGCGCCCAGGGCAAGGCAACCCATGATGCCCTGCTTGCCCTCGAGGCTGTTGTTGACAATGTAGGTATCGATGTCGTTGACCTCGGGCGTGACGATATAGCCGTTGAGCATTTCGGCACATTTCTTGCGTGCGAGCGGCACGATGGGGGTGTGGTCGGCCACGCCGCCGCCGATGATGATCTTTTGCGGCGCGTAGCACAGCGTGTAGGTCATGAGCGCCTGTGCCAGATAGCCGGCGAGCAGGTCCATGGCCTCCGGGTCATCGGCCATGTCTCCGGCGCTCTTGCCATCCCAGCGCTTTTTAACGCCGGGGCCGGCGATGAGGCCCTCGAGACAGTTGTCGTGGAAGGGGCAGGCGCTGTGCTCGCCAATGGTGTCGCGCGGGTCGCGCGTGACCAGGATGTGGCCGGCCTCGGGATGCATCATGCCGTGCACGAGCTTACCGCCCGAGAGCACGCCGGCGCCCACGCCGGTGCCGATGGTCAGGTAGACCACGTCGGTGAGGCCCTTGGCGCAACCAAACGTGACCTCGCCCAGGCAGGCGACGTTGACGTCGGTATCGTAGCCGCAGGGGATATTGAGCTCGTTTTGGATAGTGCCCAGCAGGTCAAAGTAGCGCCATGCCGTTTTGGGCGTCTCCAGGATCTTGCCGTATTGGGGCGAGGCAGGGTTGACTGCGGTGGGGCCAAAGGCGCCGATGCCCAGCGCGGCGATGCCCTTGTCGGCAAACCATGCGTTGACGGCCTCAACGGTCTCCTGCGGGGTCGTGGTCGCGATCTGCTCGCGCTCTAGGACCGTACCGTCCGCATAGCCCGTGGCGCAGACCATCTTGGTGCCACCGGCCTCGAGCGCTCCGATAAGCTGCTGCTCTGCCATAGTATTCCTCTCTCTGGGACGAGTTGCTCCGTGACTAAAGTATAGAGCTCTAAACTATTTAAGAAAGCGCTATAGAAAGAAGCCTCGCAACGCGGCGGGCGGTGCGGGGCTTCTTTGGTTGCTTTAGTTGCCGGGCCGTCCTTACCCGCGCGGCTTGATTTTATCACGTAGCGACTTGAGGTTCTCCAGCGCCGCGTTAAGCGTCTCGTCTCGCTTGGCAAAGTGGAAACGAATCAGATGGTTGACGGGCTCGCGGAAGAAGCTCGAGCCGGGCACGGCGCCCACGCCCACCTTAGACGCGAGGTCCTCGCAGAATTCGAGGTCGCTGTCATAGCCAAACTCAGAGATGTCCATCATGACGTAGTAGGCGCCCTGCGGCACGTTGTGCGTGAGGCCGATGCTGCCGAGTCCCTGACAGAACAGGTCGCGCTTGGCGGTGTAGAGGTCGAGGACCTCCCGGTAATAGCTATCGTCGAAATTGAGGGCGGTAACGACGGCCTCTTGCAGGGGGGGGCGGCGGCGCCTACGGTGAGGAAGTCGTGGACCTTTTTGATGCGCTCGGTGATTTCGGCGGGAGCGATGGTGTAGCCCAGGCGCCAGCCGGTGATGGAGTAGGTCTTGGACAGCGAGCTGCAGCTGATGGTGCGCTCAAACATGCCGGGCAGCGTGGCCATGTAGACGTGCTCATGGGGTGCGTAGACGATGTGCTGGTATACCTCGTCGGTGATGCAATAGGCGTCGTACTTTTTGCAGAGGTCGGCGATAAAGGTGAGCTCCTCGCGCGTAAAGACCTTGCCGCAGGGGTTGGAAGGGTTGCACAGGACGATGGCCTTTGGGTCGTTGTCGCGGAAGGCCGCCTCGAGTGTCTCGCGGTCGAAGTCAAAGGTGGGCGGGTTGAGCAGCACATAGATGGGCTCGGCTCCCGAGAGAATGGTGTCAGCGCCGTAGTTCTCGTAGAACGGCGAGAAGATGACGACCTTGTCGCCGGGGTTCGTGACCGTCATCATGGCGGCCATCATGGCCTCGGTGGAGCCGCAAGTGACTACGATATTCTCGTTGGGGTTCACCGGCATGCCCATAAAGTGCTCCTGTTTGGCGGCGAGCGCCTCGCGCATGGCCTGGGAGCCCCAGGTGATGGAGTACTGGTGGTAAAGCGGCTTGGGGTCGGTGGCGATGGTGCCCAGACTATTGAGCAGCTGCGCCGGGGGATCGAAGTCGGGGAAGCCCTGCGACAGGTTGACGGCGCCATACTTGTTGGAGATGCGCGTCATACGGCGGATGACCGAATCGGTAAACGTTGCCGTGCGGTTGGAGAGTTCTTTCATGCCGGTCCTTTCGAGCATTTGCAGTGGGGCAAGTTTACTCCTATGAAACCGGTGGGATTTGCTCGAAATGGATCCGAAAAACTCTTTTCAAAATTCTTGAAAATTGGGGCTTGCATCGCGTGGCGTTCCTTGCAATAATAGTCGAGCGCGAAGCGCACAGGACACGGTGGGTGTAGCTCAGTTGGCTAGAGCGACGGGTTGTGGTCCCGTAGGTCGAGGGTTCGAGTCCCTTTACCCACCCCAGTTCTTGCTTCGTGTTGATATCGGGTCGTTAGCTCAGTTGGTAGAGCAGGGGACTCTTAATCCCAAGGTCCAGGGTTCGACCCCCTGACGGCCCACCACACGATATCTCCTCTAAAGTCCGCCACAACGGACTTTAGCTTTGGGTCGTTAGCTCAGTTGGTAGAGCAGGGGACTCTTAATCCCAAGGTCCAGGGTTCGACCCCCTGACGGCCCACCCAAAGATTGTTAAAGCGACCGGCCCAGGCTGGTCGCTTTTTTGTTGACCTCGCATGGGGTCGAACCCGTCGGTGCACAGCTGCTTTCACAGATCGAGCCTACCCTGGGGATCGGTAAAACCGTCAGTACCCTCCTTGAGTTTCTTCTCGTCTGCCTTCACACGACGCTCGAGCTTTTTTGTATCCTCGGCAGGCGGTAGGTTCTCGGGGACAATTCCGCGGTCGATGAGGCTGCCACGCACGCTTGTGTTGTTCTCGACGTGCTCTTGCTTGATCTGGTCCAGACCGTACAGGTCGTGTTCCTCGGCGTTGAAGGCCGTCATCGAGTTCGTAAGGTCCTTTGCTTTGATGAGGACATCGGCTAACCTGTCCGCCAATGCCGCGCTCTTGGGTACGCCGAGCTGCTGCTTCATTTCCGCCGTGCTTCTGCCGCCGAATAACGCTTCATCGCCCTTCGACTTGATGATCGCGAATCCTTTGGAGTCAACGCCGCGTTTGAACGCAATACCCGAGAGCTGTTTCTCTGAATCGGATAGCGAGTGGCGCGCCTGCAAGCGCTGAATCTCTGCGAAGCGCTGCTCTATGAGCTCTTGGCGGCGCGTCTGGACGGCAAAGTATGCCTGCGCGAGCGCGATCTCCGGCTTGTTTGGATCTCCGTTTTGGGCGATTAAATAGCATGCGTAGCGCGTAAGTTTGTAGTCTTTAACCGCGCGAGCGGCGACACCGGCAGTTACCATTTTCGCGGTGTCACGAAAATGGGAATCAACTGGAGTTTTGTTTGTTTCGCACGAGACTTTTGCCCTCTTAACAACTTCGGCGAAGTTCTCCCATCGAGTGTACCCCATGGGTTCCATTAAATCGCGTGCGAGCCAATATTCAACGCCGTCTTCCACATTGGCGTAGCTATCAAGTTCGACACGCCACTTCTCGATATCTCTACTGTCCATATCTCCTCCTCGCTGGTCTATTGTCTATGCGGGCTTTGCCCACTCTGTATTCAGAATAAGGATACGCTGCCGTGCGGACACGAATGGGCCCGTGCTGCTTCGAGCTCACGGGGCCCATGGATATCGATTGGTTGTGTTCTGCTTTAGATAGGTGTCCGGTTTAATCCGCTCGATAGTGCGACCCGAGACTTTCAGTTCGCTTACGCATGGCTTTGACCATTTCCTGTGCTAGTTGAATCTGCGATTGCAGGCGGGCGAGGGCTGCGACTTCGCTGTCCTGGGCTTTCTGTGTGCTCAAGGTCGTTGCCTCTGTCTTCAAGCCCTCAAGCTCGTGTAGTGCCTCGGATAGGCCCGTCTCGGTGCGGTTGATCATGCAGTAGCTACTCATCGTGTGCTTGAGGCTGCGAGCCAGACGCTCTGCATCTGCCTTGGCGAGGCCGCGCTGGGGGAGGGCGATATCCGTCTTCAAGGGCGTCTCAGGGGCGTCCAGCGCCGCCTGAGTCGCCGATGCACCCGCAATCCGTCCGAACACGATACCGTTGGCGCTTGACAGGCCGCCAATGCGGTCGGCGCCGTGCATGCCGCCCGTTGCCTCGCCACAGGCGTAGAGACCCGCAACGCCGGTCGCGGCTGCCTTGTCGATCTTGATTCCGCCGTTGGAGGCATGGGCGTACATCGCTACGCGCATCTCGTCAGTCGGAGCAATGCCGTGCTCGTCCTGGAGCCATGTGGCAAAGGTCTGGACAAACTCGGGGACGTCCTCACTGGGGAAGTCGTAATGCAGCGCTAGGCCCTCGGCGCCCGCTTGGTCGATGGCAAGGTCGATAGCACGTGAATCCAGGCGTGACGTGAAGGGGCCGTATCCGGAGCGCTGCTCAAGCAGCTTGTCCAGTTTGTCGTCGTCGATGTCAACCGACTGATCGAATTTGACGTAGCGCCAGGTCTTCTCGTTAAAGACGAGGTTGCGCTTGGGCTCAATGAAGCCGGGCATCATCTGCATGAACTCTATATTGGTTAGCGACGCGCCATGTGCTTGGGCGATGGCTTGGGAGGAGCTGAGCACGTCGGCCGAGGTCAGGCTGCGCTCGAACAGCCCACCCGTGCCGCCGGCGGCGATAATGGTGGCCTTTGCCGCAATGGGCACGAGGTGCTCCTCGGTGCGGTCGTAGAGCACGGCCCCGGTGATTCGGCCGTCCGTGGCCTCAACAAGGTCGATAAGTTCGTGGCGGGGGAGTAGACGAATGCCGAGCGACTCGATCTGGGCTGTCAGGGCGTCTTCAAGGGGCTTGCGGGTCAGGCCGCGCCACATACGCATCTTGTGGTCAAAGCAGGGGATAAACTGCTTTTGCTGGGCGCTCTCGGCGCTTTGTGGACGCTGGAGTTCAACGCCCAGATCCTGTTCGAGCCACTGGATCGCCTGAGGAATGCCGTGGATAAACGTCTGGACGAGCTTGGGGTCGGCGACACCGCCACCGACGGCCTGAATTGTGTCGATGAGGTCCTGCTCGTCGGCTTCGTCGACGGGGCCGATAAGCCCCAGACCCCAGGTGCCCGGGAAGAAGCTCGATCCGCTCATGGTCTTGCCGGCGCTCGCAACGGCGACGGTGGTGCCCGCGCGCGCCGCTTCGATGGCGGCACAGAGGCCCGCAATGCCAGATCCAATTACCAGTACATCAGTCGATTCCATCGGATTCCTTTCTCGTCCGGCGCATTGTCGCACGGTCGCTCGCCAAAGGCATCGAAAAGATTCCGTTAATCGGTAAAGGGCCAAATTGGAAGGTAAACGTCACCGATACCTGAACGCTTAACCTAGTTCCCTCAATAAGTTGCGGTGGAATAGTTCCTGTTTTGAAGGGTAGTGCGGCTATCTAGGAACTATTTCACCGCAACTGCCAGAGGGATAACAAAAAGAGCCGCTACCTCGAAAGGTAGCGGCTCCAAAGCTCAACTATCTGAGCATCGCGCGGGCGCGATTAGGCCTTGAGGGCCTCTTCGACGGCGACAGCGCAGGCGACGGTGGCACCGACCATGGGGTTGTTGCCCATGCCGATGAGACCCATCATGTCGACGTGCGCAGGCACGGAGGAAGAACCGGCGAACTGGGCGTCGGAGTGCATGCGGCCCATGGTGTCGGTCATGCCGTAAGAGGCAGGGCCGGCGCCCATGTTGTCCGGGTGCAGGGTACGGCCAGTGCCGCCACCAGAAGCGACGGAGAAGTACTTCTTGCCAGCCTCGAGGCGCTCCTTCTTGTAGGTGCCAGCGACGGGGTGCTGGAAGCGCGTGGGGTTGGTGGAGTTACCGGTGATCGAGATGTCGACGTTCTCGTGCCACATGATGGCAACGCCCTCGCGGACGTCGTCGGCGCCGTAGCAGTTGACGGCGGCGCGGGGACCATCGGAGTAGGGGATGGTCTCGACGACCTTGAGCTCGCCCGTGAAGTAGTCGAACTGGGTCTTCACGTAGGTGAAGCCGTTGATGCGGGCGATGATCTGAGCGGCGTCCTTGCCCAGACCGTTGAGAATAACGCGCAGCGGCTTCTTGCGAGCCTTGTTGGCGTTCAGAGCCAGGCCGATAGCGCCCTCAGCGGCAGCGAAGGACTCGTGGCCGGCCAGGAAGGCGAAGCACTCGGTGTCGTCGGAGAGCAGCATAGCGCCCAGGTTGCCGTGGCCCAGACCGACCTTGCGGTCCTCGGCGACGGAGCCGGGAACGGTGAAGGCCTGGATGCCCTCGCCGATGATGGCAGCAGCCTCAGAAGCGGTCTTGGCGCCACGCTTGACAGCAAGAGCGCAGCCGAGGGTGTAGGCCCACTCGGCGTTCTGGAAGGCGATGGACTGGGTGTTGTTGACGATCTCACGCGGGTTGAAGCCCTTGTCGGTGCAGATCTGCAGAGCTTCCTCGAGGGAGGCGATGCCGTTGTCGGCGAGGCACTTGTTGATCTTGTCAGCGCGGCGCTCGTAACCTTCGAACGTAACAGTCATAGTTATTTCCCTCCCTTTCTACTCGTGAACCGGGAACACGCTGGCGACGGAGTGAGTCTCCTCGTCGGTGCGCGGGTCGATGTACTTGGCAGCGTTCTCCCACTGACCATAGTGGCCCATAGCGCCAGCGATGGCCTCCTCGGGGGTCTTGCCGGCCTTGACGGCGTCGGTGAACTTGCCGAGGTTCAGGAACTCGAACGCGATGATCTCGTTCTTGTCGTTGAGAGCCATGCGGGTGACGTAGCCCTGAGCGAGCTCGAGGTAACGAGCGCCCTTGGCCTTGGTGCCGAACATGGTGCCGACCTGAGAGCGAAGGCCCTTGCCGAGGTCGTCGAGGGAGGCGCCCACGGGCAGGCCGCCCTCGGAGAACGCGGTCTGGCTGCGGCCGTAAACGATCTGCAGGAAGATCTCGCGCATAGCAACGTTGATGGCGTCGCAGACGAGGTCGGTGTTGAGGGCCTCGAGGATGGTCTTACCGGGAAGGATCTCGGAAGCCATGGCGGCAGAGTGGGTCATGCCCGAGCAGCCGATGGTCTCAACGAGGGCCTCCTCGATGATGCCGTCCTTGACGTTCAGCGTGAGCTTGCAGGCGCCCTGCTGAGGTGCGCACCAACCCACACCGTGCGTAAGACCGGAGATGTCGGAAATCTCCTTAGCCTGGACCCACTTGCCCTCCTCGGGGATGGGTGCGGGGCCGTGGTATGCACCCTTGGCAACGGGGCACATGTTCTCCACTTCCTGTGAGTACTGCATGCCTCTCCTCTCTATCGTGTTGGCGTCCCGTCTGGGGGTCGTGGCTGGCGATTGCCGGGCGACCCTTCGAAAGGGACATGACATGCAGCCCCTATAATACCGCGAAATGCACGGAATATTCGGCGAACGGCTCAGTTTTCGTAGCGAGAAGTCCGGAAGTTTTAATTGAAACGGTTTAACTCTATGTTCTGTGGTCGTGAACTTCCGTAGAGGGGGTCCGTATTGGGCAAGCTTTTGGTCAGCTTTTGTAAGCGTTGCAGGGGTTGACCTGTTGCAACGGTGCCGTTCGCCGCCTGTTTACTGCCTTTGGCCGCGCGAGCGAATTGTTTTGCGTGAATGTTTTGATGGCACGCTTCAATCGTGCTGTATTGGATGGCAAGCAGATCCCGGCGAAGGGAGCGCCATGCAGCGCGTTTGGAGAACGGTTACCGGCTTTTACCATGTCTGTGCCCGCGGTACGGGCAAGCAGCTCATCTTTGAGGGCGATGAAGACCGGTGGGAGTTCTTGGAGCTGATGCGTGAGTGCTGCCGCAAGGCGGGCGTGACGGTTATCGCCTGGTGCCTTATGGGCAATCACGTGCGTCTGGTGCTTGCAGATTACGAGGACGCGATGAGCGCGGCGATGCACCGGCTGCTTTTGACGTACGCGCGGCGGTTCAATAAACGCACGGGGCGCACAGGGCATCTGTTCCAGAACCGTTTTGACCGGCGCTCGCTCGATACCGACTGGCAGGTGATGGAGGCTATTCGCTCCGTTCACGCCGATCCGCAGGAGGCGGGCATCAGTCTCATTGAGCGTTATCCCTGGAGCAGCTTTCCGGAGCATTTGTGCGCTTACGACGGTGACGCGGCCGATGTCGCGAGGGGATTTTCTGATCCTTCTTGCGTGCTTGAGCTTTTTGGTTCTGCCGAGGGCTTTATTGCCTATTCGCTTTCGACGCCCGACGGCGGCGAACCGGCGCTGCGCGATATGAAAGAGACAGAGTGGGAACGCCACGCCTTTGCCGACAAGATGGCGAAGAGCCTCGGGGTTCCGCTCAATGTGGTTAAAACTGCACCGCCGGCGCAGCGCGATACCGTTATTGTTGGATTGAGCAATGCCGGCCTTACGGTGCGCCAGATTGAGCGGTATACCGGGATTGGCAAAAGTACCGTCTCTCGTATCGTGCGCGCCCGCGCGCGAACGGCGATGCGGGCTGGCGGAAACGTGATGTAAGGTCGCCTGTTCACCGCAGTTGGGGTCGTCCATACGCCGCAACCAGCGTTCAAAAGCTTGGTACGGTAACTGCACTTCTTAATATGCATAGAACAATCGTCATCTTGCATAAAATAACAGCTCAGTCCGGGTTTGCCCGTGCCTACCCCCGTCTGCGCCGTGCAAAAAACGGAGTTTTCAGCATCGTGGTGCTGTCGGCACTGCCGCAATCTTGCAACATACGGGTCCCGAAGCTATTTATGCCTTCCGATCCGCCTCCGAAGCGCATGTATGTGATCCCTGAGACCGCGATGCTTGTTCTAAAACACAATATATATGCGCCTGGAGACGTTGATTAACGCTTTCGATGCGTATACATACAGCTTGGCGTGCTGAATACTCGCAAAAATGCACGTCGCACCCTATGGGACCCGTCTGCGGCAGGCGCGAAGCGAGTCGGAGCTCAGCAGAACGGGGCTTGGCGCATTGCTTGGCGGGCCCGGGGCCCTGCCGCAGGCCTTTGGTGCTGTGGAAAACGCCCGTGTTCGCGTCTGGCCGTGTGGTAAATGACAGACGGGGCGCCGGGCGCGCTGATTTTGTGTGTTCGTGCTCATTAGGAAAACAGAGCCGCCCGTATTGGGCGGCTCGGCAATCAAAAACCTTGGATTCGGAGCATACGCTACTGGTTAGCTTGCCCCTCGAGCATGCCGTCGAGGGTGCGCCAGGCGAGCTCGGCGCATTTGACGCGGGCGGGCATGTGCGAGATGTCCTGGAGCTGGGCGGCTTCGTCCAGGTCTTCCAGGTCCTCCTCGGAGAGCTTCTCGCCGCGGATCATGGCGAGGAAGAGCTCTGCCAGGCGGCGAGCTTCCTCGACGGTCTCGCCGGTGATGAGATCGGCCATGATGTCGGCACTGGCCTGGCTGATGGCGCAGCCGTGGCCGGTAAAGGAGGCCTCCTCAATCACGTTGTTCTCGACACGCAGCTGCAGAGTGAGCTCGTCTCCGCAGCTGGGGTTGATGCCGTCGTGCTCGTGCGTGGGAGCATCCATCTCGTACTTGTAGTCGGGGTGCGAGTTGTGCTCCATAAATGTGGTGGAGGTGTACAGATTACCCATTGAACGTGCTCCAAACGTGATGCAGGCCGGCGATGAACTTGTCAATGTCGGCCTTGTCGTTGTAGAAGGCCACGCTGGCGCGGCAGCAGGCAAGGTTCTCGACGCCCAGCCAGGTGAGCAGCGGCTGTGCACAGTGGTGACCGGCGCGGATGCAGACGCCGTCCATGTCCATGATGCTCGCGACGTCGTGCGGGTGGATGCCGCGGACGTTAAAGCTCACAACGCCGTGGTGGTTGTCCCAATAGATGGAGCCGATGATCTGGACAAAGTCGAGCTGCATGAGCTCGCCCATCAGGTAGTGGACGAGTGCCTGCTCGCGTGCCTGGACGTTCTCGTAACCCACCGTGTTGACCAGGTAGTCGAGTGCCGCACCCGTGGCGAAGATGCCGGCGGCGTCCTGCGTGCCGGCCTCGAACTTCTCGGGGACGGGCGCCCAGACGGCGTCCTGCTCGGTGACCGAATCGATCATCTCGCCGCCGGTGAGCATGGGCGGCATGGCGTTGAGCAGGTCCATCTTGCCCCACAGCACGCCGATGCCCATGGGGCCCATGGCCTTGTGCGCGCTAAAGGCAAAGAAGTCGGCGCCCAGATCGGCCACGTTGACCGGCATGTGCGGCAGCGACTGCGCGCCGTCGACGACAAGATAACCGCCATACTTGTGCACGAGCTTGCCGAGGTTCTTGACCGGGTTCTCGACGCCTAGCACGTTGGAGACCTGGCCCACAGCCAAGATCTTGGTCTTGGGGCCCACCTTGGACAGAACCTCCTCGGTCGTGAGCTGGCCGGTCTTGGTGGGATAGAGGTAGACGAGCTTGGCACCGGTCTCGCGGCAGACCTGCTGCCACGGGATCAGGTTGGAGTGGTGCTCCATGATGGTGATGACGACCTCGTCACCGGGCTCGAGCACCGTGGGTGCAAAGCTCTTGGCGACCAGGTTGAGCGACTCGCTCGTGTTGCGGGTGAAGACGACCTCGTTCGCCTGGGCGGCACCGATGAGGTCGGCGATCTGCTGGCGGACTTTCGCGATGGCGTCGGTGGCCTCGACGGACAGCGAGTACAGGCCACGCATGGGGTTGGCGTTCATGCGCTGATAGAAGTCGCGCTCGGCGTCGAGCACACAGGCAGGGCGCTGCGCGGTGGCGGCGCTATCGAGGAAGGCGATCTCGGGGTGCTGCTGGAAGAGCGGGAACTGCGCCTTGTAGGGATTGGTCTCGATGTCTACGGTAGGCCAGCCGCGTGAGGCCTCGTCGCTGGCGTCGAGCTCCATAGGCTCCGGTGCGGTACAGGTGTCGCATTTAACGTGCTCGGTGTCGATCATGCGAGCTCCTCCTCAAAGTTGTCGATCAGGTTGTTGCCCAAGCGGACGACGGCGGCGCGGGTGCGCTCGTCGGTCGCGGAAAGCGCAGCGTCCTCCAGCTTGGCGCGGATGAACAGGTCCTCGGCGGCGTTTTGGTCAAGGCCGCGGCAGGCGAGGTAGAACAGCTGCTCGTCGCGGACGTGACCGATGGTGGCGCCGTGGTTGCCGGCGACGTCGTCCTCGTCGCAGAGAATGACGGGAATGGTCTTGTTGTCGACGCCCTTGTTGGCCAAAAGCACCGTCTCGCGCTCGGTGCCGGTTGCACCCTTGCAGCCGTGCACGAGGTCGATGGTGCCGCGGTAGACCTTCTTGGACGTGCCGGTCAGCACGCCGTTGGCGTCGATCTCGCACTCGGTCTTGCGACCGCGGTGGCGCAGCTCGTAGTTAAAGTCGCGCACCTGCTCGCGGGCGCCAAGGTAGTCAGTATCGATGGTGACCTTGGCGGTATCGCCCAGCAGGTCGCCGGCAAGGCCGGTGGCGCTGGCGCCGGCACCCAGGACGGTGTGTTGCACGTTGACGCGCGCGCCCTCGTCCAGGAACAGGCCGGTGTCGTCGAGTGCGATCCAGCTATCGTCGAGCGTCTGCGTGCAGGCCACGTTGACGGTGGCGTACTCGTGGGCGCACACGCGCAGCACGGATCCCACGACGCCCTCGCCGGCAACGGGGGAGTCCAGGGCGATTTGCAGGTCGAGCGTCGACTGGGGACGGACGACGACGTCGATGGCGGCGATGGCCGCGGCGGCATCGACACCGCTCACACGCACGGTAACCGTGGCGTGCTTGTATGCGGGCACATCGATGACGACGCGCTTGGTGGCGTGGTCGGCCAGGTAGGTGTAGGCAGCCTCGCCCATGCCAGTCTCGAAGGCCTCAGCGGGGGAGAGCTCCTCCTCCAGCTGGATGGCACCGGCCTGGTAGACGGAGGTGGCGGGCACGTCGAGCTCGGTCTCGGGCGTGATGCGGGCGCGGTCGGCGGCGTCGCCGGGGGCGGAGGCACGGCGCTCGGGGAAGCGCTCGGCCATGGCGTCCATGGCGGTATCGAAGGCGTCGGCCGTGCCAGCAAACTGCTCTTCCAAGCCCTCAACCTCAACGGCCTCGGCGGGAGCGGCGGAAAGCTCGTCCGAAAGCTCGAGCTTGGTCTGGTTCATTTTGAGCCAGCCCCAAGTTGCTGCCGGCATCGCATTAACCTGCTCGAGCGTGGTAGCAGCGGTGTTGGTTTCCTGTTTCATTATCCGATCGCTCCTTCCATCTCCAGCTTGATCAGGTTGTTCATCTCGACGGCGTACTCAAGCGGCAGCTCCTTGGAGACCGGGTTGGCAAAGCCGTTGACGATCATGGTGCGGGCCTCTTCCTCCGAGATGCCGCGGCTCATCAGGTAGAACACCTTGTCGTCGCCGATGCGGCCGATGGTGGCCTCGTGGCCGATGTCGACGTTCTTGGCGCGGATGTCCATGGCCGGAATAGTGTCGGAGCGGCTCTGGTCGTCGAGCATGAGCGACTGGCAGCTCACGGTTGCCTTGGAGCCCTCGGCCTTGGGCGTGGCCACGATAGAGCTACGGAAGGTCTGGATGCCGCCGCTCTTGGAGATGCCCTTGGTCTCGACGGTTGCCGAGGTCTCGGGCGCGTTGAGTACGACCTTACAGCCGGTATCGAGGTTCTGGCCGGCGCCGGCAAAGGTGATGCCGGTAAAGCTCGAGCGGGCGCCGCGGCCGTTGAGCACGCTCATGGGGTAGAGATAACCCACATGGCTGCCGAAGGAGCCACTGATCCACTCGATGTCGCCGTCCTCGTCCACGCGCGCACGCTTGGTGTTGAGGTTGTACATGTTCTTGGACCAGTTCTCGATGGTCGAGTAGCGCAGGTGTGCACGCTTGCCCACAAAGAGCTCGACAGCACCGGCGTGGAGGTTGGCCACGTTGTACTTGGGTGCGGAGCAGCCCTCGATAAAGTGCAGGTCGGCATCGTCCTCGACAATGATGAGCGTGTGCTCAAACTGGCCGGCGCCCTTGGCGTTGAGGCGGAAGTAGCTCTGCAGCGGGAAATCGAGCTTGGTGCCCTTGGGCACGTAGACAAACGAGCCGCCCGACCACACGGCGCCGTGCAGGGCCGCAAACTTGTGGTCGGTGGGCGGGATGAGCGTCATAAACTTCTCGTGAATGAGCGGCTCCCACTGCGGGTCGTGCAGGGCCTCCTCGATGCCGGAGTAGACGATGCCCATCTTGGACGCGGTGTCCTGCATGTTGTGGTAGACGAGCTCGGAGTCGTACTGCGCGCCGACGCCCGCCAAGTAGCTGCGCTCGGCCTCGGGGATGCCCAAGCGCTCAAAGGTGCTCTTGATGTCGTCGGGCACCGACTCCCAGTCGTGCTTTTGGTCGGTGTTGGGCTTGACGTAGGTGACGATGTTGTCCATGTCCAGGCCCTCGATGGAGGGGCCCCACGTCGGGTCGGGAAAACGATTGAAGATCTCGAGGGACTTTAAGCGCAGGTCGAGCATCCACTGCGGCTCGTCCTTCTTGGCGCTGATCTCGCGCACGATGTCGGGCGTGATGCCGGCGTCGAGGCGCTCGAATCCCTCCTCGCCATAGGTGAAGTCGTAGAGGCTGCGGTCGATGTCCGCGACCTCGGTGCGGTTCTTGGTCATTGCGTCGCCCCTTTACGCCTGCTGCTCGGCAACGGCGGACTCGGCCTGGGCGCGCTGCTCGGCGGCCTCGCGCTCGAAGGTCTCAAAGCCGTTCTTGTCGATCCAGGGGATCAGCGAGGCGTCGTCCTCGCGTACGATGTGGCCCTTGACCATAACGTGGACGCGGTCGACATCCAGGTGCTCCAGGATACGCGTGTTGTGCGTGATGATGAGCATGGAGCCGTCGCAGCTCTTGCGGTAGGCGTCCATGCCGTGGCTGACGGTGGAAAGGGCGTCGACGTCCAGGCCGGAGTCGGTTTCGTCCAGGATGGCGAGCTTGGGCTGCAGCAGCAGAAGCTGGAGCATCTCGACCTTCTTTTTCTCGCCGCCCGAGAAGCCCACGCCCAGCTCACGGTTGAGGTAGGCGGTGTCCATGTTGAGCTCGGCCGCGAGCTCCTTGACGCGACGGCGGAACTCCTTGCCCTTCATCTCCAGGCCGGGGCGGCCAGCGATGCTGGCACGCAAAAAGCTCGACAGCGGCACGCCCGGGATCTCGACCGGGGCCTGGAAGCTCAGAAACAGGCCGGCGCGCGAACGCTTGTCGGTGGTGAGCTCGGTGATGTCCTGGCCGTCAAAGACGATGCGGCCGTCGTTGACCGTGTAGACGGGGTCGCCCATGACCAGGTGGCCGAGGGTGGACTTGCCGGCGCCGTTGGGGCCCATCAGCACGTGGGTCTCACCGGCGGCGACGTTGAGGTTGACATTGTGGAGGATGGTCTTCTCGTCCACGGAGGCGGTGAGACCATCGATGGAAAGCAGCGGATTTGCGCTCATGCTGTCCCTCTCTGTATATGGTGTACTCATAGGTGTACTAAACCCTAGGAATCTTCTCGGAATAAAGTTACTATGGGTTCGGCGTTAGTCAAGGGAAAACCCGACTAATCCACTCGACTTTTCTAGATGTGGGACAAAATAACAAGGTTTGTTTGTCCCACTTACTTAAGATTTGGGACAAACAGACCTGGTTATGTTGTCCCAGATGCGATGGGAGGGTAGGTATGCTCATTTCTTCCAAGGGCCGCTATGCCCTCCGGCTGATGATCTATATCGCGGCGCTGGGCGACGCCGAGGGCAAGATTGCCTTGCGCGAGGTTGCCGACCGTGAGCATATCTCACAAAAGTATTTGGAGCAGCTGGTTCGTCCGCTTATGAAGGCGGGCCTGCTTAAGAGCGTGCGCGGCAAGGGCGGCGGCTACATGATGGCCAAGGATCCAGCCGAGGTGCGTGCCGGCGACATCCTGCGCGCCGTCGAGGGCAGCACGGCGCCCGTGGCGTGCGACGGCATCGACAACAGCTGCACCCGCAGCGATTTGTGCTCGACCGTCAAGTTCTGGCGCGGCCTGGACGACGTGATCGAAAAGTACGTCGACGGCGTGACGTTGGCCGACCTGGCCGCCGTCCCCGAAATCAACTTTGACATTAAGCTGTAGGGGTGCAAATGGCATCTCTCGACAAGGTGTACAAGCAAATCGAAGTTTTTGCTCGGGAATGTGACGCCGAGAAGGTCGTGTTGTTTGGTTCTCGTGCTCGAGGCGACAACTTGCCCAAGAGCGATATTGACATCGCAGTAGCAGGTTGCCGGGATTTCGGCCGGTTGTCATATTTGATCGAGGAGCGTCTTGATACTCTTTTAGATGTAGATGTCGTCAATCTCGATGAGCCCTTATCGCAGCAATTGCTCGATGAAATTGCCAGGGATGGTGTGATTCTGTATGAAAAAATATGAGAACTTTGCCAGCGCCTTGGCGAATCTTGAGGATGCGCCCAATCAGGATCTCAACAATGATTTTGTTCAGAGTGGATTGATTAATAAGTTCAATCTTCAATTTGAACTGAGCTGGAAGCTCCTTAAGCGTCTGCTCGAGTATGAAGGCGCCACGCTTGCCGCGTCGGGGTCTCCTCGTGCCATCTTGAAGGAGTCTTACCGATTCTACGACTTTATTGATGAGGCGGCCTGGCTAGATATGCTCAGAGACCGCAATACGAACGTCCATATCTACGACAACAAGCTCGCTCAAGACTTGATTCAGCGCATCTTGAACGTCTATATCCCCGCTTTCTGTCAGTTGAGGGACGGGCTGATGGAGCGATACGGCGAGCTTCTGATGGCGCCCGACGACCAGTTTGTTTAATTCCTTAAGATTTCGCGGAGGGTTGTTGCCGTTTACCGAGGGGTTGTTGTGTAACAACGGGCGAGCTGCAATACTTACTTTTATCTTTGCAAACTGAACTTTAACTACACCAATGCAGGGAGGATCTTATGCAGCCCAAGCATTCTGCTATTGTCGCGGGCCTGACGCTGGCGCTTTCGTTTGGCGCCGTTTCCGCGCCGGCACCCGCTGCTGCCGAGGAGTCCACGCCGGGCGTTGCCTCGGATGCCACCGATATCGATAAGGGCCTTTACACCCAACAGTCCTTCTCGGGCGTGCTGAGGTCGGTCCAGGGCGTTTCGTTTGTCAACGTGACTCCCGAGATGAAGTACTTTACCAAGTACGAGAGCCATGGTAACTACAACCAGGGATTTTCGTATGGTGACGGCTATAACGCACTGGGCTACTATCAGTTTGATCGCCGCTGGTCGCTCATTCCGTTTATGAAGCAGGTCTACAACTACAGCCCCGAAAAATACAGCATGCTCAAGGATGCGATTGATCGCGGCAGCGAGATTTCCAACACGAGCAATGCCATGTACGAGAACGGTCAGCTCACCGAGTTGGGCCATATCGCTCAGGATGCCTTCCAAGGTGCGTACAACACCGATTCTGTTGAGTTCTCAGCACTTCAAGATGCCTATGCGTACAACTCGTACTATGCGGTGACTGAGGCGTGGCTCAAGAGCGGCCTGGGCATTGATATTTCGGGCCGCGCCGATTGCGTCAAGGGCATGGTGTGGAGCATCACCAACATGTGCGGCACCGGTGGCTGCAGGGACTTTTTCCGCTGGGCGAATCTTTCCAACGATATGTCCGACCGCGAGTTTGTGACGGCGCTCTCCAATAGCGTGGTCAACAATGTCGCCACTAAGTTTTCGAGTCAGCCCCAGTATCATGAGGGCTGGAAGAATCGTTATAAAAATGAGCTGAAGGACTGCTTGGTTTTTATCGCCGAGGATGAGGCTGCCGCTGCGACGCCCGTGCAGCCCGAGCCCACACCGGCGCCCTCGCCGACACCTGATTCGAATGACGACTCGAGTGACGATGCCAACGATGACAGGATGGATGCGCCCTCGACCGATGCTGACGGTAATGGCTCTGCTGGTGGCACTACCAACGACGGCTCTACCTCGAACGGCTCCAATTCGAACGGCTCTGCTGCGGGCGATTCGTCTTCAAGCTCTGCCGGCAATACGGACAGCGACGCTTCTGGTTCGACCGACGCTGACACCTCTAACTCATCCACCGGCTCGAGCGATTCGTCCGTTGACACCGGCTCTAACAACGGCTCTGGCTCTGACGCAACCCCTGATTCCGATGCTTCCAAGGACGACTCGAATAAGGCGCCGGACGCTCCCGTTGCTTCGCCGGACAAGAAGCCTTCTTTCTCCGAGCAGCTTGGTTCTACGCTGGGTTCTTCGCTGATGGCTGGCGTCAATAACGGCTCGGCCCAGAACAAGGACAACTCTGATCAGGCTTCCACGGAAAAGACCGAAGCCGCAAAGGGCGACTCCAAGGACAAGGCTTCCGAGATGACCGAATTCGATAAGGGTTCTAGCTCTGAGGAGAAGAACGAGAAGTCCGCTCAGAAGAAGGACGAGGATAAGAAGTCTGAATCTGAGAAGAAGGACGAGAACAAGGACAAGACCGAGGACGGAAAGCAGCAGGGCGAGGACAGCAGTAAGGGCAACACCGACAACCAGAACCAAGAGCAAAATGACTCCAAGACGGTGACCACTACAACCACCACTACAACGACTAAGACTTCGGGCGGTAACATGCCCAAGACGGGCGACCTTATCGTTATGGCGAGCCTTGCCAGCGCGAGCTTGGCCACGCTGGGCGCTACGTCTATCGTAAGTGGTAAGCATAAGCTCGATCAGCAGAAGAAGGCTTCTGGGGAGGACGACTCGGGGGAGTAGGCTCTCAGTTGCCAGATAACTAAATAGTCGGGACGGGGTCCGGTGCGAATGTATCGGGCCCCGTTTTGTTGTGCAACGATTAATTGTGCCCCCTCATACCTCTTGTTACTACCGTTGCCCGATATGTTTGCGCGGCGACATCGGTACATGCGATGCGGTCATTACAATTGGCATCGTGCTGCGATTTAGGGGGGAACGTTTTGGTGTCTGAACAGGCAAATGTTGATTGTGCTGCTGGCTTTGGCGTGCGCTTGATCGGCTGTGCCGACGATGCGGCTTTGCCCATTGGCATGCACGACTATGCGGAGGCTCTTGGTTGCTGCACGCTGGTCGACAAGACCATGTTTATTGCAGATGTGTTGGACTGCGACGCGTCCGTTGTGGTGTGCTGTCGACCCGAGGGTTTTGGCAAGAGCATGAACTTGTCGATGCTCAGGGCTTTTCTGGAGCGTCCAGCGGTCGGTCGCGCTGGTCAGCGTTTGTTTGCCGATGCTCAGATTTGGGATGCAGACGGCGGGCACTATCGGGATGAGTACGCTTGCTATCCGGTGATATCGCTGGACTTTTCTGGCGCTGCGAGGCGTGGTGCCGCTATTGCCGACGTCGCGCGCGATGCTCTTTCGGGCGAGTGCGCCCGTCTGCTGGCGCTTTTGGAGGCTCCGGATTTAGCTCGAGACAAGGTGCGTCACATCGAACGCGTCGCGCGTGGCGTGGCGAGCGCGGACGAGGTTGACTCGGTGCTCGGTGTGCTCATTGAGCTGCTGGAGATGGCCTGCGATGAGCAGGTTGTATTGCTCGTTGATGGGTACGATGCGGCGTGGTCTCGCCGTGTGAGCGCGAGGGACGCTTCCGACGCCGATCCGGCAGGGCTATTCGATCGCGTGCTGTTCGACGCCATTGCCACTGCGCGTGATTCGTTGCTGCTGACGTGTCTGATGGGGGAGCGTCCCAGTCCTGCCGAAGCGGCGCTTTCTTCGCGCGGCTGCTCGTATTGTCTGACGACGCCGCTGTCGGCGTGGTGTGACCGATGTTTCGGTTTTTCGGATGCCGAGGTCGAGGCTCTTTTGAATCATGCTGGGCGCGAGGAATACCTGGATGATGCGCGTGAATGGCTCGAGGGGTATCGGTTTGGCAGGGCCTATTGCTCGAGTCCAGAGCGTGTGATCGGTTTTCTGGGCCGAGGCTGCACGGCGCCTGTGCGTGCCGATCTGTATGGATATGCCGATTGCCTGAGTAGGGTAGTTGCCTGGTGGAATCTCGACCGCCTTTCGGTCTTGTTTGATTTGCTCGAGGCCCATGGGTGCGCTGAGGTCCCGCTTTGTTTGGGCACTGCAGAGCCAGATGTCTCGCCTGACGATGGCATGTGGACAGCGCTGTATCTGTCCGGTTTTCTCACGACGGATATGACTGAGGAGCCGGAGCATGGCGATCGCCTCCGTGCTTTGCGATTGCCCAATAACGAGCTTCGCCAGGCCTTGCGTCTAGTGATTGTTGAGTGGTTTGAGTGCGCTGCCGAAGACATTCGAGACGTCGATGCGTTTCGCGACGGGCTGTGCCATGGGAACGAGGATACCGTGAGGCGGGCGCTAAGCCGCATCTTAGGAGATGCGGGAATCGGTGCGACCGACCCAGATACACCGCTGCCATATCACCTACTCTTGCAAGGACTCTGCTTTGGATTGCCGGGCTATGCCAATCCTGCTTCGAGGCGAAAGTGTGGCGCGGATCGCTGGGACATCCAGGTTTTTCCTACGGGCGTCGTGTTCGACATAGCCGATACGATCGGTATGCTCGATGAACGTCCGCTGATAACGATTAACATGATGTATGACCCCGGTGTGGATGCGCTGGGCCTGGAATTGCTGGCCGTGCAGGCGCTGCTCGATATAGAGCGCGACGGCATCGACGAAATCCGTGTGCCGCGACCCGGCGTGGGTCGCATGCGCTGGGGGTTCGGTTTTGATGAGCAGCGTGTGTCCGTGGTGTGCCAACGTCTGTAGCGGCGGGCGAAAGCCCTTTACTGTTCCGTGTCCTTCAGGGGCGGCATGGGCTTCCAGTTGGGGTCCTTGACGATCTTACGGGCGTCCTTCATGCCACGGCGCAGCGCCGGAATACCGGTCTTAAAGCACTTGTCAACGGCGGCCAGGCGAATGAACTCCTTGCAGAAGGTCGCGGCGTTGCCCAGACGGAACAGCATGGGGTGATAGTCGCCATAGATCTGCATGTAGCGGGCCAGATAACCGCGGTTGCGCATGATGTAGTAGCGGTTGGTGTCGCTCGTAGAGTTGAGCTGGCGCTTGCCGGCGATATCCCAGTTAGAGACAGCGCGGGCACGCTTGAGCACCACGTCGGCAACAACGGCGGCGGGGAAGTGCTGGCTGGCCACGTAGCCGTAGCAGGCATCGTCGCCGTAGATGAAGAATCGCGCATCCGGCAGGCCGATCTTGTCGACCACGCGGCGCGAGAACAGGCCGCCTTCAAAGCACAACTGGTTCATGGCGCGGTAGCCCTTGGGGCCCAGGTCCCACTTAGCGATGGGGTTGGGGATACCAAGCGAAAGGATGAGCTGGTACTGCCAAAAGAAGGCGCCGCCGTCAAAGTCCAGGCGCGAACCCTGGATGACATCGTAGCGGTCGGTCCACTTGGCAAGACGCTCGATGCCTTCGGGGATGACGAGCACGTCGTCGTCCATCACCCAGAACCACTGGGCGCCCCGGTCGTAGGCGCATTTGGTGCCGGCGGAGAAGCCACCTGCACCGCCGCCGTTTTCGAGCTGTGGTGCGTAGATGACGCGGTCAGTGCCGCCCTTCGCGTCGGGCTGTTCGATGTCGGTGCCCCACAGGTTGGCCAGGCGCTCGTTGAATGCGGTGCACATGGCCTCGGTCTCACGCGAATTCTCGTTATCGACGATCACGATGCGCCAGGGCGCTGCCGTAAGCTCGGTCATGGAGTCGAACAAGTTGGCCAGGAGTTCCTGGCGCTTGTACGTAACGACGACAATGGCGAGCTTATCGATGGGAGCGGGAAGGGTTGAAGGCATGGGGCAATATATCCTTTCACGCGCGGCGGGTGAGTGCAGCGCGGAAGCTATCGAATACGTCCTTGGGACTGTCCTATTGTAAAGGCTCGGCGCACCTTGGCGGCAAGCTTTGAATAAAACGCAGGAACCTGCCATGGGCCCGCCGCATGACGTGGGGCCGCTTTGCCCGCAAGAGGCTCCATAGATTATATAAACGCCCGCTGGCGCGCTGACCCTTTGATACCATGAAACGGCAGGTATTTCCTAAGGAGCACATTTGTCTACTAACGCCTCTGGCAGCCCTGTTCTGTCGCTGCTTATTCCCATTTACAATGTTCAGCGCTACCTGCGCGAGTGCCTCGATTCCGCCCTGGTGCAGACGCTCAAGGATATTGAGATCATCTGCATTAACGACGGGTCGACCGACAACTCGCCGGCGATTATCCGCGAGTATATGGAGCGCGATGGGCGCGTCAAGATGATCGACAAGGCCAACAGCGGCTACGGCGACTCGATGAACCACGGCCTGGAGATGGCGCGTGGCAAGTACGTTGGCATCTTGGAGTCCGATGACTTTATGGCGCCCGACGCACTCGAAAAGCTCGTCTCGGCCGCCGATAGCAATAATGCCGACTTTGCGAAGGCGAACTTTGATTTCTACTGGTCTAAGCCCGAGGAGCGCCGTTCGCTGCACGAGATGTTTAAAGCCAAGGACTGTGGCAAGCCGGTGCACCCGAGCGATACGACTCAGTTCTTTAAGCAAAAGCCGTCGATTTGGTCGGCCGTGTACCGTCGCGATTTTCTTGAGCGCAACGGCATTACGTTCCTGCCGACTCCGGGGGCATCCTTTCAGGACACGTCATTCGCCTTTAAGGTGATCGCGTGCGCCGATAAGGCTGTTTACCTGCATGATGCCGTGCTGTCGTATCGCCAGGACAACGAGAATTCTTCGGTCAATTCTTCGGCTAAGGTCTTTTGCGTCAATACCGAGTATGCCGAGATTGAGCGTTGGATTCGAGAGGATTATGCCCGCGGCCACGCAAGCGGCGATGTCGCGCGCATGCTCAAGTTCAACCAGCTCATTAAGTACGATTCGTACATGTGGAACTACGTGCGCCTGGCGCCCAAGTTCTATAAGGAGTTCCTGGTTCAGATGGCCAAGGAGTTCCAAGCGGCCTTGGACGCGGGGGAGTTTTCGCTTGACGACCTCAAGCCGTGGAAGCGTGCGAATCTCACTGCTATCCTCAGAGATCCTGAGGGCTGGGTTGACGAGCATCCGAGTTTTGCGACGGATGGTGCCTTGGGCCGTGCTAAGTATTACGCCTCGGTTGGAGGGCCAGGCGTGGTCGCTGCCTTCCTCATCGAATCGCTGAGGGGGTAGGTCGGCATGGGAGAGGCCTCGTGTCCTAAAGCTACCATTGTCGTCCCCGTTTACAACTCTGCGCGCTCCATTCAGCGATGCGTTGATTCGCTGTTGGCCCAGTCCGAGCGCTCGATTCAGGTTGTCTGCGTCAACGACGGTTCGACTGATGATTCGTTGAACGTGTTACGCCAGATCGCGCAGGCCGACGATCGCGTACTGGTGATTGACCAGGAAAACGCGGGCGTCTCGTGTGCTCGCAATGCCGGTATCGATGCCGCCGAGGGCGAGACCGTCTTTTTTGTGGACGCCGACGATTACATCGATGCCCGGACGGTCGAGCACGTGCTGCATTCCATGGAGTCTGCAGATGCCGAGGCCGCCGTTTTTGGCGGCGTCTGTGAACCTGCCGATGCTGCCCCCAAGCGCGTCCAGCAACTCATGAGCCCCAAAGCTGGTACCTTCGGCGCCCGTGATCCCCAACTGCTGTTCCATTCGAATGCGCAGCCCTATGCCTGCCGTGCGGCTTTTTCGTGCGAGCTGCTCAATCGCGAAGGCATTCGCTTCGCCCCCGGTTTGGCTTTGGGCGAGGACGTCGTCTTCCAATTTGCGGCTTATGCGCTTGCCCGCAAGACCGTCGTCATGCCGGACAAGTTCTACCACTACGTGATGGAGAGCGAATCGGCGACGCACGAGTTCAACGGTGCCGAGGCTCGCGCCAAAAAGCTTGACGCCCACATGAGGATGCTCGAGGAGGTCTTGGAGGACTGGGCGGCCTACGGTCTTTTAGACCTGTGCCCCGGCGAGCTGATAACTTGGTTTTTGGACCTAATTGTGTTCGACCTGGCGCGCTTGGATGCCGATGACTTCTATCGCGTGGCGGCTCGCGTCAACATGGACCTCACGACGTTTTTGGGAACGGAGTGGGCGGATATGCCTGCTAAGGGTGCCGTTCGTCGTGTTGCCCATAAGCTCGTTGCGGCGACCTCGGGCGTTTCGATGGCAGACGCCACGCTGTTCTATCTTTCGACTCGCGGTCTCAAAGCCTGCCTGGAGCGCTTTCTCTAATTCCAAGCGCTGCCGCCCGCCGCAACTCGGCTGCTAAAATAACCCTGTTATACGCTATTCAACAGGAGGTTCTCTTGCAGAACTCTGATACCCCTAAAGTTTCGCTGCTTGTTCCCATCTGCAATGTTGAGCGCTACCTGCGCGAGTGCCTCGATTCCGCCGTGGCGCAGACGCTCAAGGACATCGAGATCATCTGCATCAACGACGGTTCTACCGATAGTTCGCCAGATATCATCCGCGAGTACATGGAGCGCGATGAGCGCGTCAAGATGATCGACAAGGCCAACAGCGGCTACGGCGACTCGATGAACCGCGGCCTGGAGACGGCGCGCGGCGAGTACGTGGGCATCCTTGAGTCCGACGACTTTATGTTTGAGGATTCGCTCCAAAAGCTGGTCGCCAAGGCCGATGCTGAGCATGCCGATGTCGTTAAGGGCGACTTTTACCTGTATTGGTCCACGCCCAGCGAGCGCCGTGAGCTGTTTGGGATCATCGACGAGCATATGACGGGCGCCGCGTATCGCCCCGTCGATCACCCGGGCATCTTCTACCGCAAACCTTCCATTTGGTCGGCTATCTATCGGCGCGCGTTCCTCAACGACAATCAGATTCGGTTCCTTCCCACGCCGGGTGCCTCGTATCAGGACGCAGGCTTTAACTTTAAGGTTTGGGCTTGCGCCGAGCGTGCCGCGTTTATTGCGGACCCCATTTTGTGCTATCGCCAGGATAACGAGAAGAGCTCCGTTAATTCGCCCAACAAGGTGTTTTGCGTGTGCGACGAGTATGTCGAGATGCAGCGCTTTTTGGACGAGCGTCCCGAGCTCAAGGCTCAGCTTCAGGGCATTTTAATGCGCATGAAGGTCGATACGTACCGTTGGAATGATGAGCGCCTGGTCGATGAGTTGCGTGAGCAGTTTTGGGAGAAGGCATCTCCCGAGCTCAAGGCCGATTGGGATGCCGGTCGCTTTGACCTGTCGCTCTTCGACCCGCGCGGCGAGACCGACTTGCGACTGATGGTCAAGTCGCCCCGCGCTTATATTGATTCGCGCTTTGGCTTTAAAAAGCCTGGCAAGATCAATACGTTTAAACATTACTTTAAGATCGGCGGCCTGCCGCTGGTTTGGCGCGTGCTGACGTATCAGCGCACCTACGGCGACAACCCGCACCCTGATGACGTTCCCGCCGCACAGTAGGAGCGAGTGATTATGGCTACCCCCAAGATTTCCGTTGTCGTTCCCATCTACAAAGTGGAGGAGTGCCTGGCCTGGTGCCTGGACTCCCTGCTTGCGCAGGACATGCCCGATTGGGAAGGCGTGTTAGTCAACGATGGCTCGCCGGACGGTTCGCGCGATATTGCGGCTGCCTATTGCGATAAGGACGCGCGCTTTAGGCTGGTTGATAAGGAGAACGGCGGCCTGTCGAGTGCACGTAATGCAGGCATCGCTGCGTCCACGGCGTCTATCGTCGCGTTTTTGGATTCCGACGACCGCTTTACGCCCGATGCATGCCGCGTGATCGTCGATACCTTTGAGCGCGAGGACTGCGACGTTTTGACCTTTGGCGCGAGTCCGTATCCGCTGGAGGCGGGGTATCCGTGGCTTAACTATGTGCTGAGCCCGCGCGATGTGTCGTTTGAAGGCTATAGCTCCGACCTGCTGTTTAAGGAAGCTTCTCGCCCTTTTGCATGGCGCACTGCCTGCAAGCGTGAGTTTTTGCTGGGCAACGGGATCGTGTTCGACGAAACCGTTAAGTATGGCGAGGACCAGGTCTTCGATTTTGCCGTGTACGGTCGTTCGCGCAAGACCGCGCTTATCTCGAGCAAGCTGTATGACTACCGCGTGGCGCGCAAGGGTTCGCTCATGGATACCATGCGCTATGACGACGAGACGCGTCTGCTGGAGCATGTGAAGATTTACTCCGCTGTGCTGGCTGACTGGCAGCGCGACGGTCTCGATGTCCAGTATGCCGATGACCTGGCGTACTTCCTATGCGATCTGGTGCTGTACGATGCGCTCAGGTTGCTGGGTTCGGACTGCGGCAAGGTGTTTGCTGCCGTTGCCACGGCGCTTGCCGGTTCTGCCGTGGGCGGCGATGCTGCGCTCGCACAATGCGCTCCTTCTGTTGCCGCTATGGTGCGTGCGGCGCTTACCAGCAAGGCCCCCAATGCCCGTGCATGTAAAAAGCTCATGTTCGATTACGACGTCTTGAGGTTTGGGCGCCTGGGTGCCTGCAAACGCATGGCAGCGAACGCCCTGGGAAAGCGAGAAGTGTAGATGAGTATCAAGCGTTTGGCGCTTTGCCGCAGTCAGGGCCGTCTGTATGTGCTGCTTCGTTTTGCCGGTCAGGATGTCACCGCGCTTATTGAGCGGGAGGGTTCTCAAGCGTTTGCCCATGCGACGACGAGCGGTTCTTGTGTGCCGTCGCTGGTACTCCCGGTCGATCATGGCCGTGTGCTGGCGCTTTGCCCTTCCGTTTCCGATTACGAACGCGAGCTCGCCGTCTTGGTGCTTCCGTTTTTGGATGGCTCGTCGATGGATGCCGTTTTTGCATTCGGTGGCCAAAGGTTGGGCTCTATTCGCCTCGATAGCCGCGTGGCCAAGCTGGAATCCAAGATTAACTACAAAGCAAAGCCTGCGCTGTGTGCGCTTATCCGCGATGCGCAGCGTGGCGAATGCTGCGGTCGCTACGAGATCGATGCCATTCGCTATTTGCCGGCAGACGCCGGCGCGGTGTGGCGTTATGAGGTTACCTGGGCGGGAGACCCCCAGTGCGCGCCTGAGCTCCAGATCTTCGATACGCATATGAATGCCATCGATGCTACCGTGCATGTGTTTGAATCGCAGGTCGATGTGCCGCAGCGCAACGGTTGCCGCGTCAATAAAACGTATTTGAGCGTTGAGATGCCCCAGGATATACGTGATTTTGTCGCGATTGCGGCTGATCCCACGGGCCTAATCCAGAGCGGTTTTTGCGCCATGGATGGTCGCCTGTACAACGGCATGGTCGACGACAGCTGGAACCGCATGAAGGATGCACGCGCTGACGACGCAGCTTATCGATGTTGGTTTGAGCAACATCGCGCAAAGCCGGGCGATCTGGCGTGCCAGCGTGTCGCTTCGGTGGCTTTTGCCTATAGACCACTCGTGAGTATTGTGGTGCCGTGCTACAAGACTGATCGGGAATACCTGCGCGAGCTGCTGGACTCGGTGCTAGCCCAGAGTTATGACAACTGGGAACTGCTCCTTATGGATGCCTCGCCTGAATGGGATGCGGTGGCCGCCCTTGCGGCAGGCGCCAACGACGAGCGCATCCGTCGCATCGAGCTTCCCGGCAACGGCGGCATTGTGCTCAACACCAACGCAGGTATCGAGCGAGCGACAGGCGACTACGTCGCGTTCTTGGACCATGACGACATTCTGGAACCGGACGCGTTATTCCAGTATGTTTCCGCGCTGAATAAGGCGGCCGAGGACAAGCGTCCCCAGGTCCTGTTCTGCGACGAGGACATGTTCCAGAAAACGGGGGAGTGGGGCCAGCCGGTCTTTAAGACGCGGCTCAACGTCGACCTGCTCTATAGCCATAACTGCGTGACGCATTTCCTGATGGTGGAGAAGGCGCTCATCGATCGTATTGGCACGTCCCCGGAAGACGTTGCGGGTGCCCAGGACTACGACTTGACGCTTCGCTGCCTTTCGGCGGACGCGCGGTTTGAGCATGTTTTGCATGTGCTGTATCACTGGCGCGTGCATCCGGGATCGACCGCCGATGGCTCTGCCGATAGCAAGCCGTATGCTATTGAAGCCGGTCGTCTTGCGCTGCAGCGCCACTTTAACGCGCTGGGCATTTGCGGAACGGTTGAGGATACCGAGACGCCGTTTGTCTACCGCATGCGCTATGCGCTGCCGGAGCCTGCGCCGCTGGTGAGCATTGTGATTCCCACCAAGGATCACATTGAGACGCTTGACGCCTGTGTGATGTCGATCGCCCAGAAGGCAACGTATGCCAATTACGAGATCGTCTTGGTGGAGAACAACAGCGAAGCCCCGGAGACGTTTGCGTATTACGAAACCCTGCCAGAGCGCGTGGCTGCAGCATCCGAAGGCAGGGGCATCGCGCGCGTTGTGTACTGGCCGGGTGAGTTCAATTACTCCCAGATCATTAACTTTGGCGTGGAGCACGCCAAAGGCGATTATCTGCTGCTGCTCAACAACGATACCGAGGTCATTAGTCCCGACTTTATTGAAGAGATGATGGGCTATCTGCAGCGTTCCGAAGCGGGCGTGGTGGGTGCCAAACTCTACTTTGCCGATCATCTGGTGCAGCACGCTGGCATTGTGGTTGGCGTGCGCGGCGCACTTGCCCATGCCAACCAGGACTTCTCGGCAAAGCGCGAGGGCTATCTTGCCCGTGCCGTGCGCCCGGGCAACTTTAGCGCCGTAACGGGTGCCAGCCAGATGGTCCGACGCGACGTATTTGAGCAGGTCGGCGGCTATAACGAGGAATTCGCCGTTGGCTTTAACGACGCAGACTTTTGCCTGCGCGCATGGGAGGCGGGCTACCGCACCATCTTTACGCCCTATGCCGAGCTGTACCACTACGAGTTCACCTCGCGCGGCAGAGAAGAGGCCAACGAGGAAAAGATGTGTCGCTGGAAGCGCGAGCAAGCACTGTTCATGCAGCGCTGGCCTGAGTTCTTCCTCGATGGCGACCCGTGGCTCGGACCAAACCTATCCTCCGACAGTGAGTACTTCTCGTTTTAGTGCGAAGTAATGCCAAGTTCCGGCAAAGTATCCTCAAGAGCTGCAAAGGCGGTGGGGTTCAAGTACTCCTCGTTCAAGCAGCTCTTGTCATATCGAAAACGTGTGTCTCGTGAGCATTCAATGAGTTCCGCAGTAAAGAACCTCTCCCAGCTAAAGAACTTTGAGCTTTCGATATGTTCGGCGGGGTTAAGCAGCATGTCCTTAATGTGTTTGCTGTTGAATAATCCCGACTTCAACACGAGCCATTCAAACGATTCCGGTAGGAATAGCTTGATGTTCTTTCGGCGCAATAGAGCAGCTGCTTCCGCAATTTCTGGTCCAAAGGCGGCGCCGTCGGCAATCACGAGGATGTCGTTTTCCGGTGCGTCCATAATGCAGTTGCAAATATTTGTTTTCCTCCCGCGCTGATGCACTTAATGCTGCTCTTTTTGCATAGCAAACTGAAGAATTCGTAGCCCGAATTTGTGTCCTCGACGATGACAAGCTCGGGCCTCTCGCCTCTAAATTCAGTATCATCGTAAATACGATATGTAGAGGTGTAGACACGAGAGTAAACGGGATACTTCGTTGTGGTTCGGTTGGTGTTCTTAAGACCGTAGATTTCATCAACGCTATAGGGCAGTTGGCGCAGTGACTCTCTGGCGACGATTACGTAGTAGTTTGAACTACGTTTTGCTTCATGGGCAAATTCTCTTGATCGAACAAAAGTATTGCCCTCATCAATAAAAACAATACTGCTGGAAATCTCTTGGAGATCTCTGCGCCAATATTTTCCAGATATTGTTTTACAGGGCACTTTGCAACTTACTGTTACGCCGCTTTGTGCCCCAAGCTCTTCATGGGCTGCCACCATATCAAGCAGAGTTGTCTTCCCTGTAGCACTGTTTCCTTGGATGATGGTCAGATTTCTATTGATGGTCAGTTTAAACTGAACACGGTTATTTTGAATAATTACCTTGTATGATCCGCGCATCAGGAGTTCTCCCTAAGGCATTTTCCAGCTATGGGGACAAGGTCAAACATCGTGTGAACGACATCGCCTGTGTTCGCAATGACAGCCGTGAATTTGCCGTTTCCAAAATCCATTAAATGGTAGAGATTGATTGCTAAATCCTTTTGCGCGGCGATCCGCAGAATCCAGTAGGCGCAATTATCACCGCAATTTGAGGCGTTATATACGTTCTCCGGCATAAAGTACATAAGCAGCAGTGTTTTGGTGCCGCTGGATAGTTTTTCGGGAGGAATGATACCTAGAATCTTGGTATCGATTGCATTGGGGCCTACCACGGTGCCTTTGTCGATGGATTTTATGACCCTTTGAGCAAAGGCATCTTGAAACCACTGGGGCGAATAGACGTTATCGAAGTAAACCGACGTGTTGTAGATAACGTTTTCCATATCACCATAGTGAATTGTTAGCACGTTAGCTCCTTCGGCTTGCTGATTTGGCATTTAGTGAGATTGATTATATCGCAGCACATGAGGCGGGCGTTATCGGCCCGCGGTAGATGTGATTGATGACCAAGGTTTGAATTTAATTGGTTGATTTCCGATCTCAGCCGAACACATTGAGCAAATAGGCCATTCCCGCAGTTAGCTGAACGCCCCCGCGGCCCCTCCTGGGGTCCGGGGGCGCCGT
>JAGZQF010000065.1 GCA_018382295.1 Collinsella sp.
GGCGCGATGGCCGAGTCGGCCGCCGGCTTCGAGGGAGGCGACGAGAGGGCCAAGGAACACATCGCCCGCCTCGTGCAGCTCGGCTCCCTGGTGGAAGCCATGTGCTCCACCGACGTGATGGACAACTACACGAGCCGCGAGGACCTCAAGACCACCGTCACCAAGGCCCTGGAACACAACGTCAGAACCAGCGATGGCATGAACTGGAACCTGCACGACCTGGTGTACGAGGCGCTGAGCGAGGAATGGGGCAGAAGGGACGGCGAGATCAGCGACCTCTGGGCGGACGACGGGCCAAGCGGATACCAGCCACCCTCATACGAGCCGGTCAACCCCGAACGCAGGACTCCCCAAACACCCTCCGATGGCCTGATCTGACGTCCAAAAAAAGGCGCCGTGCGCCCTTTTTAAATCTTTTAAAATCTTTTTACATTCTTTTAGGCCCTCCGCAGCCCTTGGAAATATTGGGCTCAGAGGATGTTACTGGGGACAAAAAGGGAGCGAACCGGGGACAAAAAGGGAGCGAACCGGGGACAAAAAGGGAGCGAACCGGGGACAAAAAGGGAGCGAACCGGGGACGTTGCTAAAATGTGTCTCCTTTTTGATCAAGGTGGGGACTCAAATTATTTGTGGACTAACTTAATTTGAGTCCCCCATAGGAGCTATGCTAAGGCCATGTCCAATGAGATCGTGAAGTTCAGCAACCAGTTCAACAACGTGGCACTGAAGAAGTTCGACGCCGTGCACCTGGACGTGCTCATGGCGATCGCCTCAAGGGTGAGGGAGAAGGGCACGGCCACGGTGGAGTTCTCGTTCGAGGAGCTGCGCGGCCTCATGCGGCTGAGGAAGAACCTGACCAACAAGCAGCTGGCAGACAAGATCGTGCAGACGAACGCGCGCCTGCTGGCGCTGAACTACATGTTCGAGGATTCGGGCAAGATCATCCAGTTCGCGCTGTTCACGAAGTTCGTCACCGACCCGCAGGAGGCGACCCTCGCGGTTGGGGTCAACGAGGAGTTCGCTTTCCTGCTCAACGACCTGACCAGCCAGTTCACGCGCTTCGAGCTGGCCGAGTTCGCCGACCTCAAGAGCAAGTACGCCAAGGAGTTCTACCGCAGGGCCAAACAATACCGCAGCTCCGGAATCTGGAAGATCAGCCGCGACGAGTTCTGCCGACTGCTCAGCGTTCCCAAATCCACAGCCGAGCAAGTGAGAGATCTCAACAAACGAGTCCTCAAGCCGATTATCGAGGAGTGTGGGCCACTCCTTGGACTGAAGATCGAGCGCCAGTACGTGAAACGCAGGCTGTCGGGGTTCGTGTTCACGTTCGCCCGCGAGACCCCTCCGGTGATCGACGCCAGGCCCGTGGAGGCGAGGAAGACGGACGGCGACGGCAAGGGCCATTGGACGAGCGTGGCGGGGTATGGCGAGGTGTTCACGACCACGGAGCTGTTCGACGTGACGGCCGCGCGTGACCACTTCGACGGCACCGTGGAGGCCGGGGAATGCCGTTTCTGCGCGTTTGACGCGCGCAACCGCGAACATCATGCGCGGAACGCCGGAAGGCTGTTCTAGCGGCCGTGTCCGCGCCTCTGGGGCGGTTGCGCGCGTCATGCGCGCGGAAATCGGCGGGGGCGGCACGTTCGGCATTGATGAACGCTTCGCCCTCGCGGCTTGGATGTCCAAACCGGCTCCGTTCTTCCGGGTGCATCGTGGCTAGGGAGAACGCCAAGGCGCGCAAGCGGCGCACCCATCTGATCATCCGGCTGGGCGGCATCCTCTCCAACGAGGGCGTGCTTGGCTACGACGAGGGCGTCTGGAACGACGAGGGCAACCGGCAAAGGCTGCTGGACATGCTCAAGGCCCATGCCGCCGAACTGCGCGCATGGGCCTCTGACGCGGGCGTGAGGCTCCCCAGCGCTGAGTCGGCGGGTGAGCTGCGGGAACAGGTTCGTGACCTGCCCCAAGAGCCTCAGATACAGGAGCAGCCGGGCTATGGCTACCAGCCCGGATTCCAACAGCCACAGCAATGGCAGCAGCAGCCTTGGAACTGAGTCGGTTTCTTCTCTTCATCGGGGCGGAGCCCCTTTTTATAGAATCTTTTGTACTCTTTTAGACTCCCCGCAGGCCTTACGGCAGTAGGGGAAACGCACTATTAAAGGGGAGAAAATGGGAGATTAAAGGGGAGATTTTGGGAATTATTTAGGGGAGGTTTTGGGAGAATAAAGGACGCTTTTGAGGAATAAAAACGAGGTTTTGGGAGAATAAAGGGTAGAAAATATAAAAATCTCGTTTTTATGGTAGAATGCAGTCATGTCCGATGAGATCGTGAAGTACTCGAACCAGTTCAACAATCAGGCGCTGCGCAAGTTCACCGCGCTCGATCTTGATTTGCTGATGGCCATCGCGTCTCGCGTGCGGGACAAGGGCACGGACGAGGTGGCGTTCACGTTCGAAGAATTGAAGCGGCTGGCCGGACTTCAGAGGAACATGACCAACGATGAGTTCGCCAAGCAGATTGCCAATGTGAACCGTCGCCTGCTCGCGCTCAACTTCGAGTTCCAGAACGAAGAGCACGACATCATCCAGTTCGCCCTGTTCGCAGGCTTCGTCACCAGCCCGACCAAACGCACACTCACCGTATCGGTGAACTCGCGCTTCTCGTTCCTGCTTAACGACCTCACCTCGCAGTTCACCCGCTTCGAGCTGGCCGAGTTCACGGCCCTGCGCTCCAGCTACGCCAAGGAGTGCTACAGGAGGCTCAAGCAGTACCGACAAACCGGTGTGTGGAAGGTCAGCCTTGAGGACTTCCGCCGACTGCTCGACGTACCCAAATCGTATCGGCCGAGCGAAATCAACAAGTATGTTCTTAAGCCGATTGAGGAGGAGTTGGGACCTCTGCTGAATCTGAAGGTGCATCGCAAGTACCTGAAGAAGAAGCCGGGACGTGGCCGCGCTTCCCTTGTCGGGTTCGAATTTGAATTTGACCCGGAGAAGGTACCCGGCGGCGCTCCCGCTCCGCGCGTGGAGCTGTCCGGCTCCGTGGTGACCGATGAGGCGAGGAAGTCGCTCAGGGACGTGTCGAAGACGCCCGTGCCCGATCTGTCGGTGCCGGGCGAGGGACCGGCGCTCGACCCTGATACTCAGGCGTTCCTCGACGCGCACGGCGGTCATGGATTCGCCGGTGCCGAGGGGTATGTCTCCGACTGGCCGAGTGCTGCGTGATGGTATGTGAAAGCCCGTCCGGGCTTGCGCTCGGACGGGCCGGGTGCCGTTTAGCGGCTGTTTCTCATCGCCCAGACGGCCAGGGCCGTGAGGATGATGTCCGCGGCGATGGGATGCACCGCCGGTGCGAGACAGACGGCGATGACCGCCATCAGCAAATCAAGATCGAGCGCGGTGAACTTGCGGCGGAACGAGCCAGGGCTGAACTGGATGCGTATAAGGCGGCCCACGATGGTCTGACACCATTCGAGGTGGCCAGACGCAGCCATGATTCACAGGCCATGCCCGATGACCGGATGGAGCCTGGTATCGAGCCGACTCTTTTCTGAACAAGGGGCCTGCCGCGGGCTCCGACCCGCGGCAGGTTGCGCCGTCAACGGCGGCTGGATGCCATCGCCCAGACGGCCAGGGCCGTCACGGTGATGTCGGCCGCGATGGGATCCATCACGGGAGCGAGGCAGATGACGATGACCGCCATCAGCCATATCCAGGGCCGGCCGTGCGGCCCCTTGTTACCCATGCGCATGTGCTGCGCCTTTCGTTCGGGCCGCGCCGCGACTGGCGCGGCAGCGTCGCCCGGCGGATGCCGGGCGGTCGGTTTTCGTCCCTGCTACAAGACGTCCATCGACGACGCCAATCGTATCGGCTAAGATGGAAACGCCGGCGGAGGCGCTGCTAACTTCCCCCTTACGATCAGGCGGGCATGCATGACTTTTCGGGGATGGCCGATGCCGGCGGGATGGGTTACCCGCCATCCCCTTTGATTGGGCCGTGGCCCCGCGTCTTCGGATGCGGGGCCGGCGTCTTCAAACACCAACCCTTTGCATTACTGGTCTGTTCAATCCAAGGTCCAAGAGCTATAATTTCCTTGTCAGACGCACGTCTGGCATACCTAATCAAGGGGGGGCAAAAATGTTACGTACCAAGCATTTGAAGATGGCAGTGGTTCCAATGACTCTGCTGGCGCTCCTGTCGACGGCAGTCCCGGTGGCATCTGCTCAAGAAACCACTGACGAGTCGTTCTATGAACTTACCACCACTCCGCCGCCGAGCGAGGCTGAAGATTATTCGGTAACTGTCTCGCGTGGATGCGCTGATTCCAATGCTGGATGCTGGGCTGGCGGGAACGCTTTGGGTGACATGCAGTTTGCAGGCACCGGAACGGCAACGGGGTCCTGGCCGTATCGCAACAGCTATACGACCGGCAATAAGTCGGGACAGATCACCTTCGCAATCAATGGAGTTACATACACCCCTGTCGCAGCTGGTCCGTGGATGCGCATCGCCACGGCAGACGGCTCTGGCGTCGACGGCGTATCCGTTACCCGCTGGTAAGGATGTCTTTCTAAATTTCGGGCCGGTGTCTTCGGATGCCGGCCCTTTGCGTTCCCGGCGTTCTCACAGGCCGAGTCCGTGGCCTCCCGTGCCCCAGCCCATGCCGATGTTGAGCGGGTCGGCGGGGTCGGAGAGGTCCCATGTCTCCTCCATGTCGGGTTCGGCCTGTTTTTCGGCCTGTTTGCGTTCGTTTTCGGCCAGCCGCTCGTCAAGCCGTGTCTTGAACCTGTCGGTGAGCGCCTTTTTCGTCCTGATGGGCTTCGGGGGTTCCTGCGGGGCCTGTGGCGGCGTTTCACGAGCCTGCGGGCGTTCCTGTGGCCTTTCGGCCGGTTCAGGGCTTGAAGGGGCCTGTGGCGCGCCTGAGGGCCGTTGGCGGCGTTTGACGGCCGTCAGGATGCCTTGCGCTTGGTCGGAGAGCCGCCCGATCATGGCCCTAAGCGCGTCGAGGAGCCGGTTCAGGGCCTGGATGCGCCGGTTCTCCTCGCACAGGTCGCCCCTGCCGCCGCGTTTCTCCATCTCGCGGCTGGCGTATCCCTCGTGGATGGTGGGGATGCGTTCGATGCCCCGCGCCTTGAAGCTCCGATGGTCGATGACGGCGTATCCGGGGAGCAGGGCGTTGCAGGAGTCGGCCCACTCGCGCCTGAGCCTTTCGAGGAACTCCTTGGAGTCCAAGGGGTTGTTGCTCACGTTGACGCGCTTCCAGACCTTGCGGTTTCTGGCGCCGATCTTCTGCCGTCCGGTGTCGGGGTCGATGACGGGGATGCGCCGGCCGTTGGCGTCCAACGCGAACTCGCTGCGGCTCTTCGCCGCCCATCTGCCGGTCTTCGGGTCGATGCGCCGGTTGGCGACGAGGATGTGCGCGTGGGGGTTACGTCCGTCCTTGTCGGTGTGGATGGCGTACGTGCAGGCGTAGCCGTTGGCCGTGATGTTCCATGAGATGAAGTCCTCCAGTGCGCGGAAGCGTTCGCGGGCGTCGAACTCGCGGGGCAGGGCGACCATGATCTTCTTCGCGGGCCTCGCGTCGGAACGTTTCTCGGCCATCTCGACGGCGTTGAACAAACGCTCCGGGTCGAGGTACTCGCCGGGCGCGCCCTCGGGCAGCATCGTGCATACATGCTCGACGCGCTCCCTGCGGCCGAACCCGTTGAACGCCTCGCCGGTGCGCTCGTCGCGCATCCGACGCGAGGTGATGTACGAGCAGGAGGCGACGGCGCTGGAGCCGGCGGCACGGCTCACGTTCGACACGTGCAACGAGTAGATCGCCACGGGACTGTACTCCTTTCCGGGAATCCAAAGGGCCGGGAGGCCCGTTGGCCCTCCACCGGGGAGGTGGCCGGCACCCCGCCGGGACGGGGCGCGGATCCAAGCGGCGCACGCTTGGCCCCCACGGAGTGGCCCCTCGGGAGAGCGCGC
>JAGZQF010000016.1 GCA_018382295.1 Collinsella sp.
GGATATGAAGGCTCACGTCGGCCACGGCGTCCTGCGCCTGGTCGCCGCGGCCGAAGCGCTTGGTGAGCCCGCGCGTCTCGAGCATGTAACCCATGGGTTCGTCCTTTCTCTTCCGGGCGCGCGGGCCGAGTCGCCGTGCCCGCGCGCCTTACTTTCGGGTTCACCATCCATGGTGGGGCGCGTTTCTAACGAAGCCGTAACGGCCGTTGGGCTCTTTTGGCGCCAGCCCTTCTCGACCCGTACGCCACTCATGGTATGTTTATCGCGATAACAAGGACGGAGGTGCCCGTGGCACGCAATAAGTACCCGGAGGAGACGGTCGAGAAGATCAGGGGTGACGGCCCAGCGAGTGTTATTTTGCGAGCTAGGCGCATCGAAAGCGACCTTTCGTGGTATAAACTACTTGCCGGAAGCCGCGGCTTTCAGAGTACGGCTTACGTGTACGTTTAACCTCCGTGGGCGACGGGGTGCCGCAAGGCGTAGAATATCGCCCACCTGTAGGGGCCTGCAGCGATGCGGGCCCCGCTTCGTATGAAGGGGGCGTAACCGATGAAGATCGTATCCATCTCCCAGGACTTCTTCGACCTCGTCGATGGCGACCGTGAGCTCATGCTTAAGCACAATCGCCCCTGCATCGTGGTGGTGAGGCTGCGTTTCCGCGGAAAGCGCAGGGACTTCGCCGTGCCGCTGCGTTCCAACATCGCCCCTAACGTGCCCAAAGACCAGTACTTTGCGTTGCCACCCCGCCCCACGACGCGCCCCGGCTGCCGCCACGGCATCCACTACATCAAGATGTTCCCCATAACCAAGGCCTACCAGCGCCGCTTCAGGACCGAGGGCTCGGCCTACTACGAGACGCTCCAGCGCATCATCGATGGCAACACCAAACGCATTGTCTCCGAGTGCCAGGCATACCTCGACCGCTACGAGCGCGAGGGAAGGCCTCGCTTTGCCGTCGACATCGATCGCATCGTGGGGCTGCTGGAGGGCGAGAAGTAGGGCACCTCGGCTCAGTCTCGAGCCATGCGGAGTCGCTCCGCATTTTTGAACGCCGCGCGCCCCAAATACCCGAGAAACAGGCCATGAGGTGCGGCGGCGCACTCGTGCCCGCTCGCAGCCATCTCCATCAGCGTCTATGCGGCGTCAGCTTCAAGTGGAACTGACGCCGCTGCTGTATATGGTTTGCCTTGCTGCGAATGGCGATCAATGCCCACGATGCTTCTGCTTGCGCTTCAGCTTTCGCTGCTCGAAGCGCACCTCCGCCTCGTCCGCGCGACGCTGGCTTCTTGCTCGAGCCGACTCCCGCTTCATTGCTTCCCGCTGTGCCGCGAGCGCCTGTTGTGCCTTGGTGCTCACCGCGGGCCGTTTAAGGGCTTTCGCTGCCTCGCGAGCGCGCCGCTTGGGGTTCTTCGCGGGCTTGCTCGCCTCGGTCGGATCGTGGCCGAAGAACGAGAGTTTCGCCCATTTGTTGACAACGAATCGCAGGATCTCCTCATTGGACGGTTCTGCGCCGAAGACGATGCGGGCGGCGCCGTATCTGCCGTCCTCGACATGCTCCGCCAGCCCGACCCAAAATTGGCCGCCGTGATATGACGATGAGCAGCAAGTCGCTGATAGCCGCCCTGCGAAGCTAGTTGCCTTGTTCGCAGCCGGGTCGCAGGCCGCACTTACGCTCGAGCTCTGCCACGAGGGCATCGTTGTCGGTCACCGAGACGATGGCGTCGCCGTCGTAGGGCGCCTTGATATAGACGCGGTCGAGCGAATTGGCCGTCCCCGCCCAGAGCGTCCTGGTGCGCCGGACGCCCCGCACGTGGGCGTAGGGTATCACCGAACGCATCCCAGCGTACACGACGACGAGGCGGTCGCCGTAGAGCTCGAGGCGGTTGCTGCGGACGGGTAGGGCGGCCAGGGCCACGAGGGCCGGGACGGGCAGCAGCGCGAGCCAGCCCCATAGGAGCGCGGGACTCGAGCTCAGGAAACACGCGATACACGCCGCGGATAAACCGCCCGCCACAATCACCATGGCCGCTATGAACCACGGGTCTGTCCTGCCGGGAAACACCCGCTCCGGCCGCTCGCCCCTCTCACCCATTACGGCCCCCCTCCCGACGCCCTCCCTGGCGGAGCGTGGGGCCGGAGAGTGCCTTGAACCCGTCGCCGACCATCTCGCCCTCCGTTCTGTGGGTCTTCTGTAGTGGTGTGTACCCCCGACTGTTCGACGGATGTCGTACGATTGAAAGTTTTTCGAACTGTTTTTTAAGATGGGTGCGGCAGGATCGAGCAGATTGTTCGCGCGAGAGGCTCCCCGCCGCCGCGCCCGGTCTCGGGTTCGATGCATCGACATCCGTCTCAGGTGGTGTCTCCGCTGCGCGACATTGCAGGGGGCAAAGTCGAGATGCCATGGGGCGCGCCGAGGCTTTGCCCGCGGGGCGAAGATTCTAGGGGTCCGACGTGGCCCAGAGGGGAGACGGACATGTAAGCGCTTATGACCGAGGAGCTGGCCGAGTGCCTGCCGCCGCTGTACGCGACCGAGGGAGGGGCGCTCGCCCTCGACCTCGCAAGCCCGGAAGGCGAGGGCCACCTTGACCTTTGGTGCTCGCTCACCATCAACCTCTCGGGCGGCCCCTTCGCCTCCACGTGGCTCATTCACGCTTGTGCCCGGCATCATGGACATGGGCGTCGCTAAGTCGCCCACTGTGGCGCAAGCCCCTGCCGGCTCAACGTTCGACGAGATAAACCGCATGTTCTCAAAGCTCGGCTTTATCGATTACAATTCACGCCTCGCGCAAGGGCCGTTCTACTCCCCAAACCTAATCTGCCTGTCGCACGCATCGAGGCGACAGGGCGGCGTCTTCTCGCGTGAGTCAATTCCCGTTTTACTGGTGCGGATCCCAACATGCCCTTATGCATGTTGCTCCGCCGCTTTCGAAACTTCAAAACCATTCGATTTTCGAAACTGAGTGGGAATAAGTTATCGGTACGCTTTTTTTAAAATGTAAAAAAGCACCCCCATAACCGATAAAATGAACGCTGAGGAAAAGGGGTGCATCTTGCGTATATACCGACGTGAAAATCTACCTCTATCTTGCATCGCGCGGGTACGAGCTTTCTGCGGGCCGTATTGGGAAGCTCGAGTGTGACTTCATCGCTCGTAGGCGCAATGCTTACGCCTACATCCAGGTCTCTATGTCGATTGCCGACAGAGGCGTCGAGGAGCGCGAGTACAGGCCGTTCGGCCGCATCAGGGATGGGTATTCGCGCTACTTGTTCACGCTTGATCCTCTATTGCAGGAGAGGGATGGTGTCAGGCACCTTAACATGGCGTCGTTTATGCAAGATGGCGGTGATCTTATTTGAGTGGTGGCCAGATCCCTTTGCTCCCAAGTGCGCAAACGGCGCGGGTATCAAATGAGGACCATTGCCTCGCGTAGAATCGACAGATTGAGAACTTGTTTTGATGTTGACAAGCTTTTGGCCAGTGACTCCTATTGCCGAGTGGGAATAGCGGAAATAACAGTCTCCGGACCTTTTGGTTCGGAGACTGTCTTTTGTATTTCTACCCGAATAGGACTCCTCGCCAAAGCTCCTTTAGCAACGGGCGGCGTTATCGAACGTGCGTGTTTTCGTAGGCGCCTTTGATTTCTTCTGGCAAATCGTCGGGAATCAGCGCCTTCACTCTATTCTCATCGCCATTCTGAATCGCCTGCTCGTAGCGTCAGCATTTGAACCCCAGCATATCCAGCGCACGGTTCATGTCCGCGCCGCCGAGAGCAGGGCGCCCAAATCGGCCCGAATCGCCTCCTCCTTGTTTCCGAGCTGCAACGGGGCCGAGTCGCCCGAGATGTTTACGCTCAGCAGGTGCGCATTCGGCAGCTTTGCGGTCATGCTCCAGAACGGGAGCGTGATGATGCCGGGGGTCATCTCGCCCACGCCAAGCTCCAGCAACAGCACGCGGCTACTACCGCGCTCGCGCACAAAGTGCTCATATCGTTCGAGACTCTCGCGCCATGCCGCGCCCTGCAGAAACGTGTCGTCGCGCATCCACGGCACAAGCTGCCAGCCGCAGTGCGGGCATCGGGGGACATCCTCGCTGCGGACCTCGAAGCCCGCACTGCTCACGTGGTTGTAATGATTGGCGTGAAGGCGGCCGTTGGAAAGAAACTCATTTCCGTGGGGAAGAAACTTCTCGGTGAGTAAAGCTCATCGGAGCGGGGATTGAGCTTTGTCTGCGGGGTACGAAATGCTGGCTAGCGGTTGCGACGCCTTGTTGCGGAAATGCCAACTGATGCAACTACGCCACCGGCAACACTCAGGGCGACTGCCATCGCGCCGTTGTCGCCCGTCGCGGGTAGGGTGGTCCTGGCTGGTTTAACCGCCGCTACTGCCTTGGTGGAAACGGGGTTTGCCGCGGGTTTTTCTGCTTTGGGCTGCGGTGTGGGCTCGGGTTTGGTTTCCGGTTTGGGTTTGACCTCTGGGCTCGGCTTAACACTTGGATCGGGTTTGGAACCGCTCGTATCGGTTGCAATCAGGTGCACGTCGCTGTCGAAGACGTAACGGATGTAGTAATCGTGCCGCGTCTCGTGCATAATCCCCTGCCCGCTGTCGAAGTCACGATCAACGTGTGTGCCAAGGTGGGTTGAGCTGTTGAGGTTCAGCCTGTAAGGGATTTGGTCGTCGGCGTAACTGCCTGTAAAGACTACGGTTGCTCTAACGTGATTGTCGATCATGGTCAGGGCAATAGAGACGCTGGCCTCTTTGGGGTTCTCGGTTTTTATAAGGCTTTCGGTATCGGTGTCGATCTTGAAGAGATGGACGGTGTCGTTAAGCCCGTAGATGAAGTCCTCGGGTTTGTCGGGAAAATCGTATACAAGAGCCTCGTTCTGGACCAACTCGAAAGCAGGGGGTAGCTCCAAATCGTAGTAATGATTGACGACGGGGGTTGCTGCGAGGCTGCCTTCCGCGTTGACTTCGTCGCAGGTGATGGGTGCTGCGACATCGGGTTCGGGCATTTCGGTCGCCAGTGCTGCGCAGGGTAGCAAAAGCTGCCCAGCCATAAGAACGCTTACTCCGAAGGCGACGACTCTGGCGCCTACATGAAGATTGACGTTGCGGATAGACAGACCAGTGCGTTTGTTATGGGGTTGCGGTGCAACATGCTGTCCATACATAAGGCGCTCCTTGTTCGTAGGCCGGTTTCCGTGGATCTATATTGCGCCTGCCCGATTCGGTCAGGATCATACACGCGAACGCTCACGCGAGCAGGAGAAAGCTCTAGTTAATTTTCCCACAGTCGACACTTTGCGGCCAACGATTTGCTGTTCAATTCTCGGTGAGAGAATCAAGACAGTCGAGGAGTTATCAGGCAATGAGATTGTGTCTAGAGAACACGAACGAGAGATGTCGTCTGCGGACGACTGAATAGCTCCATCTGTTTTGGTTACAACGAAATGTGTGCCGCGCGCCTGCGGCATGAAGGAGGGAGATTCTTATGAATATCGTTGTGTTGAGCGGCAGCCCGCGCAAGGGCGCCAATACCGACACCATGGTCGAGACGTTTGCCGAGACCGCGCGTGAGGGCGGCCATGCGGTTGAGGTCGTCCGCGTTGCCAGCAAAAAGATCGCTGGTTGTCTGGGATGCCAGTACTGCTTTACCCATGAGGGCACTTGCGTGCAGAAGGATGACATGGCCAACGTGATCGAGTCGCTGAAAGGCGCCGATATGGTTGTCTTCGCCTCGCCCATCTACTGGTTTGATATCACTGCACAGGAGAAAGCCGCTATTGACCGCCTGTACGCCTTCGGTGCCACGGGCTTCCCGTTCACCAAGACGGCCCTTTTGCTCGATAGCCACAGCGAGGGCGTCTATGATGCGGCGATTGCTATGTACAGGGCCACATGCGCGTACTGCAAGTGGGAGGACCAGGGCATTGTCACCATTAGCGGCATGACCGAGCGCGACAGCATGGCCTCCTCGCCCAAGTTGGAAGAGGTGCGAGAGCTCGCTCGCAAGCTCGCCTAAGGACAAGAAGAACGCATGGCAATCGGTGTTGGTGGAAAATGCTTGCTATCCTTACCAAGAGGAATGCTGATTGCCATGCGTTGATGCTTCCGCGGACAATTCCGGCGTGCTAAAATGCCTTCTCGTTCAAGAATTCCCTGAACGCGGGAATGTCAAAGCCAACGAGACCACGCCCGCGCTCTCCAATGACGCCGTCCTCCAGGAGGCGGCGTTTGTATTGGCTTGCGTAGTTGCTGGCGACGCCCATGCGTTTGGCTATCTCCGAGACCCTGCTGGGGCCAGAATCGGGCAGCATCGCGAGCAAAAACTCAATGTCTTTATCGGAAAGCTCCCGATAGGTCGTTTCGAGAGAAGCCCGACGTCATGCTTCTCGAGTTGCCTGAAGACGCCATTCATGCCCGTGCGCCAGTTACCCTGAGTCTCCTGAGCACATGTCCAATCGATGCCGACTGGCTCAATCTGAACGCCGCTTATGCACGCGCGAGACTATGAGAGGCGGCTATCTGCCGCTTCTTTGGTTCGCTCGATAATATCTTCGAGCATGCCTGGCATGGCGGAGACATTTGCTGCGATCCATGGTGGCCCCTTTGCAGGTTTTGCTAGTTTTTGCAACTTTTGCTAATTTTTGCAAGTTTTGCTAACGGTTTAACATGTCTTGTGCCGTGGGATTGCAGGAGTGAAAAACGGGGATTCCTATTATTCCGACTACGTTGCAGCGAGCGGGGCCCGGAGCGCGATATTGCTGCGCTCCGGGTCCCGCTGCTTTGTAAAACCATGGCGGTTTGACTGCCGTTGTTTTAGTCAAACAAACTCGGCATGTCGTTTTCCTTCATGAGGGCACCGGCGGAGGGTAGGGTCTGCGCGGTGAACTTTTCGGCTGAGACGCCGGCGCCGAGGATTTCCTCGGTTGTGCCGACGGTGGTGACCGAGCGGCCCTTCTTGGCCGTAAAGGCTTGGACGCCCTGCGTGTTGGTGGTCGTCTTGGTCTTGAGCAGCGACGTGTTGAAGTTCATCAAACGATAGTCGCTCGAGACCAGCGCGATGTCGCGATCTGTGTTGAGCACCTGGGCATACAGCAGCTTGCTGCCACCGTAGATGGCGTTCTTGAGGCGCTTGCGGTTGGTCTTGGTGACGTATCCAGAAAGCGCGACGCGCACCACGCGGCCGTTCTCAAAGACGAACAGCACGTCGGCCTTGTAGTCCTCGGGGTCAATGACCCAGATGACGCTCTCGTCGGGTTCCATCTCAAGATCGGTCGGCAGGTACGAGCCCAGCTGGGCCGACTTGGTATCCTCAAACGCCGCGACCTTGCACTTGTACACCTGGCTCTTGTTGGTAAAGACCAGCAACTCGTGGGTGTTGGAGGACGGGAACTCGATAAAGGGTTTGTCGCCGTCCTTGTACTTGAGCGTGGCGGCCTTCTTGAGCACTCGGTCGGTCATCTTTTTGAGGTAGCCATCGCGCGAGAGCATGATGGTCACCGGGTACTCCTCGACCTCGGGCTCCAAGCTTACCTCGATAACCTCATGGGGCTCGATCCTGCCCGTGCGGCGCGGCATCACGTACTTCTTGTTGACTGCGGCCAGCTCATCGCTGATGACCTTCTTGATGTTCTCCTCGCTGGAGAGGATCTCCTCAAGCTCGGCAATCTCACCCTCGAGCTTGGCGATGTCCTTGGTGCGGTTGAGGATGTACTCCTCGTTGATGTTGCGGAGCTTAAGCTCGGCAACAAACTCGGCCTGGGTCTCGTCGATGTCGAAGCCCTTCATAAGGTTGGGCACGACCTCGGCCTCGAGCTTGGTGCCGCGGATGATGGCGATGGCCTTGTCGATATCGAGCAAAATCGCCTCGAGGCCGTGCAGCAGGTGCAGGCGTTCGGACTTTTTACCCAGGTCAAAGTTAATGCGGCGACGCGTGGACTCAATACGCCACTTGACCCACTCGTGCAGAATCTGGCGCACGCCCATAACGCGGGGGTAACCATCGACCAGCACGTTGAAGTTGCACGAGAACGAATCCTGTAGCGTGGTCGAGCGATAGAGCTTGGCCATGAGCTTGTCGGGGTCGACGCCACGCTTAAGGTCGATGGCGATGCGCAGGCCCGAGAGGTCGGTCTCGTCGCGGATGTCGGCAATCTCCTTGACCTTGCCCTCTTTCGAGAGCTTGACGATGCGCTCGATGATGACATCGGTCTTGGTGGTGTAGGGAATCTCGTAGACCTCGATGATGCGCTCTTCGGGAATCCAGCGCCAGCGGGAGCGGATCTGGAAACTGCCAAGGCCGGTCTCGATAATCTTTTCCATCTCCTCGCGACGGTAGATGATCTCGCCGCCGGTCGAGAAGTCGGGCATGGGCATGTACTCGAGCAGGTCGCAGTCGGGATCCTGCAGGTAGTGCATCGTGGCAGTGCAAACCTCGTTAAGGTTGAAACCGCAGATGTCGGACGCCATGGCGACGCCGATGCCTTTGTTGGCCGAGACAAGGATGTTGGGGAACGTGGTGGGCAGCAGGCGCGGTTCCTTCATGGCGCCGTCGTAGCTGTCAACGAAGTCGACCGGGTCCTTGTCGATGTCCTTGAAGATCTCGGCACTGATGGGGGAGAGCTTGGCCTCGGTATAACGCGAGGCGGCGTAGCTCAGGTCGCCCGAATAATACTTGCCAAAGTTGCCCTTCGACTCAACGAACGGCGCGAGCAGCGCCTCGTTACCGGTGGCCAGGCGCACCATCGTCTCGTAGATCGCGGCGTCGCCGTGCGGGTTGAGCTTCATGGTCTGGCCCACGATGTTGGCGCTCTTCTGGCGCTCGCCCTTGAGCAGACCCATCTTGTACATGGTGTAGAGCAGCTTGCGGTGCGAGGGCTTAAAGCCGTCGATCTCGGGGAATGCACGCGAGACGTTGACGCTCATGGCGTAGGGCATGTAGTTGACCTCGAGCGTCTGCGTGATCGGCTGGTCGGTGACCTCGGAGTGCAGGCCGATGACGTTCTCGGCGTTGACCTGCTTTTTCTTTGGCTGGTTCTTCGTCTTCTTCTTTGCCACGATTTCCTCTTGAACTTCTTATGGGCCGTCGTTATCGATTTGCTGCTACTGCAGGTCCAGCTGGTCCAGATATTCCTTGCCGTGCTCGGAGATATGGCGCTTGCGGCCTGCCTCGTCGTTGCCCAGCAACAGGTTGAACATGGTTTCCATCTTGGTGACGTCCTCGGGCTCCACCTTGATCAGGCGACGCGTCTCGGGATTCATGGTGGTGAGCCACATCATGTCCGGATCGTTCTCACCAAGACCCTTGGAGCGGTTGATCGAGCACTTTTGGTCGCCGATCTCTTTGAGGATGCCGTTCTTCTCGAGCTCGGTGTAGGCAAAGTAGGTCTTTTCTTTGCAGTTGATCTCGTAGAGCGGCGACTCGGCGATATACACGTAACCCTCGTCGATAAGCGTGGGCACCAGGCGATAGAGCATGGTGAGCACGAGCGTGCGGATGTGATAACCGTCGACGTCGGCATCCGTACAGATAATGACCTTGTTCCAGTTGAGGTTGTCCAGGTCAAAGGCGCCAAGGTTCTTGATGCGCTTGTCCTTGATTTCCACGCCGCAGCCCAGCACGCGCATGAGGTCCATGATGATGTCGGACTTAAAGATGCGCGGGTAGTCCTCCTTCAGGCAGTTGAGAATCTTGCCGCGGACGGGCATAACGCCCTGGAACTCGGCATCGCGCGAGGTACGAATGGCGCCTGCTGCCGAGTCGCCCTCTACGATGTAGATTTCGCGGCGGCTCTTGTCCTTGGAGCGGCAGTCGATGAACTTCTGCACGCGGTTGGCCATGTCGGTCTTTTGCTGCAGGTTGGTCTTGATGCTCTGACGCGTCTTCTCGGCGTTCTCGCGCGAGCGCTTGTTGATGAGCACCTGCTCCACGATCTTGTTGGCGGCATCTTTGTTCTCGATCAAGTAGGTCGAGAGGCGTTCCTTAAAGAATGCCGTCATGGCCTGCTGGATAAAGCGGTTATTGATGGCCTTCTTGGTCTGGTTCTCGTAGGACGTCTGGGTTGAGAAGCAGTTGGTCACGAGCACCAGGCAGTCTTGGACGTCTTGCCACTTAATGCTGCTCTCGTTTTTGTTGTACTTGCCCTGCTGCTTGATGTAGGCATCGATGGCGCTGGTCAGAGCGCTACGAGCCGCCTTCTCGGGCGAGCCGCCGTTCTCGAGCCACGACGAGTTGTGGTAGTACTCCTGCATCATGAAGGTGCGCGAGAAGCACATGCAAGCTGTGATCTTTACGTTGTAGTCGGGCAGGTCCTCGCGGTCGCGACCGCGACGGTCGGCCTCGATAAAGAAGGGCTCGGTAAGGTAGTCGGTACCGACCTTCTCGAGCACGTAGTCCTCGATGCCCTTGGGATAGCAAAAATCCTCTTCGGTAAACTCGCCATCGTCGCCCTCAATACGCAGGCGGAAGGTCACGTTGGCGTTGACCACGGCCTGGCGGCGCATGGTCTCGCGATACCAATCGTGAGGGATGCTGATCGAGGTAAAGACCTCAAGGTCGGGGCGCCACTTGATGGTGGTGCCGGTGCGGTCCTCGTCGCTGGGCTCAATCTCGAGTGCCTTCTTCTTGGCGCCGACAACCTTGCCCTTCTTAAAGTGCAGGGAGTACTTGTTGCCGTCGCGCCAAACCGTGACGTCCATGTATTCGGAGGCGTACTGGGTCGCGCACGAGCCCAGGCCGTTGGTACCGAGCGAGAAGTCGTAGTCGCCGCCCTGGTTGTTGTTGTATTTGCCACCTGCATAGAGCTCGCAAAAGACGAGCTCCCAGTTAAAGCGCTTCTCGGAAGGGTTCCAGTCGAGCGGGCAGCCGCGGCCATTGTCCTCTACCTGAATGGAGCCATCGCGAAAGGCGGTAAGGGTGATGAGCTTGCCGTAGCCCTGGCGCGCCTCGTCAACGGCGTTGGACAGGATCTCGAAGGCGGCGTGCGCGCAACCATCGAGGCCGTCCGAGCCAAAGATGACGGCGGGGCGCAGGCGTACGCGCTCCTCGTCCTTGAGCTGACGAATACTGTCGTTACCATAGTTTGCGGTGTTTTTTGCCATGCTCGCTATCTCGGTGCTCCTTTGCTGCGTTTAAGTCATATAGATAGTCAAGGTAGCATAGCCCAGCCCACAGACGATTCCAACCAACACGAAATCCATCGAACAATCGTTCGATTAGATAATGAATGCTTGGAATGCGGGGGGGGACCTGTCCTGTCCTATCCAAACATCTGCGGCAGGTCGATGAAGACGGTTCGATCGCTTTCGCCAGCTTCGAAGCCCGAACGGGAGAAGAATCCATAGCGATGGCACTTGAGCCCCGTTGCCTCGACTTGGGCGATTTCCTCGTCGACCATTTTTTGCGTGATGGGGGATTTGCGGAACTTTGCTTCGTAGAATGCGTAGCCCTCGGGGTCTTGCGTTACCACGTCGAATTCGCCGCTCGTTTTGTTTGCGGGATCGTCGTACCAGTACTTGCCTATGGCGTCGAAAGCCGGTTCGATCTTGCCGGTCCTGTTCTGCCGTACGAGGTATTGACGACAGATCTCCTCGAACATATGAGGAACGTAGTTTTCCTCGAAGTCTTGGAAGACGTGACGATCATAGAAGACTTCCGGGTCGAGCAGCTGACGCGCTGAGGCATTGCGGAAAACATAGCGATAGTAAAAGAGCGAAAGCGGATCAACTACAAAGTAGCCAGACTTGCGCTTGTTCGTAGGGTCGTTGATGGGTGCACGCTTTTGGACGATTTCGAGTGACATGAGCTTGTCGAGCACGTCTGCCATGGCCGGACCGCTCGAGACGTGCGACTGTGCCAGCACGTCCCCCCAACGGGAGTAACCTTGTGCGAGAGCCCCGAAAACTTCGTTGGCGTTGGTCATCTTCGAGATCTCGGCGTTGAGATAGGATGGCACCTCGCTTTCTAAGCGGGCGCCAGGTTCCGTGACGAGCTCGATGATGTTGTCGCGTACGCTTTGGGATTGATCGATGAGGCGATTGTAAAAGGGGATGCCGCCAAAAACGCTATAGAGCCGCACCTTGTCCTCGGGCGAGAACGCGGGATAGAACTTCGCAGCGTCAAAGTAATCCATGGGCTTAAGCTCAAGCGCGAGATCAATTCGCCCGTAGAGGGGGCTTTCATGCTCGATGAGGGATTTCATAATCTCAACGTAGGAGCCGCACAGGACAATGTTTAAACGTGAGTCTTCCCTGTGGGCGTCGATTGAGGTCTGAAGAATGCTGTCCAAGCCTTTAACCGCATCTCTCAAGTAGGGGTATTCGTCGAGAACGAGGGTAATGTTCTTGTCTTTGGCTTGGGCAAACAGAAATTCGATGAGCTCGCGGATGCCTGTGAAGGCGAGCGGAGGAAAGTTCAGCGCTTCAGCAACAAGGACGGACAGACTCTCGAGGTTGTCTGCCTCGGAGGTTTGGCGACACTCGTAATAGACCGTTGCGACGTCCGGCAAATCGGTTAGCGCCTGCTTGATGAGCTCACTTTTTCCGACGCGACGCCTGCCGTAAATGAGAACATTGCGCTGCTCAGTTACTTTGAGCGTTTTCTTAATACGGGTGAGTTCACGCTCCCTGCCAATGAATTCCACTTACTCGGTTCCTTCCGACTCGGTTTTGTCCGAGTTAATTGTATCGCATGAATCAGTTTATGCTCGAGTTTACTCGGACAAAACCGAGTCGGTTCTGACCGAGTAAGTTTGAATAGCGAATTGAAATTGGTATGTCTGCATGGCGATGACGAACATGGTTTCCATAATGACAGATATAGTTGACATCTTCTGATAGATGCAATATATTTCTGCCATGTTGCAACGGATATCTGTCCATTACCACGAAAGGAACTCCATGCCGGGCAAAAAGAACCTACGCATGAAGGCGGCGCGCGCGGCGGTTGGCCTTTCGCAAGCTGACTTGGCCGAGGCCGTGGGCGTTACGCGCCAGACCATCGGCCTGATCGAGGCGGGCGGCTACAACCCCACGCTCAATTTGTGCGTGGCAATCTGTAAAGCGCTACGCGTTACGTTGAACGACTTGTTTTGGGAAGACGAGAGCGACGTCGACCCTGACGCTCTTTAGGAGTTCGCTATGAAATTTGAAGATTTAAAACTCGTGCAAAAGTGGCGTGAATATGCCGGCCCAAAGGATGAGCGCCTGGAGGCTGAGAACGCGAAGATCTACAAGATTGGTTTCGTGCTGCTTTCGTTTGGCATGTTGATGATCTTTTTCTACCAGTTTATAGCTCGACAGGTTGCGTGGGTTCACAGCGACGCCAGTGAAATGCCGCATGGCTTTGCAACGCCGTTCGAGGCGGCCATGTATTTGTGGCTCGTTCTCGTGATGTTGATTTGCGCAGGACTGCAAACGCGGAAGGGCTATGTCGATACCAATCGTTTTGGGCAAACCGAGCATCTTCCTGTTGGATATTTCCTGCTTCTCAGCGGTCTTAGCGGCACCGCGTTCGCGCTTGTTATTGCCGCAATGCGCTGTATCGCTGAGGCGCAGGTCGTACCGCTCGAAAGCGTCTTTTGGTTGGCGAACCTGGCCACGGGCGTGTTCTGCGGTGCGACGATTTTCGCGGCCACGTTTGCTGGCCTGTGCGCAACGTTTTTCACGGCGAAAAGACGCCGTGCCAAGCTCGAGGCAGAACTCGACTCCTCTGACGACATCTAATAATGTGTGGGACAACGCAGCCAAGCGGGACGACCTGATGTTCAACCCTAGGCCGTCCTCGATTGAGTTCGACGGACTGGGATAGACGAGAAAACAAGCGCCCCTTGGCAACCGGTGCCGAGGGGCGCTCGCGGCTTTGTTCAGATGCGAGTTTGTCTAGATGCAGAAGGCAGGCCTAACACCGACAAACGGCTCGCCGTCATAAATACTGTACGAGTACGGTTGGTAATCGCTTCTATAGGAAGCCGCTTCGCCTTTTCCATGGGAAGAAACCCTCCTAAAGCAGGGGTTCAGCATGTGGTCATCTTTCCCCGTAAAACTATCGCCATAAGTTCCCCAAGACCGGAGCCACCAACCGCCCCCGTCTTGCGAGTCGTATGTCCCAAGGATGCTATTTGGAGTGTCTTCCGTTAAACCAGCGTCATCGAATAGCTGATATTGAGAGCCTTCTTGCAGCAGATATGCGCAATAACTCATATAGTCATCATTGAAGTCACTGATGGGGGCAAGCTCGACATAGCTTGGAACCCACAGCTTATCCGAGGTCGTTGTGGTCGTTGAGGTCGTCATTAGGTCGGGATCATCATTGAGCTCCGCGCCGATGCCGCCGCCGTAGTAGGAATCGATCGTATATGACACCCAAGGCATCACTGCGTCAGCCTTGTCCACGGAGACAATCTGCTCGCTCAGGTCCGAAGGGAGCTCATTCGAGAAAGAGTCGCTGAGCCAAGAGCGCAAGGAGGTGTTCTCCCAACTTATGCTGGCAGAGCCGTCGTCCTGAATCTTCTGGAATAGGTTATCGAGGTCGGCCCTCTCGAACATGTTTTTCTTGGCGATGTCATCGGCGAAGATGAACGTGATGCCCGCCTTGCCGGAGCCGTCGGACTTGTCGTCATGGTTGAACCCCATGATCATGACCTTGGTCTGTGTTCCATCGGAGAGCGTGACGTCTTTGGTCTGAGTTCCGTCGAGCTTTCCGTCCGCCGTGCAGAGGTGGTACTTCTTGGCGATCCCTATGGCTCCGTTCTGGTCTCCCTTCTTGGAGATGAGCTTGGAAATCTGGGCGATTTCCTCCCACGAATAGTCATTGAGGCAGCTTTTGACCTGTGGTCCCTTGGGCAGCAGAACGACCACGGCAGTGGCCACGATCAGGACCGCCGCAACGATGCCGCCGATGATGGCTGGCTTGGGTGTCTTGTTTCCGAGCTTGCCTGCGGGCTTAGCGCCCGGTGCGCCAGAGGTCGTTACGGGTTCTGGCGTTGTCCCCCCCCCCTTGAGCGGGGAGTGGCTTTCCACAACCGAAGCAGAACTTTGCCTCGTCGGGGTTTCTGACCCCGCAGTTGGGACAGAACATTTTGTTCTCCCTTCGTCTGGTTTTTCCTGACGGGCAAATCTTATCGCCCGGAGAACCAATGTTGTTGCGCAACATTTCTGGGTTGGCGCACTTCTCGGCTGATGCTTGCTTTCAGTATTGGCGCATCGCGAAATCCAAGTGTCGGCCGCGAGTTTTCCAATCTAGATAGCGTCCAGACAATGGGGCCGGGCTGCGTTATCCGGGGGTTAGTGGGGCGTATCAGACGCGGCTTCATCGCTGCCGCTACGCTCGAGCGCCGTGCGGCGGGCGCTGTAGGCGACGAGGCCGGCGCCTGCCGCGGCGAGTGCTGCTGCGGCTGCCGTAAGGGGAGCGTTGACATCGCCCGTGCCAGCGAGCGCGCCCGCTTTTCCGGAGCGTTTGTTATTGCTGTGGTCCTTGCCACTGCCGGAGCTGCTTCCGCCGGAGCCGCCGCCCTCGTCGGTACCGCCGCCACTCGAGCCGCCATCGTCGTCTGCTGTCATCGGGGCGTCGTGAAGTTCTGTCGTATCCGCGCTGTCGCATACGCCGACCTGAACTTCTAAGCGTTCGCATGCCGCGTCGGGCACATGAAGCTCGTGCAGTACGGCACCCAGCGCCGAGTTTGCGCCCGGTCGAATTTCCTCGAGCGTTACGGGATCGAGCGCCACCAGCTTACGCGCCTTCGCATATAGCGTTACGCGTTTGCCCACCTCGTAGCTCCAACTCTCGGGGATGGCGAAGCTCATGCGGAACTGTGCCGTGCAACCCGGTGCCAGCACGGCGTTGCCACTGTCGGCTACCAGCGGGTGCGTTGCAAAATGTGCGCCCAGCGTCTCGAGCGTGTACTTCACGTGTGTCATGTCGTTGGCCGAAGCGTCCTCGGCAAGCTCTGGATCGTAGATCGATGCCATGCGTGCGTTCACTCCGAACTCGATGGATGCGCTGGAGAACGGCTGGCTGGAGCCCTCTCGGTACAGATCGATCGTGCCGGCGGTCAGCAAGGTGTTGCCGTCGTTTCGCACCGTGACCATGAAGGATTCGCCTGCTGCTCCGGGCACCACCGCGCCCGAGGTAGCGACTGCACCCGTCGGAGTGGCACACGCCACCAAGGGCACTTCGATGCCGTGTAGTTCTGCCTCGCTCTTCTCCGCGCTCACAATGTGCGTGGCGAGCGCGGAGAGCATGTCCCCCGACGTCAAAAATGTCGTTATCTGATCGACGGGATGGTCCAGCTCGCACATCACGAACGGCTCCGTGAACAGATCGCCTGCCAAGGTGCTGGCGAAGATGCGGAAGTGCTTGCCCATTACTGCTGCCGGGTTGCCTTCTTCGTCGTAGGTTTGTCCCACCTTGCCATCGGTGTTCTCTACATAGAGCACGCACCTGCCGTTGTTGCTTACGCTAAACGATGCCGGGCCGCAGCCTGCGGCACCCACGGGCTGCGTTGCAAATACCGATGCGCCTCGCGTCCAAGTAATATGCTGCAGTTGCTCGTTGACGGTAGCCAAAAAGCCCGTGTGCTGCGGCCACGGCACCGCGTGGGGTACTGTGGCATCTGGCGACATAACGCCCCAGCCCGCAATGGACTGGCCGATCACGGCGTACGATGCACAGCCACAACCGCCTGCGGTCTCGTATGCAACGGGCACCACCATTTTGCCGTTGATATTCTCGGGCGCGCCGAGCTCGATGCTCGACGGTGCCTGCGGAAAGCGGAGAACTTGGCGGAACGTCAGGCTGTCGCCCGAAACGTCCGACCATAGGGTAAAGCACTCCAGCGCAACCTCAGCCTCGCTGCCGAGCGCCTTTTCTGCGGTGGTCCCGCGGCGGTGGAGGTAAGCGCCCGACAGACGCCCGTCGACCAGCGTCTTGCCCACCGTGATGCGTGGACACTGCAGACAATGGTGGCCATCCTCCTGAAGGCGGCCGCGCGAGATGCTGCGCCACGACGTGTGCGACATCACGCGAACTCCGTCGTTGCTTATGCGCAGGCGCACAACGGACAGTATGCCGGCTGTGCTTGCCGTATCGAAAAGGGTGTTGTCGCCGTCGGGGCGCTCGCCCGAGACCAGCAGCACGTAAGCGTCCTGGTTTTCTCTTCCGTCCGTATATTCCACCACGTCGAAGTCGTAATCGTATACGCTGTCGCGCTCCACGTCGTTCTCGCCAAACCCAAGGGGAAAGTCCACGGGCGTGGGAGCGGACCACGTGCCGTTTGCCTTTGTGTGCACCACCAGGCGCGAGCGACCATTGTCGCCGTAGCGCACCGAGGCGATACGGAACAGGCATTCTACGCCGGCAATCATTGCCAGCTTCATGTGAGCTTCGCTGAGCACGCCAGCAAACAGCACGTTGTCGCTCGAGGGTTTGATGCCGCCACGCTCGTCCTCCGACACGCCGGCAGAGTTGGCGTTGGGGTCTGCAACGGCGTTCGTCGCCTGGCCGATATAGGTGTACTCGTACATCGGCGCGGCGTTTTCGTCGTTCTCTATCAGTGCGTGGACGAAATGCTCGATCTGTCCCGTGTCGTCGCTTTCTGCATCCGCCTCGAGCTCAATGCGCGTGACCGACCGGTCCCAATCGCGTACGGTAGGCGCGACATTCCTTGCAGTGGCTTTAACCTCGGCGCGCGCGAGCAGCTCGGCGTTGGTGACAATGGTGGCCGATGCGATAAATTGCGGAACGCCGCCCGCCTCGGCGTTGCCGGCTGAGCCGAAGCAGGCATCTAGTGTATAGGGCGTATCTCCACCCAATGCGAGCTCAGAGCGCTGGAGTACATACTGGTCGCCGTTGTTCACCGACATATTCCACGAATCGAGGAGTGTGGGCCACGACCCCGACCAAGCCTTGGTGGTCCACTTGAACATCACGAACTGGAGTATCACATCGACATCGACGTCTGCACCTACGCGCAGTCGCGGAAGCTGGTGTCCATCTGCCTTCTCGTACCCAATGAACAGCGTGAGGGATGCGGCGCCGCGCACGGCGGACGAAGCGACGCCTGCAACGCCGGCGCCAAAGGTGACGGCAAGCCCGATCTGGATGGTGAACGAGCCCGAGGTGTTTGAATAGTCGAGCGATATGTTTTTGAAAAACGCCGCGCCGCTACCGTGCGTGTGGGCGCCCACGGCGAGCGCCAGCTTCGCCAGCACCCAGGGGTTGACGTTTAGGAAAAACGGCACCGGTCCTAGGGTAAACTGCTCGGTCCAATTGAGGTCGGTTCTTACCTGGAAGAGAGCCTTAATATTGCCGTATGCGGGATCGTTGTTGTTGCCCCAGGTTTTGCCCACCCAATCGTAGGCGAGCGAGCCATACAGCTGTGTGGCGATATCCATCGTGAACAGCGGCGTGCAATGGTGGCGAAGGAGCTTGGTATTTCTTGGATCGGTTCCCGAACCGGCACTCATACTCTTGTACTGATTCCACTTCCCCTTCATCTCGTCGAGGTAGCGGTTTGCCTGCTTGGCGCCCGACTCGCGCGGCGATTTCTTCCAGTATTCCGGATCAGGGTTGCCCGAATCGTTCATGTAGCCGACCGGTTTGTATCCTCCGCCAAACAGCACGTACCCGGCAAAAGAGAAATCGAACAAAATGGGGAACGAGGGCATCCAGCACGTGAACTTATTGCCGCCGATGCCGGGAAACGCCGCTGGGAAATCAAACGGAGTGACCTCTTGGTCCATGGTAGTGGGGACGATAGTGGTCGAGCCCGATTCCGCCTTTGCGGCCGGCGCGGTGACAACGGCCATGGGGGATGAGAGCGTGTAGGTTTTGCCCTGGTAGTCGAGCACAAAGCGCAGCTTGCACCCTTCTTCCAGAAGGTTTGACGCTGCATCGAGGAACGTGTCTTCGAGCGTGAACGTCGCAAGATTATCCGCGCCCGATGCACTGGCCTTGACTTGGCCAATTTGCGTGACGGTTTCGGGTGAGCTGCCCGCGGCAGGCATTACCTTGTTGATGTGCAGCGTTGCCTGTCCACCCTGCGGCAGATGTGCCTGCACGGTAAAGGCGTGCGTGTCGGGTTGGTCGTTTGCTGCTTCGTCCGCTGGCATTGCCATAAACGTGGCGTCGGCGTACTGGATGTCCCATTCGTCGAATGTGAGCTGGCGAAAGTACGGCTCGCCGTCGGAAAGCGGACGTGTGGGTGCGGTAATGGCGGTGCCGCCTTGGACACGCGCGAGGGGAATCTCGACATCGCGGTAGCCCGCCATGCTAATGGAGATGCCGCCGTTAAAGTCGTACGCGTCAAGGAGCGTTGCCTCGTCTACGTAGCCTTCCGAAAGCGAGGCGATCTCAAAGATGGCGGTGCCTTCGTCATCGGTCGTGGCGGCGAGCTGCTTGCCCGCGGCATAACGCGACGCGAGCGTGACCTGGGCTCCCTTGATGGGCATATTCTTGTTGGCGACGTCGACCACGACCACACCGAACATGGTGCGCGAGAGCACCAAGACCTTGAAGGGATCATCTTCGTCGGCGTATGCCTCGGTGGGGGCGAACGGCAGCAGGAATGCATTTTTGCTTCCCGGCACGCGAGGCAGCATGATGCCTGCCAGCGAGGACGCTCCGGCAACAAGTAACGAACGGCGATCAAGCATCTTTGGCTCCCATCCCGCAGGTATCGGTGGAAATAATCCAATTTTGCGAGAAGGCGCCACGTGGCGGTAGTGCCGTTCAAGGGTCAAAATGTCCAAATTGATTGAGCGAAGCGCCGGGTTCCGGAACGCGTTCGGTGCGCTTGGCAGCCCGGTTGCTAACGCAACATATGCGCGACCAGCTCGGCGCGTGTGCCGATGCCAAGCTTTGCGTATACGCCGGATAGGCGGTTTTTAACGGTGCCCGGCGACACGCCCATATGGCGTGCGATTTCGGCGTTGGTCCACCCACGGCAGGCGAGCATGGCCATGGTGAACTCCGTGGTCGTTAGATCGTCGGCCACGTTCTCGCCCGAATCGGGGTTGTGGATGCGCCGCCAACCGTAGCTGAATCGATACGTGATCTCGATGATGCGCGCGAAGTCGTCAGGGTATTGCGTTTTTAGGCACGCCTCGATGAGCCCCTGCAAAAGGCCGTGGTGCTCGCCGATGAGCTCGATAAGGCCGTCGGGACGCGCAATGTCCCAAGCGGTTCCGAAGTGTGCCTTTGCGGCGTCGACGTCTTTGAGGCTCATGCATGCCATGGAAGCCGACAGGTGCAGGAACAGCTCCGAGATGGGATAACTCCCCTGTTTCATGATCAGGGCGTTTTCCGCCATGCCCAGGCTGCGGCCATATTCGCCGCGTAGGTACAGGGCATGCGCCATCACGTAGCTGGCGAACAGGCGCAGGCCTTCGGGCAGATGCGCCGCAAGCGGATAAAACTCTTCGGCGGAATGCGGGGAAGGCAAGTGCAGCAGGACGCTCGCAGCGGAGGCGAACAGGATATGCGTGGCGTGGACGGCGGACGATTCCTCGTCAGTTGGCGTATCGAGGATGCCTGCAAGGCAACGGCGGGCATCGGCGATACGGTTGAGCGATAGACTGGCATATCCGCAGATAAGGCATGCGGAATAGCGCAGTGCGGGGTCGGTGGCGTCAAGATAGGGGCGTGTCGTCTTGGCAGCGAGGGTGGCCTGTCCGCGAAAGTACAGCGCTTCTGCCGTGGCGATGGTGCGTGAATCGGGGTCGGAAATGCTTGTAACCGCAGCGTCAATCTGCCCCGGCACAAAGGCAGTGCACATCAACGGCATGGGAACGCATGGGTAGCCATCGCAGTCCATCTTCCATCTCCCAACAGCTGGCAACACTGGCAGCAATTGTACTCCTGTTACTCGGGACTGGAATTTTTGGGTATTGCCTACGATTATGCCGAACGCATAAAGGAAGAGTCTATTGGCGATGCTCTCAAGGTGGCTACCGAAGCCAAGCTGACCTCGATATTAGGAAAAATTGCCACCCCTGCAAAAAGCTCTGTCGCAGTGATGGGAAACGCATCTTCTGGGCATTCCGGCGTCTCCAGCTAGCGCTGGACTGCTGCTGTCGCCTGCGCGTTGGCGAGCGGGGCGTGGGGACCGTCCGGCGACCAGCGGTGACGGGCGAGCCCTGCCGCGTGCGTGGGCCTCCATCGGCGTAGACCCATGACCCCTATGGCATCGGAGAAGTCCACCATCGCGTCCAGGACCTTACCGTCCGGCACGCCCAGCCTAGCGGCTCCCTTGAACCCAAGGTTGAAGGGGGGTGTTGTACAAGGCATATGGGGCCGAGTGGAAGTGGATCAAAAGAGCGTTACTTGACGTTTCATGCATAATGCCAACCGCCCCGCGATATCACGTTCGCAGCGCGCAGGGGCCGGAGAATCTTCGCGATGAGAGTTGACGTCTAATACCTTGCATCGTATAGTGTGTATAGCATAGTATATGACGAGAGGAGGTGTGCGGATGGAGGCACAGATGAAGCGCGGCTTCCTGGAGGCCTGCGTGCTCGCGGCCGTCTCCGGCGAGGAGTCCTACGGCTACCAGATCGTGAAGGACGTACCGGCGAGCATGGGGCTCACGGAGTCGACGCTCTACCCGCTGCTCAAGCGCCTGGAGAAGGCCGGGTGCATCACGGCGCGCTCCGCCGAGCACAACGGGCGGCTGCGCCGGTACTACCGCATCACGGACGACGGGCGAGCGCACATCGAGGAGTTCCTGGCCGAGTGGCCGTCCGTACGGGAGATTTACGCATACGTTGAGGAGGCGCACCATGACGCGCGATGAGTTTCTGGGCCGGTTGGGCGAGCTGCTCGCCTGCCTGCCGGCCGAGCAGGTGGAGGAGACCAAGGCGTTCTATGCGGAGGCCATCGCCGACCGCATGGAGGACGGTATGAGCGAGGAGGAGGCCGTGGCCGCCATGGGCACGCCCGGCGAGGTGGCGGAGGCCACGCTCGACGACCTGCCCGCCGTGCCGCGCGCGATCGCGAGGACGCGCCGGCGCAGCACCGCGCTGCTGTGGGTGCTGGCCATCGTGGGCTCCCCGGTGTGGGTGCCGCTGCTCGCCGCCTTCGCCGCCGTGGCCGTCACGGTCTATATCTGCATCTGGGTGCTGGCGCTCTGCGTGTGGATCGTCGCGGTGGCACTCGGGGGCGTGGGCGTAGTTGAGCTCCTGCTTGCCGTAAGCGGCGTCATCATCGGCCACTTCCCGTACGCCCTCGCCTCGGCGGGCGTGGGGCTCGGCCTCGTCGGCGTGGCGCTCTTCGTTGGTGCTGGCGCTTGGGCAGCCTCAAAACAAATTGCGCGCCTCTCGGCGCTCTGGGCGAGGAAGGCCGCCTCGCCCTTCTGGAAGGGTAAGGGCGAGAAGGGCGGCGCTGCCGCGCATCTCGCGGCGTAGAAAGGAGTGAGTACCATGACCAGTGCGAAGAAGATCTACCTCGCCGTGGCGGGCGGGCTCGTTGCCGCGGGTGTTGTCCTCGCGGGTATTGGCTTTATCGCTTCGGGTTTCGACCCGGCCGTGTTCACAACCCAAATAGACACACGCGACAGCACCATCGTGCTCGGCGGCGTCGAGGTGGACGACCCGATGGGCCTCCCCCTCATCGAGCAGCTCGCCAATCTGGGCGAGATCGACACCTCCGGCGTCGCGGATCCCGCCGCGCCCTAGGCGCAGCGAGCCCGGGCGCTCTGCCCGCCAAGCTGCGTAAGCCGGCGAAACCCGAACCTCAACCTCTACGCAACTGGCCCCAAGCCTGCGCCGATTCGCTCTCAGCGCCGCGCGGGGGCCCGTGACGCATGCCCAAAAAGGTACGAGGAGAAAGGAACGCGATGACGACAACCACGCCCTTCCGCCTTCACGGGGCCACGCAGGACCGGAAGCGACTGGGCCGTGCGGTGGGGCTGTGCTTGGATTGGCTACACTGATATGGACAGTTCCGTGAGGGGCGCGAGAGGCGGGACTCTGGGGAGATCTTCGAGGAGGAGTGTCTCGACTGGAAGCGCGGGTTCAGTGGAGCAGGAACCTAATCTCTGTCTCTCTTGCTTTTTTGATTTGTTGAGAAGCCGGCATTTGGGGGCATTTTGGATAGCGAACAGTTCAAACAAGAAGCTGAGAAAATAGAACAAAGCCTGAGTGCCTTGAGAGTCGCCGAGCGCAATGCAGTGATTCCCTTCATGAACGTCGACTTTACCCAATGGGATCTATATCTGGCATCCTCCTCTGAGTATGCGATGAGACTGATAGACGGATTCATCTCCATGCTCGAGTCGAGGAATCTTGTTTGCGTCGCCCAGCTTCTCCGCGCACAGGTTGGAGTCTGCCTGCGGACATTCGCATTATTCGCCGCCGAAGACCAGGATGACTTTCTCAAGCAGGTGTTTCAAGGTGTGCCTGTGAACAAGCTGAAAGATTTCTCGGGTGAGAAGATGTCCGATGGAAGACTTCAAGACTTACTCGAGAAGTTCGATCCAAAGGTAAAAGATGTATACAAGGTGACGTCTGGATTCGTCCACTTCTCCATTGATATTCTGCCGAGCATGGGTGTGCCTGGGGAGGGCTATGAGGTCGAGTTTAATTTTGGAGCCGAGCCCAACGAGAGAAACAATGCGCCTCTCGTGGAATGCGGCAAGGCGTTCTGCCACTATGTCGACCTGCATCTCCAGATGCTCCATAAGGTGATTGCTTCGGATGAATGGTATGCCGATCGATTCCGTATCGATTCCGATGGTCCTGCAGACGAGGCCTCGAAAAGCGAGAAGGTGTAGGTCGAACGCATTGACGCTGCCTTGACAGCATCCCGATATGATAACGAATGGGAGGTTCCCTGCGAAATGTGCGCCTCTGTATATTCTCGCTAGGACGCCCTCGACCGATAAGGCATCGTTGAGTTCAATTTGAGTTCAGCTCGGGTGCCTGAAAATCGCCCAACTCTGATAAAAGGGGAGACGACGGTGCACCACGTAGACGAGAGGCTATGGAAGTGCACGATTTGATTATATTGGCGCGCTAAACCGCCCCGCTGCCCAACTTGAACTCCGCTCACGCGTGTATGGGGCTGCGAGAGGTAACGGCCTGCGGCCTCCTTTGTGTGCTCGATGATATCTTCGAGCATGCCGGGCATGGCGGAGACATTCGCTGCAATCCAGCCGTGTTCAAGCGCCGTTTCGGATAGGAGCGAGAGGGGGCTGTCTTGCCCGTTTCCCTTGCACCCGTAAAGATGGTTGACAGTTTGGGATCTCCCGGGTCTTTAGCTTTTACCGTGCTAGATGCCTCATGGAAACTGTTGGACTTTAATCAGACAGACCCAGCATGTCGTTTTCCTCCATGAGGACATCGGCTAAAACCGCAACACCTATGCTTGTTTAAGCAAACTTCCTGATAGTCGTGGAGCTGCTGTAGCCCGACATGCAGGACATCGCTCGGCTTAAACACCGGATGCCGCATCCGCGAAACGAGTTGCGGTGCACCCTGTTCCAAAAGGTTGCCAAGTACCATGGCGTGAGCGTTGGGGTAGCCATCATTCAGCGTGGATACATCCGGATGCGCATAGATCCAGACGATTCCAACGTTCTCGTATTTCCCGTGCAGGTAATCGAAGAGGGCAAGCGACGCCATACAGTTGCCGCCGACGGTCACGACTCTGTCGGGGTTTTCTGCCGTAAGCTTCCTCTGCGCATCCTGAATTCCCGCCAGGACTTCGTCCTCGGCACAGATGCGAACTGCCTCCCATTTCTCATGTCCAAGTTTTGGGACGCGTTTCGCAATGCCGAGTGGGACCCCTGGACAGTCGGATCACGTGGTGGCCCCCTTTGAGAGGGTCACGAGCATGGTGGTCCCGTTCTCGGAACTTGCTTCGACCTCTACCGTGCCGCCGTGTAGGGCTGCAATCTCCCAAACAAGCGCTAGCCCGAGTCCTGCGCCGCCGTATGCCCTGCTGCGGGATTTATCTAGACGAAAGAACGGCTGGAAGATGCTCTCTCGGTACTGTTTGGGTATTCCCGGGCCCTCATCTTTGACTCGCAGGAGCACGTGGCTGTCGCTGTCGCTGATGGAGACGTTGACAGTCGAGCCGGGGCGGCTGTAACGGATGGCGTTTTCGACCAGATTGAACACCAGCCGATAGAGGAGCGTATCACTTCCGATTGTCAAAGCGTCTCCAGCACAATTGAGGGCTATGCCCTTATTCTCGGCAAGTGGCGCAAGGTCGGTGAGGACCTCTTCGGACAAGGGACCGAGTTCAACATCGTCCTCGCAAGGAACGCTGCGGAGCTCACTCATCTCGAGTAATACCTTGGTCATTCGAGACATGCGCTCGGTTTGTTCTTGTAGCAGGCCGAGCAGCTCGGCTGTTTCGGGTTGCAAACCGGAGTGCTCGGAGATGAATAGTTCAATCTGTGCTTGCATAAGGGCGAGCGGGGTGCGCAGCTCGTGTGCGGCGTTGCCGGTAAACTGACGCTGTGCAGAGAACCCTTCGCCAAGACGGGCGATCATGTCGTTGAAAGAGGCGCTGCATCGTTGTAGCTCGGTGGGCACATCTTCACTGAGTCTGATTTCGCTTAGGTTGTCAGGCTGCACGCGCTCTACCTGGGCGGCGAAATCCCGTAGCGGTTTGAGTGCACGGCCGCTCACAAAGTATGCCAGCACGCCGCCAAGGAGTGTGACTCCAGCCGTGATGTACCAGGCTGTCGTGCCAAAAGACTCCTGTGCGTCGTTTACGACGATTGTGACCCTGTCATCGGGGACCGCTTTCGTCGGGTCGAACACCTGGGGCGAATCTTCGCCGGTTGCGTTAAAGGCCGAGATGTTACTGCCGATGGCATCCATGTAGCGCATGCCCGTATAGCCGACCAGGCAGTTCGTCAGCACGCACGCCGCACACGTGAGCAGTGCCGTCATAATCGTTATGCGCCATTGCAGCGAAAGCCTTTTCATTCGCTATCCTCCATAACGTAGCCCTCTCCAATCCGATTGCGAATCGGGTCGTATCCCAAAGCGCTGCGTAGCTTTTTGCGGAGTGACGAGATATGAACGCGGGTTGCGTTGCTAAAGCTGTTTACGCTGCTATCCCAAACGTGCTCGATAAGCTCCTCTTGACTTACCGGACGCCCCTGATTAAGCATCAGGTATTCCAAGATTCCCGTTTCCTTGCGCGTAAGAGATAGGGCCTCGCTGTCCACGGAAGCGATGCGCGCCTTGGTGTCAAAGCTGAGCTTTCCGCAGGTTAAAACTACGTCGCTTTGTGTAAAGCGTCTGAGGGTAAGGCTGCGGATCCTTGCCGCAAGCTCGTCCAGATGAAACGGCTTGGTGAGGTAATCGTTGGCGCCGGCATCGAGTCCGGCGACTTTATCGGATACTTCGCCACGCGCGGACAGAATCAGCACCTTGGTCTCGCAGTCGGTTTTCCTAAGTTCCCTGAGTACGGTCATGCCGTCGATACGGGGAAGGTTGAGGTCGAGTATCACGAGGTCGAAGGCCTCAACGTCCAGTAGGTCGAGCGCCTCCTGTCCGTCGTGACAGCAGTCGACACTGTACGCCAAGTTCCGCAAGCTGCGCGCGATTGCGTCGCACAGCGCCCGCTCGTCCTCGACGATCAAAATACGCATAACAGTCTCCTTGCACATTTCAAATCGCGCTTAACACGGATTTTATAGCCGATATGGTCCAATGGTCGCGTAACGAAAGGAGTGGTCAGGTTGTTCAAAGCGGTAAAACCCGTGGTACAGGTCGCTTTGTTGATCGTCGGAATTGCCATGGTGTGCTTTGGCGTTATGCGTGGCGAGGCAGATGCCGTGCTGGCCAAAGCGATTAGGCTGTGCTTGGAGTGTATCGGAATTGGATAAAAGAGAAAACACTGCGTCGCATGTTTTGGCTCGATTTCGCGGATTCATTCAGGCGGCGGCGACGCTCGTCACCAACATTCACCTGCCAAACTTTGCCAAAGGCGGCATCTATTAGGGCGCGGGAAAAACAGTCTGCGTACCTGGACTTAATTGCTATTCGTGCCCCGCGGCATCGGGTGCGTGCCCCATCGGGTCGTTCCAGTCGGTGGTAGGTTCATCCAAGTTCAACTTTTCTTACTATGTTACCGGTACGCTCATTTTGCTCGGCGTGCTGCTGGGACGCTTTGTATGCGGCTTTCTGTGCCCGTTTGGCTGGCTACAAGAGCTGCTTCACAAGATTCCCGGCAAAAAGTTCTCCACGAAAAAGCTTAAGCCGCTCACGTACATCAAGTACGTCGTGCTGCTGTTTGCCGTGGTATTGCTGCCTGTGCTGGTGGTCAACGATCTGGGGATGGGCGACCCGTTCTTTTGCAAGTACATCTGTCCACAGGGTGTGCTCGAGGGCGCCATTCCGCTGGCCATTGCCAACGCCGGCATTCGATCTGCGCTGGGGCAGCTCTTTACCTGGAAACTTGCCGTTCTCATTGCCGTGGTAGTGCTGAGCGTTTTGTTCTATCGCCCCTTCTGCAAATGGATTTGCCCGCTCGGCGCATTCTATGCGCTTATGAATAGGGTGTCCCTACTGGGGATTCGGGTTGACGCATGCAAATGTGTCTCGTGCGGCAAGTGCTCAAAGGTTTGTCAGATGGACGTTGATGTGGTCCGCGCACCCAATCATGCCGAATGCATCCGGTGCGGAAAGTGCATCGGGGCCTGTCCCGTCGATGCCATTAGCTATCGCTATGGCCTGGATGTGTCGGCGGAAAAGCTCCCCTTGACCGCCGATAAAAAGTAAACAAGCTTCGACAAAACGGAGGAACGACTATGAAGCTTTCTAAGATTGCGGCCCTGTTTATGGTGCCGGTGCTGGCCTTGTGTCTTGTGGCGTGCTCGGCACCTGGCGGCAATGCGAGCGAATCTGCGAGCTCCGATCCTAAGATCGCAGAACTCACTGCGCAGAAGCCGGCCAATGCCGACGAGGCCGCCGAGCTGTATGCGAAGCTCATGCAGAAGGAGAACGAGATCTTTTCGAGTGATAACGCGCTGTGGGAAAAGGTATTCAATGCGGCAAATAAAGACTCGGCAATGATTGAGGACGGCAGCAATTACGGCGATTTCCTGCTCAAGACCATCGACGGCGCCAAGGATGAGTTCACGGCGGATGAGCTCAAGACGCTCAAGGCCGGTGCACAGCAGATCAAGGAGATCGAGGACAAGCTCGAGAGCCTGGAGAAGGAGTTCCCCGGCTGTGGAAGCACGCCGAGTGCAGGCGAGAGCGTCGACGCTTCGACCGCTGGCATGACGGCTGGTGCCAATGCTTCGAACGAGGCGACGAAGTTCCCCAGCTTTACGGGCAAGGACCTGGATGGCAACGACGTGAACAGCGACGAGCTGTTCTCTAAGAACAAGGTCACCGTCATGAACTTCTGGTTCACTACTTGCAAGCCGTGCGTGGGCGAGCTGGGCGATCTTGAGAAACTGAATCAGGAGCTTGCCAAGAAGGGCGGCCAGGTCGTGGGCGTCAATTCCTTTACGCTCGATGGCAACAAGGGCGAGATTGCAGATGCCAAGGACGTGCTGAGCAAGAAGGGCGTGACGTATAAGAACATCTGGTTCAAGTCGGATAGCGAGGCCGGTAAGTTCACGTCAAATTTGTTCTCGTTCCCGACAACGTATGTCATCGATCAGAATGGCAACATCGTAGGGGAGCCCATCGTGGGAGCCATCAGCTCCGCCGAGCAGCGCGCTGCACTCAACAAACTTATCGACCAGGCGATTGCGAATAGCGAGCAGTAGAAAACGCGTAAAGCATGGCGAGGATTGCGCGCCGCTGTGCAGAGTAGTCCGCTGCCTTTCAAGATAATCTCCACCATACAGAGGTCCCGCTCGGGACCTCTTCTTTTAGGCGCCGTCCCGTTCGTTTTTTGGCGCGGTTCCCTACATTCCTCACTGGTTCCGGCAAAAAATGGGGATAGAGTAGGACAAACGCGTCGAATACGAACGGCGGGGGAGAGCGGGTGAACGTGCCCGCGTGGGAGAGGTTGCCGTCCATGCTGGAGCTCAAAGGTATTTGCAAAAGGTACGTTACGCAGTCGTTTACGCAGGTGGCGCTCGACAACGTAAGCCTGTCTTTTCGCGATAACGAGTTCGTGGCCATTCTGGGTCCCTCGGGCTCGGGCAAAACGACGATGCTCAACGTTATCGGCGGACTCGACCACTTTGATTCTGGCGACCTGCTGATTGACGGCATCTCGACCAAGGACTTCCGCGACCGCGATTGGGATGCCTACCGCAACAACCGCATCGGCTTTGTGTTCCAAAGCTATAACCTCATTCCGCATCAGACCATTTTGGAAAACGTGGAGCTGGCGCTCACGCTCACGGGCGTGGGGCATGCCGAGCGTCGCCAGCGTGCGCGCGAGGCGTTGGAGAAAGTCGGCTTGGGCGAGCACGTTAACAAGCGCCCGAGCCAGCTATCGGGCGGGCAGATGCAGCGCGTGGCCATTGCCCGCGCCCTGATCAATGACCCTGAGATCGTCCTTGCCGACGAGCCGACTGGCGCTTTGGATTCAACGACATCCGTGCAGGTTATGGATTTGCTCAAAGAAGTTGCGCGCGACCGTCTGGTCATCATGGTCACGCACAATCCCGACCTGGCATACCAATACGCCACGCGCATCGTCAACCTGGCGGACGGCAAGATCACCGATGATTCCGATCCTTTCGATGTCGCTGACGCCACGCGCCGCGAGGCCAAGCCTACGCGCAAAACCTCGATGAGCTTTGTGACGGCGCTGGGGCTTTCTGCCCGAAACCTCATGACCAAGAAGGGCCGCACGGCCATGACGGCCTTTGCGGGCTCGATTGGCATTATCGGTATCGCGGCGATTCTGGCGCTGTCCAACGGCGTAAACGGCTACATCAAAAAGGTCGAGGAGGATACGCTCTCGAGCTACCCACTCACCATTTCCAAGCAGGATTACGACCTGTCGTCCATGATGGGCGGACAGGGGGCTGCGGATGATGACTCGCCTGAAAACGTGGATTCGTCCGACGACAGTGCCGAAACCGATAAGATTCCCGTGGTCACGGCCGTAAAGGATATGTTTGCGAGCGTTAAGTCCAACGACATGACGAGCTTTAAGGCATGGCTTGACGACGGCGGCGACGGTATCGACAAAGAGGTCAACGCCATTCAGTACGGCTACGGTGTATCGCCGGTTGTCTATCGTGCCGGCAAGGGCGATGAGAAGCCTGTCCGGCTGGTGCCCAACGCCATGACCGAGGCCATGAGCGGAGGCGCGAGCTCGGCGGCAACGGTGAGCATGGAATCCATGGGAACCTCGGTCTTTAACGAGATGATTGACGACCAGAGCCTGCTCGACAGCCAGTACGATGTCGTCGCCGGTCATTGGCCCACGTCTGCCAACGAAGCCGTGATGGTGCTTTCGAGCCGTGGCACGGTGGGCGACTATACGCTCTACAGCATCGGCGCGCTGGATATCAATGAGCTCAACGATCTGGTAAACAGCGCTATGACGGCTGACGGTGGGGTCGAAACGCCCGAGACCGGCACCGACTTTACCTACGACGACGCGCTGTCCACGACGTTTAAGGTGCTGTCGCCGGCCGATGCGTATCGCAAAAACGAAGAGACCGGCATATGGACCGACATGTCTGGTGATGCCGACTTTATGGCCGCCAAGGTTGCCGACGGTATCGACGTGCACATTGTGGGCGTGGTGAGACCTAACGAGACGGCCAATGCGAGTGCGTTGTCTCCGGGCATTGCCTATACGCATGCGCTGACTCGCCAGCTTATGGAGCGCGCCGCCGATTCGCAGATTGTGCAGGAGCAACTTGTCCACCCCGAGACGGATGTCTTTACGGGCAAAACCTTCGACGAACTGCAAGGCGAGGCCAAGCAAGGCGTTGATCTGGGCAGCATGTTCAGTGTGGACGAGGCGGCGCTCAAGAGCGCGTTCTCGTTCGATACCTCCGCGCTCTCGGGTGTTGCCGGCGGTATGGACCTGTCGGGTCTTGACTTGTCCGGGCTGGACATTGACCTTTCGGGCGTTGGCAAGGACATCGACTTCGGCGATATCATGGCAAAAGCGCCAACCCCAGATTTCTCGGGTATCTTTGACGGTCTGGAACTCACGCCCGAGCAAATGCAGCAGGTGGGAACACTAGCCAACCAGCTGTTTGAGGGCTTTTTGCAGTCTGATCAGTTTAAGGCGCTGTCGCCCGATGATCTTAAGGACGCGTCAAAGCTTGCTGCCGCATTCTCGGCGTATCTTGAGAGTGATACGGCAGCCCAGCAAATCCTGGCCCAGCTCAAAGCGCTCGGCGGCGATGCCCTGGCCGAGCGCCTGCAGCAGGCGATGACCGACTATGTGCAAAAGCAGCTGGCTCCGTATCTGCAGCAGGCTATGGATCAGGTGATGAAGTCGATCAGCGATCAGATTGCGGCGACGGTGTCAGCTCAGCTCAGGGCAGGCGCAGCAGGGCTCATGGGCCAGATGGCGACGCAGATGTCGTCGAGTTTTGCTAACCTGGCGAGCGCCATGCGCGTGGATGCGAGTGCCTTTGCTCATGCCATCCATTTCAACATGGACGCCGAGGACCTGAGCTCGCTCATGATGAGCTATGCCAAGGCTTCGAAGCTCACCTATGATAACAATCTGGCCACACTGGGCTATGCGGACGAGGCCGATCCCATCTCGGTTAAGATTTTCCCGCGCGACTTTGAGGCCAAGGAGCGCGTACTCGATCACATCGATGCGTACAACAAGCAGGTCAAAGCCGCTGGCCACGATGATCGGGCAATTTCGTACACAGACTACATGGGCATCATCATGGGTTCGGTGACCGACATCGTGAACACCATCAGCTTGGTGCTCATCGCATTCGTGAGTATCAGCCTGGTGGTGAGCTCCATCATGATCGGCATCATCACCTACATCAGCGTACTGGAGCGCAAGAAGGAGATCGGCATCCTGCGCGCGATCGGCGCATCGAAGCGCAACGTGGCCAACGTATTCAATGCCGAGACCTTTATCGAAGGCCTCATCGCCGGCGTTTTTGCCATCGCCGTCGTGGTGCTCGTGAGCCTCCCGGTCAATGCCTGGGCGCTTGCGACCAAGCAGGTTCCCAACCTGATGAGCCTGCCCGTTCAGGACGCGCTGGCGCTCATCGCGATCTCGGTGGTGCTGACGGTCGTCGCTGGCTTGCTGCCGGCCCGCAGCGCGTCTAAGAAAGACCCCGTAGAGGCTCTGCGCTCGGAATAATGTGACAAAGGGGCTGTCCCTTTGCCACATGGGGGAAGGGGCAGCCCCCCTCCTGCGCCTAGCTCGTTTTACCCATCAACGTGATACGGATGCTTGGATGGGTGTACTCGTCAAACTCGTCCTCGGGATCCGTGTCAAACGAGTAATACGCTTTGACGGGGTCGTCGCTCGTCCTGATGGAGATTCTCTCGTAGAGCGAACCGTTCAAGAAAGCCTGCCTAAACTCTTCGGGGAGCTTTTGCGGTGCTAGGAGCTCGGGGCTCACGGTCTTGACGTCTGCGGTTTGGACGACAGAGGAAAGCTCGTCAAAGTCGAGCTCGATGCGGGCGAGGTTGTCCTCAAGGCTCGCATCGGGGTCGATTTCTGCTACGTAACTCACTTCCTTGAGCGTTCCCTTGTTGTCGAAATCCAGGTACGTATAGGTCTTCTGGGTATCGGAGTCGCCGTCGTGCAAGTAGCCGCGGACGTGATAGCCGTAATCTTGATATCGCTCGTAAGGGTCATCGGCAGACACGTACTCGCATGCGGGCTCTAACGTCTTGCGGGCGATGGCGATCTGCTCGGCCGCGGCCGCGGCGTTCTCCTGCATCTCGGTGTTTCCCTGCGCCAGCTGCGGGATATAGGCACCGCATACGATTGCGAGGGGTAGCGCCACAAGCGCGATGATCCACTTTTTTGCACGGGGGATAGGCAAGCCGCAGGCCTCCGCCATGGCCTTTGCGTTAGCGAAGCTCTCGGTAAGCACGTCTGCTGCGGTGGCAACGGCGCCTACGGCAGCGGCGACTTCTGCCGCGCTGCCCAGATTGCGTGCGGTCTCGTTGTCGCTGTTCTTGAGTAAGCGCGCGGCGGCCTGCGTACCGACAACGCCTGCGATTTGTGCCGAGCGGTCTTTCTCGGTCTGCTCGACGACGAGTCGGCGCTGCATTTTCTTCCACTGCTTGCCGCGCATACCAAAGCGTGGCGCGAGCGTGCAGTAGCAGAATATGACGAGCTCGATGGCGGTGAGCACCAGGGCGGTCATCATACCCGTCTCTTGGAAGCCTTCGTGATGAAAGACGATGTCGTCAATCATTTCGAAGGGAATGATCAAAAATGGCAGCACGAATGCCATGGCAAGCGCCGCACCGGCAATCTTGGGGTAGATGCAGTATCGCCGGATGCGCTTGCGTTCTTGTTCGGAAAGTGTAGCCATTGCCGGTCCTTGGTGTCGTGGCGGTCGTTGCGGCGCGCGGGGCGCGTCAGTCTGGGCTAGCGTTGGATAAGAGCATAGAGCAAGATACTCACCGCAATGAGCAGAAGGCCGATGTCCCCAGCCAAGATGAGCGCGAGCAAGGATATCTGCGACGTGGTCACGGCGTTTTTGAGCGGCAACTGGAGCGTAGGCCTGCTCTGCAGCTCCTTCACTGTTTACCCTGCATCCCAAGTGCGGCGCAAGTGAGCAATAGCAAAACTTTGTCACGCGTAAAAGCAAGGAAGTCGCAAGGTCTGGGGCGGGGATGCTGGTATACGCCTCGGATACAATCGAAGCCATGCTAGAAAGAGGCTTCGATGATTAAAAAAGGCTCTGTTAGACCAGGATTGACATGCCGACCTGCCGGCTAACTCGCCGTCTCCCCGTCGGGCGCCGGCGTCCTGACCCTCATCTCGAA
>JAGZQF010000017.1 GCA_018382295.1 Collinsella sp.
CGAGATAGTCGAGAAGCACGGCCTCAAGAAGGAGTAACATCGGGACTTGCAGCGACGGACCTCAGGACACTCTTACACCACGTCTGCGCGCGCGACCCTTCGCAACAACATGCCAAGGGGTCGTGGGCAAAAAAGGGCAAATATGAGTACTGTTACCATTTTAGTAGCAGGCAAAACCGCCCAAAATGGCGTCCGTGCGACCCCTGCAAACCACTAAAGCGGCCAACCTAGCTGGATTAGAGCCTGTTGTGGCAAATTTTAATGTACACACTCTAGATTGTGTACATTATCTTTTTGCACATAAATGCCATCGCCTTAGCAACAGTACTCATTTTTGGCATTTTTTGCCCACTGCCATATAACTAACCCCCTATAGCAAGCAAAAAACAGGCCGCAACCCATTGCTGCGGCCTGCTCGAAACCCAAAAGGGACGTTAAGCGCTGTAACCCATCGCCTGCAGCACAAACATGACGACCGTCAGCACCGTAATCACGCCGATGGTCGCCCACGTGAGCACGTTCCACACGCGGCCGTTGCGGTTGGCGCCCATAATGTGGCGATCGGCGGCGATAACCACCTGGAACACCAGAACCACAGGCAGCAGCACGCCGTTGATGACCTGCGAGGTCATCATAATCTGGAACAGATCGACACCGGGCATGAGCACCAGCACGGCAGAGATACCGATAATAGCCGTAATGATGCCACGGTAGACCGGAGCCTCGTCCCAGCTGCGGTCGGCGCCGCGCTCCCAACCAAAAGCCTCGCAGATGGCGCTGGACGTAACGCCCGGCAGCACGCAGGCAGCCAAGAAGCTCGCGGCGACCAGGCCCGAGGCGAACAGCACCGTGGACCACTGACCCGCGATAGGTTCCAGCGCACGGGCGGCGTCGGCAGCGTCGCTAATCTGGATACCCGCCGGGAACAGCACCGTGCCGGTCGTGATGATAATGAAGCCGGCGATGATATCGGCAGCGATCGAGCCGCTTACGGTATCGATACGTTGCAGCACGATATCGTCCTCGCCCGCATTCTTATCGACCACGTTATTCTGCGCCAGGAAGATCATCCACGGCGCAATGGTAGTACCAATCGTTGCAACCACGAGCGACACGTAGTTGGGATCATTTTGAATGTTGGGGACGACCAAGTCGACCGCGACCTCGCCCCAATTGGGGCCAGCCATAAACGCGGCGACAATATAGGTCACGAACACGCAGCTCACCAGCAGCAGAATCTTCTCGATGCGCTGGAAACTACCCGACATGGTAAGCATCCACACCAGCAGCGCCACCAACGGCACCGAGATGCTCGCCGGCACGCCAAAGAGAGCGAGGCCGCTGGCGATGCCCGCAAACTCCGAAATGGTCACAGCCGTGTTGGCGATCAACAGCGCCGCCATAGCAAGTACACTCTTGCGCACGCCAAAGCGCTCGCGAATGAGCGATGCCAAGCCCTTGCCCGTGACGCAGCCGCAGCGCGCCGCGGTCTCCTGCGTCACGATGAGCAGCACAGTCATGACGGGAAGCATCCAGAGCATCTTGTAGCCATAGCTGGCGCCCGCGCTGGAATACGTTGCAATGCCGCCGGCGTCATTGCCCGAAAGCGCTGCCAGCAGACCGGGACCCATAGCGCCAAAGATGGCCGCGATGGTCAACTTTTGCTTGGTGCCCGACTTTTGCTTGGTATTTTGCACGCGACCACCTAACCCATGACCGACATGGTGAGCAGCACCGCAGCGGCGCAGTACGCTACGCACGAGATCATGACGGCAATAACGTTCATGGCGGTGCCCGACGTGTTGAGGTCATGCTCGTCACGCCAGAACAGCACCATCAGGTAAATCACGGCGCTCATGTTGCCAATCAGGCAGACGATGGCCGCAATGTTAAAGCAGCCGGTAAAGAGCTGTTCCTCAAACATGGGCGCGTCGGGGAACGCGGCGGTGCGCACCAGCTGGGCGCACAGGTAGGTCACGAGCGACAGGATCAGGCCCATGCCCGTGCTCTGGAAGAAGAACCCCAGATACGGCTTGGGCTCGTCATCGTGACCGTCATACTCCAGGAAGTAGTTCTTGACGAACGACACCATGCGCGAGGCCGCCAGCAGCACGAGCGGCATGGCGCACATGGGGAACACCACCAGATGCGCGGAGCCGAGCGCCGTTCCCAGCACGGTCGCCATGATGCACGACGCGATGCCCCACACGACAACCCAGTACTGGCGATGCACGAACCAGCTGAGCACGTTCGTCGAGTCGTCCGACGCGCTATCGCCCGAGCCGACACCGGCGATCTGCAGGTCCTCCTGATGCTCCTCAGCGATAACGTCCATGGCGTCGTCGAAGGTTACGATACCCAGGATATGACGGTTCTCATCGCAGACAGGGATGGCAACCAGGTCGTACTTGGTCATCTCGTCCGTCACGTCTTCCTGGTCCTCGTCGGGCGACACATAGACCAGGTCGCGATAGGCCAGCTGACCCAGCGTGGCGTCGCGGTCGGCTACGATCAGCGTGCGCAGCGAAAGCACGCCGGTCAGCATGCCGCTCGGATCCTCGGTATAGACGTAGTAGACGCTCTCGAAGTCCTCGTCGAGCTCGCGAATCGCCTCGATGGCGTCACCGACCGTTGCCGTGGCGGGCAGGGAGACAAACTCCGAGGTCATGATGCGGCCGGCGGTGTTGTCCTCATACCCCAGCAGGTTACGAATCGCTTTCTCCTCCTTGACGCCCATCAGGCGCAGAAGCTTCTCGGCCTTCTCGTAATCGAGCTCGTCGATCAGGTCGGCTGCATCGTCCGGGTCCATCATGGCCAGCATCGACGATGCGTCCGTGTCGGACAGGCCCTCGAGCATCTCGGTCATAAGCTCGTCGTCATCGAACTCCGAGATGGCCTCGGCGGCCTGGGCAGTATCGAGCTGTGCAAACACCTGCGCACGCAGGCGCGGGTCGAGCTGCTCGATAATGTCGGCGATGTCGGCAGGGTGCAGCTCGCCGAGCGTCTTGTGCGACACCGAGAGTTGAATGTTCTTGGTCGAGCGGTCGAGCAGGTCCATGTAGGACCAAGCGATGATGTCCTCACTGAGCGGCTTGCCCAGGTGCTTCATAAAGCCTTCGACGATATGCTCGAGCGCGGGGCTGATGGCGCGTAGCAGACCGCGGGCACCGACCTCGGCGCCCAGCAGGCGCAGCTGGTTTTCGCCCGACATGGAAAACTTGATGTCGTTTACGCGCACGACCTTCATGCCCTGCGTGTCGACAATCTGCTTGTTGAGCACATCGCGGGCAAGCAGGAGTTCGGTCGGCTGCAGGTACGAAAAACGGATTTCGGTGGCCGACGTCTTAAGGTGTACACCCGTCTCGTCGATACGGTCGACCCATTTGCGCCAGCTGATCATAAACGGCGTCTTGCCGGGGCCGCGGAACGCGAGCGACGTCACGTGTGGAAAAACTTCGCCGGTAGCAATGCCAAAATCGTTCACAACGCCGAGCTTTTCGCCATCGACGTCCAAGACCGGCAATTTGAGCATCTCACTCAGATAATTCAATGGTGTTCCCCATCATTATTCCTCCGGACGCGGCCGCGCGTGCGGCGTCCGGGGGCTTCTGGATATGTATACGCATGCGCGGGCGGCACGCCGCTCGACGCTTACACCCCGTGCATGCGCAGAAAGCACCTGCATGGGGTCATCGACTGTATGGTCGAGGTTTGGATTTCACCTGTAACCTTTCTCTTGACCCTCATTAACCGCAGTAACTATAGCATCAGCATCGCCCTGCGGCATCGAATTTATGCGCTGCACATTGCAGGCATACCAAACGCTGACGCATCCGTGACATAGTCATTGGGGACGTTCTTAAATGACTACCCAATAACTACTCTGTGGTGTCGTCGTCCTCGGCAAGCTGGGGGAACACGGCGTCCTCGGGCATGGTGGCCTTCGTCAGCGAGGTGAGCTTTTTGCTCAGCGACGTGTCCGTCTTGACCAGGTCGCTGAGCGTCACGATCTTGTAGCCGTCGGCAATGAGGCCGTCGATAATCTGCGGCAGCGCCTCGAGCGTCTGCTCGGCGCACTCGTCGCTATCGGTGAGCAGCACGATATTGCCCGGCGTCACCGAGTCGAGCACCGTCGAGACCTGCTCGTCGGCACCATTGAGCAACCAGTCGCCCGAGTCGATATTCCACGAGACCACGGCAGACACCAGGTCCATCGCGTCAATCCAGTTTTGCTCGTCAAAGGCAGCGTAGGGAGCACGCAGCAGCATCGTCTTCACGCCGGTCGCCGACTTAATCGCATCGGTGCCTTTCGTGATCTGTTCGCGTACCGCCTCACGGTCCCGACCCTTGAGCGAATCGTCGCTGTAGCTGTTGGATCCGATCTCGCACCCGGCATCGACAATCGCCTTGGCCGTGGCAGGCGAGGCCTCGGCCGCATCGCCCGAAAGGAAGAACGTCGCGGTGACGCCCTTTTCCTTGAGCACCTGCAGGATCTGCTTGGTGGCGCCGCTCGGACCCTCGTCAAACGTCAGCGCCACGTACTTTTTGTTGCCCTTGGGCGCCACGCTGGCGCACGCAACGACGCAATCGGTGGCGGGCACAACCTCGCCGCGGTCTTGCGTCTTGCCCGACTGCTCACCAACCCACACCTCGGAGCGGCCCTGGACACCCCACGTCTGCACATACTCGATAGCGCCCGTACCCTCGACCTTGAGCTTGGGCTCGATAACCGTAGCCTGAACCTCGTGCTTCTCGTAGATGTTACGGCCATCCTTGACCGGTCAACTCCTGGTCGTCGATAAGATTCTGCAGCGTAGAGCCCACACGCACCGCGGTCTTCTGGCCGTTGAGCTCCACGTCCACACTGCGGTTGACGTAGCCCACGACGGCAGCGATAAACAGCACGAGTGCGCAACCCACGGCAATGAGCGCATAGGGCAAGCGAGACGAACGACGGGGCGTACGGCTGTTGCCGATGCGAGCGCTGCGGTCGCTAAAGCCGCGGCTATGGTTGAGATACATCGCGCCGGGCTTACGGTGACGCTTGCGCTGACCGCTGGGCAGCTGCCCCAGGTCGCGGCGCGCCGTCGGACGCGCACCCGAACGCCCGTTTAAGTTGGATCCGTTTTGGCGCATGTGCCCTCCCCCATAAACACAGCGAGCCGGAGCAACATGTCTCCGGCTCGCCTCCCATCATTTGGTACGTCGCTATTTGCTAGCTTTTGACGAGCCACCGCTCGCCTTTTGGTATTCGTCCTTAAAGGCCTTGAACATGCCGCGCGTCTTGCCGAGCTGCTTGCCCAGCGCACGACTGCCCTTGTCCACGGCGACCGATCCCTTGTCATCGAGCACCTTGGCGCCCTTCTTGACCTTATCGCCCACCACGACGCTTGCCTCGGCAGCCTTTGCGGCGGCGCCGCCCGAATACCCGAGCGACTTGACCTCGTCCGAAACAATCATCGCGCCGTCCGCATAGCCGCGCAGCATCGTCGGCGGCACCTGCGTGTCACCAACCAAAACACTCGAAGCAGCACCGGCGGTCACATAGAATGCCTGCACGATGCCCGAGCGTGGCTTGAACTCAACGTCCGAGCAATAGCCCACGACGTCGCCTGATTCCGTGCGCACGTCCATACCGACCCAGATGATGCAATCGTCCAGGTTGATGTCGAGGCGCTTGGCAGCGGCGGCATCGTACGTGTCCTTGACGTCATCGACCGCAATGGCGCCCTCGTAGACACCAATGGCGTCGAGCGCTACGAATCGGTCGGGGCGCTCGATCATGCCCGCGATATCGGACTGGCGGACCATAAAGCCGACCACGCGCGTACCGCCCGGAGTAAAGACCGGAAAGTGAATCTTTCCGAGCTTTTTAGGGCTGCGCGGCGTGCCGTCCTTTTTGGTGCGCTTGTCCTCGGTAGGCTTGCGATAGATCTTGGCGCCGACAAAATCCCCGGCGCGCATTATGCCTCGGTCGAGGGCTCCGCAGCCTCGGTATCAGCCTCGACGGCGTTCTCGACCACGACGTCGGCGGCAGGCGTCACGTTGCCGCCCGAAATGGCGTCGTTGAGCTGCTCGCGCAGCTGGTCCATGCGCTCGCGGGCCAGGTCGACCTTGGCGCGCAGGTCATCGGTCTTGGCGTCGACCATCGGGCCAAAGTCATTCACCGCAGCACGGGCCTCCTCGGCGCTGTGCTCGTAGGTGTCGCGCATATTGTCCCAGGCGTCGTTGGCGATATCGGCAGCCATGGCGCGGGTCTCGGCGCCCGAGCGCGGGGCCAGAGCAACGCCGACAATAGCGCCGGCAGCGGCACCAAAAAGTGCGCCGGAGACAAAGCTGAAAGTCTTACCCATGATCATTCCTCTCCTGCAGGCACGTCGGTGCCCACCGTTTGAATGCTGTCCATTATACCCGCAGCGCATCACTTGCCGCTCCGCTCATCTGCGTACGGCAAAGGCGCAGGTACGTGATGGTGATAAACGCGTAGGCCTACTCTTGGGGCATAGCCGGCATGGCCACCGTGGCACCCGGGTCCTCGCCGGCGCCGTCCACGAGCGGCAGGCCGCCCTCATGCGCAGGTCCTGCCGGAACCGTCGCAGCACCGCCAAAGACGGCAGCGGAGGCCTCGTGGTTCTCGGCAACCGCGCCCTCGGTATCAATCGCCACCTGGGGCTCGTCGTCAAAGTTGGGGACGCCCTGGGGCTCGGCGGTCGCATCGGCAACGGGCTCGGCGTCGACCGGCACATCGCCCTCGTCAGCGCCCTCGTCCTCGGCAGCATCTTCGCCATTCGCAGCGGCGACGGCCTCGTGAGGATCCTTGCCCTCGGCCTCGGCGCGCATGCCCAGTACCAGGTTGCGCAGGCCCGCGACCGTGCCCTCCACGTCGGGGGCAGGCTGGTCGGCGTGCAGGTACGCCCAGTCCATCATAAAGGTTGCCGACGACAGCGCACCGATGGCCAGCGCGTCGTCGGGGCACGAAAGCTCAACCTCAAAGACGCGCTCGTCGTGCTCGCTTACGCGCGTGCGGCCGCACGAAATGCTGCCGGCAAGACCGGTCTCGTTCATGAGCTCGACCGTCACATGCTCAAGCAGATGGCAAAGCTCGGTCTGGCCCATGCAGTCCTGGAACTCGCGACCGGAATCACCCAGGCACAGGTGCTTGGCAATCGCCGGCACCAGGTAATACACGCACGCCGTGGCCTCGATATCCTCCGAGGTCATGAGCGGCATGCCGGGGTTCACCAGCACATGCGCGCAGATCTTGTCCTCGCTGACGGTGACCTTAAGGATGTTGAACAGGCCTGCCATAACTCTCCCCTACTCTTCCTTGCCTTACTCGTCGCCATCGTGCGGATCCACAGAGCCCGCACCCGACGTCGCCGGCTTCTCTGCCGAAGACTCGGAATCCTTCTTATCGGTTTCGGCCGGAGCGATCACGCGGATGAGCGAGATGCGCTGGCCACGCATCGACTGCACCTTGAACTTGTACCCTGCAACCTCAAACACCTCTCCGATGTCGGGCACCGAGTCGCAAAGCTCCAAAATCCAGCCGGCGATGGTCTCATAATCATCGCTTTCCTCGAGCGGCCAACCAAGCTCAATCGCGTCATCGCACGAAAAACGCCCATCAACGAGCCACTCGCGGCGCGAAAGGCGCGTGAGATACTTGTTGTCGGGGTCGAACTCGTCCTCGATCTCGCCGACGATCTCCTCGACGATGTCCTCGATGGTGATAATGCCGGCCGTACCGCCGTACTCGTCCACGACCACCACGATCTGGTCGTGAGAGGTCTGCATCTCGGACAGCAGCGGCAGGATGTCCTTGGTGTCGGGCACAAAGGTGGCGTCGCGCAAAAAACCGGCGATGGGCTGGTCGCCCTTGCCGTCGAGCGCGGGCTGAATCAGGTCCTTGATGTGCGCAATGCCGGCGACGTTGTCGGGATCCTCGTGATAGACGGGGATGCGGCTAAAGCCGGTCTGGCGCATGGTGGACAGCACGTCGGCGACCGTCTCGTCGTCCTCGCACATGGTGGTATCCACGCGCGGCACCATGACCTCGCGGGCAACGGTGTCGCCCAGGTCGAAGATCTCGTGGATCATGCGCTTTTCCTCGTCGAGCAGGTCGTCCTGCTCCGAGACCATGTACTTGATCTCTTCTTCCGAGACGTTTTGGCGGTCGTCGGCACTCTTGATGCGCAGGATGCGGGCCAGGCCATCGGAGCAAGCGCCAGTCAGCCACACGAGCGGACGGGCGATCTTCTGGAACACGGAAAGCGGGCCCACGACCTGCTTGGACACGCCCTCGGCATTGGCCAGGCCGATGCGCTTGGGGACGAGCTCGCCGATCACGATGGATACGAAGGCGACCGCGACGGTGATGATGACCGGCGCCAGGCCGCGCGCGATGGCGGAGAGCGGCGCGATGCCAAAGCTCATGAGCCACGTGGCGAGCGGGTCGGACAGACTCGTCGAGGCGACGGCGGACGAGGCGAAGCCCACGAGCGTAATGGCAACCTGGATGGTGGCGAGCAGCTGGTCGGAGTCGGCAGCCAGCCTAATGGCACGCTCGGCGCGCTTGTCGCCTTCCTCGGCCTCGTGCTCCAGCACGGCGCGCTTGGCCGTGGTGAGCGCCATCTCGGACATAGAGAAGTAGCCGTTGATGAGGGTCAAAACGAGGGTGGTGATAAGGGAGATGGTTATGTCCATCGGGAGTTTCTCGAACCTCCAAGATTCGGGACGTCAGGTTAAAACGTTGATGGCGGATACGGCAATTGCACCGGCGCCCAAACGAGAACGCGGGCGCGCAGGCATGGTCGCTAGATTACGAAGAGGATCACCGCCATGAACTGGAAGATGCTGCCGGCGAGCACCCACAGGTGAAACACGCTGTGCAGATAGCGCACGTTTTTGGCGATATAGAACGGCACGCCCGCGGTGTAGCACACGCCGCCGACGGCGAGCAGGGCAAGTGCCACGGGGTTGAGCAGCGCCACAAGTTCGGGCAGCTTAAAGACAACGAGCCAGCCCATCAGCAGGTAGACCAGGCCGCTTACCCAGTGCGGTTGACGCTCGCGTAGGAAGCACTCGAGGGCGATGCCGATAATGGCGATGGCCCATACGGCAAAGAACAGCGCAGGGCCGCCGTCGTTTGCGAGCGTGATAAGGCAAAACGGCGTATAGCTGCCCGCAATGAGCAGGTAGATGCAGCTGTGGTCGATGATGCGAAACACGCGCTTGGCGCGCGCGGGCTGAATCGCGTGGTAGAGCGTGGAGGCTAGGTATTCGAGGATAATGCTGACGCCATAGACAATCGCCGCGGCCATGTGGGCCGGGCCTCCGCCGCGCAGGGCGGCGAATACGATCAGGAGCACCAGGCCCGCGATACCCAACAGGCAGCCGACACCATGGGTGACGGAGTTCATGATCTCCTCACCCACTGTGTAGTGTGGAACGGCCGCGGTCTTGGGTCGCGGCTTAGAACTGTCGCTCGAATCGGACATGCCGGTTACATCCTCCAACGTAAAGAGTTCTCAACACTATATCAAAGCGTCTAGGTACGTGCGAAATTTGCACCATACGCGACCCTTTGTTTACCCATTCTTTGCCTGTTGACGCATCAACGGCGAACGTCCATAATGCGCTTGCATTAAATGTTGACGTATTAACATCTTATAGGAGAATACCGCATGGCTCAAAGCGCACACCCCCATCGAAAGCTCAAGATAGCCGGCATTGTTACGTTGGTAGTCGTTGTCGCGCTGCTGGGGTTTGCCGGCAACTTTTTGTTTGACTTTGCCCTGAACCCCCAAGCGCCGTACACCATGAAGATGATGCAGGATAGCAAGAACGACAAAGAAGGTGAGCAGCCGGATGCCGAGGACACCGAGGCACGGGCGTGGTTTAAGGAGAACCGCGAGAGCAGCAGCCTTACCGCAGATGACGGAACCGAGCTCGCCGCTTGGTATTTTGCCGCCTCGGAAAGCACGCACGACTATGCCGTCTGCCTGCATGGATATACCAACGAGCCCATCGGTATGGCCCGATACGTCAAGCGATTCCACGACCGCGGCATGAACGTACTCGCACCCGCCGCCCGCGCCCACGAGCGCTCCGGCGGCGACTATATCGGCATGGGCTGGCCCGAACGCCTCGACATCGTCGCATGGATCGAGCGAATCGTTCAGGCTGACCCCAAGGCGCGCATCCTGGTCTTTGGCGAATCCATGGGCGCGGCGACCGCCATGAACGTCGCGGGGGAATCTCTGCCCGCAAACGTGAAATGCATTATCGAGGACTGCGGTTATACGAGTGTTTGGGACGAGTTTTCTCTGCAGCTCAAGGACGTGTTCGGCCTGCCCAGCTTTCCCTTGCTCGATGTAGCAAACTTGGTGTGCAACGTGCGCGCGGGCTACGACTTTCATAAGGCGAGCAGCGTGGAACAGCTCAAGCGCGCGACGGTTCCCATGCTGTTTATCCACGGTGACCAAGACACCTTTGTGCCGTACAGCATGCTCGACCAAAACTACGACGCGTGCGCCAGCAAGGTCAAGCAAAAGCTCACCGTCCATGGCGCCACCCACGCCAAGAGCGCGCAGGTCGACCCCGAACTCTACTGGAACACGGTCGACGACTTCCTCGACGAGTATTTTTAGGCAAAAAGCAACGTCTGGGGTTTTGTTGCCAAAAATCGGTTTGTGGTCGGCGCTATTCGATTTTCCTCGCACTTCCAAAAAGCCGCCCGTGGGCGCTGTGCTCACGGGCGGCTTTTGCTCAACTTACGCTACAAAGGCGCTTATTTTGTCCAATAGCTAGGCGCTACTTGACCTCGATAAGCTCGTACTTGCTCGTGCCCAGGCCGATCTTCTCGGCATGCGCGATGCACACTCGCCAGTCGGTGTCGGGATGCGTGATGCAGAAGGGATCCTTGGCCTGCTCGCCCTCCAGATGCTCGTGGTTGTGCTCCATCTTGGCCGCGCTATCGGTGAGCTCGGTGTTGGGCAGCGGCTCGGATGCCATGACGGCATCGGCGCAGGCCTGGTCGATGGCGACCGGGTCGGAGATATGGAAGCTCGGGCGACCGTCGACGACGGCCTTGGTGTACTCGGCGATCTTGCAGTTGAGCACGTCGGCCGCGGCGTCATAGCCGGGCTTGATGCAGTCCTGGTTGCATGCCGCAATGCAGCGACCGCAGCCCACGCAGCGATCGTGGTCGATGGTGGCCACGTGCACCGTGCGGGTGTTGCCGTTGGCAAGCTCGCGCTCGCGGGTGTCGTTGAACGAGACAGCGTCGTGCGCGCAGATCTTTTCGCAGGCACGGCAGCCAACGCAGTGCTCGGTCGAGACGTTCGGCTTGCCGGCGGCATGCTGCTCCATCTTGCCGGCGCGGCTGCCGCCGCCCATGCCCAGGTTCTTCATGGCGCCGCCAAAGCCGGCCTGCTCATGACCCTTAAAGTGGGTGAGGCTGATCACGATATCGGCATCCATGAGCGCCTGACCGATCTTGGCCTCGTGCACGTACTCGCCGCCCTCGACCGGGACAAGCGCCTCGTCGGTGCCCTTGAGGCCGTCGGCAATGATGATCTGGCAACCCGTAGCATACGGGGTAAAGCCGTTCTGGTAGGCGGTATCGATGTGCTCGAGCGCGTTTTTGCGGCTACCGACATAGAGCGTGTTGCAGTCGGTGAGGAAGGGCTTGCCGCCCAGCTCCTTCACGACATCCGCGACGGCGCGGGCGTAGTTGGGGCGCAAAAAGCTCAGGTTGCCCAGCTCGCCAAAGTGAATCTTGATGGCGACGAACTTGTTCTCAAAGTCGATCTGCTCAATGCCGGCGCGGCGAATAAGGCGCTTGAGCTTGTCGAGCTGGCTCTCGCGAGCATGCGTGCGCAGGTTGGTAAAGTACACCTTCGCCGGTGCAGCGGGTGCAGTTGCGGTCATAGATCTATCCCCTCGGTCTATATGGCGTTACAGACATAGGAGATGGTACCCGTTAAAGCGGGGTTAATGTCAAGCACGGCGCCCAGTCATTGGGTAGTCATTGGGGACAGACTTAAATGACTGAAATCACTCATTGGAGACGGACTTAAATGAGTGCCTCGCCACCTGGCAGCTAGGGACATTCCTTTCCTGCCGGCAGCTGGGGACAGTCCTTGCCAGCACAGCCGACGAGCCGGCGAGTCAGCAAAGACCGTCCCCGATGACTAGTCGTTTAAGAACGTCCCCAATGACCAATAAGGGGCTACTCCTGCACTTTGAGGGCTTCGGCCAGACTGACGCGCTTGATAGAACGCGTGTGTAGCAGCGCCACGACCAGGTAGGTCGCAAAGCCAATGCCGACGCATGCAGCCATGGACCAAGCGGGCACGTAGATCTCGATATTGCCGTTGTAGGCGAGCAGCATCGAGCGGAAGATGGCCGTGAGCGAGCCGATGATCACCGGCAGGCTCAGCATGAGCGATGCCACCACGCACAGCGTGATCGAGCGGATGTACAGATGCGAGATCTCGCTATCGCGATAGCCAAAGACTTTCATGTAGCTGATCGAACGGGCGCTGTGGTCGATCACCGCTTTGGTCAGCAGGTACATAAACAGCAGGAAGATAAACACCGCGAGCCCGATCATCATTCCGATCATTTTGCTCATCATGCCGATGAACTGGTCACCCACGGCGCGCATGTCGTCGGGCGTGGTGTCGCCGGCAAAGTAACGAGCATCGAGGTCGAGCTTCTCGTCGCTCACATAGCCGTTAAAGTAGGCAGCGTCGTTGCCGAACAGCTCGTTAAAGTCGTCGATACTCATATAGATATTCATGTCCGACTTGGAGCCCCAGGCACAGTCCTTGCCCGCGTACTCAAGGGAATAATTCTTGCCCTCGTACTTGTCGCGAAGCTTAACCTCCTGCCCCTCGTTCCAGCCAAACTTGTCGAGTAGGCCGCCGCCAAAGACGACACGGCCGTCGCCGACGTTGAGGTCTTTCCAATAGCGCGAATTGGATGAAATGCCGTAAACGGAAATCGTCTCCTCGCCATTTCCATCGCCGCGATCGTATTGCAGCTGGTAGATGGCGTATTTCTCGGCCTGTGCAATTGCGCCCGCGCCGTTGTCGGTCGTATTGACCGGGTGGATATCGTCGTTGTCGGTGTCGATCTTAGAGGCCTTGTCGATCAGGTCGATGGCCTCATCGCGGTTGCAGCCGAGGGCATCGGCAAGATCGTCAAGGCGCGCGTAGAGCGCATCCTTCTTGTCCTGGACCTTGGCGAGCGCGTCCTGCGCCGCGACCAGGCTCTCGGCAGACGGAGAGCTGGTCGCGGCATCGGCAGCCGCCTGCGCGGCATCGACCGCGTCGTCAAGCTCGTCATCGGCATCCTGGGCGGCGGTGAGGAGTGCGCCGTCAACCGACTGCAAGCGCTCGAGTGCCGACCACTGCTCTCGCTCCTCGGCAGTGCCCTCGAGCTCCAGCGGCGCCTTGAGCGTGTACTGGTGCTCGGCGACCAGGCCTGTCTCGAGGTTGTCGGCGTAGTGCGTCATCGTGGGCAGAATCGCCAGGCCAAAGAGCATCAGCAGCGAGGCAAACGCAATACCCACGAAAAGCGTGGCGAAGTTGCCCAGGTTGCGCAGGAAGATACGCAGGCGGAAGCGGGAAACAAAGCCCATGCGCTCCGGCAGCTGCAGGCCGCGCTTGGTGCCCGATTTGCCGCTCGCTTCGTGACGAAGAAACTGCAACGACGTCTTGCCCATTTTGCGAAGCAGGCCCACCAGCGTGATGAGGACGAGCGCGGCGGCGGGAACTACGGCGCACTTCACAAAGATCTCCCAGCTCCAGTACACCTGGAAGGGCGGCAGGCTATACGAACCGTAATAGAGGCTGCGCATGGGCTCGGTAAAGAACACAACGCCGAGCGCAGTGCCCAAAAGCGCCGCGACCACGCCCACGATAGCGGGAAGCGCAAGGTAGTGCAGCACGATCTCGCGTCGACGATAGCCGCTGGCGAGCAGCGTGCCGATGATGGCGCTCTCCTCCTCGATGGTGGCGTCGGTAAGGACCACAAAGACAAACGCCATGATCACGATGATGATGTCGAGCAGCGTCATCCACATCATGGAGTCGCCGTCCACGTCATCGCGCGCATAGCCAATGCCCTGATTGGAATCGGCATCGACCAGATCGTCCACGCGCGCATCGGCATCGGTCAGCGCCTCGACCATATCCTGCTCCGCATCGATGCGATCCGCGGTGGGGAGGTCGCGATCGGTAAAGGTAAAGGAGTAGGTGTAGGCAGGCGCGCCGCCGGCATCCTCGAGCGCGGCAAAGCCGGCGTCGGTGACCTCGGCCACGCCATAGGTGATGGTGTTCACCGTAAAGTCCGAATTGTTGAGGAACAGCGCCTGGCTATCGGGCTGGGTCATGATGCCGCAGATGGTATAGGTGCGGCCCTCAAGCTCGACCTTATCGCCCACGGACAGGTTGTTATTGGTGGCAAAGACACGATCGATGGCCACCTCGTCGTCCGCCTTGGGTTCCCTGCCCTCACAGTAGGACGCGATATCGACCTTGGTGCGGTGCGCATAGGTGCGCAGCGTGCGCTTGGTGCCGTCGTCGCCGGCGGTCTTTTTGATAATGGCGTCGATGGAAAAATTCTTGTAGAGCGTAACGCCGCCGACGTCGCCGGCTGCATCCTCGGCCGCCTTGAGCTGGTCTTTGGTGGCCTCGAAGGAGGTGGTCACGCGGCCGTCCTCAATCGTGTACGCATCGCGCATGTCGTCGATAAGGCAGCCGATGGAATGCGCCGCGAGCAAAAAGCCCGACGTGAGGGCGATGCTTCCGCACATAAGCAAAAAGATGCCCAGGTACTTGCCGATATTGCGGCGCAGCTCGCGCGGGAGACGTTTTGCGAGAGGTGTCATGGCGCCGCCTACCAATCGAGCTCGGCGGCCGCGACGGGCGACTCGTTGAGCTCGTCCTCGACGATGCGCCCGTCGCGCAGGCGCAGCACGCGATTGGCCATGCGCGCAATGGCGGCATTATGGGTGACGATGATGATTGTGCAGCCGTAGGTGCGATTGACATCCTCCATGAGCTGCAGGACTTCCTTGGATGTCTTGTAGTCGAGCGCGCCCGTGGGCTCGTCGCACAGCAGCAGGCCCGGATTTTTGACGAGCGCACGGCCGATGGCGCAGCGCTGCTGCTGGCCGCCCGAGACCTGGCGCGGAAACTTGTTGCGGTGCTCGTAGAGGCCCAGCGAGCGCAGCAGGTCGTCGACGCTGAGCGGGTTTTTGGACAGGTGCGCCGTGACCTCGATGTTTTCCTTGATGGTGAGATCAGGCACCAGGTTGTAGAACTGGAAGACAAAGCCCAGCTCGCGGCGGCGATACTCGCCCAGGTCGGCGGGCTTGAGCACCGTGAGGTCGCAGCCGTCCACCATAATGGAGCCGCCGTCGGCATCTTCTAGGCCGCCGATCAGGTTAAGGAAGGTCGATTTGCCCGAACCCGAGGGGCCCAGCATGACGCAGATCTCGCCGCGATTGATGGACGTGTCGATGCCGTCGAGCACCGTCAGGCGCGCGTCGCCGTCGCCGTAGCGCTTTTTGAGGTCCTTAACCTGGACGTAGGCCTGTTTCGTCGCCATACTATCCCCCATTGTTAGCCTTCTGCTACTTTTCTAGGGTAATAGTAAACCCAGGCGAACTATTTTTCAAACTAGTCATTGGGGACGTTCTTAAACGACTAGTCGCTAGGGACACTCTTTCGCCACCCGGCAGTTAGGGACGTTCCTTTCCTGCCGGCAGTTGGGGACAGTCCTTGCCAACCCTGCGGGCAAGCCGGCGAATCGGCAAAGACTGTCCCCAATGACTAGTCGTTTAAGTCTGTCCCCAATGACCACTCTTGGTCGTTTAAGTCTGTCCCCAATGAGTACCCGATGACTAGGTGACTAAGCGCGGGATTTGGTGCGTGAGAGGGCCAGGCCTGCGGCGGCGATGGCCACGGCAAAGAGCACGGTGACGCCCAGGTCGCAGGCGATGTCGCCCAACACGGTGGACGTCAGATCCGAAGCGAGCGCTTTGCCAATCGCATCGTTCACCCAATACGTCGGCACAAAGTGCGCCACCGTCTGCACGGCCGAGCCCATCAGCGACAGCGGCATCCAAGCGCCGCCCAAAAACGTCATGAGCATGCCGAGCAGGTTGCCCACACCGTTGAGCAGCTCCTCGCGCGCACCCAGGCTCGAAAGGGCAAAGCCAACGGCCAGCGGCGTGCACGCCAGGGCAAACGTCGCTGCCAGCGCCAGGCACACACGGCCCACGCCGACCTCGGCAGCCGCGCCGGCAAAGCCCACGACGCCCATCATGCTCGACACAAACCAGATGCAGACGGTGATCACAGTGGCGGCCGCAAACACGGCGAGCGAACGCTGACGCTCGGAGATTGGGCCGGCATCCATACGACGCACGCGCTCGGGCTCGTTCATGCCCGAGAACACCAGCCCCACCGATACGATGACCGACGAGATAATCGCGTACGCGCCAAAGTTGAAATACGACTTGAGCATGGCGGCGGCAGTCGAACCAACCTTGACCTGCTCAATCTGGACCTCGGCGCGCTTGGCGGCGGCATGCTCGGCGGCCTTGGCGACGCTGCCATTAGAGGCGGCGGGCTCTAGGGCCGCTGCAGCGCCCGCGAGCGAAATCCAGCGCGAGGCCTCGGCAGACGAAAGCGCCGCCGCCATGGTGCCGGCACCATAGGTCACGTCGAGCTTGGGCAGGGCCTCCCCCGCACGGGCGGCTGCAACAAGATCGTCCTCAAACCCCTCCGGGATAAAGAACACGCAATCGGCACTGCCCTTGGCGCTGTTGCTCTTGGAGAGCGCGTCGGCAAGGTCGTATGTGTCGTCGCCGACGCCCGTGACCAGGTCAAAGCGTGAGCCCAGGTGCTTGGTAAGCGCCCGCGAAAGGTCGCTATTGTCGCGGTCGACCACGATCACGTTGGTGTCGTAGGGCTTGTACTCGGTAAGCTGCGACGAGTTCCAGCTCACCGAAGCCGCGATGAATACGCCCATGAGCGAGATGAACACCGTATAGATGAGCAGGTAGAACGGGTGCGCCAGCGCCATGCGAAGCGCGGTCTTAAAGGTGCTCATAGCGGCTCCTTCCAAAGATCAGCGTGGCGGCGGCAACGAACAGCAGCGCCATAAGGACCAGTGCGCCGGCGCGAACGGCAAAGGGGCCCAGGTCCTCAAAGAAATACAGGCGGTTGAACATGTCGCAGATAAGCTTGACGGGGTTGAGCCAGCACTCCGCAGGGCAGGCGCGGGCGACGTCGTCGGCAAGCGCCATCGCCGGCTCGCCGTAGAGGCCGGCGAACAGGGCGCACGTGGTAGCAAAGCCCGTAAGGATGCCGGACTTGGACGCCTTGCCGCCCTTAACGGGAAGCGTGCCCACAAAGAGCCCCAGGCCCGTGGCGGCAAGCGCGGAAGCGGCGCCGCCCACCAGACACAGCCCCTCGCGCCCGCCAAAGTCGACGCCCACGACCACGCGCACGTAGCCAATCGCGATCGTCATCGAAGCAAAGGAAACCAGCCACGAGCCGACAAAGATGCCGGCCAGCGACGCCGTCTTGGAAAGACCGCCCACGCAGCGACGCGCACCAAGGCCCGACAGATTGGGCTGCAGGTCGACGACACTCAAGGCGGCAAACTCGGCAGACATCATCGCGACCAGGCCAAAGAGCGCGTAGTAGTAGATGACCGTACCATCGGGCGTGGTGCGTGTCAGGCTTACGCGGCGGGTGCCGCCCTCGAGCGACAGGGCGCGCGCAACCGCCGTCGAATCGGCGAGCGCCGCCGGGTTGTCTTGGGCAATCTGGGACATGAGCTCGGCATTTTGTGTATACGAGCTTGCCACCGTCTCCAGAATGCTGCGGTCGGTGAGCACCGACGACGTACGTGAGCCGTCATGGCTCGAAAGCAATGTGAGCTTGGGCGTGCCCGCGGCATCGACCGTATAGATGCCCGCGACCTCGCCGGCCTTAAGCGCACGGTTCGCATCGGCTGCATCGTCGCACTCGTGGATCTCGAGCAGCTGGTCGTCGCCTTCCTTGGCAAGCGACGTCGCCACGTCCTTAAAGGTCGAGGCGCCCCAGGCCTCATCCGCCACGACAGCCACCGGCACCGGGTCGACCGTGCCGTCGGAGCTCAGATTCGCAAACATAAACATGAACATCGTGGAAAGCGCGACGGGAAAGATCGCGCCCCAAACCCACGTGCTCGGCCGGCGCAGCAGCGTCTTGACCGTGATAATAATGGTGTTGAACATGGCTGCCCCCTAGTCGCGCAGCTCGCGGCCGGTGATCTCGAGGAACACGTCGTTGAGAGTCGGCGGCTCGCTCCACACGCGGCCGAGCGCAACGTCGGCAGCGCGCAACGTGTCGAGGATGTCGACCAGGTTGTGCGGGCTCGCTTCGCAGGTGCAGACGAGCTCGCCGCCGGACAGCTCAACGCTGAGCACGTGCTCGAGAGCGCGCAGCTGCTCGACCGTGGCGGGCTCGACGGCGCCGACCTCGACGGTCACGCGCTCGCCCATCTGAATCATGCGCTTGAGCTCGTCATTGGTGCCCTGCGCCAGCACGCGCCCGCCGTCCATGATCATGATGCGGCTGCAGATCTGCTCGACTTCCTCCATGTAATGGCTGGTATACACCACCGTGGCGCCCTCGTCGCGCAGGCGGCAGATGCCCTCCAGGATGGCGTTGCGGCTCTGCGGGTCGACCGCCACCGTGGGCTCGTCAAAGAAGATGAGCTCGGGCTTATGCGCGATGCCGCAGGCAATGTTGAGGCGGCGCGCCAGACCGCCCGAGAGCTTGCCGGGGCGAAACTTGGCAAAGTCGCCCAGCCCGACAAAGTCGATGGCCTCGTCGACCAGCGCGCGACGGCGCTTGCGGTCGTTGACGTAGAGACTACAGAAATAGTCGATGTTCTCGCGCACCGTGAGCTCATCGAATACCGCCACCTGCTGCGGCACCACGCCGATGCGACGCTTGAGGTCGTAGCGGGCGGGCGTCATGGGCTCGCCGAACAGCTCGATGGTGCCCTTGTCGTAGGCAAGCAGCTGCAGGATGCAGTTGATGGACGTTGTCTTGCCCGAGCCGTTGGGGCCGAGCAGGCCAAAGATCTCGCCGGGGGCGATGCTCAGGTTAAAGTGGTCGAGCGCGATAAGGTCGTCGTAGCGCTTGACGAGGTTTTCGACGTGGACGATGTCTGTCATGAGGCGGCCCTTCTGCTGGTCGTGGCCCGGTACGATTGCATCATCGCAGGTGCGGGCGGGGCGCGCCAGTGAGCTTTGTCACGAGTGCGGCGGGGCGGCGGCGCAGGAGGAATGTCACAGTTGCGTGGGCAAGCGTCTTCCCCGCGCGCGGCATCGCGTACAATACCCGTATGAACAGGCTATTCGACAAATCGATCGTGCTGGCGTGCTGTATCGCAGCCGCCTTAGGCCTTGCTGTGGATGCCCGCTTGGTCGCGGCGTTTTGCCTTGGCGTTATCATCACCGCCTTGGCCGAAGTCGCACAAGGCGAACGCGCCCGCCGCGCCAGTGAGGCCGGCAGCTACGTCTACGTCATCGTGGCCGTCTTTGTACCGTCGTTTATGCCGTTTGCGCCCCTCGCCTTCTATGACATCGCGCGACGCGTGCGCCGTGAGCACGCCTGGCCTGCGCTGGGTATTGGCATCATCTTTGCCTTCGCCCTCGTCGCGGGCCTTCGCGCCGGCGCGCTCACCACCCGAACGCTCCTGCTGACCGCCATCCTTTCGGCCGCCGCCACCTTGCTGTCACTGCGCACCGCACAGCTCGAATGCGAGCAGGAGCGCATGCGCCGCACCCGCGACCAGCTGCAGGAACGTGCCCTCGCGCTCGAGGCGCGCAACCGCGACCTCGCTGACCGCCAGGACTACGAGGTCGAACTCGCGACACTTGCCGAGCGCGCCCGCATCGCGCGCGAGATCCACGACAATGTGGGCCACCAACTTACGCGCGCCTCGCTGCAAACCGAGGCCCTGCGCGTGGTCCACGCCAACGAGCCCGGCATCGCCGCCGACTTCGCCGACATCAAGCACACCGTCGACGAGGCGCTTCAGCTTGTGCGCGCCAGTGTCCATGCGCTCAGCGACAACGCGGCCAACCTCTCCGTACAGCTTGAGCGCATTGTTGAGGACGTGCGCTCGGACGGCGGCCCGCAGATTGAGCTTGAGGTTTTGGCCGAGCATGCACCGGCCAACGTCGTCAACTGCTTTGCTGCGGTCCTGCGCGAAGCGCTCTCCAACACCATGCGCCACGCCCGTGCGCAGAACGTTACCGTGCGATGCATGGAGCATCCGTCGTTTTACCAGCTCATCGTTACCGACGATGGCGCGGACGCGACCCCGGCGAGCAGCAGCAACGTCGCAGAGGGCATGGGGCTCGCCTCCATGCGCGAGCGCGTCGAGGCGCTTGGCGGCACCTTCACCGCCGGCCCGCGTGTCGGCGCCGGCGGCTGGCGCGTGTTTGCCACCGTTCCCAAACAGCAAGGAGATGAGGACCGATGAGGCTCATCGTTGTCGACGACGACCGCCTGGTGGTCGATTCGCTCAAGATCATCCTGGGTGCCCAGCCGCAGATCGAGGTGGTGGGTACCGGCGCCAACGGCAACGACGCGGTGGCGCTCTACGCTGAGCACGCGCCCGATATCGCACTGCTCGACATTCAGATGCCGGGGCGCGACGGACTTTCGGCGGCACGCGAGATCCTTGAGCGCGACCCCGCAGCACGCGTGGTGTTCCTGACCACGTTTTCTGATGACGAGTACATTGTGTCGGCGCTCAAGCTGGGCGCCCGCGGCTATCTGATCAAGACCGATGTCGCCGCCATTCCGCCAGCGCTGGCGCAGGTCATGGACGGTAAACGCATACTCGAGGGCAAGGCGATCGAGGACATCGACTTTGACGGAACGGGCGTCAAAGCGGGCACGCCCCGCCGGCCCGCAGCCTTCGCCAGCCTGACCGACCGCGAGTTCGAAGTCGCCGAGCTCATCGCCCGCGGCCTCGATAACAAGGAGATTGCCGCCACGGCTTATATGGGAGAAGGCACGGTGCGCAACCACATCAGCTCGATCCTGGCCAAAATGGGCCTGCGCAACCGTACGCAAATCGCCATTGCGTACCTGCGGGGGTAATTACCCAACGGCCGACCGACCCGGCATAGCAAAATGGCTGCTACCGATTTAATGCCATTTCAAAACTATGCCGGTTTACTACGATGAATCGCCCGCCTTCGACCACGGTAAATTGCGCGCTTGCAAAACCGCAGGTAGAACGCTTGCAATATTTAGAAAAATGCAGTCATGGTCGGGAATGTCGAATTTATCGTAGTAAACCGGCATAGTTTTGTTCGGGCGGCCCTGCACGAGTGTCTCCGCCAGCCTCGCGGGACCAAAATGATCCGTTTTCCTCCGTCCCCAAGGGATCAGCCGGAACCGCCCGCCACGAAATCGGCCCATCTACTACGTTTAGTCCAGTACCCCCAACCATAACCGCTTTTCATGAAAAATCGCAGGCGTTCTACTTGCGGTTTTCATTTCGCATTACTTGTTGTGGTCAAGGGCTGCCGCCTAAACGTAGTAGATGGGCCCATTTCGTGGCGCCCCCGGCGCACAAAAGCGCCGCCACGGAGAAGGGAGATGTCTCCGTGGCGGCTGGGGGTGGGGTTACATTTTTGGCTTTCCGCCAGCGGCCCGGGGCCTTTTGGCCCCGGGCGCTGTCAGTGTGCCTAGCGCTTACGGATACCCCAGACCAGGGCTCCGACGCCAGCCATGGCGATGACAAATGCCGTGAGCAGCGCGGCTGCCTGCTGGTCGCCCGTGGTGGGCAGATAGCCCTTGACCGTCTTGACGATGTTCGTCACGGTCTTGGGCGTACCGGGGTCGGGCGTCGGCGCGGGCGTTTCGGGCTTCTTGTACGTGTTGTTGAACACGATGCCCTCGACGCTCTTGTCGCCCTTGGCATAGGCGACGCTCGCCTTGAGGTTGCCCTCGCCGTCATCGACCACGTTGACGGTCGCGGTAAAGACGGACTTGTCGTAGGTCATACCGGCCTCGTCGCCCTTGACCTCGCTGATGGTGTAGACGTACGTACCAGGCTCGCTGTACTCGAACTTGTCGAAGCTGATCTTGCCGTCGGCATCGTTGGTGACGGTGGACTCAACGTCCTCGCCAACGAGCTTAAAGCTAAACTCGTCCTTCTTGAGCTCGCGTCCCTCGAGCACCTTGATGGCGCCGATGGAGACCTGCGTGGGCACGGCGTGGTACTTGTTGGTAAAGCCAGCGGACTCGGTGGTTCCCTTGAGCTCGTGCGTCGCGGTCAGTGTGCCGTCGCCGTTGTCGGAGACGGTGGTCACGACGGTGTAGGTCGCGCCGTCATAGGTGACGCCCTTGTACAGGCCGAGCGCGTTGGGGCAAGCCTCGCGCAGCGTGTACGTGTGCGTGCCGGGCGCCTCGTAGCGGATCGGGCTCAGCGTTACGGTGCCGTTGGCGTCGTTGGTGCCACTGGCGACAACCACGCCGTTCTCGAGCAGATCAAACGTAAACTCACCGGCTGCAAGGTCGCGTCCAGTCAGGCGCTTGACCGTCTTGACCTGATCGGTCACCACAGAATCGGTAGGTGTCACGCTGTAGGTGTTGGTGAACGTGAAGGCCGCACCATCGTCGCCTTCGCGCTTGACGCTCAGATGTCCGGCACCGTCGTCAGTCACGGTGTAGGAAACCTTGCGCGTAGCGTTGGCGTCGTTGGTCACGCCAGGGGCGCTACCGGACTCGGTCACCGTGTAGGTAAAGGTGTGCGAGCGCGGAGTAGCGGCGGCAGGCTCGTTCTCGTCCTCGGATTCATCAGCGTTAACGTCAACGTCGGCCTCGTCGGTCTCTGCCTCGTCGGCTTCGGCTTCGTCGGCATCGGCTTCATCGGCTTCGGTCTTGTCGGTTGCATCGTCCGTCACGCCCAGGGCGCGGTTGAGGTCCTCGAGCGTAAAGTGGATCTTGCCAAAGTCCACGTTGCCGGCCGCGTCGTTGGTTGCGGTCGCGTGCTCGGGCATCGGGGCGCCCGCCTCGTCGGCGGTCACGGTGAAGGTGAACTTACCCGCGATGTCGGCCGGGGTCAGGCCCTCGGCGGCCTGGAGCTTCTTGGTGCCGGCGAGCGCGGCATCAACGGCATCGGCGCCGTAGACGTTCTTGAACTCGGGCTTGATGCCGTCGTAGACAGGCTTCGCCGTCAGGGTACCGTTGCCGTTATCGACGACGATGACCTTAAAGCTAAAGCTCGGCGTTTCGGCCGTGATGCCCTTGGCCGCGAGCTGCGGCGTGAACTCAAAGGCGGTGTAACCGATAGTCCATGCAAGCCTGGCATCCTTATCGGTGCGGATAGCGCGCTTGGCATTCACCAGGTCGGCGAGCATCTCGGTGGTGTAATGCAGGAAACCGAAGCTTACCTGCCCATTAACGTTGGTAGTGCACGTGCCCTCAATGGCTTCCTTCTCGCCTGCGTAGGCGATGCCAAAGTAGAACTCGCCGTCGGCCATCGGGCGACCGGTCAGGGTCTTGGTGGCAACGACCTGAGCGGCTTCACCACCAGTCGTGTTAGTCGTAGCGCTATAGCTGTTGACGAACGGGACCACGGCGCTGCCGACCGCAGCGGCACCAGTCTTGTACTCGGTCACCAGCGTGCCCTCGGGGCCGCCAGAAACGGTCGTCATGGCGGTGAGCGTACCGGCGGTGTCGTCGGCGATGGCGATTGTCACGGTGCGGACAGCGTCGTCGTAGGTGTAGCCGGGCTGGTCGTCGTTCTTCTCGGCCACGGTGTATTTGAAGGTCTTACCGGCGTCAGCCTGCGTAAACTTGACCTCATGACCGGCCAGGATGTCAATCAGGCCGACCGTTCCCTCTGCCGTCGCGGGGGACTTGAATTCGTTGGCTCCGGGCAGCAGGCCAAGTGCGTTGGCCGAAGCCTCGTCGGCAGGCGTCACGGTAAAGGTGAACTGGCCCTCGGTCATGGGACGTCCGGAGAGGGTCTTGCTGAGCTTGAGGCCGCCGGCCGCGGTGTAGTTGAGCTCAGTGCGGTACGTGTTGGTAAAGCGTCCGTTTTCCTTCTTGGCGACGTTGGCGATCAGCTTGCCCTCGCCGTTCTCAGTCACGGTCACTTCGGCGGTCGCGACATGCTCGTCATACGTCATGCCGACCGTGCTGCCCGCGTTCTCGCGGATCTCGTACTTGTAGGTTCCGGCAGCCGTGTAGCGAATCTTGCCGAACTTGATGGCGGCGATGCCGTCCTTCGCGTCGCGCTTGTTCACGGTTACGGTTGCAGGATTGGGCAGCGGGGTGCCGTCGGGGGCGGTGATGGTAAAGCTGAACTCGTCCCCATCCGTCCACTCGCGACCGTCGATGGCCTTGCTCAGGCCAAAGTCGAGGTCTGCATCGGTCGGGGTCACGCTGTAAGTGTTCTCGAAGGTCGCAGGCGTGGCGCCCTTCAGGACATGCTCGGCCTTGAGGGTGCCATCGCCGTTGTCCGTGATGGTGGTCTCGATGGTGAACTTGGCATCGCTGTAAGTAATGCCCTTGCTGGTGGTTCCGCCGTTGACCTCGCGCAGCGTGTAGATGTGCTTGCCGGGCTTGTCGTAGGTGATCTTGTCCATTGCAATCTTGCCATCGGCAGTGTTGGTGCCCTTGGCAACGACCTTGTCGCCCTCGACGAGCTTGAAGCTAAACTCGCCGTCCTTGAGCGTGCGACCGGTCAGAACCTTGGTCGCGGTGATCTGGTCGGTGACACTGAACTCGTTGGGGTTCGGCTTATAGCTGTTGTTGAACTTCGCCTCGCCGGCTCCCTTCAGCTCATGCGTAGCGTTGAGCGTGCCGTCACCGTTGTCGGTGATGGTCGTCTCGATGGTGTAGGTCTTGCTGTCGTAAGTGATGCCATTGCCGGCGTCGCCCGGGACCTCGCGCAGCGTGTAGGCGTGCTTGCCGGCCTCGGTGTAGGTGATCTCGCCCATCGCAATGTTGCCGTCGGCGTCATTGGTACCGGTGGCGACCACGTCGTTGCCCTCGACGAGCTCGAAGGAGAACTCGCCGGCCTTGAGGTCGCGGCCGGCCAGGACCTTGGTCGCCGCGATCTTGTCGGTGACACTCGACTTGCCAGGATTCGGCTTGTAGGTGTTCTCGAAGATCGCCTTCTCGGCGTTCTGCAGCTTATGCTCCACGCTGAGGGTACCGTCGCCGTTGTCCGTAACCGTAGTCACGATGGTGTACTCGGCGGTGCTGTAGGTAACACCGTTCTCGGTGGTACCGGCCTTGGACTCGCGCAGCGTGTAGGTGTGTTCGCCGACCTCGGTGTACGTGACGGGATCCATCATGATCTTGCCGTCGGCATTGTTGGTGCCGGTAGCGACAACAACGTTACCTTCGACGAGCTCAAAGCGGAACTCGCCGGCCTTGAGGCCGAGGTCGCGCCCGGTCAGGACCTTGGTCGCGGTAATCTTGTCGGTGACGCTGGAATCCTTGGAACCAGGCTTGTAGGAGTTGGTGAACTTCGCCTCGTCGGCGTCCTGCAGCTTGTGCTCGACGTCGAGCGTGCCGTCGCCCTTGTCGGTGATGGTGGTCACGATGGTGTACTCGGCGGTGCTGTAGGTAATGCCGGCGACATTACCCTTGGCCTCGCGCAGCGTGTAGGCGTGCTTGCCGGGCTTGTCGTAGGTGATCTTGTCCATTGCAATCTTGCCGTCGGCGGCGTTGGTGCCCTTGGCAACGACCTTGCCGCCCTCGACGAGCTCGAAGGAGAACTCGCCGTCCTTGAGGTCGCGTCCGGTCAGGACCTTGGTCGCGATGACCTGGTCGGTAACGCTTTTCTCGATATGCTTCACGTTATAGGCATTGGTGAACGTAAATGCCGCATCGCCGTCCGCGTTACGGGATACGCTCAGTTTACCTTTGCCGTTATCAGTCACGGTGAAGGAAACCTCGCGCGACAGCTTGGCGTCGTTGGTCACGCCAGCGACCTCGCCGGACTCGGTCACGGTGTAGGTAAAGGTTTGCTCGCGCTTCTCGGGCTTCTCGCCCAGAGCATTGTTAAGGTCGTCGAGCTTAAAGGTGATCTCGCCAAAGTCGACCTTGCCGTCGGCGTCGTTGTGCACGCTCGTGCTCGCAGGCATAGGCGCGTCCTCTTCGCCGGTCACGGTAAAGGTGAACTTGCCGGTAATGTCGGCCGGGGTCAGGCCGTCGGGAACCTGCAGATTCTTCTTGCCCACAAGCGATGCCTTGACGGGTGCGGCAGTGTAGGCGTTCACAAACTTGTTGCCGGCGTCGCCGTAGACAGCCGTCGCCGTCAGGGTACCATCGCCGTTGTCGACAACGGTCACATACACGTCAATTGCCGACACGGTAGCGCTCACGCCCGCGGGCAGCTCGCCGATCTGCTCGGCAGCGATGTAATGAATGGTCCACGTGGGTTTGCCTGAGCTAACATCAAACGATGCCTTGTCTTCCTTGACCAGCTTGGCGAGCGACTTGGTCGTGTACGTCAGCGGACCGAACTCAACCTTGCCACCCTTGTTGGTGGTCTCTAGCAGAGCCTCGTCGTGCCCCGCATAGCTCAATGCAAACTTGAATTCGTCATCGGCCATCGGACGCCCTGAGAGCGTCTTGGTGGCCTCAAGAGTCAGCGGGGTTTCCGTCTTGGCGCTATAGGTATTGGTGAACACCTTGTCCTCGGGCTTTGTGACCTCAGCCGTCAGCTTTCCGGCAGTATCGACGGTTACCTTTACGGTAATCTTCGCGACGTAATCGCTGTAGGTGATGCCACCCAGCTTGCCTGCGACCTCGCGGACCTCATAGGTGTACTCGCCCGGCTTGTTGTAGGTAATCTTACCGAAATCGATGGTCGTATCGCCATTGCGCACGGTCGCGTCAGTGCGCGCAGGCATCGGAGCGTCGTTCTCGGACGTCGCGGAGAGCTCAAACTTAAACTCATCGGTATCCGTCCAGTCGCGGCCCTCGAGCACCTTGGTCAAGCCAAAGTCGGCCTTGGTATCCACCGTTGCCGGCGTCAACTTATAGCTAATCTTGCCGTTGTTGCCCAGGTGAACGTCAACCTCCGTGGCGTTGTTGTTCCACTTGGGGTTGAGCACGTCGGTCGCGGTGCCGGTGGGGTTACCACCCACGCGCTCCTTGGTGGTGTGGAGCTCGTCAATAAAGGCAAGGCGTGCGGTTCCCTTCTTGAACGACAGGTTTCCGCTCGTGTCGCGCACGAAGGCGCCCTCAGAGCTCGCGGCGTCTTCGCCGGTAAACTCGATAACGGCAGTACTGGATTCAACCTTGCCGCCTTCGCCCGCTACCTCAAACTCATCCTTGTAGTAATAGGAGCCCTTGGCAGCCAGCGGGAGCTGGTCCTTCGCTGGCGTCTTGCAGTCCTTATCCGTGTAAATGGGGGTATTCTTCTGGAAATAGTAGTAGCGGTTGGAATCGGCAGGCTCAAAGTTCGCGATCGTATCGCCCAGCTGGCCGCGGTTCCACTTGTTCGCGTAGAAGCTAACGGTCTTTGAGTCGTTCTCCGTGGTGGTCACATTGCTCTTGATGTAGTCCTCGAGCCCCGGTACACTCTCGGGCGTAAACAGGTTATTGAGCGCGTCTTTCTTAACGCTCGAGGTGTAGTTCACCTGGATGGGCCCAGTCTCGTCGACCGTAAGCACACCATCGGTGATCTTAAAGTGGCGCAGCGGAATCAGCGACGCGGGAATCTTGACCGTTACGATATCGCCGGTCCGGGGCTCGTCCTTTTTGGCATGCTGAACGGTGATGACCAGGTGCGCGGCATCGTCAGCAAATGTGTAGGTGTCGACGTTGTCCTCGATCTTTGTCGGCTTGTCAAGCGTCGTGCCGTTGTATATAAAGCCGTCGACCTGCATAAAGTCGCCCAGCTGGTCGGCAAACGTGATGTAGCCGGACTCATGCTCGCCATAACCGTCATGGACTTCGGTCGGATAACCAGTCTGGATAATGCTTCCCGAGATCTCTTCGAAGATCTTCTCGAGCTCAGCGGCGCTAGTTGCCGACTTGTAGTAACCGGAGTTTTCCGCACGTGCACCATAGTCGATGACCCACTTTTTACGGAAGCCCTCATTAGTAATGCTTGACGAGGCGCTCGGATAGTTGCTCGACACGGCATGCATGAACTTGTTCTCGTTGCTTGTGTCCTCAGCCGTGGGTTCGGCACTGGGGTCTGCGCCGTCAAAGATGCCGATTGTGTAAATGTCGGCGCCATTGGCCTTGAGGCTCTTTGCACTGTTGATGGCGCTATTGGCAACGCTTGCCTCGAATCCATTAGAACTCGTAGGTGAGCCATCCGTGAAGAAGACAACGACCTTCTTGGCATCGGCGCGACCAGACGGAGACGAAAATTGCTTATCAGCCAGCTCCAAGCCATAGTCGGCGCGCGTAGAACCGGCAGGACTGATGAGGTTGACCGTACTCTTTAGGCTCTCCGCACCTTTACCTTTGCCCTTGCTGCAGAGCGTCAGATCCTTCATGGTCTGCGAGTAGTTGTAGGTGTAGCCACCTTCGCGATAAGTGCCGTTGCCGACCTGATTAGTCATCTCGCCCGAAAACTTTACGATGGCGACCTTGTGCTGCTTGGACGGATCTTTAATGCTTTCGTTTTGCGTTGCGATAGTGTCAATAAAGCTATTGGCGGCCGCCTTCAACGCATCGATACGCTTGGTACGGTCGCTTCTGCTCATCTCATCATCCATCGAGCCCGAGGCATCCAGCACCATCACGATGTCGAGCGGCTTGCCGGAAATCGTTGTATCGGATGTCGAGGAGATAGCAGACAGCGTGGTCAGGAAATCTGACTTTCCGTCCTTGACCGCCTTGACCGTCTTGTCGGTCCAGATTCGGCCGACGTTTTGAGTTGTAGTTTCCTTGCCGTCAATGCCGCCGGCCCAGTACTTCCAGTGGTCGCTGGTGTCGTAGTCGACGATCTTTTCACTCGCCGTCGGTCCATCCATTCCTGTGCTGGACCTGGCGTTGGCCTCGGGCAGCATGGCGAATGCTGCGGCTGGCAATACCAGCACTACGGCCAGTATCACCGCCAAGAGACCCCTCGTGTACCTGCTCATCGTGTCTCCCTTCTCGCAGGATCAGACCTTGCATCAGCCTAAAGTTACGGAATGAGACACAGTTAGGGCAGGTGACACACGTTCCAGATTCGTTTTTAGGCGTGAGACAAATGTCTCACCAAAGTTGAGACACAGCGTTTTTGCAGGAAAACGGGTGCGACTCGGAGCCGACGGGCCAAAATGATCAGCTTGCCTCCGTCCCCGGGGGATCAGAGGCTGTTACCAATACGGTGCCATTTCAAAACTATGCCGGATTACGGGGCTGAAGTCAGAACCCTCATCCATACCTGCGATTTCTAAAAAATGGCAAGCCGTCTACCTGCGGTTTTGGTTTCGCGTTTTTCGGCATGGTTGGGGGTTCGCAATCCAGCCCCGTAAACCGGCATAGTTTTGTTCGCGGCGACCCAACCGCGCGTCTGCGCGCGGGGCCGGCGGGGCATTTTTGCCCCGCCGGCCCCTATTCCAGCGCTATACCAGTCCCATTTCGACCCTATTCCGGCTTGGTTTCTACCGTGGGCGTCTTGTCCGCCGCGACTGGGGTGCGGGCGGTGTCCATAGTCAGGCAGTGTTTGGGACAGCTCTCGATGCACTCACCGCACACCACGCAGGCGTACGGGTCGATCGACCACGTTCCGCCCTTGCGATCGACCGCGAGCGCGCCCGCCGGACAGCGACGCGCACACATGCCGCAGCAGATGCACACGTCCATATCATTGACGATATGTCCGCGCAAGCGCTCGGGCGCCGTCAGCTCCTCCTGCGGGTAGCACACCGTTACCGGCTGCTTGACCATAGAACCCAAGGCCGTCTTGGCAAATGTCAGTAAACTCATGCCGCGCCTACCTTTCCGTGCAGCTGATGCAAGGGTCGATGGTCAGGATAATCATGGGCACGTTGGCAAGGAGCACGCCCTGCAGCGCATGCGTCAGACCCGCCAGGTTTTGCGACGTCGGCGTGCGCACGCGGAAACGGTCCAAGTTCTTGGTGCCGTTGCCACGCACATAGTAGTACGCCTCGCCACGCGGCTGCTCAATCACAACCTCGCCGCGTGCGCCGTCGGCCGGTGTGAGCTTGGTGCGTCCGCCGATACCGTCGTGCGGAATCTTGCCCACAAGCTCTTTGATGATGTCCATGGCCTGCGTAACCTCGGCACAACGCACCTGGCAGCGGGCATAGCAGTCGCCATCGGTAGCGATAATCGGCTCAAACGTGGCCAGGTCTGCATAGGCGCCATCGCCAAACATGCGCACGTCGTAATCCACGCCCGAGGCGCGTCCAAACGGACCGACCATCGACAGGCCGAGTGCGTCCTTCTTGCTAATCACGCCCACACCGTGCAGACGCTCTCCACAGCTGGCGTCGTCCAAAAACGTATGCACAAGCGCCTCGTAATCGGGACGCATGGCATCGAGCGTCTGGACAATGCCCGCCAATTCGGAATCCTCGATGTCGTGCTTAAGGCCGCCGATCTCGTTAATCGACAGAATCACGCGGCCGCCGCACGTGCTCTCAAAAATCTTGAGAATTTGCTCGCGCAGGGTCCACGAACGATAGAACAGTGCCTCGAAGCCAAAGGCATCGGCGAGCAGGCCCAGCCACAGCAGGTGCGAGTGGATGCGCGAAAGCTCGTGCAGAATAGTGCGGATATACTGCACGCGGCCGGGCACCTCAATGTCGAGCATGCGCTCGCAGGCGCTGGCATAGCCGTAGCTATGGCCCACGGCGCAGATGCCGCAGATGCGCTCGGCGATGTAGCCAAACTGGTGCATGTCGCGCTTTTCGGTGAGTTTCTCGAGTCCGCGGTGCACAAAGCCGATCTGCGGAATAGCCTCGATGACGCGGTCGTCCTCGATCGCCAGGTCCAGATGAAGCGGCTCGGGCAGCACCGGGTGCTGCGGGCCAAACGGAATAACGGAGCGATGTGCCATGGACCTTACGCCTCCTTTTTCTGCTTGTCGCGGGCAGCCTTGGCGGCAAGTGCCGCGCGGACCTTGGCCGCTTTCTCGGGATCCATGGCGGCGAGCTTTGCCTCCATCTCGGCAGCCTTGAGCGCGGCCTTCGCAGCGGCCTCATCGTGCTGAGCATCGGAGCCGGCAGTCGCAGCGGGCTGAGCGACGGCAGCGCCCGCAGCAGGGGAGGCCTTTTCGGCAGCGGCCTTGCGCGCCTTGGCCTCGGCGGCGGCACGGACCTTCATGGCCTTCTCGCGCGCAGCCTTGACCTCGGGCGTGATGACGCTCATGGGCTCGGCAGTCGAAACCTGGTAGAAAAAGCCGTTAAAGTCGACCTGCATGTCGGTGATGGCAAGGCCAAATAGATCGTGTGCCTCGTTCTCAAACGGGAACACCGCCGGATAATACGAGCTAATCGAAGGAATCTCCTGGTACCGATCAATTCCCTCAACCACCAGGTTCTCGATCGCATAGCTGCCATCCTGCGCAATATGCTCCTGAGCAGAGCGAACGTTGATAAACGTATAGACCAAGCGATACGAGCCGTCGTCGACGTTGCGCTCGGCGTGCATTTGCACAAAGCGCGCGCCGACGCCCTTGAGCGCCTGGACATGCGACAGGAGCTCGTCGATCCCAACGGTGGTATAGATTGCCTTTTGCATCACTCAGTCTCCTTTTCGGCAGCGGGCTCGGCAGCGGGCGCATCGGACGCCTCCGCAGCTGACACAAACCCGTCTTCGCCCAGTTCAACGCCACCGTCCCAGGTAGCGGCACCGCCCACGGTGAGCGGATCGCCACCGGCGCGCATCACGGCCTCCTTCTGGTCCAGGATGCTGCACGCCTCCACGATGGCATCGATCACGGCCTCGGGGCGAATGGCGCACCCGGGCGCGTACACGTCCACGGGAATCGCGCGGTCCACGCCGCCAATCACGTTATAGGCATCGCGGAATACGCCGCCCGAACACGCGCAGATGCCGCAGGCCACCACGCACTTGGGCTCGAGCATCTGGTTGTAAATCTGACGCACGACGGGCAGATTCTGCGCGTTGACCGAACCCGTCACCAAAAAGATGTCCGCATGCTTGGGGTTGCCGGTGTTGACCACGCCAAAGCGCTCCGCATCGAACAGTGGCGTGAGCGAGGCCAGCACCTCGATATCGCATCCGTTGCAGCTCGAGCCGTCGTAATGAATAACCCACGGCGAGCGCGACATTTTATGATCCATGGATGCCGCCTCCTAAATAAACACGTCGACGAGGATGGGCATAAGGTTGAGCAGGCCAAACACCAGCGCCACGCCCCAGCCGAGCTTAAAGCAGCTGCGCCAGGTGCTGCGTGCGAAGGTGTTGTCGATCAGGACCTCGACAAAATACGTCGCGGCCATCACGACCAGGGCGACCACCCAGCTCACCGGGTTATCCCAGACAAAGAACATGCCCACCCACATCAAAAACAGCACGGTCTCGCACCAGTGCATAAGGGTCATCTTGGCCAGCGTGCCGCCGCTCATCTCGGTGGCGACGCCCTGGACGATCTCCTGATGCGCGTGATGCGAGTACGAAAGGTCAAACGGCGACTTGCGCAGCTTGATGGTAAGCACCGCGAGCAGCGCGAGGAAAATGGGCGCGCTGTACACGACGATGGGGGCCGACTGCCCCGTCACGGCAATGGAATCGAAGCTGTCGGTGGCAAGGTACAGGCCCACGCTCATCAGCAGAACGGCGGGCTCGTAACTCATGACCTGCAGCAGCTCGCGGTCGGCGCCAACCTGGGCAAACGGGCTTTGCGTCGAGGCGGACGCCAGCACCACAAAGATCGCGGCGAGCGTAACCATAAAGGCACACAACAGCGTGTTGGAACCCGACACAAAGATGCCGCCGCCCACGACGGTAAAGATGAGCGCACACGCCATGTAGGTATCGTCCATGGTGTTTACGCTGGCGGGGGCCTTGCGCAGCAGCTTGGCAACGTCGTAGAAGGGCTGCAGCAGGCAGGGGCCCACGCGGCCCTGCATGCGGGCCGAAAGTTTGCGGTCAACGCCGTCGATCAGGCCGCCCACAAGCGGCGCCAGCAAGGCAAATGCCACGGTGCCAATAAAAATGCCCACGACGCCCGAACCTTCAAAATACTTGCCGCGCAACACCGAGGGCGCGCTCATGGCAAGTCTCTCGGGCCCAATCCACGCGCAACACAGCAGCGCAAAAAAGATAATGCTGCAGCACACGACGCTACCCGCGGGGCCAATACGCTTCTCGCCAAGGGCGTCCTCCGAGTACCAATTGCGCTTTTCGGCCTTCACCTCGTGTCCCATCGAGCCGCGGAAGTGGCGATATTTGTCGGTTCCCACACCCGAAAGGTACACGTTGACGTGCGGCTTATTGCTCACGTGGAACGACGTCAGCAGCACCACGGCGATAAAAGCCACGATAACCACCATCAGATACATGGCGTCCTTGCCGATAACGTACGGCACGCGGCCAAACACCATGGCCAAGTAAGGCGACACCAGACCGCTCGAGATAACCGGGAAGGCCACGCAGCACAGAATCAGGAGCGCGGCGATGGTGTTGAGGGCCATCCATTCGGTCTTGTGGACATTGACCTCAACGTTTTGAGCCGTGGGGTCGACGCCCGAAAGCTTGGCAAGCCACTTGCCCCAGAAGTAAAACGTCGCGGCCGAGCCAAAGGCAAGCACCATGATCATGAGCACGTTGCCGGTCTGCGCAAACGCCACCAGGGCGCCCCACTTGGACACGAGCATGCCAAACGGCGCCACAAACATGCCCATGATGCCCAGCATCATCAGCCGCGTCAGGTGCGGCATGCGGCTGAACATACCGTCCATGTCCTCGATATTGCGGCTGCCGATATGATGCTCGGCCGTGCCCACGCACAGGAACAGCAGCGACTTGGCCACCGTGTGGAACAGGATCAGGAAGATGGCCGCCCACACGGCCTCGGGCGCGCCGACACCCAAGCAGGCACTGATGAGGCCCAGGTTGGAAATGGTGGAGTACGCGAGCACGCGTTTGGCGTTGCTCTGCGAGATGGCCATGAGGGCAGCGAGCAAAAACGTGATGGCACCCACACTCGTGACCATAAAGCCAGTCACGGGATAGATGGCATAGAGCGGGCTGAGCTTGACCATCAGGAACACGCCGGCCTTGACCATGGTGGACGAGTGCAGCAGGGCGCTCGTGGGCGTGGGGGCAACCATGGCACCCAACAGCCAAGTGTGGAACGGCATCTGTGCGGCCTTGGTGAGTGCGGCGAGCGACAGCAGGATGACCGGCATCACCAGCAGCGCGGATTGCGCGGTGCCGGCGCCGGAAAGCTCGATCATGCCCGAGATGGTCAGCGGCATGCCGTTCACGTGCAGGTACATGAGTCCGGCCAAAAACGCGATGCCGCCCAGCATGTTGAGGATGATCTGGGTAAAGGCGTTCTTGATGGCCTCGGGCGTGCGCGTGTAGCCAATCATAAGGAACGAGCACACGGTGGTGATTTCCCAGCCGCAGAACAGCCACTCAAGGTTGTCGCTCGTCACGATGACGAACATGGCTGAGAGGAACAGGAACATAAGCGCCAGGAACTGCGGGCGACGGTCGGGCGCGGTCTGCCCGCGCAGCGCAGCCTCGTGCTCGTCATGGGCCTGGAAGTCCTTCATGTAGCCCAGGGCATACACGCAGATTAGGCTGCCGACGATACCGACGGCGAGGACCATGATCACACTCATGTAGTCCAGGTAGAGCGGCGTCGCCGTGACGGCTTCGGCCGCGGGCAGCGTCATGGCTGCAAAGGCGAGCGAGCCCACCAGCTGGACTATGCCGAGCACCGTGGTGAGCGCGTTCCTGTATTTGTACGCGTTGTACAGGATGACGGCGCACAGAATTACGTCGATGACGGAGCTGATGATGGAGAGCACGTGCGAGGTGCCCGGTGCCACCTCAAAGCCCTGCGGACCCGTGCCAAAAAACATGACGGCGACTACAACTGTCACCGCCATAATAATGCCGGAGCCTATGAGCCCCACCGCATCGCGAGCGCGGTCACCGCGCGCGAGCAGCATGCCCAGCGCCGGTACCAGCGGAAACAGGGTAAGGAAATACAGTAGCGTCATACCATCACTCCCCCATGCAAAAACGCTGCAATTGTTTAACGTTATAGCTCAATTGAGGAGTAGCGGCGGCAGGTTTTCGGTCAACTGGGGAGTTTTAGGCGTACGGGGCACGGGCACGCCCGCTTTGGAGTAGAGGGATGGCAAGAAAAATGCGCCCCTGTGGGCGCACCATCCCGTTTGCTATTCCGCCTTTTTAACGCGCGGCTTGCGACCGCGCGGCTTATCGACCAGTGCGGACTCACCGCTCTCGCGGTACTGACGGCACCAAGCCTTGACCGAAGACTCGCTGGGAATCTTGTGCTTGATCATGGCCTCGCGAACCGTCAAGCCGTTTTCCAGACGGTCCTTAACCACAGCGAGCTTTACGTCGTACGAATAGGTGTGATGATGCGAACCGGCATTGAGGACGGCGTCGGCACCGCCCACGGCATACGCGCGGGCCCACTGACGAGCCGTGGCCTGGGGAATGCCAAGCTCCGCAGCGAGGGCGCGATGACCGACCCCCTCTTGGAGGATCTCGACGGCGCGCTGCCTAACCTCAGGCGCATGCGTGCGAGTCCTAGTTGCTTCCGACATACCTGCCACTTCTTAGCCTTAACCGTTAATCTGCTTTCTTACGTGCAAGTTAGATAGTAGCATTTTACTGTTTGCTCAAAGCAGTTAATTAAAATAGACGCGGCGTTATCTGGGCATTTGGCACCAAATTACGACATTTCTTTATCGATTATTTACGCTGGTAGCTGACTCGCAGCTAATCGTCATTCGCTTGTCAACAAAATTGGCATCTCTTTATGTCCTTTGGTATAGAGGATATAGTTATTAACCCCTCCCCCAATATTTTTGAGTGATCTGCAAGGCAGTAGACGTCCTCACTCCTCATGATTACCGCGCATTGCCATTCATCGGAGCAAAACAAAAAGGGCGGGACCTGCTGCGCTTGCAGGCCCCGCACCGGTTGACACCCGACGGGACACAGCCGGGCGAGGCGGATCCGTGCTACCGCCCCGCCTGGCCGCGATGTTCAACTACAGCTCGTTGGCCGCGTGATACGCCGTGCGAATGGCGCTCGCGATGTCGGCGGTGCGCTCACCCGAGCAGTCGCCCACGCAGGTCACGGGCACCGTCACGCCATCCAGGTCAAACGCGTTGGCCTTGGAGCCCACGGCCATCACCACGTAATCGCAGGCGATCTTCACCGGCTCCTCGGCGCCGTCCTCGGTGGTGCGAACAGCCTCCACGCCCTCGTCGGTAATGGCGGTCAGGCGGGTCTTCACGTGCTGCTCCACGTTGTGCTCGGCAAAGTCGCTCATAATCAGCGGCAGAATGGTCTCGGACTCGCCCGCGGCAATCTTGTCGAGCATCTCCACGATCGCCACCTCGCAGCCGTGCTGCAGCAGATACTCGGCAGTCTCGGTGCCCACCAGGCCACCGCCAATGACGGCGACGCGGCCGCTGAGCTCCACCTTGCCGGCCAGCACGTCCCAGCTCGAGACGACCTTCTCCGAGTCGGCACCCGGAACGGGGATGACCACGTCGTGCGCGCCCACGGCCACAATCGCGGCGTCGGCGGCGTTGAGGTCCTCAGCGGTAGCGGCATGGTTGAGCTCAACCTTCACACCCAGGCCAGGCAGAATCTTCTCGTAATACTCGACCGAGCGCATGATCTCGTCCTTGCGCGGGGGCGCGGCCGCCAGCACAATCTGGCCGCCCAGATGGTCGCTCGCCTCGTAAACGGTCACGTCGTAGCCGCGCTTGGCCGCCACGCGCGCGGCCTCCAGGCCGGCGATGCCGCCGCCCACCACGGCAATCTTCTTGTCGACCTCGCCCGGCTTAATGGCGATGGTCGCCTCGTCGCCGTTCTCGGCGTTGAGCACGCACGAAATGTACTTGCGGTTTTGAATCGCGTCGACGCAACCCTTGTTGCAGTTGAGGCACTCGCGGATGGGCTCACCCGTGGCGGCCTTCAGCGCAATGTCGGGGTCGCACATGAGCGAGCGGCCGTAGGCGATGATGTCGGCCGCGCCGTCTTCCAGAATCTTCTCGCCGGCCTCGACCGAGACAACACGGCCCACGGTTGCCACCGGCACGGAGACCAGGGCCTTGACGCGCTCGGCCACGGGCAGCGTCCAGTTGTAGGGCATGGCGCCCATGGGCGGAATGGTGTCGCCCATGTTGCCGGTGTGGTTGGCCTGTGCGACCTGAATCATGTCGATGCCCGCGCCCTCGAGCAACTTGGCGAACTCGCAGGCCTCGTCGGGCTGCAGGCCGCCCTTGCCGCGCGGCGTGCCGTCGGGGTTCTTCATGATCACGGGGAGTTTGTACTCCACCATCAGCTGCGGCGCGGCTTCCTTAATGGCAGCGACGACCTCCAGCGCGTAGCGAACGCGGTTCTCGAACGAACCACCGTACTCGTCGGTGCGCTGGTTGAGGATGGCCGAGCACAGCGAACCCACCAGGCGGTCGCCGTGGACCTCGATGGCATCGATCCCGGCCTGCTGCGCGCGGGCGGCCGAGGCGGCGATGGCCTCCTTGATCTGGGTGAGCTGCTCTACGCTCGCCTCGTTCACAAAGTGCTGCATGTCGTGGTGCAGCTTGGCGTATGCCTGATTGCGGATCTCGTTGGACTCGGCCATCTTGGCGGCAAAGGCCTCCTCGTCGCCGGCGGCCTTGGCCTCCTGCGCGGCCTTGGCGGCGGCCATGGAACCCATGACCATGCGGCCGACACCGGGCACATCGTACTCGGGGTGGAACAGCTGCAGCGCGACCTTGGCGCCGTGCTTGTGGACGGCATCGGCCAGCGCCTTAAACGTGGGGATCTGGGCGTCGGTTGCCAGCTTGGGCGTGGGGCTTGCGGTCATGACGGGAGCGACGTCGCCGATGACGATGTAGCTCACGCCGCCACGGGCCAAGCGCTCGTAAAAAGCCAGGCTGCGCTCGCCGATGGAACCGTCACGCTCCTCGTAGCCGGTGGTCAGCGGCGGAAACATAATGCGGTTTTTGAGCTCAAGGGGGCCAACCGTAATGGGCTGAAGCAGCTTGGATGCAGGTGCGGTCATGGACATTCCTCTCTTGTAGGCGCGGCGGCGATGATGCCGCGTAGTTGTCTAGAGGATATGGCATAGGGGTACAGCGGCACAACGGAAATCGGCGAATATCAGGTGCCGGCAGGTGGATGGGGGTGGGCGGGGCGGCCCTTCGGTTTGTCTCAATCTGTAACAGTTACGCGGCAAAACTGGGTCTTACTGTTACAGATCGAGACAAACCAAACCCGCCTGCTAGAAAATCTCAATCTATAACAACAACTCGGCAAAATCCGTCCCTCGTGTTACAGATTTAGACAAACACGACCCAACCCACCGGTATATCTCAATCTGTAACACCTAGCCGCCCAAATCGGGTCTAGATGTTACAGATCGAGATTTTGTTTGAGAGGCTGAGAATTGGACCGAAAACACGGTCCCGGAATAACAAAAAAGCTCGCCGGCTAGGCCGACGAGCTGAAAGTTCTTGGTCGCGGGGGCAGGATTTGAACCTACGACCTCCGGGTTATGAGCCCGGCGAGCTACCAGACTGCTCCACCCCGCAATGTCTGGGCGCCTCATGTGCGCAAGAAAGAATATTACGTGGGAGTTCGGTAAACGGCAAGGAAAATCTCGTAGAGCATAATTCCTTCATATTTAAACCCCTCAGCCCCTATCACCGTAAACGAATCGCAGCCGAGCGCCGTCGGCGGCGCGTATACAATGGTGCGCGTCCTTTTATGCCAACACTGGGAGTAGACATGCTGCTCGCTATCGATATGGGAAACACGCAGACGGCCATGGGCCTGTTTGACGGAGACGAGCTGGTGCAGTCGTGGCGCATGCCCACCGACCGCTCCTATACCGCCGACGAGATCCATGTGCGCCTGATGGGTTTCTTTAAGATGTACGGCCTTTCGCTCGACGCGGTCGACGCGATCGCCTTTGCGGGCGTGGTGCCGCAGCTCTCGCGCGAATGGCACGCCGTGGCCGACCGCATTGCCGCAGACGCCATCGTCATTGGGCCGCAGACGGCCGCGGTGACCAAGCTGCGCGCGGCGCGTCCCCAAGCCGTAGGCGCCGATCGCGTCGCCAACGCCGTTGCGGCCGAAACTTTCTACGGCGCGCCGGCAATCGTGGTGGACTTTGGCACCGCGACCAATATCGACGTCATCGACGAGGACGGTTATTACATTGGTGGAGCGATTGCGCCGGGCATCCGCATTTCGATGGACGCGCTCGCCGCCCGAGCCGCCAAGCTCGCCAGCGTTCCGCTCGAGGCGCCCGAGCACGCCATCGGCCGCGATACCGAGGAGTGCATCAAGGTCGGCGCCGTAACGGGCGCCGCCGCCATGGCTGAGGGCCTGGTCGCGCGCATGAAGCGCGAGCTGGGCCGCGAGGATGCCACCGTTATCGCCACAGGCGGTCTCGCCGGCATCGTCGCCGATTCGACCGATGCCTTCGACGTGGTCGACGGACAGCTCACCATCAAGGGTATCTGCGAAATCTACCGCCGCATGCAGGAGCTGGGATAGGACAGGGGCTTAAGTCGAGCACGAGCGCGAGCGGCGAACTAGGCAACGCATCGGCCCTATTCCTCAAAATCGAAAGATTTTCAGTTTTGAGGAATAGGGCCGAGATACCTCCCTGCAGCCACACAAAAGCCCTCCTCGGTGCAGGCCGAGGAGGGCTTCGTTGTCATCGTTGTCTTTGAGCGCTAGCGCCTCGCGCTACAGCCCGCGAATCCGTACGGCCTCGGGCGGAAACTCCTGCTCGCCGGCGTCGGTCTTGATGGTCGCGCGACCCCAGATGTCCAGGCCCGCGAACACGCCCACCGCGAGCGGCAGGCCGTTGGGCGACACCGCCGCAACCTGGCGTCCCAGCAGCGGCACCATGTCGAAGTACTCGCCCAGCACGGGAGCCAGCGGCCCTGCGGCACCCTGCGGCGTGTTGGCAACAACCGCCCAGGCGTCCACGCGAGCCAGCACGGCGGCGGCCAGCGCCTCGACCAGCGCTTCATCGGTCACATCCACGCCAAGCTCGCCCAGCGCCGCGCGCTCAATATCCACCGTCACGGCACCGAACATGCCTGCGGCACCGGCGCCGCCGTTGACGGCGACGCGTGCAAACGACGTTTCAAACGTGGGCGCGCCGCACACAATATCGCTCGGCCACTGAATGCCCACCTTGCCGGCAAGGCCCAGCCCCGGTGCCGCAGCCGTTCCCACGAGCGCGTCCATCATGCCCATCGCGGCCACAAACGGCAGGCCGTGGAAGGCATGCATGTTCACGTCGGGGCGAACGACCAGCGAAAACGTCAACGACGCCTCGCCGGCACTCCAGGCGCACCAACCCGCGGACTTGCCCTCGCGACCCGCATCGCGCGCCGCGTCGAGCTCGGTACCGGCGGCAACAGCGTTCATCTCAATCATCTACATACGCCCCAATTCGCCCACGATATGGCCCACGCGATCCTCAGGCTCCTTGACCTCGACGCCGTTGTAGCGGAAGAACCGCGCCGGGTCGTGCATCAGATCCTCGAGCGGCACCAGCACAAAGTCACGCTCGCCAATGAGCGGATGCGGCAGGCGCAGCTTCTTGCCGCCGTGGGTCTCGCCATCCATCCACAGCAGGTCCAGGTCGATGGTGCGCGGGCCGTTGACCTTGGCCTTCTTGGAGCGGTCGCGGCCCAGCTCGGCCTCGATCTTCATAAGCTCGTCGAGCAGCACCAACGGCGCCAGCTCGGTCTTAATCTCGATGACGGCATTGGCAAAGGCGTCCTGGCGCGTCTCGTAGGCCGGTTCGCTCTCGTAGATGCGTGAGCAGTTGGACACGCAGGTGAGCGGGATTTCGGCGATCATGTCGCGTGCGGCGCGGATGTTGTCGCAACGATGCCCCAGGTTGGAGCCCACGGCCACAAACGCGCGACGCGGCTGCGGCTTAGCAACAGCCCAGTAACCGTTCAGGAACTGCGCAAAGCCCGCGACGTCGTGCACGCGCACAATGTTGGCACCGGCCTGGATAGCGCCCAGGCACACGCCGAACGTGGCGGCATCGCGCTCGGCGGCCTCGGTCACGCCCGAGACAGCGCCCACAAAGCGCTTGCGCGACACGGCGCACATGAGCGGATATCCCAGCGACGCCATCTTGGCGGTCTCGCGCTGGATGACGATATCCTCGTTGGCCGTCTTGCCAAAGCCCGGGCCCGGATCGATGCAGATGCGGTCGCGCGACACGCCGGCGTGGATGAGTGCGCGGGCCTGATCGGACAGAAAGCCCATGACGCGGCGCATGATGGGCGCCGAATCAGGCAGGGTAAAGCGGCGAAGCTGCGAGGTGGGAACATAAGCCTCCTCGCGGCGGGCGCTGCGGCGCATCATGGCGGCCAGGTGATCGCTGGGCTCCGGCGAGGACTCAGGGTTCGCGGCGGCCTCGGCGACAGGGGCGGCCTCTTCGGCAGCCGGTGCCTCCTGCTTCTGCTCGTCCGTAGGCTCGGACGCGGGCTCCGGATCTCCAAACGGCAGCGAGGGCTGCACCACGCCACCCGGCAGCTTGGCCTCCGCCTTGGGCTCGCCCAGCAACTTGCCACGGCGACGGCGGGCAGGCTTCTCCGCCTCGCGCGCGGCCTCAGCAGCTGCTTCGCGCGCCTTCTCGGCAACAAACGCCGCGGCCGAGGTATCGAGCTGCACCGTCGCGTGCGTACGAGCGGGAGCGGCGACCTCGCCGGCGTGCATCACGATAACGCCGCAGGTGCTCGTCTTAACAAACTCAACCATCTTGGGGTCGGTGAAGCCCGTCACGTCGTTGACGATAGAGGCGCCGCAGCGCACGGCCGCCTTAGCAACCGCCACGTGGCGCGTGTCAATCGAGACAATGGCGCCCTCTTTGGCCAGCGCGCGCACCACGGGCAGCACGCGGCGAGCCTCCTCGTCGGGGTTGACCGGGGTAAAACCAGGGCGCGTGGACTCGCCGCCCACGTCGATGATGTCGGCACCGGCGTCGAGCATCGCCAGGCCGTACTCGATGGCGGCATCCGGGTCGAAGTGTTCCCCGCCATCGCTAAACGAATCGGGCGTCACGTTGAGGACGCCCATGATGCGCGGACGGTCAAAGCTGAGCTCGTACTTTCCGCACCGCCATGTCTTGCTATCGTTCGCCATGAACATCCTCCTCAAATGCCCGCGCCGCCGCGCTCGGGCGCAGACGGCGGGGTCGCTTTGCAATCAGTCTTTCTATTGTATCCGCGCACACGGGCTAGAACGCAAACGCGGCCGCGATGTCGCAAGAAATCAGCAGGTCGGCATTTGCATCCTGATCGGTGGGAGCAAGATTGCAAATGGCCAGCGTATCGCCGGTAAAGTAACGCGTAAGGCCCGCCGCCGGATACACCACGAGCGAGGTCCCGCCCACAATGAGGGCATCGGCCGCGGCGATGGCGACAACGGCGCCGGTCAGCACATGCTCGTCGAGCGGCTCCTCGTAGAGCACCACATCGGGCTTGATGCGCCCACCGCACGCAGGACACACGGGTACGCCCGCGGCGTCCTCGTGCTCGCGCGAGCAAATCCACTCGGCGCTATAGACCGCGCCGCACGACTGGCAAATGTTGCGATGGACCGATCCGTGCAGCTCGAACACGCGCTGCGAGCCGGCCATCTGATGCAGGCCATCGATATTTTGCGTCACCACGGCATTTAGCTTGCCGGCGCGCTCCAGCTCAGCCAGCTTGGTGTGGCAGCGGTTGGGCTTGGCGCCAAGCGCGATCATCTTGGTGCGGTAAAAGTCGAAGAACTCGGCCGGATGCGCCTCGAAAAAGCTATGCGAGAGCATAGTCTCGGGCGGATAGGCAAACTGCTGGTGATACAGGCCGTCCACGCTGCGGAAATCGGAGATGCCGCTCGCCGTGGAAACACCGGCGCCGCCAAAGAACACCACACGCTTGTGGGTACCGAACAGCTCCGCCAGTGCGGCGGAGGCCTGCTTGGGGTCCGATATTGCCTGCGTCATATGAGTCCTCCGTCCTTGTTGGTCGGGCGGCATCGGGCGACATCCCGGCATGCGGCCTTTGAGTCAGCACGCGCGGAGCCCACCCCGCCCCTGTTGCGCTAATCTTAAGCCTGCAAACCCCGTCGAAAGGACACCATGCCTCAGACTTACACTTTCGCCTCGTGGAACGTCAACGGTCTGCGCGCCGTGCTCAAAAGGGACCCGAGCTTTATCCAGATCGCGCAGGAACTCAATGTCGATGTCCTGGCGCTGCAGGAGACCAAGCTGCAAGAGGGCCAGGTCGATATCGACCTGCCCGGCTATCGCCAAACCTGGAGCTACGCCGAGCGCAAAGGCTATTCGGGCACTGCGGTCTTTAGCCGCCAGGAACCGCTGCGCACGCTGCACGCCGACGCACTGCTACCCTACGCTGGCGAGGACAAGGCGGCCGAGCTCGTCGCCCAAGCCGCAACCGAGGGCCGCGTCTGCGCGCTCGAGTTCGACAAGTTTTGGTTTGTGGATGTTTACACGCCTAACGCCCAAAATGAGCTCGCACGCATCGATGTACGCATGGCCTGGGACGATGCCTATCGTGGCTTTTTGGCGGGACTCGAGCGCGAGACCGGCAAGCCCGTGGTGACCTGCGGCGACTTTAACGTGGCGCACGAAGAGATCGACCTTAAGAACCCCAAGTCCAACCGCGGTAACGCAGGCTTTTCGGACGAGGAGCGCGGTAAGTTTACCGAGCTGCTCGACGCCGGTTTTACCGATACCTGGCGCGCGGCAAATCCCGACGTCGAGGGCGTCTACAGCTGGTGGAGCTATCGCTTTAATGCCCGCAAGAACAACGCCGGCTGGCGCATCGATTACTTCCTGGTGAGCGACGCAATCGCCGGCAATGTGCGCGACGCCGGCATCCGCGGCGACATCTTTGGCAGTGACCACTGCCCCGTCACCCTCACCCTAGAGCTCTAGCCCCAACTGATCCCCTGGGGACGGAGGGAAAGGGACCATTTTCACCTCGCGAGGGCATCCACACGGCCCGCTTGCCACGAAACTGGCCCATCTACTACGTTTAAGCCACTGCCCTCAACCACAGCGAACAACGCAAAATCAGAACCACCCTTAAAAAGGGTGGTTTGCTCTTAGGGTATAACCCACGGGCCCCGGGCTCGCGTCTAAAGGCGCGGGCCCGGACTTCGTCCAGGC
>JAGZQF010000066.1 GCA_018382295.1 Collinsella sp.
TACTCCAACGACGAATTCTAGGCGGTGTCCCCTCCCTTTCAAGAAAGAGAAGAGGCGGGGCATGCCCCGCCTCTTACACCACATCTCTGCGCGCTACCTCTTCTTGCGGTCGCGATCGACCTTTTCCACCCACACCTTTACCGTGTCGCCGACGCGCACCACGTCGCTCGGGTGCTTGACGAAGCGGTTGGCCAGCTTGGAGATGTGCACGAGGCCGTCCTGGTGCACACCCACGTCGACGAAGGCGCCAAAGTCGACGACGTTGCGCACCGTGCCCTTGAGTTCCATGCCGGGCTCCAGGTCGTCGATGGAAAGTGCCGAGCGGCTAAAGGCCACCTCGGGCGCGTCGTCGCGCGGGTCGCGGCCGGGCTTCTTGAGCTCGTTGACAATGTCGATGAGCGTCAGGGTGCCGCAGTCCAGGTCGCTTGCCAGCGCCGAGATGCTGCCCAGGCGGCGCTCGATGTCGGGCACGCCGCCGCGGCTGAGCTCGCTTGCTTTAACGCCGGCGCGTTCCAAGACGGACGTGGCCACCTCGTAGCTTTCGGGGTGGACGCTCGTTGCGTCGAGCGGGTTCTTACCGCCGCTAATTCGCAAAAAGCCTGCAGCGTTGAGATATGCCTTGGGTCCCAGCTTGGGGACCTTCTTGAGCTGGCGGCGATCGGTGAAGGCGCCGTTTTCCTCGCGGAAAGCCACGATGTTCTTGGCCACGCTCGGCGTGATGCCCGAAACGTATCCCAGCAGGCTCGCGCTCGCGGTGTTGACGTCGACGCCCACGCGGTTGACGACGTCCTCCACCACGTGGCCCAGGGTGCGCGAGAGCTCAGCCTGGTCAAGGTCGTGCTGGTACTGGCCCACGCCGATGGACTGGGGCGGAATCTTGACGAGCTCTGCCAGTGGGTCCTGCAGGCGGCGGCCCAGGCTCATGGCGCCGCGCACGGTGACGTCCAGGTCGGGATACTCCAGGCTTGCGAGCTCGGAGGCGGAGTACACCGACGCGCCGGCCTCGTTAACAATGGTGTATCGCAGCCCGGGCGCCTGCTCGGCGATGAACTCCGAGACGACTTCCTCGGTCTCGCGGCTGGCGGTGCCGTTGCCGATGACGATGGTGTTGACGCCGTCCTTCTTGACGAGGCGGGCGAGTTCGCGCTTGGTGCCGGCGACGTCGTGGCGCGGCTTGGTGGGGTAGACCACGCCGTGGTCGAGCAGCTTGCCGGTCTCGTCCATAACGGCGACCTTGCAGCCGGTACGGTAGCCCGGGTCGAGCGCGAGCACGCGGGCGCCGCGCACGGGGCGCGCCGAGAGCAGGCCCTCGAGATTCTTGGCAAAGACGTTGATGGCCTCGGTCTGGGCGCGGACGGTGAGCTTAGCACGGGCCTCGCGCTCCAGCGAGGGGGCCATGAGGCGCTTGTAGCCGTCAGCGATAGCGGCGTCAAAGACGGGCGCGAACACGCCCTGGCGTCGGGGCCAACGGCTGCCGAGGCGTGCCGTGGCGGCGGCGCCGTCGACGTTCACGCGCACGCGGAGCTTGCCCTCGCGCTCACCGCGGTCGATAGCCAGCACGCGGTGGTTGGGTATACGGCGCAGCGGCTCGTCAAAGTTGTAGTAGGGCTCGTAGGGAGTCTTTTCGGCGGGGTCGGTGGCCTCGACGACGATGTCGGCGGTGTTTTGCGTAAAGGCGCGCAGGTCGGCGACGTTCTCGGGATCTTCGGCTACCGTCTCGGCCACGATGTCGGCGGCGCCGGCGAGCGCCTTCTCGGGCGTGTCGAAGCCGGCCTCCTCGTTGACGTATGCCGCGGCGGCGTCGAGTGCGCTGCCCTTGGCCGAGGCCTGCATGATGATCATGTTGGCGAGCGGCTCCAGGCCGGCCTCGCGGGCCTTTTGCGCGCGGGTCATGCGCTTTTTGCGGTAGGGCTTGTAGAGGTCCTCGACACGCTGGAGCTGCGTGGCCTCGCGAATCTGCTGTTCGAGTTCGGGCGTGAGCTTGCCCTGGGCGTCGATGAGCAGAATGACGTCCTCTTTGCGCTGCTCAAGATTGCGCAGGTAGGACAGGCGCTCGTCGAGCGCGCGCAGGGCGACGTCGTCCATGCCGCCCGTTGCTTCCTTGCGGTAGCGCGAGATAAAGGGGATGGTGTTGCCCTCATCGATGAGCTTGACGGCAGCCTCGACGTTGGCGGCCTTAAGGTTGAGCTCGCGGGCGAGCTGGGCGATAAGATCCATGAAACTCCTTGCGGTAAAGGTGCGTTTGCAGCACAGGGCTACCAAGGATACCACCCGTCCCAAAAGACTGTTTTGGGGTTGCGCCACGAAAGGGGCCTATCTACTACGTTTGAACCGTATGGGTCGACCATCCCCCGGTTTTCCGAAAATCGGCAAGCCGTCTACCTGCACTGATAATTGTTCTCGGGGGAAGCGGGCACTGCGGGGCGCGGCAACGGCGCGCGATTTCCGCGTCGCAGCGCTACCCTGAT
>JAGZQF010000018.1 GCA_018382295.1 Collinsella sp.
GGGAGGCCAGGGCGCCGCTGACCGGTGGACGGCACCGAGCCGTGCGCTTGAACTTGGAAGGGGGAGGCCTCGCGGCCTCCCCCTTTTTTGCGTTGTATACACGTTGTGCTTTGGGACCTAGCTCCCCCGTATGCGCTCTTACTCTTTGGCTGTATTTTGAGTCCTTCTAGTGTATTTGAGCGATAATTACTCGCATTGGCGTTAGGGAGGGCTTGATGTTTACCGTATTTGTCTTGGGCAATATTGCTTCGGGTAAGTCGACAGCCTGCCGCTATTTCGAATCTCGTGGCGCTATGCTTATCGATCTGGATGAGCTTGCAAAATCTCTGTATGTGCCGGGCTCTGATATCGTCAATACTCTCGCGGATGAATTCGGTTGGGACATTTTGGATGAGGAAGGCGGCATTCGCCGCAGCATCCTCGCTTCTCGAGCTTTCGCTTCTCCTGATTCGGTCGCACGGCTCAATGGCATCGTGCATCCCGTTCTGATTGAACAGCTTTCGCTTAGGATTCTCGATCCGGTTTGTTGTACGGTTTCATCTCCCCGTTATCCCTTTGCGGTGGTCGAGGTTTCTGCTCCGACTGGTTTTGAGGATGCATTTGGCTTGGCTGATGAAATTCTGGTCATCAGCGCCCCTTTGTCAGTTCGTCGCGAGCGCGCTATTCAACGTGGCATGGAGCCATCTGATTTCGATGCCCGTTCTGCTTGTCAGCCCGATGAGTCTGCGCTGTGCAATCTCGCTACTACGGTGATTGATAATGCCGCAGGCGATAATTCGCTCTTTGAGCAGCTTGACTCATGGCTTGCATGCCACGGGTTTATAGATACTCCGGATAAGGAGGAGGCCGATGCCTAAGGCACGTTTCTTTACGTGGTATCGCGTGGCGCCACTTGCCGTTGTGTTCGTCTTCGGCCTTATTTCGCTCGTCTACTCGTGTGCCCCTGCTGCTTTCTTTAAGCCGCTGTATCCGATTGACTACGAGGCGTACGTAAAGCAATCGAGCATTTCGCACAATCTTGATCCGTATCTGGTGTGTGCCGTCATAAAGTCGGAATCGAATTGGGATCCCGAGGCCGAGTCGAATCAAGGCGCACAGGGCTTGATGCAGCTGATGCCCGAGACTGCCCAGGATATGATTGCCAAGGGTCTTGTCGATGGTAGCGAGTATTCAGCCGACAGCCTTAACGATCCCGCTACGAACATCGAGTTTGGCTGTGCGTATCTTTCGTATCTTCTAACGTATTTTAACGGGTCGACTGACAGTGCCATTGCCGCCTATAACGCCGGCATGGGCAATGTCGACGGATGGGCGCAGCAGAGCACGTCGCTTCATAATGCAATCACCTTTCCCGAGACGCAGGCGTATCTGATTCGTGTCAATAATGCCTGGGTTCGCTACAAGACCCTCTATCCCGATCGGTTCGTATAGGACTATGCCTGCCGCCTGCGTATACTGCAGATATATGAGTTAGGAGTATCCATGGCGGAATTTGAAGTTGAGCGTGTTGGAGGAGAGCTTAAACGTTTTGGCGTTGAGGGCTCCGAGGTGCCGTTTAAGGTCGTGTCTCCATACGAGCCCGCTGGTTCCCAGCCTAAGGCCATTGAGTCGCTTGTGCAGGGCGTGAGGGATGGAGATCGCTATCAGGTTTTGCAGGGCGTGACTGGTTCGGGCAAGACCTTCACGATGGCTAAGACTATTGAGGCCCTGGGGAAGCCGACGCTGGTTATGGCTCCCAATAAAACGCTTGCCGCTCAGCTCGCGAGCGAGCTCAAGGAATTCTTCCCTGACAACGCCGTGGTCTATTTTGTGTCGTACTACGATTACTATCAACCCGAAGCGTATGTGCCGCAAAGCGATACATATATCGAGAAAGACTCCTCGATTAACGAAGAGGTCGAGATGCTGCGCCATCAGGCGACCGCGTCACTGCTCTCTCGACGTGATGTGATCGTTGTCGCATCGGTCTCGTGTATCTATGGCATTGGCTCTCCTGAGGACTATGCGGGTCTGGCTCCAAACGTCGACAAGAAGGTGCCGCTCGAGCGCGATGACTTTATCCATGCGCTTATCGACATTCAATATGATCGCAATGACTATGACCTGGCGCGTGGCACGTTCCGCGTGCGCGGCGATGTTGTCGACGTGTATCCGCCTTATGCCGAGCATCCGTTGCGGTTTGAGTTCTTTGGCGACGAGGTCGAGCTGATTGCCGAGATCGATGAGGTCACCGGTGAGATGCTTCGTGAGTACGAGGCCATCCCCGTATGGCCGGCATCACACTACGTGACCGAGAAGCCGAAGGTCAAGGCGGCTCTGAAATCGATCAGCGAAGAGTGCGAGAAGCGCGTGGCGGAGCTCAAGGCGACCGACAAGTTGCTCGAGGCGCAGCGTCTGCAGCAGCGTACCGATTATGATCTTGAGATGCTCGAGACGATGGGCTTTTGCAACGGCATCGAGAACTACTCGCGTCATCTGGACGGTCGCAAGCCGGGTGAGCCGCCGTTTACCCTAATCGATTACTTTCCCAAGGATATGCTCTGCATCATCGATGAGAGCCATGTGACGGTGCCGCAGATTCGCGGCATGCACGAAGGTGACCGCTCGCGTAAGGTGACGCTGGTGGAACACGGTTTTCGCCTGCCCTCGGCGCTCGATAACCGCCCGCTTCGTTTCGATGAGTTTGAGGCAAGGATCCCCCAGTTTATCTATGTTTCGGCCACGCCGGGCGACTACGAGCTGCGGGTGAGCCAAAACGACGTGGAGCAGATTATTCGTCCGACCGGCCTGCTCGACCCCAAGATTGACGTGCGTCCAGTTCGCGGTCAGATTGACGATCTTGAGGACGAGATTCGCGAGCGCGTTGCCCGCAAGGAGCGCGTGCTGGTGACCACGTTGACCAAGCGCATGGCCGAGGACCTGACCGACCATCTGCTTGATGCGGGCATTAAGGTCAATTACATGCATTCTGATACGGCGACAATGGACCGTGTCGAGATCCTGCGAACACTGCGCGAGGGCAAGATCGATGTTCTCGTTGGCATCAACCTGCTTCGCGAGGGCTTGGATCTTCCCGAGGTCTCACTGGTGGCAATTCTCGATGCCGATAAGGAAGGCTTCTTGCGCAACCGCCGTTCGCTGATTCAGACGATTGGCCGTGCGGCCCGTAACGCCGATGGCGAAGTCATCATGTATGCAGACGTTGTGACCGATTCGATGAAAGAGGCCATCGAGGAGACGCAGCGCCGTCGTGAGATTCAGATGGCATATAACGAAGAGCATGGCATTGTGCCCAAGACAGTGCGCAAGGCCATCAACGACATCTCAAGTTTTATTGCCGAGGCCGAAAAAACTGTGGGCTCCAAGGGACGCTCGAAGGGCGACTCTCTTGGCCATGGCGCATTCTATACGCCCGATGAGTCGGGCGAGGGCGGTGTGCCGGAAACGGTGGCGCCCGAGCAGACACTTGCGGAGCAGTTGGAAGAACTGCCGCATGACGAGCTTGTGCGGATCGTCGAAACCATGGAAGAGGATATGCGTAACGCTTCTGCCGCTATGGACTTTGAGGAGGCGGCGCGCCTGCGCGATGCTGTCGTTCAGATTCGGGTGATGCTCGAGGGTGCGTCTGAGGACGAGACGATCGAGCGCTTACGCTCGCAGGCCCGCAAGGGTTCCACGTTCGCATCGGGCAGAAAACGCCAGGGTGCACGGTTTAAGAAATAGCGAACGGGCCCCGAGTTCCCTGTGGAGCTCGGGGCCTATGTCTTTTGCGCGCTGGAATTTGTGCGTTAGAGGTCTGCGATCAGGGCTTCAGCACAACGGATGCCGTCGGTGGCCGCGCTCATGATGCCGCCGGCATATCCAGCTCCCTCACCACAAGGGTAGAGGCCCGGGGTCGACACGGCATGGCACGTTCGGTCTCGGGTAACAGTGACCGGTGAGCTCGAACGAGTCTCCACGCCGGTAAGAACGGCATCGGGACGGTCGTAGCCTCGTAGCTTTTTTCCGAGTAGGGGAAGTCCCAGGCGGAGCGACTCGACGATATGCTGCGGTAGGGCTTCGTCAATTGCCGTCCAGGTCACACCGAGCGGATAGGTGGGCTTTACCTTTCCGGGCGCCTTGCTGGCGCGTCCTGCGAGGAAATCTCCGACGAGTTGTGCCGGTGCGTTCCAGTTGGAACCGCCCAGGCGATAGGCGGCCGCCTCGCAGACACGCTGGAGCTCGATACCGGCGAGCGGGTCATCGTTGGGAAGGTCCTCAGGCGTGACGTTAACGAGCAGGGCGGCATTTGCGTTGCGTCCGTCGCGGGCATTGAGACTGGCCCCGTTGACGCACAGATGGCACGGTTCTGAAGAGGCGGCAACAACCTGTCCGCCGGGGCACATGCAAAACGAGAACACGCTGCGGCCGTTGGGAAGATGGGCAACAAGTTTGTAGGGGGCCGCCCCGAGCGCTGGATGTCCCGCCGAGGCTCCATATTGGGCTCTGTCGATGTCGCGTTGCGGATGCTCGATGCGAACGCCCATGGCAAAGGTCTTTTGTGCGAGGGCCACGTTGTGGTCCTTAAGGAGCTCAAAAATATCGCGAGCAGAATGCCCGCAGGCGAGGATGAGGTGCTTTGTCTCGATTGGCTCGTAAGCGGCGTCTTGGGACGATTGGACATCAATACCGGTGATGGCGCCAGACGCGTCGATGCGAATGTCGACGAGCTTCGTTCGATAACGGACGACACCTCCGAGCTGCTCGATGCGCTGGGATATAGCGGTGACAACCTTGGGAAGGATGTCGGAGCCAATGTGCGGCTTGGCATCCCACAGAATATCGCGGGGCGCACCCGCCTCGACGAAGGTTTCGAGGATAAGGCGATGGGCGGGATTTTTTGTTCCCGTATTGAGCTTGCCGTCCGAGAAGGTCCCCGCGCCGCCCAGGCCAAACTGGATATTGCTCTCGGGGTCGAGGATGCGCTCCTTTAGAAAGAGATCGATCGCATGCGAGCGGCGAAATGCTGGGTCGCCGCGCTCGATGAGCAAGGGCTTAAGACCCGCTTCGGCAAGGGTGAGCGCAGCGAAAAGGCCAGCGCATCCGGCGCCGACAACGACGGGGCGCTCTTTGGATGCGTCGGAGACGGGGGAGGGGAATGAAGACCCATCGTCTTCTATCGCGCGTACGCGCGAGCGGTCACGCTCGGCAATGCTGTCGATCGCTTCTCGCTCGAGGTGGGGACTAGTCAGCTCAACACGAAAGCTCAGGATAAAATGGACGTCTCGTTTTTTGCGGGCGTCGATTGACTTGCGGTGGAGCTCGATGGACTTGATCTCGGAGTCCTTGCAACGTAGGACGCGCTTGGCGACTCGCTTGCCAACAATGAGGCAGGCATTTTCATCGCCGGCTTCATCGAGCGACGCGTTGACTTGGGTGATTTCGATCATCGAGGTCTCCTTAGAGGCAAGAAAGAGGCCGTCCGGTATCCCAGACGGCCCGAATGCATTTTTGATTATAGACTGCGCGGCTACAGGCTGCTTGCAGCGCGAATGCCCGAGAGCCAGGCCCACGCAAGGTTAAAGCCTCCGCAATCGGCGTCGATGTCGAGCGCTTCGCCGCAGACGTAAAGCGGGGCGTCGACAGCGCTGCTCGCGCGTAGACTGGGTGTTGAGATGCTCTCGACAGATACGCCACCACGCGTGACCTGCGCCGAGCGCTCCTCGGCTGTTCCCTCGACGAGCAACTTAAAGTGCTTGAGGATCGAGACCAGGTGGATGACATCGTTGGAGCTTGGATGGCACTGCTCGAACGCTGTGCAGACGACGCGGGAGAGTTGCGGGGCGAGCATGCCGTCGAGCCAACGGGGATCGCGGGGCGAAAAGCCGCCGAGCAGCTCAACGCGCCGGTTGAGCATATCGAGCAGCTCGTCTTTGGAGAGGTCGGGGAAAACGTCGAGCAGGATCGTATCGCCGTGCTGGATACGACGGGAGAGGTTGAAGACAGCGACGCCCGAGATACCGAAGGTTCGAAACAGGACTTCACCGTCTTCGTGCCAGAGCTCATTTTGATTGCGGGCGAGCGTCAAGCGGGCGCGGACGCGCAGGCCATCCAACGTCTTGAGTGCCGCCCGATCGCCGACGACCGTTGCCGATACGGGGCAGAGGATGGGGCGCAGCGAAGTGAGGGGGAGGCGAAACGTATCGGCGATACCGGTGGGGTTGCCGCCCGTGGCGATAATTACGGCATGTGCCTGCAGGGCCTCGTTCTTGCGAGGGACATCGGCGAGCGCTTTCCGAAGCGAGCGGAGCTCCGATTTTCGGTCGTCGTGCTTTTTTGCCTTGAGCGCCCGCGCTGGACGGTCTATTTGGAGTGCCCAACCTTCGGAAGCTTTGTGCGCCGAGGTAACGTTGGCTCCGCAGATTAAGGTGATACCTAGGCGGTCGCAAACGTTGAGAAGCGCGTCGCGCACCGATTCTGCGCGAAGGGAGCGCGGGTACAGCCGGCCTTCCTCGGAGGTTGTCATGATGCCCAGCGAGGAGAAGAAACCCATAAGCTCTTGTTCGGGTTGGGGGCCCATGACAGATTCGACGAATGCGGGGTGGTTATACCGCTGTGGATCAATCAATTCGTTGGAGAGGTTGCAGCGGCCGTTGCCGGTCGCAAGGAGCTTAAGGCCGCAGGCGACATCGCGCTCAACGATGCAGACGTTTTTGCCAGCGCGTGCGGCCGTAATGGCGGCGGCGAGGCCTGAAGCCCCGCCGCCGATTACCAGGACGTCATAGAAGGCGCTCGTGTTCACTTAGGCCTCGTCGGTCTCGTGCGGGGTAATGGCCTCGACGGCAGAGATTGCCTTGGGCAACATGCCATCGGGCAGTGCGGTCTCGACCTCGCCCTTATCGCAGGCCTCGGCGAGTGCCGGATTAATGGGAAGCTGGCCCAAGATGTCGAGGTTATAGCGCTCTGCGACCTCGGGGAGCTTGCTCTTGCCAAAGACCTCGATCTTCTTGCCGCAGTCGGGACACTCAATATAGCTCATGTTTTCGACGATGCCCAGAATGGGGACGTTCATCTTCTCGGCCATGTTGACCGCCTTGGCGACGATCATCGAGACCAGATCCTGCGGGCTCGTGACGATGACGATGCCGTCGACGGGCAGCGACTGGAAGACGGTGAGCGCGACGTCGCCTGTTCCCGGAGGCATGTCGACCAGCAGGTAGTCGATGGGGCCCCACGAGGTCTCGCTCCAGAACTGCCTAATGGCGCCTGCGATGACCGGACCGCGCCAAAGGACGGGGTCGGTCTCGTTTTGGAGCAGCAGGTTGGAACTCATGACCTTGACGCCATGCTCGGAGATTTCGGGCAGCATAAGGTTGCCAAGGGCATGGACGTGGCGTCCGCTCATACCGAACATCTTGGGGATAGAGGGACCGGTGATGTCGGCATCGAGGACGCCGACCTTGTGGCCGTGACGGGCAAGCTCGGTGGCGATGGCACCGGTGACAAACGACTTGCCGACACCGCCCTTGCCGGAAAGCACGGCGATGACGCGTTTGACCTCGGACAGCGTATTCTCCTCAAATTGCGACGGCGACGTTTGTCCGCCGGCGGCCTGTGCGTGCTCGCAACCCATGTATGACTCCTTTGTATATGTTGGGGCCGGGGCCCCGTGATGTGACACGAGCGTCATTGTACCCTCGTTTGCGAGCGGGAGTCATTTACGATGCATTTGGGCCGAGCGTGCTTGCAATACGATGGGTCCAAGCGAATGGGCGGGCTTACTGAACTTTGCTGGCGAACTCGAGGTATTGCATGCGCTGCAGCTTGTCGATCGTCGAGGCGTATGGGCTGTCTTCAGATTCCAAGTCGTAGCGCAGCCCGTCGGCACCAAGGTAGCCGGCGACATTGATGGTGGGCACATCTGACCTTGTTGCAAGCAGAGCCTTTTGATAGTCGGTGAGCGGGGCGCCGATCTTATTAAGGGTAATGGCTGCAACCTCGTTTGCCCCGACGGTGTCGTAGACGTTGAGCTCGGTATTGCCGGCGATTTCATAGTTAGCCCAGACAAAATATGTCGACTGATAGATACGGAAAGCGTGGCTTGCCGTATCTTCCTGAGGGTACAGCTCGTCGTTGAGAGTCGTTGCGGCGCTCGGCTGATGGTCGCCAAAAAAGACAAGAACAACCGGTCTGCCGATATTGCGGAGCTCGTTGATAAAGTACTCGAGGTCCCGGTCGGATGCGTTGATGCAGGTGAGATAGGTGTTGAGCGCGCTATTGGCGCCCTCGCTGGCTCCCTCGACCCAATAGTTTGTCAGCTCCTCGGCGGGAACGGTGCCATAGTCGTAGCCGCCGTGATTTTGCATCGTGACGTCAAAGATGAACTGCGGGGCTTCGTCGGTTCTAAGCAGGTCGAGTATCTTGTCGTAGGTGGCGTAGTCGCATACGCCGGCATGGTAACAGGGCGCACCTTCGAAATCGCCGATTGAAAGAAAGTCTCCAAAGCCCAGCTGCTGATAGATTTTATCTCGATGGTAGTTGACGGGGTTTTGCGGGTGCATAGCGGTAGCGGTATACCCAAGCTCCTTAAGGTCCTTTGCCAGGCTGTTGACGCCATTCATCTGATATAGCTGATAGGGGATTTTGCCTAATCCGACAAAGGCCGTTGTCGCTCCGGTCAAAAATTCGAATTCGGAGTTCGCCGTTCCGCCACCGGTGACCGAAGCGAGCATGGTGCCGCGAACAAGTGTGTCGGGAAGCGAGTTGTAGAATGCGGGGCCGGTGTACCCGGCCGCCTGGAGCAGCTCAAAGCACGAAAGGTCGCTAAAACTCTCGTTCATGACGGCAACAATCGTCGGCTTGATTTCATTGAACTGGGCAACGGCAGCCGCGCGCTGCTCGCTCGAGCCATACGTGCTGTCGTAGGCGGCGGCGAGCTCCTGCTCGATGCTCTGCGCCTCATCGGGCGTATAGCCTTCGGGCTTCTCAATGGGCAACTCGTTGACCATTTCGGTGAACGAAGTGATAAAACCCTGAGACGTATATGTGGTGATGGGCTGCCAACGGTCAAATCCAAAATCCAGCGCCTGCTCCAAGTCGATGCTGGAAAAGCCCGAGAGCCCCACAACGGTCACTAGCAGAAAAGCGCAGAGGTTAGCGGCGATTGCGGGGAAGACATGGGTGGGCGTACGGAGCTTTCGCGGTCGGATAAGCGAAAGAAGCCCCAGGGAAATCTCCAGCAGGGCGAGAGAGGTTACGATTCCGGCGGTAAAGGTAAACTCGTATCCCTCGCTCACTTCCATTGCGGTGCCGAGGGCCAAGATATCGCTTGGCAGGATGGCTTCGCCTTTAAACGTTATGACGAAGTGCTCGGCAATGCCAAGGATGCAACAGGCGACGGGCACGAGGGCCATGACGCCTCCATGACGCTGTCCCAGCAAATAAAGGGAGAGCAGAACCGTCGCGAGCAGCCCGACGGAAAACCCGAATGAGTTGGCGGGAATGCGATAGAACGTTTCGTTACAGGCAATTTCGAGTGAAACGAACGAGAGCGCTGAAACAGCGGCGATGACAAGGATGTCACGGCAAATACAGGCAACCGTTCCCGTCGCAAGATCGGTTTGGTCGATAAGTCCCGAAACCAAGGGCTCGACAAGAAGTATGACGGCGGCAGCACCGAGCGCCGAATAAGAAAGGACCCATAGGGAATTGTCCTCATTTACGAGCAATTGATTCGTAATCCATGCAGCTACCATGCCGAGCGGGATGAGGAGCGTCGCGCACCAAAAGACGCGGGCAATGGGCGGCTTTTCATTGTGTTTGATTGAAAAATACACGCGCACGACGACGGTGGCCACGATAAGGACGGCGATGAATATGGGCAGATTGGCCATGTCGCTCGAAGTGATTTCAAGGGGGATATCTTCGGTCATGGACGTTCCTCTGTTACAGCAAATTAAGTTCAGTAGTAGATTACTGTAACCTTTCCACGGCATTTCGAGAAACAAAGCACCCGATACGCAAAGCTAAAGGTCTGCGAATCTTGTATTACGAACATCTGTGCGCGTCGAGTGCGCTAAACTCATCGACAGTATGATTCGATGCAATAGGAGGCAAGGAGCTTCCATGTCTGATTCTTCTATCGTTATTCGCGGCGCTCGTGAGCACAACCTCCGTGATATCGATGTTTCCATTCCGCGTGACCAACTCGTGGTCATTACCGGTCTTTCTGGCTCGGGCAAGAGTTCGCTGGCATTTGACACTATCTATGCCGAGGGCCAGCGTCGATACGTCGAGAGCCTTTCGAGCTATGCGCGCCAGTTCTTGGGCCAGATGGACAAACCCGACTTGGATTCAATCGACGGCCTTTCGCCGGCGGTGTCGATCGACCAAAAGACGACGTCTAAAAACCCTCGCTCGACGGTTGGCACCGTAACCGAGATTTATGACTATCTGCGCCTGCTGTTCGCCCGTGTGGGCACCCCGCACTGTCCCGAATGCGGTCGCGTCATTGAGCGTCAGACGACCGACCAGGTTGCCGACAAGGTCTTGGCGGCGGGGGAGGGCCGCCGCGCGTTTGTGCTGGCACCGGTGGTGCGCGGGCGAAAAGGCGAGTACACCAAACTGTTTGAGGACCTTCGCGCCGAGGGCTTTAGCCGCGTGCGTGTCGACGGTGAAGTGCGCTCGCTCGACGATCCGATCGATCTGGACAAGAAGTTCAAGCACGATATCGAGGTCGTAGTCGATCGCATCGTGATCCGTGAGAACTCTCTGGGCCGTATCGCCGAGTCTGTTGAGCAGGCGACCGCGCTGGCTCACGGCAATGTAAACGTGTACATGCTGCCCGATCGTGATGCTCCCGAGGGGACCGAGGGCGAGCTGCTGGAGTATTCGTTGGCCTTGGCGTGCCCGGAGCATGGTCACTCCATTGACGATCTTCAGCCGCGTGATTTTTCGTTCAACGCTCCCTATGGCGCATGTCCTGAGTGCGACGGCCTGGGCTTTAAGAAAACCGTTGATGCCGAGGCGTTGATCGAGGACCCCTCGAAGTCCATTGCCGACGGAGTCTTTGGTAGCCTGTTTGGCAACTCGAACTACTATCCGCAGATTTTTGCTGCGGTCTGCAAACACTTTAAGGTGAGCACCGATACGCCGTGGGAGGACTTGCCCCCTCGCGTGCGTCGTGCATTCTTGGATGGCCTGGGCGATACGAAGATCTCGGTCGACTACCAAAAGCTCGACGGACGTCGCAGCCAGTGGGATACCAAGTTTTCGGGCGTTCGCAACATCCTGTACGAACGCTATACCGAGACGACGAACGAGAACACCAAGGCGCGCCTGGAGAAGTACATTCGCGAGGAGCCGTGCTCGACCTGCCACGGCGCTCGTTTGCGCTCCGAGATGCTTGCCGTCACCGTGGGCGGCAAGTCCATTTACGAGGTTTGTTGCCTGTCGTGCCGTGAATCGCTCGAGTTTTTTGAGGGCCTGGAACTCACCGAGCGCCAACAGTTTATCGGCGGCCGTATCGTCAAGGAAATCCTGGAGCGCTTGCGTTTTCTGGTCGATGTTGGACTCGACTATCTGACGCTCGATCGTGCCTCGGCGACGCTTTCCGGTGGCGAGGCGCAGCGTATTCGACTGGCAACGCAGATCGGCGCGGGTCTCATGGGCGTGCTCTATATTCTGGACGAGCCCTCGATCGGTCTTCATCAGCGTGACAACGAGCGCCTGATTAAGACGCTCGAGCGCCTGCGCGATATCGGCAATACCGTTATCGTTGTCGAACACGACGAGGATACAATCCGTGCCGCCGACTACGTGATCGACATGGGGCCCGGCGCCGGTGTCAACGGCGGGCACGTAGTCGCGGCGGGAACGCCTGCTGATATCATGGCGTGTCCTGAGTCGATGACGGGCGCTTACCTGACCGGCAAACGAATGATTCGGGTGCCTGATGAACGGCGCAAGCCCGGTCGCGGCTGCCTTAAAATTACGGGCGCTCGAGCCAACAACCTCAAAAACGTTACTGCCAAGATCGAGTTTGGTACGCTTACGGTTGTTACCGGCGTGTCGGGATCGGGCAAGAGCTCCCTGGTTACCGACACCATTGCGCCTGCCCTTACGAATGCCATTCACCGCTCGACGCGCCCTGTGGGTCCGTATAAGAAAATCGAGGGCATTGAGTGTATCGATAAGGTTATCGATATCGACCAGTCGCCGATTGGCCGTACGCCGCGTTCCAACCCTGCTACCTATATCGGCCTGTGGGATGATCTTCGCGCACTGTTTGCGAGTACGCCGGAGTCGAAGGCGCGCGGCTACTCGCCGGGTCGTTTCTCCTTTAATGTGAGTGGCGGGCGCTGTGAGGCGTGCAAGGGCGACGGGCAGATCAAGATCGAGATGCACTTCCTTCCCGATATCTACGTCCCCTGCGAAGTTTGCGGCGGTAAACGCTACAACCGCGAGACACTCGAGGTCACCTACCGTGGCAAGACCATCTCGGACGTGCTCGACATGAGCGTCACCGAGGCGCTGGCCTTCTTTGGGAATATCCCGCAGATTAAGCGCAAGCTCCAGACGCTGTACGATGTAGGCTTAGGCTACGTGAGCCTGGGCCAGCCCGCCACGACGCTCTCGGGCGGCGAGGCGCAGCGTGTGAAGCTCGCCAAGGAGCTTCATCGACGCCAGACGGGCAAGACGTTCTATATTTTGGACGAGCCGACGACCGGTCTTCATTTTGAGGACGTCCGCCAGCTGCTCGATGTGCTGCAGCGTTTGGTCGATGCGGGCAACACGGTGCTGGTGATTGAGCACAACCTTGATGTCATCAAGGTTGCCGACCGCCTGATCGATATGGGTCCCGAGGGCGGTAACGGCGGCGGAACCGTCGTGGTTTCGGGCACACCGGAGCAGGTTGCGGACTGTCCGCAGAGTTATACGGGCAAGTTTTTGGCGCCGTTGCTCAGGCGTGACCGGGAGCGTCAGGCTCAACTTGATGCTCAATAAATAGGCGATTCAGTTTATGGGCGCCATCGACTCCTTGTGATTCGATGGCGCTTGCTGTGCCGAAGTGACGTATGCAGCCGAATTGGACATATACTTAATCCTTGCGTCCGAATGCGAGGGAAAGGATATGTCATGGCAAAGGCTGTAAAGACGCCAAAAACCAATGCGATGCGCGAGCTGGAAAGCGCCGGCATTTCCTATGTTCTACATACGTACGAAGACGATGGTGATGAGTCGGTGGGCCTGGGTGTCGCGATTTCGGAGCAGCTTGGCGAGGAGCCCGGTCAAGGATTTAAGACTTTGGTCTGCGTGACACCGTCCAACGACTATGTCGTGTGCTGTATCCCTGTTGCCGACGAGCTCGATCTAAAGTCCGCCGCGCGTGCCGCGGGGGAGAAGTCCTTGGCCATGATGCATGTGAAGGATTTGCTTGCGGCGACTGGCTACGTTCGCGGCGGCTGCAGCCCGGTCGGTATGAAAAAACGCTACCGGACGCTCATTGATGAGACATGTGTCCTTTGGGATACCATTTTTATTTCGGGAGGCAAGCGTGGTTATCAGCTCGAGCTTGCACCCGATGATTTAATTGCATTTTGCGGGGCGACGGTTGCCGCGATTACGAGAGAGGACTGAGCGATGCCGCAGGAAGAATTGAAGCGCGGAGCTCATTTTGCAAAAGAATCTGCGCCTCAGACACCCTCATCCGAAGCTTCTTCGTCGCGAGATGACACTGACGACATGGGCTCGTCGGACTACTCCACGGTTGGTCGTTCCGCCGGGCTTATGACCATCCTGACCATCGTGTCTCGCGTCACCGGTTTTATCCGCACGTGGGCAATGGCGGCCGCTATCGGCATGTCGCTACTCTCGTCCTCCTATCAGGTCGCCAACAACCTGCCCAATATGCTCTACGAACTCGTGATGGGCGGCATGCTCGTGACGGCGTTTTTGCCCGTGTACATGGGCGTGAGGCGTGAGCAGGGTCGCGAGGCCTCGAACGAGTACGTGGGCAACCTGCTCGGCATTCTGCTTTTGGTGCTGGGTGGCATTTCGTTGCTGGGGACCGTGTTCGCCCCGGGCTTTATCTGGACGCAATCGTTCCTTTCGGGTGACGGCGGCAGCATGGATACCGCTGCGTTCATGTTCCGTTTCTTTGCCATCCAGATTCTGTTTTATGGTTTGGGCTCGGTGTTCTCGGGCGTTCTCAACGCACACCGCGACTACTTCTGGTCGACGTTTGCCCCGGTCCTCAACAATGTGATCGTCATTGCGAGCTTTATGGGTTTTGCGCCCGTGTCCGCACAGTTTGGCGAACGTGCCGGCATCATCTTGATTGCGGCCGGTACGACCCTCGGTGTCTTTGTTCAGATGGCATGTCAGATTCCCGCGCTTGGCAAGCACGGCGTGCATCCCCATATCCATATCGACTTTAAGGACCCCGCGCTGCGCCAGACGATTGCGCTCGGTATCCCGACGCTGCTCGCCACGGTGTGCATGTTTGTCTCGACTTCTATCACCAACGCTGCCGCGCTGGTGGTCCAGCCCGAGACGGGTCCTTCCGTCATCGCCTATGCGCGCCTGTGGTACACGCTGCCCTACGCGCTGATTGCCGCCTCGCTTTCGACGGCGCTCTATACCGAGCTCTCTCATGACGCACAGGAGAAGGATTACGACAGCGTTCGCACGGGCATTTCGCGTGGCGTCGCCCAGATGCTGTTCTTCCTGATTCCGTTCGCACTGTACCTGATTGTCTTCGCACGTCCGCTCAATATGATCTACTGTGCTGGCAAGTTCGATGAATCCGGCGTGGCGCTGGTGTCCGAGTACCTTGTCTACCTGGCGCTCTCGCTGCCGCTCTACGGCGTGGTCGTGTTGATGCAGAAGAGCTTCTCTGCCTTGCTCGACATGAAGCCCTATAGCCGCTATTGCCTGTATTCCGCCATCGGCCAGGCCGGCTCGGTTCTGCTGTTTGGCGTTGTGCTGGGCTTCGGTATGCCGGCAATCGCGCTTTCGTATGTCGTCGACTACGTGATCTTGGTCGGCTGTTCGCTGTGGTGGCTGCGTCGTCGCCTGCGTGGCCTTCAGGTCAAATCTATCCTACATGGCGGTTTCTTTGGCCTTTTGCTCGGTGGCCTAGGTGCTGCCGCAGGCGCCGGCGTCATGTGGGCGCTTGAACACTTTGTCGGGGCACTTGGCGGCTCGATTCTGATTACTCTTGGCTACGTTTGCGTTGCGGGTGTCGCCTCGCTTGTTGTTACCTTTGGCCTTGCCGTCGTCCTTAAGATGCCCGAGGTCTCGGCGCTGCTTCGTCGCAAGTAGGTGCGCGTGGCCGGTCACGACAACATACCAACGCTTGCCGAGCAGGTTTCGCGCGTTCCCACACAGCCCGGATGCTACCTTTGGAAGGATGCCAAGGGCGATGTCATCTACGTGGGCAAGGCGAAAAACCTGCGCGCCCGCATGCGTCAATACGTGACACTGCAGGATGAGCGTCAAAAGATCCCGCTGATGATGCAGCTGGTGGCGAGCTTTGACTACATCGTTGTCGAAACCGAGCATGAGGCGCTTGTACTCGAGCGCAACCTGATCGGCCAGTACCATCCGTACTTTAACGTCGACCTCAAGGATGACAAGAGCTACCCCTTTATCGCCATTACAAAGGGCGACCTGTATCCCGCGATCAAATACACGCGTGAGCGTCATAAGCCGGGAACGCGCTATTTTGGACCCTATACCGATAGCCGTGCGGCACGTGAGACGATAGATACGCTGCGCAAGGTTATCCCCATCTGCTCTGCATCCTGTGCGGAGTGGCGTCGTTGTCGCCGTACCATCGAGTCCCACAAGGGCGAGGAAGACATCGTCAATATGATTTGCGCACAAAACGGGCGTCCCTGCTTTGACTACCATGTCGGGCGCGGCCCGGGTGCGTGTGTCGGCGCGATTTCCCCGGCAGACTATGCCAAGAACGTCAAGCGTGTCGAGCGCTTTTTGTCGGGCCATCGCAAGGATGTCGTCGATGAGCTGACCTCCGAGATGACGGATGCCGCCGAGGCGCTCGACTTTGAGCGCGCGGCACGCGTCAAACGTCGTTTGGAGGTCATCAGGGGTCTGGACGATCGTCAGCAAGTCGTTTTTCCCTCCAGTGTCGATATCGATGTCATCGGGTTCTATCGCGAGGAGACCATCTCCGCCGCTTGCGTCTTCGTCGTTCGCGAGGGCCGAACAGTTCGCACCTGCGAGTTCATTCTCGACAAGGGTCTTGATGTTGACGAGGAAGAGCTCCAGTCGGGCTTTCTTAAGCGCTATTACGACGAGACGGCTGATATTCCAGCTGAGGTCAACCTTTCCGTCGAGCTTGAGGATGCGGAGGCGCTGGGGGAGTGGCTTGCGGGCAAGCGTGAGCGTTCCTGCCATCTCCATAGGCCGCAGCGTGGCGAAAAGCACCGTCTGCTCGATATGGCATCCAAAAATGCGCGCCATGCCCTCATGCGCTACATGATGCGAACGGGGTACGCTGACGACCGCACCAATCAAGCGCTCCTGGAGCTCGAAAGTGCGGTGGCGCTGCCATCGCCGCCGTTGCGTATCGAGTGCTTCGATATCTCTACACTGCATGGCACCTTTACGGTCGCCTCGATGGTGGTGTTTACCAACGGGCGCGCCGACAAGAGCCAGTACCGTCGTTTTAAAATTCAGGCCGAATTGGACGAGGCAAACGACTTCGTGTCGATGTCCGAGGTTTTGGGACGACGCTATGCTCCCGAGCGCATGGCCGACGAGCGCTTTGGCTCGCGCCCCGATTTGCTCGTTGTCGATGGCGGTAAGCCGCAATTGACCGCTGCGATCAAGCAACTTGAGGCTCTTGGGCTCGATATACCAGTTTGTGGCTTGGCGAAGGCCGACGAGGAAGTTTTTGTGCCTTGGGACGAGACTCCTGTCGTGCTGCCGACCGGGTCTGCTTCGCTCTATCTAATTAAACAGGTACGCGATGAGTCCCACCGATTTGCCATCACGTTCCACCGTGAGTTGCGCGATAAAGCCATGACGGTTTCGGTGCTCGATGACGTTCCAGGCGTGGGACCCACCAGAAAACGTGCCCTTATGCGCCATTTTGGCTCGATGAAGCGTTTGCGCGCGGCGAGCGAGCAAGAGATCGCGAAAGTTCGCGGCATACCTGCCGATGTTGCCAAGGCGGTCCACGAGGCACTCGTTGCATGGAATGCCGAGCGCGCCGAGGCGGCGGCTGGCCATTCCGATAGCTAAACACGAGCCTAAACAACTGATATACATGATTGCGCGATTTTCAACCATTTATTTCGCCATGATTGCCTGCTGATTTCGGGTTTTATTAACGCTAAAACGTTTGACTAACCCAAGCGAAAACCCTGCTATCCTGCGGGTTGACGAAGACTGATATCTCACCTCGCCGATACATACTGTCTGGCGAATCATTTGTCAATGAATTCGGTGAACGGTAGTAAATACCGTTCAAGCGTATGTATGTATCGGTCGCCGAGCGCGGCACCTCAGTTGGGTTCGTCGGTAGGTAAGGTATATATCGTCCGCAAGTTGCGCGGGGGCACGTCTAGGTGCTCCCGAGTAAGATTCTCTATTGATAGGAGAAGACATGGCCATCATCAACAAGGGTATGTCCAGGCGTTCGTTCCTCGGCCTCACCGGCAGCGTCGCTGCTGTCGCCGGCCTTGGTCTCACTGGCTGCGGTGGCAGCTCTAGCGACGAGGGTTCCGCTTCCGGCTCCACCGATTCCGCCAACCGTGGCGGCGGCGTGATCACCGCTGGTTCCGCTTACGCTCCGTCCAGCTTCGATCCCGCCAGCACCGGCTCCGCTGTGGGCCTGGGTGCTAACTGGCACGTCGTCGAGGGCCTCTACGGCATCGATTACCACGACTACAGCACCTTCAACGAGCTCGCCACCGACGATCCCAAGTCTGTGGACGACACCACTTTCGAGGTCACCATCCGCAAGGGCGCCAAGTTCTCCGATGGCACCGAGGTCACCGCTGACGATGTCGTTGCCTCCTACACCGCTTGTGCCGCTTCCGCTACCTATGCTCCGTTCTTCCAGCCCTTCGAGTCCATCGAGGCCAAGGACGCCAGCACCGTGACGGTCAAGACTAAGGTCCCCAACTTCTCCCTGCTCAAGGATCGTCTGGCCATCGTCCGCGTTACCCCGGCCACCCAGACCGAGGAGGATCGCGCCAAGCAGCCGATCGGTTCCGGCCCCTGGATGTACGACTCTATCTCCGATACCGAGATCACCCTGGTTCCCAACCCCGAGTACAACGGTGAGTATGCTGCCGAGGATAAGAAGATCCAGTACAGCATCCTGACCGACCCCACCGCTCGCGTTACCGCTCAGCAGGAGGGCTCCACGCTCGTTATGGAGCTCGTTACCGCTGACGCCGTCGACCAGCTCGAGAGCGCCGGCTGCAAGATCGATAACGTTCAGGGTTTCGGCACCCGCTTCATCATGTTCAACGTCGCCAAGGAGCCTTGGAACAACGTCAAGGTCCGTCAGGCTGTCATGTATGCGCTCGACACCGAGAAGATGGTCAGCAACACCTTCGCCGGCCTTGCCACCGCTGCCAGCTGCTACCTGCCCAAGAGCTTCACCAACTATCATGAGGCTTCCACGGTGTACAAGACCGACGCCAAGAAGGCTAAGAAGCTCATCGAGGAGTCTGGCATCACCCCGGGTGCCATCACCCTGCGCACCACCGACAACGAGCAGATTAAGGGCATGGCCGCCCAGGTCAAGAACGACCTCGACGCTCTCGGCTTCGATGTGACCATCCAGACCGATACCTCGCCGGCCACCTACGCTGCCATCGACGGCGGCGAGGCCTACGATATCCTCCTTGCCCCTGGCGATCCTTCCTGCTTCGGCGCCGACCCCGACCTGCTGCTCAACTGGTGGTACGGCGACAACGTCTGGATGCAGACCCGTTGCCCGTGGAAGGAGTCCGCTGAGTGGCAGAAGCTCCACAGTCTCATGGACGAGGCTCTTGCCGCCGAGGGCGACGAGCAGCAGAAGAAGTGGAACGAGTGCTTCGACATCATTGCCGACAACGCCGTTCTGTACCCCGTTGTCCACGTCAAGACCGTCTCCGCTTCCTGGGACGATCCGTCCACTGCGCCCAACGGCGAGGCCCTCGATGGCTTCAAGGGCATCGGCACGACGAGCATGTCCTTCAGGGGCGTTGCGACCGTCAAGGCGTAAGACTCGCTTGAGTCTGTATGCAGGATGTCGGTCATTGGGGCCGTATCCTCATAGTTGAAACAAAGACCCGGGCGGCAACGATGTCGCTCGGGTCTTGTAATGAGTACCCGTACTCATATACCAGTTGGTCCTACCGACAAAAGAAAGGGGAGAGAACGTGAACAACTTGCTACGTTTGATTGGAAGGCGTCTTGTGGCGCTGCCGATCATGGCATTGGGCGTCACCGTCCTGGTGTTCTTCCTTATGTCGTTCTCCAAGACCGACCCCGCCTACACGGCGTTGGGTGACGGTGCCTCGCCCGAGGCGGTTGCCGAGTACCATGAGAAGTATGGTCTGGACGACCCCTGGCCCGTGCGCTACGTGCGCTATATGGGCGATTTGATCCATGGCGACATGGGCACCTATGGTGCTGCTCGCAACTCCGTTGCCAAGCGCATCTCCACGGCCCTGCCCGTCACGATGCAGCTGACCTTTATCGGTCTTGCCATCGGTGCGGTCGTTTCGTTTTTGCTCGGCGTCATCGCGGCACTGTATCGCGACAAATGGCCGGACCAAGTGATCCGCGTCTTTTCCATCGCCGGCTTGGCAACCCCGTCGTTCTGGCTTGCCGTTCTGTTGATCCTGCTGTTCTCTTCCTACCTTAAGGTGCTCCCGGCATCGGGTGCTCTGCCTCACTTCACCACGAATCCGGTTGGCTATCTGGGACGTATGATCATGCCCGCTATCGCCTTGGCATTTCCGCTGACGGGCCAGATGACTCGTATCGTGCGTACCGCCATGGTCGAGGAGCTCGACAAGGATTATGTCCGTATGGCTCGCGGCGCCGGCGTTCCCGAGAAGGTCGTCGTCGGCATCAACGTTCTTCGCAATGCGCTGATCACCCCGGTCACCACCCTCGGTCTTAAGATCGGTTACCTCATGGGCGGCGCCGTCGTCATCGAGGTTATCTTCAACCTCCCCGGCATGGGCACTGCGATTCTGCAGGGCGTTCAGGGCAACGAGGCGAACCTGGTTCAGGGCGTCGTTATCGTCGTTGCTCTCGCCTTCATCATCATCAACATCGTGGTTGACATGCTCTACCTGCTCATCAACCCGCGCATCAGGACGGTGTAGATTATGGTAAAGATTCGAGAGAAGCAAACCGAGCAGCTCGAGAAGGCTGCCTCCAAGGGCCTCAAGCTCGGTGGCTGGAAGAAGATGACGTTGTCTTCTAAGATTGCCGCCGTCGTGCTGGTGCTGGTCGCCCTGACTGCGATTCTGGCGCCCCTTCTTGCCCCCTATAGCCCGGTCGAGATCTTTACGGCTCGCCAGGCTCCCGGCAACGGATTTATCTTCGGTACCGACGATAAGGGTCGCGACATTCTGTCGCGTATGCTCTACGGTGGTCGTTACTCGCTGATTATCGGCTTTGGCGCCACCGCCATGGCTCTGGTCTGCGGCTCGGTCGTGGGCGCCCTTGCAGCGGTTTCGCGCAAGGCCGTCTCCGAGACGGTCATGCGTATCCTGGACATCATCATGTCCATCCCGGGCATCGCCCTCGCGGCCGTCTTTGTCTCCATCCTGGGCAACTCCGTGCCGTCGATCATCTTCGCCATCGGCTTTATGTACACTCCGCAGATTGCCCGTATCGTGCGCGCCAACATCGTGTCCGAGTACGGCGAGGACTATGTCCGCGCGGTCATCGTTTCCGGCGCCAAGGCTCCGTGGATTTTGATCAAGCATGTTCTGCGTAACTGCATCGCCCCGATCATGGTCTTCACCGTTACCCTGGTCGCCGACGCCATCATCTTCGAGGCCTCGCTGACCTTCATCGGCGCTGGTATCCAGGAGCCCACCGCTACCTGGGGCAACATCCTCGCCGACGCCCGCGGCGGCGTGCTCGCCGGCCGTTGGTGGCAGGCACTGTTCCCGGGCCTGGCCATCATGATCACCTGCCTGGCGCTCAACATCCTCTCCGAGGGCATTACCGACGCCATGGCCGCTGCTCCCTCCGCCGCCCTGGATCCCACCGATTCCTCCAAGCGTCGCGAGGCCGACCTGCTGGTCTCCGACCCCGTTCGAGCCTACAAGGAGCAGGCCCAGTCCCTCTCCGCTCGCCTTGGCGCCCTGCGCGATGTCGAGCTCAAGCGTGACGATCGCCATGTGCCCGACGAGTCTGTTGAACCGATTCTCTCGGTCCGTGACTTCTGCATCCAGTTTGAGCATCACGGTGATATCAACGTCGTCGACCATGTCAACTTTGACGTCCGTCCTGGTCAGACCATGGGCCTGGTGGGCGAGTCCGGTTGCGGTAAGTCCATCACCACGCTGGCCATCATGGGCCTGACCGACGATGACGAGCACCTTTCCGGCGAGGTCCTCTGGGAGGGCCGTGACCTGCTCAAGATGAGCAAGAAGGAGTGGTTCGGCCTGCGCGGTACCGATATCGCTATGGTCTATCAGGACGCCCTGTCCTCGCTCAACCCCTCCATGCTCATCTCTGCCCAGATGAAGCAGCTCACCAAGCGCGGCGGAACCCGCAGCGCCGAGGAGCTCCTGGAGCTCGTCGGCCTCGATCCCAAGCGCACGCTCGAGAGCTATCCGCACGAGCTTTCCGGCGGCCAGCGTCAGCGTGTCCTGATCGCTATGGCCCTTACCCGCGACCCCAAGCTGGTCATCTGCGACGAACCCACGACCGCTCTGGACGTTACCGTCCAGAAGCAGGTCATCAAGCTGCTCAACGATCTTCAGGCCAAGCTCGGCTTTGCCATGATCTTCGTTTCGCACGACCTGGCGCTGGTCGCCGAGGTCGCCCACAACATCACGGTTATGTACGCTGGCCAGGTTATCGAGCAGGCACCCACCAAGGAGCTGCTCACTAACCCGATCCACGAGTACACCCGCGGTCTTCTGGGTTCCGTTCTGTCCATCGAGAGCGGTTCGGGCCGCCTGCACCAGGTGCCCGGCGCCGTTCCGAGTCCGCGCGATTTCCCCAAGGGCGATCGCTTCGCGCCCCGCTCGAGCCATCCGCGTATTGGCCTGGACACCCGTCCGGTCTTCAAGCGCGTGCCCGGCACCGAGCACTTCTATTCCGAGCTCCCCGACGAGGTGCTCAAGGCAAATGGTTTGACCCCTCACGCGGAGGTGATGTAGATGAGCGAGACCGCAGTCAACGGCGTCGAGCCGATCATCTTCCTTGATGACGTCCACGTCACCTTTAGGACCCGTACCGGCTCGATTCTGCACCCCAACCTGGTTCACGCCGTCCAGGGTGTAACGATTAAGCTCATGCCCGGTCAGACGATCGGCATCGTCGGCGAGTCCGGTTGCGGTAAGTCCACCACCGCCAACGTCATGTGCGGCCTGCAGGCCCCCACGAGCGGCAAGGTCTACTTTAAGGGCAAGGACGTTACCAAACGTACCGCCGAGGACCGTCGCCACATGGGTCGCGTCATCTCGGTCGTGTTTCAAAACCCGGCCACGGCGCTCAACCCCCGCATGGTCGTTCGCGAGCAACTGCTCGACCCCATGCGCGTCCACAACCTGGGTACCGAGGCCGAGCAGGAGAAGCGCGTCAAAGAGCTCCTGGAGCTCACCGGTCTGCCCAGCTCCGCCGCCGAGGTTCTTCCCGGTCAGCTTTCGGGCGGCCAGCGCCAGCGCGTCGCAATTGCCCGTGCCCTGTCGCTGAACCCCGATGCCATCATCGCCGACGAGCCCACCTCGGCTCTGGACGTTTCGGTCCGCGCGCAGATTCTGAACCTGCTGACCGACCTTAAGAAGGAGCTCGGCCTGGCCATGGTGTTCATCAGCCATGACATCCAGACGGTCCGCTATATCTCTGACGACATCATCGTTATGAATGGCGGCAAGATCGTCGAGCAGGGCGAGGCCAAGCAGGTCTTCCAGCATCCCCAGGACCCCTACACCAAGATGCTGCTCGGCGCTGCGCCGTCGCTGCTGCACCCCAAGCTCGGCGAATAGCCTCGCTTTCCCTCCCGTGCGCCCGGTTCCCTTGCCGGGCGCACCTCCGTTGCGATTTCGAAAGGTTGGGTTCACGAGCCATGCCAAGTGCTCAGGAGCTACAACATCAATTTGGTGAATATCGAGGCGCCATGCCCCGTCCATCAGATTTCGATCTCTTTTGGAAGGATCGCATGGCCGAGGCCGACGCCGTCGGGCTTGACTATGCGATCGACACGGCATCGGTCACCGATGCCGCGACCTGCCAACTTTTCGACCTCTGGTATACCGGCATGTGTGGCGCTCGCCTGCATGCCAAGTACCTTAAACCCGTCTCGGACGAGCCCGTGCCATTGGTGCTTCAGTTCCATGGGTATCCGGGTGCAAGCCGCAGCTGGTTTGAGCAGGCGTCGTTTGCGGGCATGGGCATGGCACTCATCGCCCTCGACTGCCCCGGCCAAGGAGGTCCCTCCGAGGACATTGGTGGATTTGAGGGCACAACGGTTGCCGGGCATATCGTCGCCGGCATCGACGGCGACCCGGCCAACCTCTACTATGTCCGCTTGCACCAAGATATTCGCATCCTGTGCCGTATTGTTCGCGAGCTCGAGGGCATCGATCTTTCCCGTGTGTTTGTGAACGGCGCGTCGCAGGGTGGTGGTTTGGGCATTGCGACCTGTGCGCTTAACAGCGAGCTTATCAATCGTGCCGCCATCCTCTATCCCTTCCTGTCAGATTTCCGCCTAGTCTGGGATTTGGATGCAGACGACATTGCCTACGAGGGCCTGCGCTATTGGTCTCGCTGGTTTGACGAGGACTCGACTCGTATTGACGAAGCCTATGCCAAGCTGGCGTACTTCGATTCCAAGAACTTTGCCCCTATGGTCAAATGCCCCGTGCTGTTTGGCACCGGCACAGCCGATATCGTCTGCCCGCCAGCGACGCAGTTTGCGGTCTATAACAACCTGACCTGCGAAAAGCGTCATGAGTTCTTTGAAGGCTTTGGCCACGAGGAGATTCAGGATTTTGACGATCTGATCATTCCGTTTTTCTGCAAGGGAGGGGAGGCTCATGTCTAAGTGCGAGAGCAATGTTAATGAGCTGATTGTCCCCGGGCTCGTGGGAATTCCTGGAACGGTTTCGTCAAGGCTCGCAGAATATCGGGACTGGCGCGGTGATGTCCAAGCAGATGTTTCTGATTTAGAGACATGCGCTTCGAATCTTGAGATTCAAGGCCTGGCCATTACGGCGATTGACTTTGTTAACCCCTGCGCCCGTTACTCGGAGGTCTCCTTTGAGCTCGGTGACGATGCGATTCACGCTCGTTTGATCGAGCCTGTCGGTCGTGCCCGAGTGTCTGAGCGCGTGCCGCTGTGCCTGATGTTCCACGATATCGATCGGCCTGTGCGCGGCTGGCATCACATGACGAGATTTGCCGCCATGGGGTATGCCGTCCTCGCGCTGGATGACGATGTTGCTGGTGCGGACGACCTGCAGCGGGGGATTTCTTCGCCCGCTTTTGTCGAGCGCGTCCGTTGGGGTTGCGCGCTGGCGAAGGTGGCGCGCAATCTTGATGGCATGGACCCCGACCGCATCTTTGCATGGGGCGAGGGTCTAGGCGGCGGAGTCGCGCTGGCGGTTTCTGCTCTGGACGAGCGGGGTCTCGCCTGCACGGCGGTTGCCAATCCGCTTCCTGGCGGCCTCGAGGCGCTGTCGTCTCGGGTGCGCGGATCGGTGCTCATGGGCACATCGCTCATGGATACCGTGAGCGATCCCAAGGATCAGTTTGCCGTATTCAACGGTCTTGAGTGTGACCGGAGACATATCATCTATGCCAAATACGCTCACGAGCGCATCAATGCGTTCGAAAACGAAGTCGTCGACTTTTTTAACCAAACGTTCTACTCGTGTTCTTTGGCCTAGACGGCCTGGACACTGCCAACAAGAGTGGGCGGCATAGGGCTGCCCACCAGACAACTAAGGAGATTCTTGTGGCAACTCAGAAATTCACCGGCGTTATCCCTCCCGTCGTTGTTCCCGATACCGAAGACCACCAGCTCGATGTTGCCTCCTTTGAGCGCAGCATCAACCGCATGATCGATGCCGGCGTCGATGGCTTGTTCTTCCTGGGCTCCTCGGGCGAGGTCGTCTTCTCCACCGACGAGCGTCGCCGTCAGATCATCTCCGAGGCCGTCCGTATCGTCGACCACCGCGTTCCCGTTCTGGTCGGCATCATCGACACCGAGACCGAGCGCATGATCGAGCACGGTAAGGTCGCTCAGGAGCTGGGCGCCGATGCGCTTGTCGCCACCTGCCCGTTCTATGCCCTGCAGGGCATGACCGAGGTCGAGGAGCACTTCCGCATCCTGCATGAGGAACTCGACCTGCCCATCTTCGCCTATGACATCCCCGTGTGTGTCCACACCAAGCTCCCGTGGAAGCTCCTTGCCAAGCTCGGTGCCGAGGGCGTTCTGGCCGGCGTCAAGGATTCCTCGGGTGATGACATCTCGTTCCGCTACCTCGTTCAGGAGAACGAGAAGAACGGCCATCCGATGAGCATCCTCACCGGTCACGAGGTTGTTGTCGACGGCGCCTACCTCGGTGGCGCCGACGGTTCCGTTCCGGGTCTCGCCAACGTTGAGCCCGAGGGCTACGTGCGTCAGTGGAAGGCCGCTCAGGCTGGTGACTGGGCTACCGTCAAGGCCGAGCAGGATCGCCTCAATGAGATTTCGCACATCTGGGATGTCACCTCGGGCGTCCAGGGTTATGCCGGTGGCGTCGGCGCCTTCAAGACCGCTATGAACCTCATGGGTATCTTCGACAGCCCGACCATGCCGCGCCCGGTGAAGGCCATGACCGGCGAGAACGTCGAGGCGATCAAGAAGGTCCTCCAGGACAACGGTCTCCTGTAAAGCTTCCCCGGGCACCCGACCTCGCCGTTCAACCGTGCGGCCATGACCCATTAGATCAATGGTCACACGGTTTCTTGGCGATCTCGGGCACCTGGAAAACCTTTTCCGCGCTGTGACGGCTAGCCTGACGGCGCATTTCCTGTAGTTGTTTTTTATCTCCTAAGGAGAGCGACATGGAGAACAAGTACGTCTGCTCTGTCGATATCGGCGGAACTAAGATCGCGACTGCCATCATGGAGTACCCGGCTGACGGTAGTGTGCCCCATCCTGTTTTTGAGGCCGAGGTTCCCACCGAGGCCCAAGAGGGCGGCGAGGCCGTCTTCCAGCGTATCGAGGCGTCCATCAAGGCTGCTCTCGAGGCGAATCCCGATGTCGAGGTCCTTGGCGTCGGTATCGGTGCTGCCGGCGTCGTCGATCCCAAGACGGGCGCCATCGCGTATGCCAACGAGATCATGCCCGGCTGGTCCGGCGTTCAGTTGGGGCCGCGTCTGCGCGAGGACCTTGGTCTTCCCGTTGCCGTGGTGGGCGACGTGCAGGCTCATGCTCTGGGCGAGGCCCACTGGGGCGTCGGCAAGGGCAAGTTCTCCGTCTTGTGTCTGGGCATCGGTACGGGCATCGGCGGCGCATATGTCGAGAACGGCCGCGTGATGCAAGGCTTCCATGGTGCTGCTGGTCATATGGGCCACATCGAGTGCTCGGCTGCCGCTGGCATTCCCTGCGCCTGCGGACGTTCTGGCCATCTTGAGTCGGTTGCTTCGGGCACTTCCATTGGTCGTATGTACGATGAGCGCTTCGGTCGAGTTGACCCCAGCCGTCCTTCGGTCGGTCGCGACGTGAACGACCTGTGCCGTGCTGGCGACGCAAAGGCGACCGAGGTCATCCATGACGCCGGCTTTGCGCTGGGTGCCAGCTTGGGCTCGCTCGCTAACATCCTGGACCCTGAGGTCATCGTGCTTTCGGGTGGCGTGATTCACCAAGGTCCCGATTGGCGTTCACAGACGTGGAAGGATTCGGTGCACGAGGGCTATGCCAGCCAGGCGCTCGATCCGCTTCAGGACACGCCGATCCTCATCGGTTCTCTGGAGGGCGACGCGCCGCTCATCGGTGCCGCCGAACACCTTCTTGCATCGTTGAAGTAAACATAACTACCAAGTGCGCCTTCTGAGGTGCCGCAGATTGACGTGAAAGAGGAGCGAAGCGTACTTCGGTACGCGAGCGACGGTTTGAACGTCAAGGTGCGGTGTCTCAGAAGGCTGTTTTGAGAAAGGTTGAGTCGAACATGACCGTTGATCCTTTGATCCAGTCCCTGAAGGGCAAGCTCGTCGTGAGTGTTCAGGCGTATATGGGCGAGCCGCTTCGTACGCCCGAGACCATGGCTCAAATGTCTCGCGCCTGCGAGCTTGGCGGCGCCGCCGCCATTCGCTGCCAGGGTCTTGCCGACATCGCCGCCATTAAGGGCCGCTGTGAGGTCCCCGTCATTGGCTTGTGGAAGGATGGACACGAGGGCGTTTACATCACACCGACGCTGCGCCACGCTCGCGCCTGCGTTGCTGCGGGTGCCGATATCGTGGCGATCGACGCCACTGATCGCCCACGTCCCGATGGCAAGACCGTCGAGGACACCTTCCGTCCGCTGCACGAGGAGGGTGTGCTCCTGATGGCCGACTGCGCCACCATCAAGGACATTCGCCGTGCGGTTGATATGGGCTTTGACCTGGTATCCACTACGCTTTCTCATGGTGTCGCCGCCATCGACTGCACCATGGCCGATGGCCCCGATCTGCCGCTCCTGCGTCAGGCGACCGAGGAATTCCCCGGTCTTCCCATCATCTGCGAGGGCCGCGTGCACACGCCCGAGGAGGCCCGCGCCGCGATTGATGCGGGCGCCTGGGCAGTTGTCGTAGGCACTGCCATTACGCACCCCACGAGTATTACAAGTTGGTTCAAGGCTGCGCTTGAGGCGTAAGACAGGCCTCGTATCCGCTTGGGGCGGTATACTCAATAAAGGCAATTGATCGCGCGGGATCCGCTGGCCGGGTCCCGCGCTTGTTTTAGGAGGCACACATGCAAAAGGGAGATGCCATGGATGCGGCGGAGCGCTCGGAGCGCATCCCCGATATCGTCATCATCACCGGAATGTCCGGATCGGGCCGAACGCAGGCCATGCATGTGTTTGAGGACATGGGCTACTTTTGCATCGATAACCTGCCTCCGCGTCTCATCGCCCAGCTTGCCGAACTCGTCGGCATCAATACGGGCGTGGGCAGGCATCTTGCCGTCACCTGCGACCTGCGCAGCCAGGGCTTGTTCGATGAGCTGCTCGATGCCGTTGCCGCACTCGAGGAGCGCGAGATGAGCTGCGACATCGTGTTTCTCGAGGCCTCTGACGAGGTGCTGATCCGTCGTTATAGCGAAAACCGCCGCCGCCACCCCATTGCCAAGCCGGGAGAGACTACGGCCGATGCGATTCAGCGCGAGCGCCTGCAGCTGCAGGGCGTGCGCGATCGAGCCGATATGATCATCGACACGAGCCGCCTGCGCACCTCTGCCCTGCGCAACAAATTGCGCATGGCGTTCTCCGAGCTGTCCGACCAGCAGCTCATGGACGTTCACGTGTTCTCGTTTGGCTTTAAGCACGGCATGCCCGTCGAGGCGGACATTATGATCGACGTCCGCTTCCTGCCCAATCCGTTCTACGATCCCGAGATGCGCACCATGACCGGTCTCGATAAGAAAGTCTCCGACTTTGTTCTGGACCATCCCAAGACCCAGGAGTTCTGGAAGGCCTGGACGCAGCTGCTCGATACGGTCATGCCCGGCTATATCGCGGAGGGCAAGCCACAGCTTTCTATCGCCATCGGCTGCACGGGCGGTCAACACCGCAGCGTTGCCATCGCCGAGGCCACGGCACGTTATTTAGAAGGTGCCCAGTATCACGTGAGTATTTCCCATCGCGACCTGTCGCGCGCCAACACGAAAGCATAGGCCTGCATGTCGTTTACCGCCGAGGTGCGTGACGAGCTCGCGCGCTGCGAACCCGAATGTGAATACTGCGACTTGTCGACGCTTGCCGCCCTGACGCGTGTGAGCGGCACACTTTCGCTGGCCGGCTCCGGGCGGTATCGTTTGACGGTCGCGACCGAGACGGGCGCTGTCGCGCGCACGATGATCACACTGACGCATCGCATCCTTAAGCTCAAAACGGAATTCACCGTTCGTAAATCGGTCTTGCATAAGGTCCGTAACTATCTCATTACCCTGCCCGATCAGCCCGACCTGGACAAGGCTCTGGTGCTGCTGGGCATTCTCGACCGCAGGGGAGGGCTCGTAGCTGGTGTTCCCCGGCACATCGTTGCCCGTCCCTGCTGCAGGCTTGCCTACATTCGCGGCGCGCTCATCGCCGGCGGTTTCGTGGCCGATCCCCGCGGCGACTTTCATTTGGAGATCGCGGTGCAGGGCGAGCAGTATGCCCGGGGCCTTTGCGATCTGTTGGAGCAGATTGGGGTCCATGCGCGTGTTAATGCACGGCGGGGGTCATATGCCGTGTACATTAAGAGCGCCGAGGAAATCGAGCATCTTTTAAAGCTGATTGGTGCCAAGCGCAGCGTTGCCGAGATCGAGGAGGCGCGCGCGGTCAAGTTGGTTAAGAACGATGTGAACCGTCGCGTGAATGCCGAGCTGGCCAATCAGACCAGAAGTGCGGGTGCCGCCCAGCATCAGCTTGCGTTGATCGATGAGCTCGAACAGCGAGGTTTGCGCGACACGCTTCCGGACGCCTTGGCGGTCTTTTGCGACCTGCGCGAGCGCTATCCCGATCTGTCGCTGCGCGATCTGGGCGAGATGGCCGACCCTCCCTTGTCGAAGTCGGCCCTCTACCATCGTGTTTTGAGGCTTGAAAAGCTCATTGAAGCAAACAGGTAGTTGAGCGAAACTGTTTATATACGGATTTAACTGCTGTTTTACTCTTTAAAACGTTTTAACGTAAATTTGAGGTTGATTTTCAATCTCAACGCAACAGCCTGAACGGACCCCGCGTTTCCGCAGCTAGCGCAACGCGGAAATAGCTCCCGGCACCTGGCCATCACTTC
>JAGZQF010000067.1 GCA_018382295.1 Collinsella sp.
CTGAAGAACGGCGACGCCGACTTCACCGTGGTCAAGGACGGCGTGGCTCAGGACGTGAAGCTGAGCGACTACATCGTCAAGAACAACGACGATGATGCCAGCAAGGATGTCATCAAGAAGGGCGCCACCACCGAGGTGTTCATCGACGATGACTCCAACGACGTGGTCATCACCGTCATCAACTCCTATGTGGCTCAGGTTGACGGCGACTACGACAAGAACGACGAGGAGCTGGAGCTGAAGGAGCTGGATGAGTCCCCCGTGAATGCCAAGGACTACACTCTGTCCTCTGATGACTTTGATTACCTGGACAGCTACTCCGACGAGGACTATGTCCTGGTCACCAAGGCTAACGGTGAGATCAAGACCATCGCCCTGGCTGAGACCGTCGAGGGCAAGGTGACCGCTTACACTGAGAAGAAGAATGTCACCGTGGACGGCACCAAGTACGAGTACTCCAAGAACTACACCAAGGCTGTCGATGAGGAAATGAAGTACGACCTGAACGAGGCGTACACCGTGGTTCTGGACGCCAACGGCTATGTGATCTACACCGACGGCACCGCTGGTCACAACGACTATGTCTATGTTGCCAAGATGGACTACGCTGGTGGCGCCAAGAAGAGCCTGGAGGGTGACGCCTACTTCATCGATGGCACTAACAAGGTCATCACCATCGATAATGATGAAGATTTCGATGCCCGTACCTATGGCAACTGGTATTCTTACAATGAGAAGAGCAACGGCAAGTATGAGCTGGAGGCTATCCCCACCGATAAGGACACCGATACCTTCTATGGCTCTGTCAAGCACGATACCGAGACTGGTGAGAAGGCTAAGGGCATTGTGACTGAGAACGGCAAGAGCACCGTTTATGTCAACGACACCAACACTTCTGGCAGCGGCAAGGTTGACAAGGTCAAGGCCAACAACGACACCATCTTCGTGGTGAACGATGATGACGATGTGACCGCTTACACCGGCATCAAGAATGTCCCCGACATCACCGCCAAGAACAGCAAGAATGGCGCTGTGACCGTGGCTGTGGTCATGGATAACGATTACGCCGATGTGGTCTACATCTACTCTGCTGATATGTCCATCTCCGGCGACAGCGGCGACCGCGTCTACCTCCTGGAGAGCAAGCCCAACGCCAGTGTGGATAAGGATGACAACAAGTACTATGAGTACGACGCCATCGTGAACGGCGAGATCACCACCGTCAAGGCCACCAGCAAGGATCTGACCATCGGCCTGTACCAGAACGTCTCCTATGACGAGAACGGCTACATGGACGACCAGGATAAGGTGAGCGGTACTGACGAGGATGACTTCAAGGCCTACGAGAAGATCACCGAGATCTCCTACAAGGCCGGCGTGCTGAGCCTGGGCAGCAACGATGTGGTCCTGGCCGACAGCTACAAGATCTTCGTCAACGATGACGGCGACGGCAAGATCACCACTCCCAGCAGCCTGGCTAAGAACTTCGGCAAGGACGGCACCTATGATCAGACCGTCTTCGTGTTCGAGGATGACAACGACGAGGCCGTTGAGATCTATGTCCACAAGACTGCCAACAAGGACGAGACCGGCAAGGACGAGATCGACGCCAAGGTGGACGGCCTGAAGCTGAGCACTGATGGCAAGATCACCATCAACCTGAACGCTGCGGCTGCCAAGGAGACTGAGTACACTGTGGCTCTGTCCCAGCTGCGTGACAGCGGTTATGTTGAGGTTGCCTCCTACAAGGTGACTGTGACTGAGGGCCAGAAGAGCGGCGAGCTGGACATCTCCAGCAGCCTGGTGAGCGGCCAGACCTATCAGGTTACCTATGGCGATCTGAAGGCTACCGCTGCGTACACCAAGTAATCACATTTAAAAATGAGTGGGCCTGATTCGGGCCCACTCATTTTTAATCTTATCAATCAACAGAGACCTTTATTTCCAGGCCAGATAATGGTAATTGGTATCCTTCTGATTGCTGAAAACGTATTTGTCACGGTTGTAGTAGACCCGGAATCCCTTGGATTCGATGGTCAAAATATAATCGGTCCCATAGCTGGTTTGCAGGCATACCGGCTTCCCCGGCAGGGCCAGGCCGCCGTAGTAGTCATCGGTATAGGGGCGGGCGGAATAGCCCTCCTCCCGCATCACCAGTAGGGCCTTGGGCTGGAAGCCCAGGGAGATCAGGCGGCTTTCTGCCCCGTCTCCGGTGTAGGTCCCCGTCACCAGGCAGGGCATGGATGCCAGCTTTTTGCTGAGGGCGTCCAGCGCCGCCGTGGCAGCCTTTTTCGCCACCTCTGCGGCCAGAGCGTCCAGGGCC
>JAGZQF010000019.1 GCA_018382295.1 Collinsella sp.
TCGACGAAACTGGAGAGGAGGTATTACGAGCTCCTGTGCGAATTGGAGAGAGCGCTCCCGCAAACTGCCTCTTGACAACTTATAGGAGCGTCGGTTTTACTTTCACCCTTTTCGGCATGGTCGAAGGCATTCGAATCATCGTAGTAATTAGGCGCATTTTGTAGCAAACGGTTCATTCAAGCTCGAACTCGAAGACCGATGGTCCCCTCATCCACGGCTGTGAGCGAAAATACCAAATAGAATAAAAATCGAATGGCTAAGTCTGTTTGGTGAACGGAGGCAATATGGGCGAGGTAACTGAAAGCGACTGGAAGCTGTTTAAAGAGCTGCTCCCAAAATGGCAAGAAAGCTATATGGAAATGCTCATCGGCCAGTACATCGAGATACTGAACGGTGGCAGTGAAGCGTCCAGTAGATTTTGGGCGTTAGAAGAGCGTATCAATAGGGACAAGCTGTCCTCAGGAGTGCTTGTGAACGATATTCGCCGCAGCACCATGCGTTATGAGATAGCCAACTTGCTTTCCGATAACGTTATCACGCTCGACGACCTTGACGGTTTCACCGAAGACATTAATGGCTACGCACGACGTTGCATCGGTCGGCAAGAACGCTGAGCGACATGCGCATCCAACGCCGCTGTACTGCATAAACCGCCCCGCCGGATGCATATTTCGGCTGGGTGGTTGCTTTTTGCCCACGGGTACCCCAGGGGGCGGCGTGCAAATCCCGGAGTATTCAGCATCCCGGAGTCCGCGGGCGCGGGAATGGGTGCACAAAACCGCGTTGAAAGCCTTGATTATGAGCCCTCGGCACCTCAAGGATCGCTCATTTTTACAGTATGCGGCTCATGGCGCCTGCTTTTCGCCCAAAATCCAGTATGCAGACACCCACGGCTGCTGAAAACTCCCAAAAATGCACGCTGCACCCCACCCTAGGCATCCGCAGCAAGAAGGCGAATAGCCTCGGCCTCCCCAGTTACCGCAGGAGGCCCCAGGGCTTACCTCCCAAATCTTTCCGCAGGACGGAAGGACCCCGCCGCGCGAAGCGCACGGCGGGGTCCTGACATGTCCGAGGACGATTTGGGAGGTAAGCCCTGGGGGCTCCGATGGGGGCGGTTCCAGCCGAGGCTATTCGTCGCCGAAGCTGATGCCCAGCGCCTTGGCCTCGCGCACCAGATCACTCTGGGGATCGACAAACTTGAGCTTGCCAGCGACATCCTCGAGCGGCATGTGGCACATCTTGCCGTCGCGCAGGGCAATCATGTAGCCAAACTCGCCGCGCAGGCAGCCGAGCGCTGCCTCGACGCCGCACTGGGTCGCAAAGATGCGGTCCTGGGCGTCGGGCTGACCGCCGCGCTGCGTGTGGCCGGGGATGGCGACGCGGGTCTCGCGACCGGTCTTGGCCTCGATCTCCTTGGCGATGTCGTACACGATTGACGGGCTCGTGCGCTCGGCGAGCTTCTTCTTGTACTCCTTCTTGGACAGTGCCGCGTCCTCTTTGGAGATGGCGCCCTCGGCGACGGCCACGATGGTAAAGCGGCTGCCGGTCTCCATGCGATGCTCAATGGTCTTGATGACCTGGTCCATGTCGTAGGGAATCTCGGGAATCAAGATGACATCCGCGCCGCCCGCGACGCCGGCGTACAGCGGGATCCAGCCAACCTTGTGGCCCATGATCTCGATAACGAACACGCGCCCGTGACTCGACGCGGTGGTGTGGATGTCGTCGATGCACTTGGTAGCGACGTCGATGGCGCTCGTAAAGCCAAACGTCAACTCGGTGCCCCAGGTGTCGTTATCGATGGTTTTGGGTAGGGCGATAACGTTGAGGCCCTCTTCGCGCAGGCGGTTGGCGGTCTTGGTGGATCCGTTGCCGCCCAGCATAAACAGGCAGTCGAGCTGCAGCTTGTGATAGGTGTGGACCATCGCGGGCACCTTCTCGACGCCATCGGCTTCGGGAATGTCCAAGCGCTTGAACGGCGTGCGGCTCGTGCCCAGGATGGTGCCGCCGCGGGTGAGGATGCCGCTAAAATCGGCGGGCGTCATGACGCGGAATCTGCTGTAGATAAGGCCCTGGTAGCCGTCCTCAAAACCATAGATCTCGATAGGTTCTTCGCTATTTGTCATAAGCGTTTTGACGATGCCGCGCATAGTGGCGTTGAGCGCCTGGCAGTCGCCGCCACTGGTAAGAAGACCGATCCTAAGCATGATGAATCCTTCCGGGCAAGTTATAACATGCGCATAAGTTTACCCCCGCACACTGTTGACGCGGGGGTAAAACGTGTTAGCTCAAGCGTATGGAAATGTAAACAACGTCAGGCGGGCGTAAGGTTGACGGGCCTGGCTCCTTACAGTGCGAAGGCGTCGACGTCGCCCCAGTGGCGGCGCAGCGTAATAGCGGCGGCGGGTTCGGTATTGTCAAAGACGACCGACCATTGCGTATTGCTGGTGATGTCTTCCGGATTGGGTTCTTGCGCTGCGGCACGCAGGGCTTCCCAGACAATCGTTTCGTCCTGGGCACCGACATGGGCGTCAAGAACATCGGCGATTGCGACGGCGCGCTCTTTACCATGGCCCAGCTCGCCATTCTTTTGGTTGGGCAGCACTTCGTCGTCATAGCAGGCGTAGAAGTTCGTAACCTGGCGTACAGGAGTCGCTTTGAAAGCGCGGTCCGGATCGCGCGGGTCCCATTCTACTACGCGCGCGTCACCGGCGGCGTCGTTGATAAAGAAGTGGTAATCGCGTCCTGCCATGGCGTGCATGTCGTAGGCGAAAAGCAGGTCGACAGCTTCTTGCGTGGTGGCGGCACGGTCGAGCACCAGACGGATGGCGAGCGAGGTGTTGATGACGGGCCGTTGCGTGTCCTGGTCACAGGGCTTGGAATCCAGGGTGAGTACGGCAATGGACACGCCGCATTCGTTAACACCGTCGAGCTGGGCAAACGGGCCCATGAGTGCCGCGGCGCGTCCGGCGACGGAGTCAAGCGGAGTGTTATCGCCCAGGTTGTTAAGGGCGGCAAGCCCGATGGAAGCATAGCCGCCGCGTGGGTGATTGCGCACCAGCAGCGCCGAGGTGTCGTCCTTAAAGTCGTAATTGCGACCGGTGCGCACGCGGCCTTCGGCATCTACGGCGACAAAAGCACTGCAGGCAAACTGGGGCGCCTGGACATGTGCCGGCACACCGGGCAGCACCTGCGCCACCACGGCATCGATGTAGGCCTGATCGTCGCGCGCGCCAGCGGCGATGATGCGATCGAGATCGTAGTCGTAGGCGATGTCGATTGCGTACAGGTCATAGCCATCCGCGTAGCCGGTCAAGCGTTTGAGCGACGCGGCGGACTTGATTTGCTTGTGATAAACGATACCGGTGGCAGCGGCAAGGCCGACGGCGACTCCCGCGACACCGCAGGTGATGGCAATGTTACGTGGCTTCATGACGGCTCCTCTCGTCCTGTTAGCGCAATTGTCGCAAAAGGAGCGCGGGCATGATGGCTCAACTTGGTGAGTGGCGCGGAATTAAGCACGGAATGAAGAGTGCGGCGCTGGCGTGGCGGGGTATGCTGGAGGGGACCATCAACCCAGCGAAAGGGGAGAGCATGACGGATCAGGAAACGCCCGAGCGCGCGCATGTGACGGCCGATGATATCGAGGCCGCCAACGACCTTATCGACTTTATCGAGGCATGCCCCAGCATGTTCCATACGGCGGCGACCATTATGGCCGAGCTCGACGAGGCGGGCTTTACCTACCTGTCCGAGAACGCGGCGTGGGACATCGAGCCGGGCGGGCGTTATTACACGCAGCGCAACACCTCGAGCGTTATCGCCTTTAAGGTGGGCGAGGACCTGGCTGCTACGTGGGGCGAGGACGGCGTTGCCGGCGACTACCATTTTCAGCTGACGGCGTCGCACAGCGACTCGCCGACGTTTAAGGTTAAGGCCGTGCCCGAGCTCGACGGCGCGGGCGAGACGCTGCGCCTGAACACCGAGGCCTACGGCGGCATGATCGACTACACCTGGTTCGACCGTCCGCTGGCACTCGCGGGCCGCGTGCTGGTACGCGAGGGCGACCGTATTGAGAGCCGCCTGCTTGCCACCGAGCGCGAGGTCGCTATTATCCCGAGCCTTGCCATCCACATGAACCGCGGCGTTAACGAGGGCTTTGCTCCCAACCGAGCCGTCGACCTGTGCCCGCTCATCAGCGCCGGCGAACTCAAGCAGGGAGATTTTGATGCCCTGATTGCCGAAGAGCTGGACGTTGAGCCCGAGCAAATTCTGGGCCGCGATTTGTTCCTGGTCAACCGCCAGGATGCGCGCATTTGGGGCTGGGCCGACGAGTTTATCTCGACGCCCAAGCTTGACGACCTGGCCTGCGCCTACACCTCGCTGCAGGCATTTTTGGGTGCCGAGAACGCGCACGATGTTTCGGTCTTCTGCTGCTTCGATAACGAGGAGGTTGGCTCCGAGACCAAGCAAGGCGCCATGTCGACGCTCTTGGCCGATGCACTGCGCCGCATTAACGGATCGTTGGGCTTTGACGACGAGTCGTACCATCGCGCCCTTGCCGCATCGATGCTCGCGAGCTGCGACAACGCACATGCCGTGCACCCCAACCACGCCGAGAAGTGCGACGCCCGCAATCAGGTTGTGCTCAACGGCGGCATCGTCATCAAGGAAGCCGCCAACCAGCACTACTGCACCGATGCCTTTAGCCGCGCGGTGTTCCAGGCCATCTGCGATGACGCCGACGTGCCAACGCAGGCTTTCGCCAACAAGAGCGACATGGCCGGCGGTTCCACCCTGGGCAACCTGTCGAATATGCAGGCGAGCATGCATGCCGTGGACGTGGGCCTGCCGCAGCTGGCCATGCACTCAAGCTACGAGACCGGCGGCGTGCGCGACGTGATGTACGCCATCCGCGCTCTCACCGCCTTCTACGAGCGAAACCTAACCATCAACGGCGCCGAAAGCGTAGAGCTCTAATACCTGCCAAAAAGGGACAGGTTTACTTTGGCAGGTTTTATTTGGGCAAATGCCGCAATGCCAACAGCCGGACAGAATTGTTAAGACACCGCGGGTTGAGCAAACGTCAGCGAGCGATGTCCAGAGCGAACAAGTTGGCATGAAAAAGGCAAGGCATAGACCTTCTGGTCATGCCTCGCCTTTTGAATGACAAATCGTTGTTCTGGACGTTGCGCAGCGTCGGCCGGTCCGCCGTTCGTTAGAACGGCGGAACCCATGGGGCTCGCAGCGTCGAGGGGTTCCGGCGTTTGGCAAAACGCCGGAACAATCAGTGTTCGATCCAGCAGCGCAGGGTCTCGCCTGCCTGCAGGTGACGCAGATTCTCTGCGGCAATGTCGACCACATTGTCGAGCGTAGCCTCCAAGTGGAACCAGCCGGAGATGTGCGGCGTGATGAGCATGTTGGGTGCATCCCACAGCGGGCTTGTGGCGGGTAGCGGCTCGGGGTCGGTGACGTCGACCGCGGCGCCGGCGAGATGCCCGGACTCCAGAGCGGTAACCAAGTCGTCGGCGATCACAAGGTCGCCACGGCCGCCGTTGGCAAAGAAGGCGCCCGGCTTCATCGCGGCGAAGAACTCGGCGTTCGCCAGGCCGCGGGTCTCGGGCGTGCTCGGCATAAAGGATGCGACGACGTCGGCCTCCGCCAGGCGTTCAGACAGGGCATCCATGCCGTCCATGTCCTCAAACACAATGGGGTAGACGAGCGGATGGCGCTTGATGCCACGGACGTGCGCGCCCATGCCGCGGCAGAGCGTGGCAAAGTGGCCGCCGATATCGCCCGCGCCCAGCACCAACACGTTGGCATTTTTGAGCGAGGTGACCGGGCCCAAGTCCTCCCAGCGATGCTTGCGCTGCAGGTCCTGGTAGCCGGGCAGGCGCTTCATCATGGAAAGGACCATGGCAAACATGTGCTCGCTTACGGCCTGACCGTAGGCGCCGATCGAGCAAGACAGCTTGGCGTCAGCCGGCACGGTGCCGGCGGCAAGGTAGTCGTCATAGCCGGCGGTCTGCAATTGCAACAGCTGGAGATGCTCGCATGCCGTGAGCATGTCAGGGTCGATGTTGCCCAGGATCACGTCGGCATCGGCGACCTGCTCGCGCGTGGCGGCGTTGGCGCTCGTGTAGACAAAGTCCTCGCCCGGAGCGCTCGACTCAAGAATTGCGCGATGACGGTCGTTGACGGGCGGCAAAACCAGGATGTTCACAAGCAGTCCTCTCCGCTTGACCTACCAAAAAGGGACAGGTTTATTTTGGCAGGTTTTATCAGGCAAAACGTTCAAATAAAAACGCCGGATGCAAGACGAGCGTACCCGTCAGCATCCGGCGCATCCACGGCTACCAGCTCAGCAGCTCGTAGCCGTCCTCGGTCACCACGAGCTGTACCTCGCACTGGGCCGAATCGCTGCCGTCCTTGGTGCGCACGCACCAACCGTCGCCCTTGCTGATCTTGATGTCGGGCGCTCCGGCGTTGACCATGGGCTCAATGGTAAAGACCATGCCCGGGGCCATGATGGTGTCCACATCGGGCGCCTCGGTGGTAAAGCCCACAAACGGGTCCTCGTGGAACTCTTTGCCAATGCCGTGTCCGCCGTACTCGCGCACTACGCTAAAACCGGCGTCCTCGACCGTCTTTTGCACGGCCTCAGCCATCACGGAGAGCGGCAGCCACGGCTTGACGGCAGCCAGACCCGCCTCCACGCTGGCGCGGGTGACGTCGACCAGGCGCTGGCGCTCGGCAGAGACCTCGCCGATGCAGAACATGCGGCTCGAATCACTAAAGTAGCCGTCTAGGATCGTGGAGCAGTCCACGTTGATAATATCGCCCTCATGCAGCACGTCCGTATCGCAGGGGATACCGTGACAGACCACGTCGTTGATCGAGGTGCAAACGCTCTTGGGGTAGCCCTCATAGTTGAGGTCGGCCGGCGTGCCACCGTGCTCGACGGTGTAGTCGTAGATCATCTGGTCGATCTGGTTGGTGGTCATGCCCGCGGCGATGTGTTCGCCTACGTAATCGAGCACGCCCACGTTGATGGCGGCCGAGCGCTTGATGCCCTCGATATCGGCGGGCGTCTTGTAGAGCGTGCGGGGCAAAACCTCCCAGCCCTCTTCCCACAAGCGCTCGAGGCGCTCATCAAAGGCGCTATGGCATTTCTTATATTTTTTGCCGCTGCCGCACCAGCAGGCGTCGTTGCGGCCGGGCACGGGTCCATTGTCAAACATGGCTAACTTCCTTTCATTCGCAGCTAGTATAGCCCACCCACGCGTCCATAAAAGTTGCGGTGATATAGTTCCGATTTAAGCGGTTTAACAGCATAAATAGGAACTATATCACCGCAACTGATGGAGCGGGATGGCAGGCACTAGCTGCTGCGTGGTTTTGCTAGTAGCTCACCTGGCAGGGAATGCCGAGGGCGCGCACGCGCGCGGCAATGGCGTCGAGGGCCTCGGGTGCTGCTTTGGCAAGGCCTGCGACCGGTGTCTCGCGCGCCACCGTGTAGATGGTCGCCTCCTGCGGACGAATGCGCTCGAGCACCGCGAGCCAGGGGGCGACGTACTCCTCGCCGGTGTTGTCGATGGGCTTGCCCTGATACTCACCGGTCAAAAAGATCGTCTGGATAATAACGTGACCGTCAAAGCTTGCGAACGTCTCGATCTGGTGCTCGACGTCGTAGGGGCCAACGGGCTGGTCGAGCAGCTGGATAAATGCCGGGTCGACGGTATCGAGCTTAAGAATGTTGTCATCGACCATCATGAGCGCGTCGTGCACCTCGGGGCGGTCGGCGCGCGTGCCGTTGGAGAGCACGGCGATCTTGGAGTTTGGGGCAAGCTCGTCGCGCAGCGCGACGGCGCCGGCGATGGCCTGCGGAAACTCCGGTGCGGCGGTGGGCTCGCCGTTGCCTGCGAAGGTGATCACATCGGGGAGCTCGCCCTCGGCTGCCATCTCGCGCAGCTTTGCCTCGAGCGCGTCGAGTACCACGGCAGCTGTGTTGTACGGCTCATGGCAGGGGCGCTCGGCGTTGAGTCCGTTTTCGCAGTAAATGCAGTCGAACGTGCAGATTTTGCCGCTGGCCGGCATCATGTTGACGCCGAGCGAGAGACCAAGGCGACGGCTGCGAACGGGCCCAAAGATGGGGCTGGCATTCAAAAACGTAGACATAGGCATATGCTCCTCAAGACAATTGTGCCTAAGCATAGCATCGGCTCCAAAGCAGGGTGCGGGCTCTTGCTTTACAAGTTTCGTTTTTTCACGTCGCTCATTATGCCGTGTCATGAAAAGCCTCGGGTCGGGTAAAGTTAATCTGTTAACAAGGCGTAAAGCAATGCAGGTCTATCCAGCCGTACTGACGCGCAACTGGATGGGCGTTGATGATGGGGGCACAACATGGATTTTACGGTCGAGAATGCGGGCACCACGATTGCCTGTCGCGAATATGCCGGCCCGGATGTGTCGCCTGATACTCCTGCCTTGGTGTGCGTGCACGGCGCTTGTGTCGACGGCACATTTTTCGACGGTATCGCTTGTGAGCTCAGCCGCAACTACCGCGTAATTGCCTACGACCGCCGCGGCTGCGGTGGCAGCAGCGATGCGGCAGACGGCAGCTATGATCTTGCCGCTCAGGCCGCCGACCTGCAAGCCGTGATCGAACACGTTGGCGCTCCGACAAATGTGCTTGCGCATAGCGCCGGTACGTTGGTGGCGCTGGAGCTTCTTCGCGCCGAACCCCATCTCGTCGCCCGTGCGATTCTGCATGAGCCGGCTGTGTCGGCCGAAGGCGTCGGCATGGGCGCAGCTCCGGTTTTGCTCGATATGATTGCGGCTGGAAAGGTTTCAAGGGCGCTCCGGCTTTTCTTGGGAGCCCTCGGCGACTTGGACCCCGAAGCTCCCGGGACGACCGAAGCGGAAGCCAAACATGCCCTGCGCAATGGTCGTTGCTTTATGGCTAATGAATACGGAACAAATATGACATATGCTCCCGACTGGGAGCGCGTCCGCGCGTCAAAGGCGGTGTCGGCCGTGTTTTTGGGCGAGCTTTCGGTCGATACACCCCGCGAGGCTGGCACGCGAGCGGCTGCCGAATATCTCGATTGCCCCCTTGTGACGATCCCGGGCGCGCATAACGGTCTGCGCGATCGCCCCGTTACGGCGGCAAACGCCGTTCGCGATGTCTTGGAGCGTTAGCACGCTCGATGACCTGCGGGGAGAGGGGCTGTTAGCGTTTCGTCATTGTTAACGAATGCGCCCATAACCGCGCGCCCGCGGCTCCATTACCGCCGTTTGCCAGGTCATAAAAATGTAACGATAATCGCGCGTTTGCCTTCAGCTGTTAGATGCTACCCTTGTACCAATTGATATGCACCGTTGCCGTGCGTAACGATAGGAAGGGCCCCATATGCTCAATAATCACGAGGTCAATCTAACCGACGAGGAGGCTGCCGCCGAGGTCGCCCGCGTCGCGAAGACCTACCCCGTGGTGCGTTTGTTGTCGGCCGATCAGATTAAGAGCGAGCCTAACTGCTTGCTCGCCGGCGATCGCTGCCCTTGTCTGCGTCAGTCGAGTCTTGAGGCCTTGGCAGGTTCCGATGATGTATCGGAGCAGCTGCTCAATGATGGTACCGAGTACCGCGCTCGCCTGCGCCCTCTGAAGGTCGAGGGCGAGCCTCACGTCCTGCTGATGGTGCGTCCGATCGATGAGCAAGAGGCTGCAGAAGAGGACCTCGTCTACACCGACGTGCTGACGAGTGTGCGCAATCGCCGATATTACGAGGAAAAGCTCCGTAGCGCCCGCATGAATGCCGGCGTTGCGGTGATCGACCTTGATGATTTTAGGGTCTTCAACGATACGTGTGGCCGTCATGCCGGCGACCTTGCGCTCGGTGCTGTGGCGACAGCCATACGCAGCGGAATTCGTTCGACTGACGAGCTTGTACGCTATGGCTGCGACAAGTTTGTGGTCGTCATGCCCAATATTCCCTCCGATGACTTCACCCGTCGCCTGCATCAGGTGTCCGATGCCGTTCATGCCACGATTGTTCCGGGCCATGAGTACGTGAGCTTGACGGCATGTGTTGGCGGTGTTCGCATTCATGGCGAGACGGTCGATGAAGGAGTTGGCCGCGCTGTCCAGTTATTGAGCCGCGCTAAGGCAAAAGCCGGTACGGTCGTGACCGATGCCGATTCCATCGAAGCCTTCCAAAGCGAAAAGCCTTTGGTGCTTATTGTCGATGACTCCGAGATGAACCGAGCCATTCTCAACGAGATGCTCAAGGACGAGTATTGCATCCTCGAGGCCGACAACGGTCGTACGGCGCTCGACATGGTCGACCGCTATGGCGATGAGTTGTCGCTCGTGCTGCTGGATATTGTCATGCCGGGCATAAGCGGCTTTGAGGTGCTGGCCGATCTGTCGCGCCGATCGGGTATCGACAATCTGCCTTTCATCATGATTTCGAGCGAAGATTCCGATGATATGGTTCTGCGCGCGTACGAGCTGGGCGCCTCGGACTATATCAACCGCCCGTTTGACTCCCGTGTCGTGCGCCGGCGTGTAAGCAACACCATCCGCCTATACGCCAAACAGCGCCGCCTGACGAGTTTGCTGTCCCAGCAGTACAACGAGCGCGTCAAGAACAGTCGCATGCTCATCGACATCATGGCCGGCGTTATGGAGCTTCGCAATGGCGAGAGCGGCAGGCACGTTACGAACATCGAGAAGCTGACCGAGCTGCTGCTTGGCTGTCTGGTCCAGCGTAGCGGCACGATCTCCCTCGACAATGAGGAACGCTCTACGATTGCCCTGGCTTCGGCGCTGCACGATATCGGCAAGATGTCGATTGACGATGCAATTCTCAACAAACCCGGGCGCCTTACGCCCGAGGAGTTCGAGATTATGAAGACGCATACCACGATGGGCGCCGACATGTTGCTTGAGCTGGGCCGCCATCACGTCGGCAATGCGCTTATGGAATATGCGTACCAGATTGCGCGTTGGCATCACGAGCGCTGGGACGGCAAGGGCTATCCCGATGGCCTTAAGGGCGACGAGATTCCCATTGCCGCGCAGGTGGTCTCGTTGGCCGACGTGTATGATGCTCTGACGAGCGTGCGTGTGTACAAGGACGCTATTCCGCACAAGGAGGCGATCCAGATGATCCTGGACGGTAAGTGCGGCACCTTTAACCCGCTGTTGCTCGACTGTCTGCTCGAGGTGCAAGACCGTATTGCCGAGACGTTGGCACGCCCCGCCGACGTTGTCGCGTTTCCCACGATTTAGTTTGACCTAAGGAGTTTTAATCCATGATTTCCATGCGTGAGGCGTATGAGAAGATCGGCGCTAATTATGATGACGCGTGCGCTCGGCTGATGGGCGAGGAAATGCTTGCCCGCTTTGCCCTCAAGTTTTTGGATGACGAGAGCATGGACAAGCTGGAGGCTGCCATGGCGGCGGGAGACGCCGAAGGTGCGTTTATGGCAGTGCATACGCTCAAGGGCGTGAGCCAGAACCTGGGATTCGATAATCTGTACGAGCCGGCGGTCGTGGTGACCGAAGCGCTGCGCGGCGCCGATGCCGTTGACGGCGCACGCGAGGGAATGCATGCACTGCAGCAGCAATATGCGGCTACGATGTCGGCCCTGCGCGAGGCGGCTGAATAAGAGCTTGCGAGCCTTGGGCTGCTTGCCGGCCACATATAGGTGAAAGGGTGCCCCGCCGGACCATGTGGCCGGCGGGGCACCCTTATCTGTTTTGTGGTTCGCGTGCTAGCGGGCCTGTTTAACCTTGGCCGCTGCCTCGACAAACGACTTCCAGAGGTTAAAGTCGGTCTCGAGCGTCTTCCACGTGTACTCAGGGTGCCATTGCACGCCCAGGCAGAATGGCTGGCCTTCGACCTCGATGCACTCGGGAACGCCGTCGGTTGCCTTGGCGACCAAGCGCGTGCTTTTACCCAGACGGTCGACGCAGCAGTGATGTGCCGAGTTGGTCTGGATCAGCCTGTGACCGCCAACCGCGCGCTCCAGCAGCGAGCCCGGCACGACCTCGACGGGGTGCACGGGATCGTTGAGCACGTGGGTATGGCGCCACTGCGTGCGGCCCTCGCGCGCACCCAGGCTCGGCACGTCCATGCACAGGGTGCCGCCGGTGGCGACATTGAGCAGCTGCGTGCCTCGGCAGGTGGTAAAGAGCGGCTTCTTGGCGCGAAGCACCTCGTTAACCAGCTTAAACTCAAAACGGTCGCGAATCTCGCAGCACAGCGTGGGGTCGTAGGGGCGCTCGTCGCCCCAGCGCTTGGGGTTGACGTCCGGGCCGCCGGGAATAGCGATGCCGTCGGCGATATCGACGTAATGACGGATAACCTCAATGTCCTCGGTGATGGACATCTGCAGCGGCAGGCCGCCGACGGCAAGAATGGCATCGACAAAGACACTTGCGATTTCCTCGTTGGGGGAGAGCATCTCGGTTAAAAACGGCTCTGCCTCTTCCCAGCGCGGTGCGACGAGGATGAGTGGGCGGTCGGCGGGGGCGACGTCGACGTGCGGGGTGTAGGACGATGAAGTGCGAGTTCCGATCATAGGTGTAACTTTCGAGTTTGGATGGGCATGGCGGGCGGGTGGGCGGTCTGGTTAGTGGCCCTTGATGGAGTTGAGGAAGTCCTGGGCGCGCTTGGTCTGGGGGTGGTCGAAGAACTCGTCGGGCGTGCCGGTTTCCACGATCTGGCCGTCGGCCATAAACACGACGCGGTCGGCCACGCGGCGGGCAAAGTTCATCTCGTGCGTGATGACGATCATCGTCATGCCCTGCTGGGCCAAGCGCACCATGACCTCGAGCACCTCGTTGATCATTTCGGGATCGAGGGCGCTTGTGGGCTCGTCAAAAAGCATGGCCTTGGGCTGCATGGCGAGTGAACGGGCGATGGCCACGCGCTGCTGCTGGCCGCCCGAAAGCTGTGCGGGCACCTTGTCGGCCTGCTCGGCCACGCCCACGCGGCTCAGCAGGTCCATGGCGCGCTCGCGGGCCTCGTCCTTGGAGACACCCAGCACATCGACCGGTCCCAGCATGACGTTCTGCAGCACCGTCATATGTGCGAACAGGTTGAACTGCTGAAACACCATGCCCAGTTCGGCGCGCATGCGGGCAAGATCCTTGCCTTCTTGCGGCAGGGGCTCGCCCTCGATGAGGATCTCGCCCGAGTCGATGGTTTCCAGGCGGTTGATGGTGCGGCACATGGTCGACTTGCCCGAGCCCGAGGGGCCGATCACAACGACGACCTCGCCGCGGTCGACCGAGAGATTGATGTCGTTGAGGACGTGCAGATCGCCATAGTGCTTATCGACGTGTCTGAGCTCGATCAGCGGCTGATTGCCGGTGGAAGAGGTGCTCTGTGCCATGGTGCTCGGCTCCTTATGACTCGAAATGGTAAAGCGTTAGCGGATGATGGTCGCGCCGGTCTTGTGCGAAACATAGACAGCGGCCTTGTTGATCGCGACGTTGATGAGGATGTAGATGACTGCGATCACCAGGTAGACCGACACGAGGGCGTCGTAGTTGGTAATGAGCACGCGGGCATTTTGCATCAGGTCGGGATAGCTCACCACATAGGCGACGGTGGTGTCCTTGACCACGACTACAAGTTGTGAGATCAACGACGGAATAATAAACCGAATCGCTTGGGGCAATACGATTTTAAAGGTGGTTTTAGCCTTGGAGAGACCGAGCGCCTGGGCCGCCTCGACCTGCCCGCGCGGTACGGCGTTGACGCCGGCGCGGAAGATCTCGGCAAGTACGCCGGCTGCGGCGAGCGCGACGGGAAGCGTGAGCATCCAAAACGACGGTAGCGCGATCTTGTACTGGGGCAGCACCAAAAAGAAGAAGTAGATAAACAGCAGGCTCGGCACACCGCGGAAGAAGTCGGTAAGCACGCGGCAGACCAGCTGCAGCGGCTTAATGTCGCTGGTGCGGCCGAGCATAAGGGCTAAGCCCAGCACCAGCGCGATGGCGCCAGCGGTGAGTGCGACTTTAACGGTGCCCTCAAAGCCGGCAAGCAAGAACTTCCAGGTGGTGAGGTGCGTAAAGAAATACCAATAGTGGACCGAAAGCTGGCCGGTCACATAAAAGCGCTGCAGTACCAGGGCGACGAGCGCGGCGACGGCGACGAGTGAGATGGCGGTGCCGATGCGAATCTTGGCGCGCATCTTGGGGCCGGGAGCCTCGTAGAGCGCATCGCGCATGGTAAGCGCAGGGGAGGAGTGCTTGCTCATCGGAGGATCCTCACCTTCTTATCGATGTAGTTGCCAATGTGGCTCACCACAAAGGCCGTGCCCAGGTAGCCGAGCGCCGAGATAAAGAACGCGGCGACGCCGCCGAGCGAGCGCGTGTTAATGTAGCTCACCACGCCGGTGAGCTCCTGCGGCTTAAGCGGCACCTGGCTGCCGAGCGCAGTGGTGAGCATGACGGCGATAAAGAGGTTGGTCATGGGCAGCACACTCGAGCGCAGCGCCTGCGGAATCACGATCTTGGCGAGGATGCGGTTAAAGCTCATGCCCAGCGAACGGGCGGCTTCGACCTGGCCGACGCCGACGGTGTTGATGCCGCTCATAAAGTTCTCGGAGCCAAAGGCCGAGCCCAAAAGGACCGTGGCGACGATAACGCAGGCGCGGTAGGGCAGAACGACCTTGAGCGGCGGCAGCGCGTAGACGACGATGATGAGCAGCGCGATGCCGGGGATGTTACGGAAGACCTGGACATACAGGTCGCCAAAGACGCGCAGCGGCTTGAGCGGCGACACGCGCATCACGGTGACGGCGACGGCCAACACCATGGCGATGGCAAACGACTCAAGCGTCATACCCCAGGTTGCTAGCAGCGCGTCGATATAGTTCTGGCCATAGAGCGACCAGAGCTCGGAGAGACTCATGCGGACCTCCCGCCGATAAGGAAAGGGGCTCCCGTGTGTACGGAAGCCCCGACAACTCAGTGAGGAAACAGTTTACCGCAATAAAGCGGATCGTGCGTTTCCATATGGTTTCGTTGCGGCCGTTACCAGGCTCGCTGACTAGGCGCCGATCTCGGGCAGCTCGGGAACATTGGTGTCGCCCGTACGGTCGCCGATGCAGATCTGCCACAGCTCAGTCCAGGTGCCATCGTCCTCAATCTTCTTAAGGAAGTCGTTGACAAAGGCGACGCCGTCGGAATCGAGCGGCAGACCGATGCCGTAGGGTTCCTTGCTGCCGAAGGGCTTGCCGGCGATCTTGTACTTGCCGGGCTCGCGGACCAGGGCGCTCTGCTGCATGTTGTTATCGATGACGTAGGCGTCAACGCGGCCCTGCTGGAGTGCCTGGCGGGCCTCCTCGTCGGTCTTGAACTCCTGCTGGCTGGCCTTGGGAGCGAGCTCCTCCAGGATGGCGGGGCCGTTGGAGCCGGACTGGACGGCGACGTTCTTGTCGGCCAGGTCGTCGACGCTCTTGATGTCGTCGTTATCGGCGAGCACCAGGATAGCCTGCTGGGTGTAGTAGTAGGGGCCGGCGAAGGAGACGAGCTTCTTGCGCTCGTCAGTGATGGTGTAGGTGGCAAAGACAGCGTCGACCTGGCCGTTCTGCAGGACGGACTCGCGCGTGTCCGAGGTCACCTGGGTGATCTCGACCTTGTTCTCGCCCAGAATGTAGTTGGACAGGAGCTGTGCGACACCGGCGTCGAAGCCGCGGGTCTGACCGTCTTTCTCGTTGAGGAGGGAGAAGAGCGTGGAGGTCTGAACGCCACCGATCTTAAAGACGCCGGCGTCCTTGACGGCCGTCGCCCAGGTGCTGGCGGCGATGGCGTCGTCATCGGCCTTGGGGCCGTCGTTGACGAGCTTGTCGAATGCCTTAGCGTCGAGCGTGGTAGAAGCCTCGGTATCCTCGGAGCTCTTGGAGGAACCGGCGGCGGAACCCTTGTCGGCCTCGGCGCTGGTGTCGGAGCAGCCGGCAAGACCAAGGCCGGCGACGGTTGCGAAGGTAGCGGCGACAAAGCCGCGGCGGTCGAGAACGACCTGCTGGGAGAGGTTCTTGCTCATGGTAGAACACCTTTCTCAATAAAATCCCTAGCGGTTGAGTAGAGTTATACCCTATCGCGCTCAAATGGGTCAACACGAAATAACTCAGAAACATACTTACCTTATGGGTAATTCTACCTACCAAAAAGGGACAGGCACCTTTGTGGTGGTTCTTGCAGATGTGGCGGCCCGCCTCGCTGTTTTGTCTCAATCTGTAACATCTGCAGCCGTTTTTGCCGAGTAACTGTTACAGATTGAGATTTTCTCTTCAGGGGGATTCGAATGTCTCGATCTGTAACATCTGGACGGACAAAAGGTCTCTATCTGTTACAGATCGAGACAAACGTCGGGGACTAAGATGTCTTGTCTCGATCTGTAACAGGTAGACGGGAATTCGGGCCCTAGATGTTACAGATTGAGATAATCGCGCCGCGAAAACAAAAACCTCCGCAGGGGGTGCTTTCCTTGCGGAGGTTTTCTTACTCGTTGAGTAGTCTTGCGGCTTCGGCGGCCATATTCTCGACCGTCATGCCGTTTTGAGCGAGCAGTTCGTTGGGGTCGTAGCGGTCGGGGAAGCCCTTGGCGATGCCGAAGGTGCGCGTGCGCAACGGCGTGCATGCCAGATAGCATGCCACGCGCTCGCCCCAGCCGCCGTCCAAGATGCCGTCCTCGAGGGTGACGACAACGCGATGCTCGGCGGCAAGGCTGTCGAGGAACTCGTGGTCGAGCTCGGTTGCAAAGCGCGGGTTGACGAGCGTGGCCTCGATACCGTACTCGGCAGTCAGACGGTTTGCCACGCGCTCGCCCAGCTCAAAGAAATCGCCAAGCGCGAGCAGGGCAACGTCGCGGCCCTGACGCACCACGTTGTAGCGCGCGACGCCGTAATCGGTGCCCTCGGCGGGCGCCAAATCGGGGCGGCTAACCAGGCCGATGCCCGGTACGCGGATCGCCACGGGATGCTCGCGGTGGTCGAGCGACCAGCTCAGCATGGACAGATATTCCTCCATGCAGGCCGGCGCCAAGTAGCGCATGTTGGGAAGACCGCCCAGCATGGAAATATCAAAGAACGAAAGGTGCGTCTCGGACGTGGTGCCAAAGATTGACGCACCAAACACCAGGATGGTTGCGGGGGCGTCGTTGAGGCACAGGTCGTGCCACAGCTCGTCGTAGGCGCGCTGCAAAAACGTGCCGTACACACCAAAGACTGGCTTGGTGCCCGAGCGTGCAAGCGCGGTGGCAAAGGTCACGGCGTGCTCCTCGGCAATGCCCACATCGACGAACTGTTTGCCGGCGGCAGCGCGAAGCTCGGGTGTAAAGCCCATGATGTAGGGTGTGGCGGCCGTGATGCCCACGACCTGCGGATCGCGCTCGATGGCGGCGCTGAGCGCCTCGCCCGTAATGTCGGCATAGGTGCGCGGCGCAGGCTCGCTCGGATGGCCCGGGCAGAGCTTGCGCCCGGTCGCCATGTCAAACGGACCCACGTGGTGCCAGCGCTCGGGGTCGCTCTGGGCTGGCTCAAAGCCCTTGCCCTTGGCGGTGGAGACGTGCAGCACGATGGGGTGATCGATATTGCGCAGTTCCTGCAGCGCGTCGACGAGGGCCAACACATCGTTACCGGCGTCCAGATAGCGGTAGTCGAGCCCCATCGCGCGGAAAACGTTGCGCTCGCAGGTGCCGTTGCTGGCGCGCAGCTCGGCCAGATTGCGATACAGGCCGCCATGGTTCTCGGCAATGGACTGGTCGTTATCGTTGACGATGATGATCAGGTTGCTATCGAGTTCGGCGGCATTGTTAAAGCCCTCAAACGCCAGGCCGCCCGAAAGCGAGCCGTCGCCAATGATGGCGATGACGTTGTATGCATCGCCCGCCAGGTCACGAGCGTGCGCCAGGCCGCAGCCCAGGCTCACCGAGGTCGAGGTATGGCCTATGGCGAACAGGTCGTGCTCGGACTCGTCGGGATTGGCAAAGCCAGAAGCCTCACCATAACGCTCCGGATCGATATAAGTGTACGCGCGCCCCGTCAGCGCCTTGTGGGCGTAGGTCTGGTGCGAAACGTCAAAGACGATCTTGTCGATGGGGGAGTTAAACACGCGATGAAGCGCAACCGTAAGCTCAACGACGCCCAAGTTGGGGGCAACGTGTCCGCCGACAGCGGCGGAGCTTTCGAGGATGGCGTGGCGAATCTCGTCGCAGAGCTGCGGGAGCTCGGCACGATTAAGAGCCTTGACGTCCTCGGGCGTTGTCGTTTGCGTAAGCAGCATCGTTGTGGGTTACTCCATGCGAATCGAGCGCCGGCGCTCCCTCGGCCGGCACAATTGCACAAGACAGTCTCGCACATTTTGGCGTTTGATATGTGACGGCGGCGCGGTAATTCGCCAACTGGTGGGGCAAAACGTTTTGTCCGATGCCATACTGATGTGTTCCATGATGTTTTTATCGATTGTGCACAGGCCGTGGCTTGTCGCCGTGAGTCGCTGGAAGGAGGCAGCATGTCCGGTGTCGTTCGTGCCGAGAAAATCGCGTGCGAAGTAGACCATGCTGCCCGTCAACTGGCACAGGCGGGCCGTCTGGACCTGACGCGCGAGTTTATCCAGCATGGCGATGTGACGGTCTATGCACATGTGACCTCGGTGGCGCGGGCAAGTCTGTCCTTTGCCGAGCGCCTGGGCCGCGTCGGTGTCTCGGTCGACCGTGCCTCGTTGCTGCGCGGAGCCTTGCTGCACGACTACTTTCTCTATGACTGGCACGATCCCGATCCGAGCCATCGCCTGCACGGATTTCGGCATCCGTTTTTTGCCCTGGCACGTGCCGAGGAAGATTTTGAGCTGACGCCGCGCGAGCGGAATATCATCGTGCGGCATATGTTTCCGCTGGTGCCGGTGCCGCCGACGTGCCGTGAGGCATGGATTGTGTGCCTGGCGGATAAATGGTGTGCTCTGCGCGAGACGGTCGCCTGCCGTCTACCGCGCAAGGACGAGGCGGACGATGGCGTGAGTGGCGAATCGAGCGAAAAGAGGAGAGGGTAGACGGTGGGGACCGCGATTGATATGGCGTTTGGTGGCGCGACGCTTGCCGCCTGCCCACTCTCGGCACTGGTGCTCTCGTTTGCCTTTTACGGGTTTTGCGGCTGGGTATGGGAGTCGACAGTATGCGCCATGCTTAATCACGGACGATTTGTCAACAGCGGCTTTTTGCTGGGGCCGTGCTGCCCAATCTATGGCGCGGGCGGCATTGCCTGCTGGCTGCTGTTGCGCGGGATTCCGGATGCCTCGAGCCAGTTTGTCGCTGCAGCGCTCGTATGCAGCGTGATTGAGTACAGCGTAGGCGTGCTGTTGGAAAAAACAACGGGCGCTCGCTTTTGGGACTATTCGCACCTGCCGTTTAACCTGCACGGACGCATCTGCCTGTACTGGGCATGCGCGTTTGGCTTGGGTGCGTTGTGCATTTGCCGCGTAGTGGAACCGGCATTGCTGGGGCTGCTTGGCCATCTGCCGGTGCTGATTGTGCGGCTGTCCGCCTTTATCGTCGCGGTCGCGATGATGGTCGACGCGGCATGCTCTTTGGCCAGTTGGCGGCGTCTGTCCGATCAGCTGGAGCGTGTGCGCGCCGACCTTGCCGACCGCATTAACGAGTCGCTTGCCGATGCGTCCGACTCCATGCTCGAACGTATTCCCGATTCGGCGATCGACTCGGTGGCACAGACGCATATCCGTAGCCGTGCCGTTAACGCGTGGCTGGCGGAGCTGGGCGACGCGACGCTCGATGCCCTGCGCGAGAAGGCTTCGATGCCGACGTTTATCGCGGATGGTGCTCGCGGCCTGGCGCTTGCCGCCCGCCGCGTGGCCGATGCCGCGCCGAACATGCCGCGTCCGTCGCTCAGTCGCCGCCTTGCCGGCAAGCGCATGAGCCGTCCGGTGCCGAGCGTGTCACTCAGCCGCCGCGACCTACGCTTCTTTAACGCCTTCCCGCGCCTGCGCATCAATCGCTACGAAGGTGTCATTCGAGCAACTAATCTCCGCGACCGCGCCCACGAGCTGTTTCGGCGCTAGCCGGGACGGGCGCACTCACGGCTCCCTTGCTCGCGTATTTCCCGTCCGTTTCGCGTCCGTTGCCGTGCCGTTTCCAAGATTGCGGCACCGTTTCCATTCGACAACGCAGCGTTTAACAACGCCGTATCTGGTCTACACCAGTTGCCCCTCGGCCGCATTATGGGCGCCGACAACGTCCACGCGACCAAGGGAGAGCGAATGTACGATACGGGATCGACAACGTTTATGCTCATCTGCACCATGCTCGTGTTTTTAATGACACCGGGTCTGGCGTTTTTCTATGGCGGCCTGTCCAGGCGCAAAAATGTCATCAACACCATGCTCATGTGCTTTGGCGCCATTGGCCTGGTTGGTATGCTGTGGATTGTTGCCGGCTGGTCGCTGGCCTACGGCGGCGACGGTTCCAGCCCGTTTATTGGAGGCCTTGACCAGCTACTGTGCCTGCCGGTACTCAACCAGGTGCTGCAGGCGGCCGAGGGCACCGCGTCGGACGGCGCCGTCTACCCGGAGATTATCAACATCGCCTTCCAGATGGCGTTTGCCATGATCACTGCCGCTATCGTCACGGGTAGCCTGGCCGGCCGCGTTAAGTTTGGTGCCATGACGGCCTTCCTGGGCATTTGGCTGCTCGTGGTCTATGCGCCGCTTGCCCACATGGTGTGGGGCGGCGAGGGCTCCTTTATCGGCGACATCATCGGTGCACTCGACTTTGCCGGCGGCGACGTGGTGCACATTTCGTCCGGTCTTACCGGCCTGATCCTCTGCTTAATGCTTGGCCGTCGTCGCGGTTTTGGCATGGTGAGCTACCGTCCGCATAACGTGCCGTTTGTGGCGTTGGGCGCCGGGCTGCTTTGGTTTGGCTGGTTTGGCTTTAACGGCGGCAGCGAGTTTAAGGCCGACGCCGTGGCGGCGCTTGCCATCCTCAACACCGTGACGGCTAGCGCGGCGGGCATGGTCTCGTGGCTTGCCGTCGAGCGCGTGCACACCGGTCGCCCCACGCTGGTGGGCGCCAGCACCGGTCTGGTTGCGGGCCTTGTGGTGGTCACGCCGGGTGCGGGCTTTGTCGAGCCGTGGGCGGCGCTGGTCATGGGCCTGATCGTATCTCCCGTCTGCTACCTGGCCATCAGCCATCTTAAGACCAAATTTGGCTACGACGATGCGCTCGACGCGTTTGGCTGCCACGGCATCGGTGGTATCCTGGGCGGCGTGCTCACGGGGCTGTTCTGCGTGCCGGAGCTCTCGTGGACCGGTAAGGGCGGCCTGTTCTACACGGGCGATGTCTCGCTGCTCATCTCGCAGATTTTGGGCATTGTGGTGACGGTCGCTATTGTACTGGTGCTCGACTTGGTGATCGCCGCGGTGGTCAAGGCGCTGTTCCACGGCAGCCTGCGCGTGGACGAGGCCGACGAGGCGCTGGGCCTGGATGCGAGTCAACACGGCGAGAGCGCGTATCCTTCTTTCTCCGGACTTGACTAACGGCTTCCCCAGGCACCGCACCTTGCCGTTCAATCGTCGCTCACGTACTTAAGTACGCTTCGCTCCTCTTTCGCGGCAATCTGCGGCACCTGGGAAACCTGCTAAGACCAGTCAGTTGAACTTTTTGATCTCTGAGGTTGGTTTGCGGCATTTGGAAAACCCGTGCCACATGAATGAGCAATTCATTTCTTTATTAAAGAGAGGAATTCACTATGAAGAAAATTACGGCGATCGTTCGTGCCGAGAAGCTTGAGGTTCTTAAAGACGCGCTGTTTGCTGCCGATGTTCGTGGCATGACTATTAACCAAGTGCAGGGCTGCGGCGCGCAGCATGGCTGGAAGGAATACGTGCGCGGCAACGAGTTACTTGTCAACACGATCCCTAAGGTACAGTTCACCCTTATTTGCGCCGATGAGCACGTCGATGGCATTGTCGACATCATCTGCAACGCCGCTCGCACCGGAGCCGTCGGCGATGGCAAGATCTGGGTCGAGCCGGTCGAGGAAGTCATCCGCATCCGTACCGGCGAACGCGGCCCCGCTGCGGTGTAGGACAATCTTTCGCCTGACGGGCGCGCCTCTCTTGGGGCGCGCCCGTTCTCGTCTACAATATCGTGCAGACGAAGGAGAGGCATGCCCATGATCAAGATGTTTGCGAGTGACTTAGACGGAACGCTGCTGAACGCCCTGCATGAGGCGGATGGGACCATCCGCCGTGCCATTCGCGAGCTGACCGAGGCTGGCCTGCATGTGGTTCCCGCGACCGGACGCTCGACGCTGCCGGTCGGCGAGCATGGCTTTACGGGCCTGGCGCTTGACGCCTGCTGCTCTAACGGCTCCATCGTGCGCGACAGTCATGGCGAGGTGCTCAAAACCTGGACCATCGACCCGCAGGTTACCGAGGAGCTGCTCAAGGCGTTCCCGGACATTTGCTTCGACTGCTCCACGCCCGACGGCATGTTCTCGAGCGGTTCGTTCGAGATGCACCAGGCGGGCTTTAAAAAGGACAGCCCCATCAAGCGTATTGTGATGCGCGGCATGCGTGCACGTGGCGGGTATCACGAGGAGCAGTATTTCGATCAGTCGATCGGCGACATCCTGCGTCACGATGTATGCAAGATTAACTGTCGCGTGACCTCGCCCGAGCTGGAGCGCGACCTTAAGGCGTATTTGGCCGAGCGATCGGACCGCGTGGTCAACGCGCCGTTCGATCCGGTGATGTTCGAGATCACGGACGTGGCGTGCAACAAGGGCGAGAGCGTGGCCTGGCTGGCGGGCTACTACGGCATTGCCGAGGATGAGGTCGCGGTTTACGGAGACGGCGGCAACGACATCGCCATGCTCAAACGCTTCCGCCACAGCTACGCGACCAAAAACGCAAGCGATGCCGCCAAGGCCGCCGCGAGCGCAACTATCGGCAGTTGCATGGTCCACGCCGTCCCCAAACACATGCTCGCCACCATGCGCAAGCAAAACTCTCGCACCGTCATCGAATAATGTGACAAAGGGACAGCCCCTTTGTCACAGGTGACGCTGGTCTCTTGAAATACGAACAAACATTCGCATATCTAACTGCGCTTTGATAGAATTGATACTGTTGGCGGCAGTTCCATGTGCCGGGCAACGCCCTCCATCTGATGGGAGGTGATGCCCATGACCGATTTGATTGATTTCGTGAGACTTCTGACCGCTTTGGTCTCGTTCTTCACGGCGCTTGTCGGCCTTTCCGAGGCACTCAAGCAGCGTTCGAAGCGCAACAGAAGGGGTCGCCGCCGCTAAGGCGTTGACCCCCTAATGCAAACAACGGCGCTGCCCAGCTTTGCAGAACTTGGGCTGCCGTCGACATTATTCTACCCACGAATGACATTTTGGACAATCGGTAATGCCGCTCCAAAAGCCAGGTGGGTTGTGACAAAGGGACTGTCCCTTTGTCACATCCAAAATATTGCCTTTACGTGTTGATGCACACGGTGTGCAATAATACTCGCACTGTGCAATAGCGCACAGGTTGAGTAACAAGGAGGACGCTTGTCCCAGCTCGAGAAATGCGATCGCCGGTCCCTTCGCTCGCAGCGTGCCCTTCGCCAGGCACTTGCCAGCGAGCTTGCCGAAAGCGGCGACCTTTCGCGCATTAATGTCGCGTCGCTCACCGAGCGCGCTGGCCTTACGCGTCGCACGTTCTATTCGCATTACCGCGATATCCCCGACTTTATCAATCAAATCGAGGACGGCTTGCTGGCCGAGATCCGTGAGCGCATTGAGCTCATCACCGCAGCTCAGCTGCCCGACCTCTATCACAACATCGATGAGCTCGAGCCGGCACCCGGTTCGGTTGAGCTGCTGCGTTATCTTGCGGCCAATCGCGACTTAATCGGTGCGCTGCTGGGTCCGGGCGGCGACCAGGCCTTCATTAAAAGGATCATCGACACCGCGCGTGAGGCCGTGGTGCCGCGTGCGCAGACGGGCATTTTGGGCCTGGCGCTGGGCACGTTCTTTGACTACTACGTCACCTACGTCGTGAGTGCCGAGGTCGGCATGATTCAGCGCTGGTTTGAGCGTGGGCTCACCGAATCGCCCGAGGCCATGGCGCGCATTATGACGGTGCTCGCTTTTGTGCGCCCTGGTGACCTGTATGGCCAACCCATCGATATCAACGTGCCGGAATACGGCATGAAGCTATTGAACCTGCAGCTCGAGGACGCGGCCGACACCGCCGCAGCCGTCGAGTCCAACAACTAAGAGGAGAGACAATGAGCAAACTCGTCGAGGGCATTAAGGACCGTATGGTCGCTGCCGCGCGTGAGGCTGCACCCGCCGTGATGGATGCCGCGCAGAAGGCCGCGACCGCAGCTGCCGAGAAAGTTGCCGAGGCAGTTGCCGATGCCAAGAACGCGGCAGGGGAGACGTCCGTCGCTAGCGAGCCCGCCACCGCCGCTGAGCCCGTAGCCGCCGCCCACACCCCCGAAGGCGCGATCTTCAACCCCGAGAACGCTCGTGGCAACCTGCACTTGGGCATCGACGTGGGCTCCACCACCGTTAAGCTCGCTGTGCTCAACGACGACAACCAGATTGTCTACGCCAAGTACCAGCGCCACCACACCGACGTCCGCGCCTGCGCCCGCGACCTGTTCGAGGGCGCTGCGACCGTGCTGCCGACGGCCCAGATGACCTGCGCCATTACCGGCTCGGGCGGCCTGCTGCTGTCCCAGTGGCTCGACCTGGAGTTTGTCCAGGAGGTCATCGCCAGCAAGCGCGCTGTCGAGACCCTCATCCCTGCCACCGATGTCGCCATCGAGCTGGGCGGCGAGGACGCCAAGATCATCTACTTCGACAACGGCATCGAGCAGCGCATGAACGGCACCTGTGCCGGCGGTACGGGCGCGTTCATCGACCAGATGGCAACCCTGCTGCACACCGACGCCAGCGGCCTTAACGAACTCGCGGCCAACGCCACCACCATCTATCCCATCGCCAGCCGCTGCGGCGTTTTTGCCAAGACCGACGTCCAGCCGCTGCTCAACGAGGGCGCCCGCCCCGAGGACGTGGCGGCCTCCATCTTCCAAGCCGTCGTGACCCAGACCATCTCGGGCCTGGCGTGCGGCCGTCCCATTCGCGGCAACGTCGCCTTCCTGGGCGGCCCGCTGCAGTACCTCTCCGAGCTGCGCCACCGCTTCTACCTCACGCTCAACCTGGACGAAGAGCACCGCATTGTGCCCCAAAACGCTCACCTGTTTGTGGCGAGCGGCGCCGCCATGGCGCACGAGTCCAACAAGCTCAGCACGTTCCCGCAGCTCATCGAGGCCATCGACAGCTTGGGTGACACGCAGGGTGCCGAGGTCGAGCGCCTGGATCCGCTCTTTGCCACCGACGAGGATTTTGCCGAGTTCAAGACTCGCCACGACACCGAGGTCGTCCCCAAGGGTAAGCTCGACGGCTACACCGGCCGCGTGTTCATCGGTATCGACGCCGGTTCCACCACCATGAAGGCCGCGCTCGTGGGCGAGGACGGCCAGCTGTTGCACACCTGGTACGGCAACAACAACGGTGACATCCTGGGCACGGCCAAGGTCATCATGGCCGATTTCTACAACCACATCCCCGCCGGCTGCACCATCGGCCACGTGACCACCACGGGCTACGGCGAGGCACTGCTCATCGAGGCCCTCAAGGCCGATTCCGGCGAGATCGAGACCGTCGCGCACCTGCGCGGCGCCAAGGCATTCCTGCCCGGCGTCGAGTTTATCCTGGACATTGGCGGCCAGGACATGAAGTGTCTGCGCGTCAAGGACGGCGTCATCGAGCACATCATGCTCAACGAGGCTTGCTCGTCGGGCTGCGGCAGCTTTATCGAGAGTTTCGCCGTGTCTATGAACATGGACGTGCGCGCGTTCGCCGATGCCGCCATCCACGCTAAGGCTCCCGTCGACCTGGGCAGCCGCTGCACGGTCTTTATGAACTCGCGCGTCAAGCAGGCGCAAAAGGAAGGCGCCACGGTGGGCGACATCGCGGCCGGCCTGTCCTATTCCGTCATCAAGAACGCCCTGTTCAAGGTCATTAAGCTGCGCGACCCCAAGGAGATCGGCAACCAGGTGATCGTCCAGGGCGGCACCTTTATGTCCGATGCCACGCTGCGCGCGTTTGAGCAGCTCACCGGCGTTCACGCCGTGCGTCCCGACATCGCCGGCTGCATGGGCGCCTATGGTGCGGCCCTGCTTGCCCGCGATCGCGCCGGCGCCGACGGCACCTCGACCATTCTTTCTGCCGAGGACATCGCGCACCTTACCGTGACGCAAAAGCATGTCCGCTGCGGCCGTTGCTCTAACAACTGCCAGCTTACCGTCAACGACTTTGGCGGCGGCAGGCGCTTCATTACCGGCAACCGCTGCGAGAAGGGCGCCGGCCACAAAAAGCAGAAGACTGAGGCCCCCAACCTTTTCAAAAAGAAAAACGAGCTGCTCTTTAACCGCGAGATCCTGAGTCCCGACGAGGCCCCGCGCGGCACCGTGGGTATCCCGCGCGCACTCAACATGTACGAGAACTACCCCTTCTGGCACGCGTTCTTTACGCGCCTGGGCTTTAGCGTGCAGCTGTCCGACCAGTCGAGCAAAAAGACCTACCAGGCGGGCATCGAGTCCATGCCGTCCGAGAGCGTGTGCTACCCGGCAAAGATGAGCCACGGCCATGTGATGAACCTCATCGACCGCGATGTCGACTTCATCTGGATGCCGTGCGTGCGCTGGGAGCGCAAGGAGGATCCGACGGCTGGCAACTGTTACAACTGCCCCATCGTCATGAGCTACCCCACAGCGCTGGCGCTCAACATCGACGAGATCCGCGAACAGAACATCGAGTTCCTGTATCCGTTTGTGCCGTATCACGATAAGACCGAGCTTAAGCGCCGTCTGTACCAGGTGCTCGCCGTCGACCGTGTGGCCGATGCGCAAGCCGGTCGCGGTCGCGTGCGCGGTCCCAAGATCACGCGCTCCGAGGTCGATGCCGCCGTCAACGCTGCTTTTGAGGCCGATGCGCGTTTCCACGAGGATATCCAGACCATGGGCGAGGAGGCTCTTAAGTGGGTCGAGGACCATGGCGGTCACGGCATCGTGCTCGCCGGTCGTCCCTACCATAACGACCCCGAGATCAACCACGCCCTGCCCGAACTTATCTCGAGCTTTGGCTTTGCGGTCTTTACCGAGGATTCGCTTGCGCATCTGGTAAAGCCCGAGCGTCCGATTCGCGTCGTCGACCAGTGGATGTACCACAGCCGCCTGTACGCCGTCGCCCGTTTTGTGACGATGCGCAACGACCTGGACCTGATCCAGCTCAATTCCTTCGGCTGCGGCCTGGACGCTCTGACCACCGATCAGGTGCAGGAGATTCTGGAAGCCAGCGGCAAGATCTACACCGTGCTTAAGATCGACGAGGTGTCTAACCTGGGTGCCGCGCGCATCCGCATCCGCTCGCTCATGGCCGCGCTTAAGGACCAGGAGGCCGAGCGCTTGGCCGAGGCCACGGTCGCGGGCGAGGCCTACGAGCAGGGCGATGCCGCGCCGGTGTCGCCCTCCACGGATGCCCCCGCGTTCGCGAGCCGCAAGTACACGTTTGAGGCTCAGCGCGAGAGTGCTTCGACCGCGTGGCCCAAGGTGCCCTTTACCGAGCAGATGCGCGAGGAGGGCTACACCATCCTGTGCCCGCAGATGGCGCCGATTCACTTTGACCTGGTCAAAGAGGTGTTCCGCGGTGCCGGCTACAACTTGGAGCTGCTGCCCTCGACCGACCACGACGCCGTCGAGGCCGGCCTGCGCTACGTGAACAATGACATTTGCTATCCGTCGATCCTGGTGACGGGCCAGATTATGGAGGCCATCGAGAGCGGTCGGTACGACCTGTCCAAGACGGCCGTGGTTATCAGCCAGACCGGCGGCGGCTGCCGTGCCACCAACTACATCGCACTCATTCGCAAGGCCCTGCGCGAGAGCGGCCACCCCGAGATCCCGGTGATCTCGCTTTCGGCCGTGGCGCTCGGTGAGGACAACCCCGGCTTTAAGATTACGCCGGCACTGCTTAAGCAGGCAGTCTACGCAGTGCTCTTTGGTGACGTCATGATGCAGATGCTCTATCGTTGCCGCCCGTACGAGGCCACGCCCGGTGCCGCCAACGCACTCTACGAGGAGTACATGGCGCGCGCCCGCAAGCTGGCGCCTAAGTTCAACAGGCACAACTACACCAAGTTGTGCCGCGAGGCCATCCGCGCGTTCGACACCATGCCGCTTGTGGGCGAGGGTACCAAGCCGCGCGTGGGCGTGGTTGGCGAGATCCTGGTCAAGTTCCATCCCACGGCCAACAACCACGTGGTCGATGTCATTGAGCGCGAGGGCTGCGAGGCCGTGGTACCGGGCCTGCTCGACTTCTTCCTGTACTCCATGAGCAACGCCGAGCTTCAAAAAGACGAGCTGGGAAGCTCTGCCACGGCGCGCGCTAGCATGCAGGCGCTCATTAAGCTGGTGGACTGGATGCGCACGCCGGTGGAGGAGATGCTCGAAAAGTCCCGCCGCTTCGAGGCGCCCGAGCGCATTGGCACCATGGCGGACAAGGCTCGTACGGTGCTTTCGGTGTGCAACAACATGGGCGAAGGCTGGCTGCTCACGGCCGAGATGCTCGACCTGATCGACCACGGTGCGCCCAACATCATCTGCACGCAGCCCTTCGCGTGCCTGCCCAACCACGTAGTGGGTAAGGCCGTGATCAAGGAGCTGCGCCGCCAGCATCCCGAGAGCAACATCGTCGCGGTGGACTACGACCCCGGCGCGTCCGAGGTCAACCAGCTCAACCGCATTAAGCTCATGATCAGCGTGGCCAAGGAAAACATGCGCGCCGGCAAGGGCTTTAAGCTCGAGAAGGTGGCGCCGCTCGCGATGGACGAGGTCACCGGCCAGATGCGTGCCCATGATGGCTGCGTGAGCTGCGGCTCGGTCGACGAGAGTGCCGTGGCGTCGGTCGCTGAGCGCCTGGGACGCGGCATTAAGAAGTAACTGGCCTGCTTTGGGCTAGATATGAGACAAACGGGTGGTAGCCGTACCGGCTACCACCCGTTTTTGCTGGACATATGTTGCGTAAATCGTTTTGTCGCAGCCTTCTGTGCACTCGAATTTCGGAAGTGCGGGAAAAAACGCGAACCTCCTGAGCACACCACCTTTTTAGACTCTCACGACCTGCACTGATAATTGTTCTCGGGGGAAGCGGGCACTGCGGGGCGCGGCAACGGCGCGCGATTTCCGCGTCGCAGCGCTACCCTGATGCTGAATGCCG
>JAGZQF010000068.1 GCA_018382295.1 Collinsella sp.
GAGTACTGCGGGGTCAGCCCGTGGGAGGCCAGGGCGCCGCTGACCGGTGGACGGCACCGAGCCGTGCGCTTGAACTTGGAAGGGGGAGGCCTCGCGGCCCCCCCCTTTTTTGCGTTTAAGGCGGCATTCGCTAAGCAATTAAATCAATCCAATCATCCACCGGTGAATATAAACGTTCACCGTTCTTTGGTCGGTTCTTTGTTCTCAATGGACTAATATTTGCTTTAGCGCACTGCTGCGCTTGTCCTGTTTTACACGGGTCGTTTTATTGATTGTGACGGAAGGACTCATATGGCAGATGTTCATGAGCTGCTTGATACTTGGATTGCCAATGTCAAGGACGAGGAGCTCCTCGCTGAGCTTAACACGATGAAGGAGCAGGGTGATGAGGACGCCATCACCGACGCTTTCTTCCAGGATCTCGCCTTCGGTACTGCCGGTCTTCGCGGCACTATCGGTGCGGGCACTAACCGTATGAATATCTATACGGTCGGTCGTGCGACCCAGGGATTCGCTGACTACCTCAATGCGACCTTCGAGCATCCGACGGTCGCCATTGCGCGCGATAGCCGCAATAAAGGTGAGCTGTTCGTTAAGACGACGGCTGCCATTCTTGCAGCAAACGGCGTGATTGCCCTCGTGTATCCCAAGATTTCTCCTGTGCCGACGCTCTCCTGGGCCGTCCGTGATCTTAAGTGCTCCGGTGGCATTTGCATGACCGCTAGCCATAACCCGGCGCCCTATAACGGCTATAAGGCCTATGGCCCCGACGGCTGCCAGATCACCAGCGAGGCCGCCGATGCAATTTCTAAGGCTATCGCCGAGACCGATACGTTCACCGGCGTGAAGTCCATGGACTTCGATGAGGCTCTTGAGCAGGGTCTGGTCAAATGGATCGATGACTCGTGCCTCGAGCGTTATTACGACGCCGTTCTCGCCCGCGGCGTGACTAACCTTTCTGCCGAGGAGATCGCTGGCGCTCCGCTTAAGCTCGTCTACACTCCGCTCAATGGCACCGGCCTCATTCCCGTCACGACGGTGCTCGAACGCGCTGGCATCACCGATGTCACAGTTGTTCCCGAGCAGAAGGAGCCTAACGGCGATTTCCCGACCTGCCCGTATCCTAACCCCGAGATCCGTCAGGCCATGCAGAAGGGCATCGATCTCTGTGAGCAAGTTCACCCTGATTTGCTGCTTGCAACCGATCCCGACGCCGACCGTGTTGGCGTTGCCGTTAAGAATGGCGATGACTATCTGCTGTTGACTGGCAATGAGATGGGCGTTCTTCTGCTCGACTATATCTGCAAGACCCGTGCTGCCCGCGGTGAGGACCTCACTAAGAAGGTTGCCGTTACTACTATCGTTTCTTCCGCCATGGTTGACGCTCTGGCCGACGAGTACGGCTTTGAGCTCCGCCGCTGCCTGACGGGCTTCAAGTACATCGGTGACATCATTACTTCTCTTTCCGATGCTGGCGAGGTCGATCGCTTTATCTTCGGTTTTGAGGAGAGCTACGGCTATCTGGCCGGCGATCACGTGCGCGACAAGGACGCCGTGAGCACTTCGCTTCTGATTTGCCAGATGGCGCAGTATTACAAGCTCCAGGGCAAGAACCTTGCCGATGCGATGCACGAGCTGTACGAGAAGTATGGCTACTATCATAACAAGACGATTTCGCTGAGCTATCCGGGCGCTGAGGGTGCGGCAAAGATGGCCGGCATCATGGCCGGTCTGCGCGAGAACCCGCCCGCGGAGCTCGCCGGTTCCAAGATTGAGGCCGTCGTGGATTACAACACCTGCGTGAACGGCCTGCCGAAGGCTAACGTCATTGAGTTCGATCTTGAGGGTGGCAACAAGGGTATTGTTCGTCCTTCCGGCACCGAGCCCAAGATTAAGCTATACATCTTCGCTAAGGGCACAGATGCCGCCGAGGCTGATGCAGCACTTGACGCGATTGAGGAGTCCGGTCGCAAGCTGTTGGCCTAAGGCTTTGAAAGCCTATTTCTATAGTTAGACGGAGGAGGGGATCTCGGAAACGAGGTCCCTTCTTTAATACTGGCAAATACAGCTGAGAATCACAAGATGTGTAGGAAATGTGTACGCCCAGATTCCCGCCCACGGGGGCCCTCCGGTCTGGCAATATATCTCCTTGCCGCGCGGCCCGGTCGGACCGGATGAGCCGCAAAGCGTGCACCTTGAGAACCG
>JAGZQF010000020.1 GCA_018382295.1 Collinsella sp.
TTCGAGATGAGGGTCAGGACGCCGGCGCCCGACGGGGAGACGGCGAGTTAGCCGGCAGGTCGGCATGTCAATCCTGGTCTAACAGAGCCTTTTTTAATCCCCGTCCCAGAAAAATCATCGGCGAGCGCACTACTTTGCGCTGGTGAGGACGCCGGTGGTGTCGAACGCCGGGGTGAAGCTCTCGTCTACCGCTCCGCCTTCTTGCCAAAACATCGTCGTAAAGCCCAGGTCGTCGGCATGGTCGAGCACCTGCTCGTACTCCTCGCGCGTCACGGCGCGCGCCAGGTCGCCGCCTTGTTCGCGCATGAGGGCATTGGGCGTGTACTGGTTCATGACCGAGATCGGCACGTCGCCCACCGTCTGCCACACCAGGTCTAACACGCGGCACGAGTCATCCGCATGCCCCGGCAGCACCAGGTGGCGCACGATGATGCCGCGCTTCATGAGCCCGTCGTCATCCACCAGCTCTCCCCCGCGGCGCTTAATCTCGCGCGCCATCTGAGCCAGGCCAGACACGGCCACACGCGGGTAATCCTGAATATGAGAGAGCGACTGCGCAAGCCTCGCATCAGCATATTTAAAGTCGGTAAGCCACACATCGACCAGGTCGCCCAGCGCCGCCACGGCACTCGCGCGCTCATAACCGCTCGTGTTGTAGACGATTGGGATGACCAGCCCGCGCTCCCGAGCTGCGGCAATCGCGGCCGGCAGCAGGTGAGCATAATGCGTCGCCGTCACCAGATTGATGTTATTGGCACCTTGGTCCTGCAGCTCCAGCATAATCTCGACCAGGCGCTCGGGCGAAATCTCAAGCCCAAAATTGCCCGTCGAGATCTCGTGGTTCTGGCAATAGATACATTTGAGCGAGCAGCCGCTAAAGAAGATCGTGCCCGAACCGGCCTCGCCCGAGATAGGCGGCTCCTCCCACATATGAAGCGCCGCGCGGGCCACCTTGAGCGTGTCATCGGCACCGCATACGCCGTGCGCACCCTCGTCGCGCACCGCACCGCAACGGCGCGGACACAAATGGCAGGCGGGCGAAAAAAGTTCGGTCAACGGCGTCGGCATAAAAACATGCTCCAAAACAACGATTCAGCAGCTCAAACGTAAAGGGACCAACCGCACAGACGGCTCGAGCCCAAGGCGCCGTAATCGTCCGACACGATTTTTGTAATGTCAAGACTGGAATCGATAAAGTGCCGCTTTATGATGTAGGTATTCCGCCCCCCGCGGAGCAACTGGGTGAACCGTCGCGTTTATTTAGGGAGCCCACACAGTCGTACCTAGTACAGGTATCCTTCGTTGTTAAGGACGCTGGAACAGTCGATGAGGGCACCCACCTGTTTTAGGTGGGTTCATTTTCGTAACGTGGGGGGTGGTTTTTATTTGCCGAAAACCACCATTACAGCCCATATGGATCCCCGCCGGTATCCCGACAATCCATCGACAACATCCCAATATCTGGAAAGCGCGTGATTATCGCTGCGTGCAATTCCATGCACCCCCCTTGGTCGAGTATCATGGTTCGGCTATGCCCTTTGCGCTTAGCAACCTTTGACCTTTTCCTTCGACGCTTGGCGGTTTATCGATTCATGGCTTCCTCCACGAGCATCATACCGTACCTATGCGTGGCGGCCGCGGCTTTTATCACGACCTTCCTCACGGTGCCCCTGGTCAAGCGCCTGGCAATCAAGCTCGACGCCGTCGACTATCCCTCCAAGCGCCGTATCAACACTAAGCCCATCCCGCGCATGGGCGGCACCGCGGTCTTTTTGGGCCTCGTCGTCGCCTGTATTGTGCAGATCCTGGGCACCTGGTACCTGGGCTGGCCGCCCGTTTTGGTGCCGCACCCGCGCCTGCACATCAGCTACCCCGTGCTGGCACTCTCCTTTACCGTAATCTTTGCGACCGGCGCGATCGATGATGTCTTCCAGCTCAAGCCCAAGCAAAAGCTAGCCGGACAGGTCCTCGCCGCGCTTATCGCCTGTATCGGCGGCCTGCGGATCGGCGTCATCGTCAACCCGTTTGCCCCCGGCGAGATCATGCTCGGATGGCTCGCCTACCCCATCACCGTGATCTATCTGGTGGCATTCACCAACATCATTAACCTCATCGACGGCCTCGACGGCTTGGCCACGGGCATCTGCGGCATCGCGTCGTTCACCATGTTTTCGATGGCCGTTCTCTCGGGCCGCATCGACGCCGCCGCGCTCTCCATTGCGCTCTTTGGCGCTTGCCTGGCCTTTTTGCGCTACAACTTCAACCCCGCAAGCATCTTCTTGGGCGACTCGGGGTCGTTGCTTCTGGGCTTTGCACTGGGTTCCATCTCGCTGCTCAACGTGAGCCGCACCGCCGCGCTCACCTCGCTTATCATCCCGCTCATCGTTGCCGGCGTGCCCATCATCGACACGTTTAGCGCCATCGTGCGCCGCAAGCGCGCCCACATTAGCATCGGGCAGGCCGACAAGGGCCACATCCACCACCGCCTGATCCAAGAGGGCTACAACCAAAAGCAGGCAGTGCTCCTCATCTACGCCTGGTGCATCATGCTTTCGGCCGGCGCCGCCGCGATTAACCAGGTCGAGGTGCCCATGCGCGTGCTCATCTTTACCGTGCTCGCCATTGGCTCGGCGGCCTTTGCCAAGCACCTGCACCTGTTTGAACCCGTGCTGCGCCACCATTACAACAAGCGCACGCACGAGGACGAACTGGTCACCCCCGACGACCCCGCCTTTAAGCAGGAGGAGCAGGCAGCCGAGGAGCGCAAAGAAGAGCGCCACCACAAGCTCTAGGGCAAGCTGCCGAGGATGTGCCAAGGCACCGTTAGCCAAGCACGGCCGCGCCGCACCCATCGCACATGCCGCACCACGCGCGTCCCTCTCCCGCCCCACGCCTACTTACGCACCACCCCTCCAATAAACGCGTTATCATCTTGACCCATGAACATACGTTAGGAGCAATCATGCCAAACGAGAACAGCTACGAAGTCGCGCTGCAAAAGAGCAACGCCATTCGCGAGGGCCTGACCAAGACGCCCGAGAAGTTCACCATGCTCACCGGCGACCGCCCCACCGGCCGTCTGCACCTGGGCCACTACTTCGGCACCCTCAAGGGCCGTGTTGAGCTGCAGAACATGGGCGCCAAGACCAACGTGCTCATCGCCGACTACCAGGTCATCACTGACCGCGACACGACCGAGCACATCCAGGACAACGTGTACAACATGGTCATGGACTACCTTGCCTGCGGTATCGATCCCGACAAGACCATGATCTACGCGCACTCCGCCGTGCCCGCCGCCAACCAGCTCATGCTGCCGTTCCTGTCGCTGGTGTCCGAGGCCGAGCTGGCGCGCAACCCCACCGTCAAGGCCGAGATGGAGGCCTCGGGCCATGAGCTTACCGGCCTTCTGCTCACCTACCCGGTGCATCAGGCCTGCGACATCCTGTTCTGCAAGGGCAACGTGGTGCCCGTCGGTCGTGACCAGCTGCCGCACATCGAGCTCACCCGCACCATCGCCCGCCGCTTTAACAACCGCTACGGCAAGGTGTTCCCCGAGGTCGACGCGCTGCTGTCCGAGACCCCGCTGCTGCCCGGCCTGGACGGCCGCAAGATGAGCAAGAGCTACGGCAACGCCATCAACATCTCGATGACCGCCGAGGAAACGGCCAAGCGCATCAAAAAGAGCCAGACCGACTCCGAGCGCATGATCACGTTCGATCCCGAGAACCGCCCCGGCGTGTCCGGTTTGCTTTCGACGGCCGCCATCTGCACCGGTCGCTCCGAGGTCGAGATTGCCGAGGAGATCGGCATGGGCGGCTCCGGCCAGCTCAAGAAGTACGTGACCGAGGCCGTCAACGAGTACTTCGCACCGATCCGCGAGCGTCGCCAGCGCTACGAGAACGATCTGGACTATGTGAAGGACGTCCTGCACGAGGGCAACCGTCGCGCCAACGAGATCGCCGATCAGACCCTGGCAGAGGTTCAGGACGCCATGGGCATGGTGTACTAGACCGATCTACTGGCTTGAGCTTTCGATTGCTTTAGGGCGGGCGCTGCGGCGTCCGCCTTTTTTGGAGCCGGACCGCTTCGGCTCCGTCCATCGCACCCCCTCGACAAACAGGAACAGGCCCGCCGGCAGTTAGCTGCCAGCGGGCCTGTTCCCGAAGTACACCGTTGAATCGCACAGAGGGGAGGGATGCGAATCAAACTCAACAGGGCAGGCTTTTTCATCGCCTATTGCCTGCTCCCTTGCTGAAACCAATATAGTTCACCGTGGTTTACTTTCTGACGGCAAAGTACGCCGCCACACCTTCTCCATAAGTTAGCTCTGGTAAACCTACAGTGTAAAACCACCACAAAGGGGACAGGCGCCTTTGTGGTGGTTTTCGCCACGGAAGAACCGCTAGAGCCCGGCAGGCCAGCGACAGGCGGCCAAGTCGACGTGCATGTCGTCCTTAAACGCCACACCTTCCCCTAGCAAAAGCTCACGTTGAGCATCGGGACCGCCAAAAGCGAAGCCCTCGCATATGTGCCCGTCGGCAAACACCACGCGGTGACAGGGAATCTCGCCGGGGCGCGGATTACTATGCAGGGCATACCCCACGTACCGCGCACTTCGTGGACGACCGGCAAGCAGCGCCACCTGGCCATACGTGGCGACCATCCCCTCGGGGATCTGCTCGACCACCTCGTACACCCGTTCAAAAAAGCCCTCAGACGCCATTGCTCGCTCCCTTCCACCCGGAAAAGCATAAACCACCACAAAGGTGCCTGTCCCCTTTGTGGTGGTTTTGACCGGAAAGCTAGTTGGCGGGGCGGAAGAAGGCTACGGCTACGGCGCCGGGGCCCACGTGGGTGCCGATGGTGGCGCCAATGGTGTGGATGGACAGCTCGCCCTCGGTGTGACCGGCCCACAGTGCCGCGCTGTCCTCGATATATTTCTTGAGCACGGCGTCCGAAAGGCCTGTATAGCCCAGCGCCAGCGGCATGGAAAAGTCGACGCCGCCCGCCTTTTCTACCTTCTGGTTGAGCAGGTTACGACCGTTCTTGGAACCGCGCGCCTTGCCCAGCTGCACGATCAGGCCGTCCTCGGCGGCCACAACGGGCTTTACGTTGAGCAACGTGCCCACAGCGCCGGCCGCAGCAGACAGGCGACCGCCGCGCACCAAGTACTCCAGCGTCTCAAGCAGACCGATAACCACCACGCGGTCACGGACTGCCTCGACGGCCGCCGCGATCTGGGCCGCACTACGGCCCTCGTCCACCAAGCGCAACGCATACTCGACCAGGACACGCTCGCCCAGGGTGACGTTATTGCTGTCCACCACGAACACGTCGCCGCCCGGCGCCTCGGCAAGTGCGGTACGGGCACTCTGATTGGTGCCCGAAAGCTTGGCGCCCACGGTAATAATCACTGCCTCGTCGCCGGCCTCACGTGCCTCGGCAATCGTCTGCGAAAACGCGTACGGGTTGACCTGGCCGGTCTTGGGCAGCTCATCGCGCTCCACGAGCATCTCGTAAAAGCGCTGATGATCGATGTCGACGCCATCCATATACACATCGGTGCCAAAGGTGACGGACAGCGGCAAAACACGCAGAGCGGGGTGCTCCGCCGGCGACATATCGCTTGCGGAATCGGTAATAATACGAATGGACATAACAAATCCTTTCTTGCGCGGAGCTCGCGCGGGGAATTTTGACAGCAATGCCCCGGCACGGTATACGCGCTCAAACGGGACTATGCAGTTGTTAATGGGAAGCAAATGCCTTGGCGGCCTTAGATCTCGCGCAGGGTGTCGAGAATCGTACGCAGCGATGCATACATCTGCTCGCGCTGCTCCACACCCATAGCCTTACCGGTGGTATCGAGCACCTCGCGAATGATGCGGTCCGCCTCGCTCATGCTCTCGCCGCCCAGAGCGGTCAGGCGAACCGGAGCACGATACTTAACGGCGGCATCGCCCGAATCATCGACTTCGACGTAGCCGCCCTCCTCCAGATGCGCGAGCGTACGCGAGACGGCGGCGCGGGTCACGCCTGCCATGCGAGCCAGGTCGGCACCAGTCAGGCCGTCCTTGCTGCGCTCAAGATAGTACAGGCACATAACGTCGGAGCCCTTGAGGCCCAGCCTTGCGCCCTCAGACGTCTTAATGCGCTGGATCTCCTTGTAGAGACCGCTGATCAGTCCGACAAAGTCCTCGAAACGTGTCTCGTCGCTCTGCTGCATGGGAGACGACCGCCTTTCGCTTGCATAATGCTAACGGGTAAACATCTTAGTCGCATAAGGCGACACCCGTACCCAAATACCCCATTTGTTAACCCATCAACATAAAAACCACCACAAAGGGGACAGGCACCTTTGTGGTGGTTTGGGGCATCAATAGGTTCTAGGCGCCGCTACAGCTCCACGCAAGGATTGTCGCGGGTCACAAGCGTCTTAATGACAACCGTCGCTCCCAGATAGCGCTCAAGCAGCTCGGCTAAGCGATCGATCGCAGCCTGGCAATCCCCCATCCGCTCGGGCTCCACGCACTCAATCGCTAGGAACGCATCGGCCGAATCATCGGACAGCGCCGTGCGAACGCCGTCGCGCCAGTTCCAGCAGCGGCACACAGCGCCCGCATCATCGATGTAGGCGAGCTCGCCGGGCAGCGTCGGATCGTCCGTCTCCTCGCCAAGCGGCAAGAACGCATCGCCACCGTCGGTCACCTTCAGGCGAAGGTCCCCCTCGATCGCATGCAGATCCTCGCCTCCCACGGGCAGCGCATAGGTCAGCGACACCGTGTTGTAAATATCCACCGCGGGCGTAATGTGGCCCACCGGCTTGCCTTTGAGCACGCGTTTGAGCAAGTTCTCGATCGAGCAGCGCGCGCCTTTCTTGGTCTTGAACAGACGATAGGCCTCGCGCCATGCCCTGACCGGTGCGTTCTCGCTGATAGTGTCGCTGGTCAGATGACGCTCCGCATCGATATTGGCGCGGTCGAGCAACGCCGCAATCGCATCCACGTCCTCTTGAGGAATCTGAGCCGTGGGCTTCATGCCCTCCACGACCACAACACCGACCGCTGCCTGCGGAAACAGCTCCCAGAATGAATCCTCGGCAATAAAGCTCTTCATACGCTCTCCCTTCATTGTGCGCGCCCGAGTGAGGGCGCCTAAACAAAAAGCGCCCTTACAACGGCCACCTTCAAAGTCCTACGGTGCCGTCACAAGAACGCTTGCGCTGTCCCCATCCGGAGAAGGGAACGATATGTCAGGCGTATTGTAACCCGAGTCATCCACACGAGCAAAACCACCACAAAGGTGCCTGTCCCCTTTGTGGTGGATATGGACTCACGGCGAAGCTAGTGGCGGAGTCCCAGCAGGCCGCGGCCGTGATGACGGGCCTCGGCGGACACCTGGGCGTGCGGGCCGGCGGCTTTGACGGACTCGGGCAGGTGCGAGTACTTCTTCTCGAAGTTCTCCTCGAACATCACGGCCAAGTTGTGCGCGGCCTCGTCGTAGCGAGCGGTGCTCTGCCAATACTGGCGCGGCACCAGGATGCCGTCGGGTACGCCGTGGCACGTGGTGGGAATGTCGACGTTAAAGATGTCGTCGTGCACGAACTCGCTGTCCTCGATGGTACCGTCGAGGGCGCAGGCCACCAGGGCGCGCGTGTAGGCAAGCTCGATGCGATGACCCACGCCGTAGCCGCCGCCGATCCAGCCGGTGTTGACCAGGTACACACGCGTGCGGCCGTCGGCGATGCGCTCACCGAGCATCTTGGCATAGACCATGGGGTCGAGCGGCATAAACGGCTCGCCAAACAGCGAAGAGAACGTGGGCGTGGGCTCGGTGACGCCGACCTCGGTGCCGGGGATCTTGGCCGTAAAGCCCGTCACAAAGTGATACATGGCGGCGTCGGCCGTCAGGCGCGAGATGGGCGGCAGCACGCCAAAGGCATCGCAGGTCAGGAAGAGCACGACGCTTGGAGTGGTGCCCATGCCCTTGGTCCACGCGTTGGGAATGTGCTCCACAGGGTATGCCACGCGCGTGTTGTGCGTGATCGAGATGTCGTCGTAGTTGGGCTTGCGGTTCTCGTCGAGCACCACGTTTTCGCAGATCGCGCCAAAGCGGACAGCGTTGAAGATCTCGGGCTCGTGGAACGCGTCCAGGCCCTCGCATTTGGCGTAGCAGCCACCTTCGATGTTGAAGATGCCCATGTCGGACCAACCGTGCTCGTCGTCGCCGATCAGCAGCCGCGTGGGGTTGGCCGAAAGCGTGGTCTTGCCCGTGCCCGAAAGGCCAAAGAACACGGCGGTCTCGTGCGTGACGGGATCCATGCTGGCCGAGCAGTGCATGGGTAGCACGTCGTCCTCGACGGGCAGCAGGTAATTCATGACGCTGAAGATGGACTTTTTGATTTCGCCGGAGTAACCGGTGCCGGCAACCAAAATCACGCGCTCCTGGAAGTTGATGACCACGGCGGCGCTGGAGTTGAGGCCCTTAATGGCGGGATCGCACTGGTAGCCGGGAGCGGCGAGCACGCAGAAGTCCGGCTCGCCGGTGCGTGCGATTTCACGGGCAAGCGGGCGGGCGAGCATCTGCTTAATAAAGAGCGCTTGGCTGGCACGCTCGCAGGCGACAAGCAGGCGACGCGTATGGTTGCGATCGGCACCGGCCATACCGCGAGTGACGAACACATCGCGCTCGTTGAGGTAGTTGACGATACCGGCCTTGATGGCCTCGTAGCTCTCGGCAGAAAGCGGGCGGTTGACGGCACCCCAGGCAATCTTGTCGTGAACATCGGGGGTGTCAACGATAAAGCGGTCATTGGGGGAACGACCAGTGCGCTCCCCCGTCTCGATCACCAGCGCGCCGTTGGATGCCATGCGGCCTTCTTCGCGGCGGATGGCGTGCTCGACGAGCTCCGCGGCGGATAGATCGACCAGCAGACGGGGCTGATTCTCGGCGGGATCTTCGACCAGCGCAATACCAAAGTTGGACAGAACTTCTGCAGGGGTAACACCAGGCATGGGGCCTCCTTTAAAAGCGCGACACGTGGACGCGGCGCGCACTTTACTCACGTAAAGCCCGTTGTACCCGATATGCAAAAACGTTTTTGCGGCAACGGCGAAGCGCCCGCCCAACGGTCAAAAATCGCAGGCAAGCGGCCTAGTCGTTAGGGACGCTTTTAAACGACTAGTCATTGGGGACACTCTTGAACAGACAACATTCAAGGAGTGTCCCCGGATGCCGGCACTTAGGGACGTTCCCAAAGTGCCGGCACATAAGGAACGTCCCTAAGTGCCGACTACAGCGGCAGGCCTTGGCCGAGCATGGCTATGGCGCTCATCAGGACCAGCATGCCGGCGGCGTAGGGCAGGACGGCGCCCAGGAGTTCGGCATCCTTACCGCGCACGAGCACGGCGGCAAGACCAATGGCGAGGGTCTGCGGCGAGATCATCTTACCGGCGGCGACGCCCAGGGCGTTCAACGCGACCATCCAGTAGTCGCTCACACCCAGCGCAGTGGCAGCCTGGCTCTGAATGGGGCCAAACAGCATGCCCGAGGACGTGCCCGAGCCGGTCACAAACGCACCGACTGCGCCGATCCACGGAGCCAGAATCGGGTACAGCCCACCGGCGACGGCGATGCAGAACGCGCTGATCGAAGAGATCATGCCCGCATAGCCCATCACCTTGGCACAGCCCAGCACCGAAAGCATCGTGATCACCGTCGGCATCATCTGCTTCACAGTCGCGGCCAGCACCTCGCCCATCATGCGTGGCGAAGCACCCTGAATGGCACCGCCGGCAAACGCCGCCAGGAAAATCCAGACGCCCGGCGTGTTGATCCACGAAAACGTAAGCGTACCGGGATTCTCACCGCAATACACCTGCACGTGGCTCGCAAACGGCGCGAGCGCGGCATGTACAGCGGGCACCAGGTTAGACGTGCCCAGCAGCAACACAAAGATCAGGATGAAGCACGACCAGGCCGAAAGCGCCGACTTAACGGTGAGCTTCTCCCCCGCCTCGATATTCATGTGAAAGCGTGCGTCCAGACGCCCCGACTTCTCGGCACGCATGGCAAGCGCAGCTGTCAGCGCGAGCGAAACGATGGATCCTACGACCACGGCCAGCTCGGGGCCCACAAACATGGCAACGACCAGAGCCGCGCCGACAAACGACACGCCGGAGAGCAACGCCACGCCGGCAACACCGTGCAGACGCTCGCCCACACTCGCGGCATTGCCCTGGTCATCGGCAACACGGCCCGCAACCAGCACAATAAATAGCGGCATCACCACAAAGAACGGCGCGAGCTGCACCAGCTGAACGGTCGCTAGGTGAAGGGAATCCAAACCCACCAGGTCGGCAACGGACACCGTGGGGATGCCGATGGAGCCGTAGGGCGTGGGCACGCCGTTGGCCAGCAGGCAGATGAGCACGGCAGGCACGGCCTCAAAGCCCAGGCCCGCGAGCATGCCGGCGGGAATGGCGACAGCGGTACCGAAGCCGGCCATGCCCTCCATAAAGCCACCGAAGCACCAAGCCACGAGCAGCGCCAGCAGACGGCGGTCGCTGCTGATGGAGGTGATCATGCTGCCGATCACGTCCATGGCGCCCGTACGAACGCACAGGTTATACGTGAACACCGCGGCGATGATCACCAGGACGATGGGCCACAGAGCCATCAAAAAACCTTCGAGCGAGGCGGTCGCGATCTGCGCTGCCGGCAGGTGCCACCATGCGAAGGCAAGCAAGCACGAAAGGACAAACGATCCGATAGCGGCCTTCCAAGCTGGCCATTTAAAGCACAGCAGCATCACGACCAGCCAAATAATCGGCACAAGAGCCAGTAAGAATGCGGCGACGTCCATAGGTAGAAGCTCCTTGGTACCGCGTGGGCGGCATCGGGGGTGTCACAAAACTTTAACAGGATACCGCACGTTTACCGACAAATTACAGCCGCCCGCCGAAATTATTGAACAATCCGTTCAAAAACACGAGCGAACACCGTCGCGTCTATACTAAAGCGCAGCAATAGAAAGGACTCCGCTTTGAGTATCACGCCCCTCGATAGCATTCGCCGCGCCATCGCCCGCCGCAACGGCACCTCCAACCCCGCTGCATCGAAGGACGGCGCCGCGAAGGCCCAGGGCGGCCGCATCGAGAACGGCCTCTTCCCTGCCTCGCACACTGCCGAGGAACTCGCACGCATCCAAGAGCTGAGTCAGCGCAACGCCGGCGGGCCCGATAGCAGCCAAGCCACACGTCGCCGGCGCGAACGCGATCGGGAGCCCGGCCCCGTCCGCCGCATGGTCAACGCTTGGTGGAACCGTCTGCTCGGCGCCGTCTACGGCGGCGGGTTCTCCATGCAGGAAGCGGAATACGAGGAGCACGCCACCCGCCGCGATTACCTTTGGAACGCTCTCGGCACCGCCGTGTGGGGCTTGGCGTTTCCGCTGCTCACCATCGTGTCCACACAGCTCGTGGGCGCCGAAGAAGCCGGCAAGTTCTCCATCGCCTTTGTCACCGGCACGCTCATCATGATCGCGTGCAACTACGGCGTGCGCAATTTCCAGGTCTCGGACATCGACGAAAAGACGTCCTTCGCCTCCTACCAGCTCAATCGTTGGATCTGCGGAGCGCTCGCCCTAGGCTGCGGCCTCATGTATAGCAGCGCCCGCGGCTATGACGCGCAGATGGCGACGATCGGCCTGGGCGTCTACCTGTATAAGGTCATCGACGGCGTCGCCGACGTGTACGAAGGCCGCCTGCAGCAGGCCGACAAACTCTACTTGGCTGGAATGAGCCAAACGCTACGCTCCGTCGGCGTCATCGCGGTCTTCAGCGTGGCGCTGTTCCTCACGCGCAGCATGCCCATCGCGGCCATGGACATGGGTGTCACCGCGATCGCCTCGCTCGTGCTGGTCACCGCGCCGCTCGCCCTGCTCGAGACCGAAAAATCGCGCCGCGTGAGCCTGCGCGAGGTCGGCCACCTGTTTGTCCAGTGCGCCCCGCTCTTTGGTGCACTGTTCCTGTTCAACCTTATCGAGAGCATGCCCAAGTTTGTGATGGAAGGCACGCTGGCATACAAATATCAGCTGTACTTTAATGCCCTGTTCTTTCCTGCGCAGGCTATTTTGCTGAGCATTGGATTTATCTATAAACCGCAGCTCCTGCGCTTGTCGAACATTTGGGCTAATCCTCGCAAGCGTCGTCGCTTTGACCTGATTATTGTTGCCGTTATGGCGCTGATCGTGGTCATCACCGGCATGTGCGCCGCATTTATGGCAGGTCCCGGTATTCCCCTCATGAGCTTTATGTACGGCCTCAGCTTTGAGCGCTACCGTACGCTGGCGCTGCTGATGGTCGTCGCCGGCGGCGTCACCGCGGCCATCGACTTTATCTACGCCATCATCACGGTGCTACGCCACGCTAGAGACGTCACCAAGATCTACCTGATCTGCTTCGCCGTAAGCGTGGTGCTGCCGGTGATCCTGATTAAGCTGCTGGGTCTGATGGGCGCTGTAGTGAGCTACCTAGCCATCATGGCCCTACTCCTGGTGCTGCTGATAATCGAGTACCGCCGCATCCGCCAACGCATCGAACGCGACCGCAACCCATACGGCGCCTAATTAGCTGCCCGGTCACCGGAATTTGCGATGGAATCACCCGGTCTGGGGTCTCGTTGCGGACAATATTCATCACGCAAAACTAAGTGAGTAGACTTTTACCGAATCCCCGACCACACCAACAGAGCACAAGTCTGTGACCTGCGGTTTTATTGAGGCAAATATGTTGGGTGCTCGGCATTTCCAAAAAAGTCTACTCACTTAGCAAGCGGGCAGCCAAAAAAGAACCGCCGCGACGTCGTTTGACTCCGTTGCGACGGTTTTTCGAGCATTTTCGCGCTGTCGAGGACGCAGACGCTCCTCATTTCTAGCGCTTACCGAGCAAGAAGGCGCTACTCTCCGAAAGTAGTCAAAAAAGCCCCGTCCCAAATTAGCTACGGTAGATCGGCGGAACAAGGTTATTCGCCCGGGTTGATGTTCGCGTAGAACTCGGCCCCGTCGTCCAGGCGCAGGATGCCCACGCGGCCGAACTCGGAGCCGGTGGCGGCGGCGCAGTCGATGTCGATGCGATCGGGCACACCAGCAGTGTCCTCGCCGCCCAAGCGCACGATCTGCCCGCGTCCCGATTCCTCATCGAGCCCCGCCAGACCACCGACCTCGCAATAGCGCCCAAGCGATACCGTGGGCGTGTGACCGCTCACCACGACCGGGCCCTTGCCCTCGGCAGAAAGCAGCCCGGTCGACGCATCCCAATAGCCATGACGAATCCACAGCAGGTCATCGGACGACTGCACCGCGAGCATCTGCTGCAGCAGCTCGCGATCGGCACCCACCGCTCCAACGCCATCGGCACAATCGACGCCATGCTCAAGCAAAAACGCGCGCGCCGCCTTCATCTCGATTCCAGCATGTACCAGCAGATACGGGCGCTCCTCGGTCTCGACCACTGCGTAGAGCGGCAGCGCGGCCATCCATCGCACGAGCTCCTCGTATGCCTCAAATTCCATGTCGTTGAGCTGCTCGCGCGTCGTCCAACCACCGTTGATATCCCAGGTCTCGGCATCGAGCGGATCCTGGCCAATGATGGCATCGAGCATGATCTGCTCGTGATTACCCTTGAGCACGTGGGCGTTGGGCAGCGAGCGCACGAGCTTAATAACGCCGACCGGATCGGGCCCGCGATCGATCATGTCGCCCAGCACGTACAGCGTGTCGTCGGACGTCAACGAGATCTTAGACAGGGCTTCGTCAAGCGCACGCACGTGCCCGTGAGCATCAGATGTCACATAGATCGCCATGGTACGCCTCTCCTTGCATTGCGGCCGAAGCCCGGCGCCGCAACTAAAACTTCAAGTTGAACTTAAACGTTACCCATTGTACTCCGTTGCAATAAAGCTGGAAAGGGTTTCCGAGCAGAGGCAAAGACGGCAGCCGTCTATGACGATATCGCGCACGCCCGCAATCCAACCCCATAAACCCACCATCTTTGGGTACAAATAACCGCAGGCAACTGACCGTGCCACGCCAACCAACCAGGAGCGGACACCATCCATGAACCAGATCCTTCTCTTTATCGGCCTCGTCATCATTCTGTGTCTGACCATCAAACCCGTCGGCAAAAAGCTCCCCTTCCCCACCCTGCTCATCTTTATCGCGCTCGGCATGCTGTTGGGCGTCAACGGCCCGGCGCATATCGACTTTAGCGACTATGCGCTCACCGAAACCGTCTGCAGCACGGCGCTGCTGTTCATCATGTTCTACGGCGGCTTTAACACCAATATCGACCGTGCCAAACCCGTCGCTGTGCCGGCGGTGCTGCTGAGCACGCTCGGCGTCGTCATCACTGCCGGCATCACCGGCGTGTTCGCCCACTTCGCGCTGGGGTTCGACTGGATCGACGGCCTGCTGTTGGGATCGGTCGTGGCATCCACCGACGCGGCGAGCGTCTTTAGCGTGCTGCGCGAGCACAACCTTTCGCTGAAGGGCGGCACCGACTCGCTGCTCGAGGTCGAATCGGGCTCCAACGACCCCGTCGCCTACATGCTCACCGCCGTGCTCGCCACACTCGCGGCCGGCGGCGACATTAACATCCCCGTGCTGCTGGCCAAGCAGATTATCCTGGGCGTGGGCCTGGGCCTCGCCATCGGCTGGGCGGCGGGCCGCCTGATTGAACGCGCGCACGCAACGGCCGAGGGCGCGCAGACCATCTATTTGTTCGCCGTGGCCATCGTCGCCTACGCGCTGCCGAGCTACCTGGGCGGCAACGGCTTTTTGGCTGTATACCTGGCCGGCATTGTGCTGGGCGCCAGCGACATCACCGGCAAAGTCGAGATGGCGCACTTCTTTGACACCCTCACCGAGATGGCCGAGATGACGATCTTCTTCTTGCTCGGCCTGCTCGTAACGCCCGCACGCCTGCCGCAGATGCTGCTGCCGGGCCTGGCACTCATGGCGTTCATGCTCTTCGTGAGCCGCCCCATCGCCGTCGGCGTGCTCCTAGCGCCCTTTAAGACGAATCCCCGCCAGGTCGCGCTCGTAAGCTGGGCGGGCCTACGCGGAGCGGCTTCGGTCGTCTTTAGTCTCTTTGCCGTAGTGGCCGGCGTTCCCGGCGGACACGACCTATTTGACCTGGTGTTTGCGATTGCCGTGTCGAGCATTGTGGTGCAGGGCTCGCTGCTGCCGGCGGTGGCGAAGAAGCTCGATATGATCGATGCGACCGGCGACGTGCGTCGCACCTTTAACGACTACCGCGACGAAGACGGCATGTCGTTCGTCAAGCTCAAAGTAGGCGCTGGACATCCGTTTGCCGGACGCTCGCTCGCCGACATTGGCAGCGCAACGAACATGCTGGTGGTCCTGGTACTGCGCGACGGTGCGCACCCGGTGTTGCCCAACGGCGATACCGTAATTGAGGAAGGCGACCTATTGGTGATGGCTGCCCCGACGTTTGAAGAGCGTGCCGAGGTTACGCTGCGCGAGGTCACCGTGACGCCCCACGGTCACCTGGCCGGCCAGCGCCTGCGCGATGTGCCGCAAGGCAAGCATCCGTTTATTGTGGTGATGCTCAAGCGCGAAGGCCAAACGATCATCCCCGACGGCAACACCCTAATATACGCCGGCGACGAAGCCGTCATCGCCACGCTCGCGTCGTAGCGGGCAGGAGGTAGCTAATTTGCGACGAAGAGATCAAGCGCCTAGAAAGCCTCATGCCTTCGCTCGCAGATTTGGATTTGCCTGAGGAGTAAAGCACCCCTCCCCCATGTAACCATCCTGCAAATCATAGCGGCGCAGTCGAGTTTTACCGTGATGCGGTCGCGCCTGGCGCTCCACTGTGCTAAAGTATCCCGAACGTTCAAACGACTACGAGGGGGAACTAGAAGATGGCACGTGTGCACAACTTCTCAGCTGGCCCGGCCGCGCTGCCTACCAGCGTGCTCGCCGAGATCGCCGACGAGATGATGGACTACCGCGGTTGTGGCATGTCCGTGCTCGAGATGAGCCATCGATCTAGCATGTACCAGCAGATTATCGACGACGTCGAGGCAACCCTGCGTCGTCTGCTGAGCATCCCCGACAACTACCGTGTCCTGTTTTTGCAGGGCGGCGCCACGCTGCAGTTTGCGGGCATCCCCATGAACCTCATGCGCCGCGGGCGCGCCGGCTACATCGTGACCGGCAACTTTGCCAACAAGGCATACAAAGAAGCCGCCAAGTACGGCGAGGCCGTGCTGCTCGCGAGCTCCAAGGACACCAATTTCGACCGCATACCCACCATGGCCGACGTCAACGCGCGCATTGCCGCCGAGGCCGCAAGCAACGGGCTCGACTACGTCTACATCTGCCAGAACAACACCATCTTTGGCACCATGTACCACGAGCTGCCCAACTGCGGCGACGTACCGCTGGTCGCCGATGTCTCGAGCTGCTTTCTGTCGCAGCCGCTCGACGTTGAGCGCTACGGGCTCATTTACGCCGGCGCGCAGAAAAACGCCGGCGCCGCGGGCGTGACCGTGGTCATCGTGCGCGACGACCTCATCGCAGATGGCTCCGCCTTTGCGCAAACGCCGCAGTACATGGACCTCAAGGCCCAGGCCGCCAAGGGCTCCATGCTCAACACGCCCAACACCTTTGGTATCTACGTATGCGGCAAGGTGTTCCGTTGGGTTGAGAAAACCGGCGGACTTGCCGCCATGGCCGAGCGCAACTGGGCCAAGGCCAATCTGCTCTATGACCTGCTCGAGCACAGCGAGCTGTTCCATAGCACTACGCAGGCCGACAGCCGCTCCATCGCCAACGTCACCTTCCGCACCGGCGACGCCGAACTCGACGCGGCCTTTGTCGCAGGCGCGGCCGGGCACCAGATTCAAAACGTCAAGGGCCATCGCCTGGTGGGCGGTATGCGCGCCAGCGTCTACAACGCCGTAACCATGGAAGACGTGCAGGCACTGGCCTCGTACATGAAGGACTTCGAAGCGCAGCATAGTTTGAGCCCGCGATCTAACTAGCCCGCAACGCGCGGGCCGACCAGCCACTTCAAACCACTTGTTTTAGACAAACCTGCTAAGGAGTTTTTCCATGCGTAAGATTAAGACCATCGACGACATCACTAAAGACGGCAAAGTCGAGTTTGGCGAGGGCTACGAATTTGTGAGCACCGCCGAAGAGGCCGACGCCATCCTGATGCGCTCGACCGACCTGCACGGCTACGAGCTGCCCGAGGGCATCCGCGCCATCGCCCGCTGCGGCGCCGGCGTCAACAACATCCCCGTCGAGGAGTACGCCAAGAAGGGCGTCGTCGTCTTTAACTCCCCCGGCGCCAACAGCAACGCCGTCAAGGAGCTCGTCCTAGGCATGCTGGTGCTCTCGAGCCGCGGCGTGGTGCAATCGATGAACTGGGTGCGCGACAACGCCGACGATCCCGAGATCCAGGTCGATGCCGAGAAGGCCAAGAAGGCCTTTGTGGGCCGCGAGCTCAAGGGCAAGCGCATCGGCGTCATCGGCCTGGGCAACGTGGGCTCCAAGGTAGCCAACGCCTGCGTCGATCTGGGCATGGACGTCTACGGCTACGATCCGTTCATTTCCGTCGAGCACGCATGGGTGCTGAGCCGCGAAGTGCAGCGCGTAGGCACGCTCGAGGACCTGTGCCGCGGCTGCGACTACCTCACCGTGCACGTACCCAGCAAGGCCGACACCATCGGTATGATCAGCACCCAGCAGATCGATCTGCTGGCACCCGACGCCGTGCTCATCAACTACGCGCGAGAGACCATCATCGACGAAGACGCCGTCGACGCCGCCCTGCGCGAGGGCAAGCTCAGCTGGTTTAGCTGCGACTTCGCCACGCCCAAGACGGTCAAGATGCCCAATACGTTTATCACCACGCATTCGGGCGCCGGCACCGGTGAGGCTGAAGCCAACTGCGCAGACATGGCCATCAGCGAGCTCAAGGATTACCTGGAGAACGGCAACATCGCACATAGCGTCAACTACCCCACCTGCAGCATGGGCAAGGCGCGCGCCGCAAGCCGCATCGCCTGCCTGCACGCCAACGTGCCCAACATGATCGGCCAGATCACGGCCATTCTTGCCAAGGACAACGCCAACGTGCAGCGTATGACCAACGAGTCCGCTGGCGAGAACGCCTACACCATGTTCGACACCGACGAGCACCTGGACAGCAGCACCATCGAGGCGCTCAAGCAGATTCCGTCGATGTATCGCGTGCGCGTGATCAAGTAGCGCCGACTGACCTGACGGGCAGCTCCCCATGTGGCCTGCCCGTCACTGACATTGAATGCCCGCGGGGGTGCCTTTCGCACGAGAGGCGCCCCCGTTTTTGTGAGCGCTCCATTAAGTGCACCGAGCCGCTTCTTGGCATACAATCTGTATGTTGACCTAACTATCTGTGAGGTGCCTATGGTTGATACAGATTTTGCTTGGCGGCTTACGCAGGGGCTCGTGCGGATCGACAGTTCCGACCCAGGTGCGTATGAGGGCGAGATTGAACGCTATATCAAAGCGTTGGTTGAGGAACGGTTAGCGCAGCTGAGCCATCCGGTACTCGATGCCGTGCAGATTGCAGAGCACGAAGTACTCCCCGGGCGCCGCAACCTTATGGTCACCGTGCCGGGACTGAGCGACGAGCCACGGCTCGTCTATATCTGCCATATGGATACCGTTACGCTGGGCGATGGCTGGGACGCGGACATTCCGCCGCTCGGAGCGATCGTGCGCAACGATAAACTCTATGGCCGCGGTGCCTGCGATATGAAGGGTGGCCTGGCCTGCGCCATTGCCGCACTGGTCCATACGCTCGAGCGCGTGGCGGCAGAAGGCGAGCTGCCCCGCCGTGGCTTCTCACTCATTTGCTCGGTCGACGAGGAGGACTTTATGCGCGGCTCAGAGGCAGCCATCGATGCCGGCTGGGTCGGCTCGCGTGAATGGGTGCTGGACACCGAGCCCACCGACGGACAGATCCAGGTGGCGCACAAGGGGCGCACGTGGTTCGAGATTGAAATGGCTGGCGTAACGGCGCATGCGAGCCAGCCGTGGAAGGGCGCGGATGCCGTCGCCGCCATGGCCGAGGTCGTGTGTTCGCTCCGTCGCGCGTTTGTGGCGCTGCCCGCGCACGATGAGCTGGGGCCTTCGACCATCACGTTTGGCCAAATCGAGGGCGGATATCGCCCCTATGTCGTGCCCGACCGCGCCAAAGTCTGGGTCGACATGCGTCTGACCCCGCCGACCGATACGGCCGCCGCAATCAATATGGTCGAGCATGCTATTGCCGCCGCCGAGGCCGCGGTTCCCGGTTGCCACGGCAGCTACGCCGTGACGGGCGACCGCCCCGCTATCGAGCGCGATCCGGTCTCTCCCCTTCTAGCTGCACTCAAGTGCGCAGCAGACGATGTAACGGGCACGGACACGACCGTCGGCTTCTTTACCGGCTACACCGACACTGCCGTCATTGCCGGCAAGACGGGTAACCGTAGCTGCATGAGCTATGGCCCAGGCTCGCTCGCACTCGCCCACAAGCCCAACGAATATGTGCCCCACGCCGACATCGTTCGCTGCCAGAGTGTGCTCATCGCGCTCGCCGACAACACGCTCTGGGGCGCGGATGGCCAAGTTGGGGCATAATAAGCCGCGAACAAACCAACTCGTGCGTTAGGACCGCCCATGAAAGCACTTCCGTTTCCCTGCATCCGCCCGGCTCAGGACCGCGTGCTCGAGGCGTTGCCCGCAATGGGCAGCATCCTGAGCGGCAACGATGCTCTGCGCGGAGCCATTGCCGATGGCCTGATGCTCAAGGACCCGGGTGCGGCGTATTACGTGTACGAATGCTCGGGGGAGCCGGGGCGCGTGACGGGCGTTGTGGCGATCTGCCCGGTTGGTGCGCTGGCGGGCGGCGACGCGGTTGCCGCCGATACGGCCGCCGCTGCGCGCGCATTCGCCGACCTCAAGGTACAGCCCCGTCCCGTAACGCTCGCCTACGAGGCCTCGCCCGTCATGGATATCATCCTGGGCGCCGCCAAAGAGGGCGCCTCGCTCTACGCCGTCACCGATCCTGCGGGCATTACACACCGCGTGTGGGAGGTTAAGCGCGAGGACGCCGTCGGCGCCATCCGTGCCATGCTCGACCAGGCGCCGGAGCCGGTACTGGCCGACGACCCTGCCTACGCTGGCGCACTAGTCGGGGTATCACAGCTCCTGGCCGATGAGGCCCGTTCCGCCGGAACGTACACCGGCAAGGAGCCGTTCAACTTTACCGTTGCCGCGCTCTTCCCCGCTGCGCAGGTCAGCGGCGGCGCACCGCAGGTTCCGACGGGTCTGCTCACGCACCAAGTCGCGCGGTTCTAGCAAGACCAGACCGCGCAGCACAAAAATCGGCAGCTCAACAAACAGGGGGCGGAGATGCAGCAGGTACATGCATCTCCGCCCCTTTTGCGTCGAGAAGTTATGCCGGCGACCCGAGCCGCCACGCTCGCGTTATCCGCGCTGCGGACCTGCAGTAGCCACAAGCGGTTCAAGGCCCAGCTCGCGTGCGTAATCCTCCTGCGTAAAAATCTCAATCAGCTCAAACGTGTCGGATTCGTCGTCAAACGCAAAGTGCAGCACCGAGCAGTTGCCCGGCACGCGTTCGCGCTCGTCTGCCGCCGCGCCCCGCACGTGGTCCAAAAACTCCTTGATAGCCGAGCCGTGGCTCACCGCGAGCACGCACTCGTGGTCCGGACGTCGCATAAGCTCGGTCAGCGTCGCCACCATGCGCTCACGCACCTGCATCTGGCCCTCGCCGCCAAACTGACGATAGAAATCGCGCCACGGGCGCTCGGGCATAAGCATCACGCGCTCGGCCTCAAAGTCGCCAAAGAACCACTCGCGCAGACCGTCCAGGCGCTCGTACGCCAAGCCCGGCCACAGGTTGGCGATAGTCTGCTCGGTGCGATGAAGCGTGGAGGTGTAGGCATGATCGGGCTCAATGCCGCGCGCACGTAAAAACATGCCGGCGCGCGCCGCCTGGTCGCAACCCAACTGCGTAAGCGGCGAGTCACTCCACCCCTGAATGATACGCTTAAGGTTGAATATCGTCTGTCCATGACGGACCAGATACAGATCTTTATTCATAGGGGTCCTTTCGTTCGTTACCAATCAAGGAGCGAAAACGCACCGTCGCAATAGCTAAAATGAAGCACGGCACCGTTGTCGGGTAGCTCCCCCCTGCCAGTCACATACTCAAGAAACTCCTGGCAGGAAGAGCCGTGGGAGACTGCCAGCACACAGTCGTGCTGCGGCCTGGCCATGATGTGGGACAGCGCCGCGACCATGCGCGACTGGAGCTCGCCTTCAGACTCGCCACCAAAGGCCACCGGATAATCACCCCAGGGCTGCGGCGGCATCTCGCGATTTGATGTACCCTCCAGCGAGCCCAAATGCCACTCGCGCAGGTCATCGACCAGCTCTATCGAGCAGCCCTCACCAGCAATTAGCTCAGCCGTATGCCGCGCCCGGCCCAACGGCGAGGAATACACACGGTCAAAGGTCACGCCACGCGCCTCAAACGCCGCGCGCGTCGCCAGCGCCTGCTCGCGCCCGCGCGCCGTAAGCGGCGAATCGTGCCCACCCTGCAAAATGTTCTGCACATTGAGCTCAGTCTGCCCATGCCGCACCAAATACAAATCTGCCACACGTCCTCCCCTCGCACCACCGCAAAGGGGACAGGTACCTTTGTGGTGGTTTACCGCCGGATCACACCACGGTGACGCTCAGCTACACCAGTACGTCGGCAAGCGGGCGCTTGGGTACGTGGTGCACCTGCGCCTCGTCACGCCAGTAATTAATAGAGCCGTCGGGGTTGGAATCGATCGCATCGATAACTTGAGTCTCGGCCGGAACGCCAAACGCCATGATCAGCTTGAGCTCATATTTGTCGTTATCGAGCCCCATGGCATCGATCGCGCGGGGCGTAAAGGCCTTGAACATACAGGCTGCCACCTCGGGCGTGGCGCTGCGGGCGGCGAGCATCATCGTCTGCGCGGCAATGCCCGTGTCGACCTCGGTAATGGGAGCGGCTGGCTTGCCCGGAACGGCGCGCTCAGCCAAAATCGCGATGTAGCCGGTCGGGCGCTCACCCTCGGCAGGACCCGGCCAATCCTTAAGCGCACCGGCCCATGCAAGCTCATCAAATACACGCGCGCAATCCACGGCACCGCTCACCACATGAAAACGCAGACGCTGAGCATTGGCGCCGCAGGGAGTCAGGTGAGCCAGCTCTGCCAGCTCGAGCAAAAACTCACGCGGCACGCGCATGGACTCGTCAAAACGGCGGCACGTACGGGCACGACGGACCAGCGCATCAAACGCTTCCAAGCCGAGCTTTTCGCAACCCTGCTCTGCCATCGATTCGACACTCGACGGCGCCTCGGGAACTGCTTCGTTCATAGGGACCCCCAATACAAGCCAATTGTCCTTAGGAAAATCTAACCTAAAACGTAGGCAATAACGAACAGGGCTGCAATGTTCTACACCTGTTGAATAGAAAATCGCAACGTGGGGAACAACGGAAACAATTCGGGGCCTTTGGGTTACGTTTCGCCCTCTCCGACCCATACGCCAGCGCCTTTAGGCGATACTGGTTGTAACGATCAAGGCTTACGCCGCACGGAAAGGAGACATTATGGGCATCTTTAAGAACGATGACCAAAAATCGAGCCAGTTTGGATTTGACGAGAAAAGCATGGCGGGCAAAGCCGTCAAGGCCGTGCGCTGGATTTACGCCATCACGGGCGTCTTGGCGCTCGTCGCCGGCATCGCACTGCTGTTTGCGCCCGCCAAGTCCCTCGTCTTCCTAACGACCGTCTTGGGCTTCTACTTTGTGATCACGGCCGCGATCAGGCTGTTTACCGCTGTTTTCGAGCCGCTGCTGCCCACCGGCTGGCGCGTGACGAGCATCATCTCCAACCTACTCATTATCTTGGGCGGCGTCATAATCCTGCGCAACCAGGCCTTCTCGACCGCGACGCTCACCACGATGGTGATTATCGTGGCCGGCTTTGGCTGGATCGTCGAAGGTGTCATGTCCATTCTGGAGTCCGAGCTTTCGTCCAACCGTGCCCTCGCCATCCTGAGCGGCGCGCTCTCCATCATCGCCGGCATGTTCGTGTTTATCTATCCGCTGTGGTCGGCCAAGATGCTCGTCATCTTTAGCGGCGCCGCACTGCTGGTGTTTGGCGTAACGCTGATTGTTCGCGCTATTCAATTTGGCAAACTGGTGCACTAGATGCCGCGAACGCTCTTTATTGATGCAGACGCCTGCCCGGTCACGCGCGAGTCGATTGACTGCGCGCGGCGGGCGGGCGTCGCCGTTGTTATCGCCGGCAACAGCACGCAAAACCTAGAACGGCACATTCGCCGCGACGACCCGCGCGATGCTGAGCACGCGCGACGCGGATTTTGGGTCACGACGCTCGATGTGAGCGTGGGCGCCGACAGCGCCGACTTTGCCATTGTCGAACGCCTGCAGGCGGGCGACGTGGTCGTGACGCAGGACATTGGCCTGGCGAGCATGGTGCTCGGCCGCGATGCCGCCGCAATCGGTGTGCGCGGGCGTGTGTACGACAAAGCAACCATCGACATGCAGCTGTTTATTCGTCACGAGGAAAAGAAGGTGCGTCGCGCTGGCGGTCGCACCCGCGGGCCGGCAGCCTTCACCAGCGAAGACCGCGCCCGCTTTAAGCGCAACCTCACCGAGCTGCTGCACTAACCAAGGTAGATTTTCGGGACATGCCCGGAAATCTACCCTTTTGTTTTGGCAGCGGAAATGCCCTGGTCACAGGGGTAGATCGTAAGACATGTCCCAATAATCTACTTAAAGGCCAACGGCGGAGAGGATGAGGCCCCAGCCGGCACCGATGACGTACATCATGATCAGGAACAGGACGTTTTCGCGGGCGCTGCGGTTGGTGCGGAACAGCACCAGGTAGCCCACACCGGCAGAGATGAGCGTGCCGGCGAGCATCGGCGCCAGCTGTAGCGCGCCCTCCAGGTACAGTTGTGTGATGACGACGCTGGCCGAGCAGTTGGGGATCAGGCCGACAAGCGCCGAACCCAGGACGGCGAGCGTCTCGTTGCCACGCAGGAACTGCTCGATCGCGGACTCGCCGAAGGTCTCGAGCACGGCGACCAGAATCAGCGTCACCAGAAAAATGAATACCGATACCTGCACGGTATGCGAGATCGCGCTGCGGATGATCGACACGATGGGCGCGCCCTCGTGGGAGTGGCTGTGGTCGTGGTGGCGCTCGTGCTCGTCCGCGTGACCATGATCGTGGCTGTGGTCGTGCCCGTGCTCGTCCTCATCCTCGTCACAGCCGCAATGATCGCGTTCGCACAGCTCGTGGATGTGATCAGCACTTACTCCCGCCTCGGCCACTTCATCAATGATGTCGCCCCCGGTATGGTCGTCGTGCGCGCAGTTCACATGAGCCGGATTGGCAGCGGTCCCCAGCACGGTACGGCGAATCGCCGCATGCGCGCGGGCATTACGACGAAGGCCGCGGATAGCCGCATCCACGATAAAGCCCGTGACCAGCGCGATCAGCGCCTTCGAGGCGAGCAACATCGCCATGGTCTGCACGGGTACCTGCTCGGCGAGCAACAGCGGCAGCATCTCGTCGGAGGTCGAGAGAAACACCGCCACCAAGGTGCCCAGCGTCACGACGCGACCGGCGTACAGTGTGGCCGCCATTGCCGAAAAGCCGCACTGCGGCACCATGCCCAGCAACGAGCCAACCACGGGACCCGCGGCGCCGGCGCGCTTGATGGCCCCGTTAACGCGGTCGCCCGCGACGTGCTCCAAGGTCTCGAGGGCCAGATACGTCACCAACAAAAACGGCACCAGCGAGAGCGTGTCCTTGCCGGCGTCGAGCAGAATATCAATCAGCAAATCCATGACGGATGGAACCTTTCGTGTCTTTCGGCAGCATTGTAAAAGTCCTAGCGGTCAACTAGGGTATTGTAGTTGTCCTAGGCGCGATGCCAATAGTTGCCCATGGTAAACTATCATCTCGCCATAACTCAATGCCACCGAGCCGCGCGACGCGGCCCGTCCAAGGAGCAGTCTATGAACGTTTCACAAGCACTCGAATACGAGCGTCAGCCGTTTATCCCCATGTTTATCTATGGCGATCACGGCGCCATGGAGTCCGAGCGCCAGAAGGGCGAAGAGGCCCTCAAGGTGCTCGAGACCGAGTACTTTACCGCCGAGGGCGACCCCGGCTTCGACTTTGCCACCGTGCGCGACCTGGCCGACCGCAACCGCGACCTGTGTGACCAGATTGGCGAGGCACGCCTGCGCAACGTGACGCCCGCGACGCTTTCGCGCGGCCTGTCCGATGCCGACACCTGCGCCGCCATCGGCAAGATGCAAAAGCGCACTGCCGCGTCCGTCATGCGCGAGATCCGCGGCGACCGCGACGCGCTCGGCGTCGCCTACGCTCGCAAGCCCATCCAAGGCACGGTGCTGGGCATCGACATCGAAACCACCGGTCGCGCGCCCGAGCGCGGCTACATCATCAACGTGGGCTGGGAAATCATGGAGCTCACCAGCGACGCCGTGCCGCATGACGCCGAAGCACACTACTGCGGCCTGCCCGACATCTATCGCGGCGAGGACGTGCCGCTGTCGAATATCCACCACATCACTTGGGACGACATCGACGGCAAAACGCCCTTCCGTGAGAACAAGGGACTGCAGAAGCAGCTGCTCAAGCTTATGAAGAAGTACCCGTACATGGCGCATAACGCCGCGTTCGAGGACAGCTGGTTCAAGATTCACCTGGACGGTTACGCCGAGGCGCGTCGTGCCGGCAAGATTATCGTCATCGACTCGCGCCAGATCTGCCGCAGCCTGGATGCCGACGTCCGCTCGCTCCCCCGCGAATCCGCCCCCGCCGCGCTCGAGAACTGGGCGCGCCGCCGTGGAACCCTCGCCGCCGACGCCAACGAGCAGCATCTGGGCCTGGACGACACCGACCTCATGCTCCGCACCGTCCAAGCCGAGTTCAACCTCAAGAACCTATTTGCCAAGTAGAAACGTCTACGACAAACACGGCGTAGATCACGAGCGGCCTCGCAGCGGGAACCCCCCGCAGCGAGGCCGCCCTACGTTCCACAAATAAATCTGCCATCACAAATTCTGAACCCTCATTTTGAACGATTTCGGCCAATTCCCGACACGTAATTCGTTATCGGATGGTGATGCATCACTATCAAATGTGCGGCAGTTGAGTAGTTATATGCTATAGCTAAGCTGCGAAAACTTTTATTTAGGGCATACCAACTCATAATTGCGTCAAGTTTTTGGACAGCATTTGGTTAGACCTCTAAAACGACTTTTTCACTCAGCGCCATCAACACGGCATTAGCTGACACGATATATACCATGAGTATCGTATTGTCACATACCACTGCAAAAGCGGTCTACCAGGCCGCGCATTCGGTGTCTGCGAAAGGCATCGAGTCCTGTAACCCTGCCGCGATTTACGGATCATGTCCCACCGGAACGCTCCTTGACGCAGCCGCAGAATGGCTCACCAAACATGATGTTTCCCTCGACACAAATGATTCCCTCGAGGTGATGGTGTTTGATCGCAGGAATGCGCGCTATGCAATGAACTGTCAATGCCACGTTTCTTCAAAACGATTCTCGAACTCACGCTTTATAGAGCTCAAAGATGGCATCTTCATTGTTGGCGTTGAGCTTTGCGCACTTCAGGCCGCCACCTATCTTTCTTTTCGCGAACTAGTGGAGTACTACTTTGAACTGTGCGGCGCTTATTCCCTTGGAACCGACTCTTCCACCTCCTATACCGAGCGTTTCGCGCTCACCTCGACCGAGAGGTTAAAGCAGTTCTTTAATTCCATTACCAGATGCGACGGTCTGGCCCTTGCCCGAAAGGCGATCCAATGTGTGCGCGACGGATGCCGGTCTCCTATGGAAACAGCCTTTGTCATGATGTTAACGCTGCCCAAAAGCGAAGGAGGGCTTGGTATTAAGGGAATTGAGACCGATTACGAGGTGCAGGTCACCACTGCCGCAAAGAATCTCACGAGACGCAAAAAGTTCTTTATGGATGCGTATCTAAAGAAATCTCGCACAGACATTGAATACAACGGTTTTTATCATGACGCGGAAGAAGACCGCGCCATCGATGAGGAGCGCAAGAATGCACTTGCGTCCATGGGGTACGGAATCATCACCGTCAGCCGTTATTCATTTATGCATGCCAGCTCTTTTGTTAGGGTCATGGAAGCAATCCAGCGGAAAGAGGGCGTACGCCCCTCGCGTCTGCCAAAAGACTTTCAAATCATGCAAGAGGACCTGAGACAGTTTGTGCTCAGAAGGTTTATAGAAGAGAAAAAGCGAATTCAGAAGCAGCTTCGCCAGGATTCCGAAGAGCGTCAACGAATCGACCTCGAAAAAGCAACACTCGAAGGCATCACGCTGGATGACCCGACAATTAATGAAGTTGCAGCAATCGATGACATGCAGACTGTCGAATCCGACAGCCCATCATTTGCCCAAACAAGCAGTCTCACGCCCGAGGGCAAGGTCTTCGGTGCCGGAAACTAGGCCGGCTAACAAGGTGGGTACCCTAACGATGTGCAAAATTGCGAGTATTCAGCAAGGTCGGGTGTCTATCACCCTCGAGTGGATCCAAATGTGAAGCGAAATCACTCTTGCGTGAGAGCGTTAGGCAACATTTGAGGAAGAACTCATCGGATTAACACCCTAAGATAACTCTTGAACTGCATTATATGACCTGCAATAAATTAGCGGACCCCCTATAGTTGCAGAATACTCCATTTTTTGCACGGCACGAGGGTACCCAGGTAGCGCGCAGAGATGTGGTGTAAGAGGCGGGGCATGCCCCGCCTCTTCTCTTTCTTGAAAGGGAGGGGACACCGCCTAGAATTCGTCGTTGGAGTA
>JAGZQF010000069.1 GCA_018382295.1 Collinsella sp.
ACGACGTCGACGAGGGCAAGGTTGCCGAGCAGACCCCCAACGGCAACGCCAAGAAGCCCAAGGGCACGCGCGTGAACCTGGTGGTCTCCAAGGGCCCCAAGCCCTCCGAGAAGGTTGAGGTTCCGCAGCTCGTTGGCCTGACCAAGGACCAGGCCGAGGCAGCGCTGGCAAGCGTTGGCCTTAAGGGCAGCGCTTCCGAGGAAGCCAACGAAGCCGAGGAAGGCCAGGTCTTTGAGCAGGGCACCGATGCCGGCAAAGAAGTCGAGAAGGGCACGACCATCTCGTACAAGGTCTCGAGCGGCCCGGATACCACCTCTGTTCCCGATCTGACTGACATGACCGAGTCCCAGGCGCGCAATGCGCTCGACATGGCCGGCTTTGGCGTTAACGTGAGTTATCAGGAGAACGACTCGGTTACCGAGGGCACGGTGATTAGCTGGAACCCCAGCGGCAAGCAGAAGCCCGGCGCCACGATTACCGTCGTCATTGCCAAGAAGTCCGGCAAGGCGAGCGTTCCGGGCAATCTGTACGGTAAGAGCATCTCTGCCGCCGTCACCGCGCTCAACAATGCCGGCTTCTACAACATCGCGTTCTGCGACCAGAACGGCAACCCCGTGAGCGGCAACGAAAACGCCACCGTCACGGGCGTCTCCCCCACCGGCAAGCAGTCCACCGACAGCACGATCACGTTGACGGTTTCGCTTTCTGGCTCCGATTCGGGCGACGATTCCGGCACGACTAACTAGTCGAGGACCCATCACCCGCAGCGGCTAGGGCCGCAAACATATTCGCTCAACGGCGCCCGCTTGCTCCCCCGCAAGCGGGGCGCTTTATTTATCGACAGACCATGGCCCCTTAGCAACGCAAAGAGGCCCGCAAAAGCGAGCCTCCCAGGTGACAACAGAATATGTAATGCAGTAATTACTGGCCGCAGAACTTCACCATGATCTCGACCATGGACTCTTGCCTATGGACAAAATGTCCATAGGCAAGGAGATGAAAGAGTAAGGACAACGCCCTCTAAAAGAAGGCCGTATATGAAGATTGCATATCCCTTTTGCCTTCATATACTCAAGAAGCACCCCTCGAAGCGCTCCTGAGAGGCCCCCTTGGATGCAACCCAGGGGATCCAGATTCTGGTAGACATCGGCGCAGCAAAATCCTGCCGCGCAGGCACGAACGGACATCTTGACTCCTAACGCAATGCGGGGCGCCCCAAGACACCCCGCCACGACAAAAAACTAGTTCTCGTAGACCAGCGGGTGGCCCCAACTGCCCTCGATCTTGCAGGTCTCCGCCGCAAAACCGGCAGCGAAGTCCAAGCTCTCGCGAATCGCGGCCTCGCCGCACTCGCCGGCCTTCTTCTTGGAAAGATAGGTGACCAAAAACGCCGTCAGCAGTGAATCGCCGGCCGCCATAGCGTCTTTGAGCTCCTCGGGCGCCACGGGCTTGATGCCCTGCTCGTAGAAGTTTTCGCCGTCATAGGCGACGGAGCCCTTGCTCCCGCGCGATGCGCATACGATTTGAGGGCCAAGGGCCTTCACCCACTCGAGCTTCGCCTTGATATCCTCCAGGGAAGCGTCGCCCATGGACATAAAGGCGTACGTCACAAATGGCGCAATCTGCCCGAAGTACTCGTCGGTTGAGTCATCGGAGAAGTCGAATCTGATAGGCACGCCGGCAGCCTTGATCTTGGGGAGCTCGCGCTCGGTGAAGCAGTAGTTGCCGCTGTGCACCAAATCGAAGCCGCTGACGTACTCGGCGGCGAAGCGGTCTATCACGTAGCGCATGTCGCCACGTATGCCGCCTTCATTGGAGCCCAGGAAGATACGGTCCCCGGTCTCGTCAACGGTCACGCGAGCGGCGCCGTTGACGCCCAGGACCTGCTGGCAGCGAAGAAGCTCGACGCCCTCGTCCTCGAGCGATGCTATAACGTGCTCGGCCTCCTCATCTGATCCGAAGATTCCCATGTAGGCGCTGCGATCGACGCCGAGCTTCTTGGCGAAGACGGCGAAGTTAACTGCATTGCCGCCGGGATACATGGTCTTGATGTGCTCGTACTTATC
>JAGZQF010000070.1 GCA_018382295.1 Collinsella sp.
CTCGTCGCCGGGACGGTGCAGGCAGACCTTCCTGAGCTTGCCGATCTCGGAAGGCACGTGCAGACCTTTCGTCATGGCCTCCTACCTTTCTTTCGGGCCCTTGTCAGGGCCGATTCGTTAGCGCCCCTCCGTGTGAGGCGTTATTGCTGACGACATATTTATATCCAAAATCAGCTCATACTTCCACCTTGCCACCGAACGGTTTTTTATAGGGGGTGAACGGCATACACATATACTTCACGCATGGCACGCTTCATCTTAATAAAGCGTATTTACGTGCTTAAACGCGTTTTCAATCCTAAAATCAAATGGAACTTAACTTTGTTAAACCATCCTCAAATTGCATATTTCCACTAAAGCTATGAATAGAATTAGCGGTTCATACCGCGTCTCAACCATTTTCATTTTTATTCAGAAAAAAGTTTGTCCTATTCATTTCTGGTAAATAAATTACCGTTTACCAGACGCTTGATACCGTTCACCGGAAACTCAGTATAAGGCCCAGCGGATACCGGCTCGCTTTACGGCCCCATTTGTAACAACTTGACTTCTCGGTATAGAAAAACGGGCCCGCTTCCCCTAGGGGAACGGGTCCGTTTTCGATTATCTTCGGCCAATTTAGATAAGGCCCTCGAAGATCATCGGAATCCTAGCGATCAAACTCCGCCAGCGCCTCGCCCAAAAGCCTCAGGCCCTCGCGCAGAACGTCCTCGCTCGCGCAGTAGCCCAGGCGTGCGCCACAGGGAAGCTCAAAGCGGCTGCCGGGTACCAGCAGCACTCCCCTCTCGGACAGCAGGCGCTTGCAGAACTCCTCGTCGTCCTCGGGAATATCCAGCTGGATTAACGAGGTAGACACGCCCTGTGGGGCCGTCCAGGAAACGCGATGCTGCGTATCGATCCAAGCCTGCGCGATATCGCGGTTGCCAAACACGATCTTGCGATTGCGCTCGAGGATCTTGTCCTTGTGCTCAAGCACATAGGTCGCCAGGGCGTCGTTGAACACACCGCCGCAGATCATGGTGTAATCGCGATAGGTGCGGATTCGGTTGGATATCTCTTCGTCTGCCACGACCCAGCCCACGCGTGCCGCAGGCGTCGAATAGGTCTTCGACAACGAGTTGGTGACAATGGCCCTCTCGTACACGTCAGCCATCGACATAAAGGCCTCGGTGTTCTCAAGCGGCAGGTACACCTCGTCGCACAGCACATAGGCGCCCACCGAGCGGGCGATCTCGGCAATCTGGCCGAGCATATCGGCATCGAGCACCGTACCGATGGGGTTCGATGCGTTGTTGATGCAGATGAGCTTCGTGTTGGGACGAACGAGGCGCTTGAGCTGTTCGATATCGGGTTTCCATCCGAGCCCCTCGCGAAGCTCCCAATACTCGACCTCGGCGCCGAGCGTACGTGGGATCTCATAGAGCGGCGCATAGGTAGGCCACTCGGCAATCACATGATCGTCGGGCTCAACGACAGCCATGATGGCGTTGAGGTTGGCACCCGTACAGCCGTTGGCCTGCAGGATGTGATCGGGATTGACCTCGCGATGATACAGCTTGGCGACCTCGGCCTTAAAGTCGGGCGAACCCTCGATCCAGCCGTAGTTCATCTTCTCGCGGTCCAGGCGCTCGTAGAACGTGGCGCCGTCCTGCTCATCGAGCGCGCGCAGCTCGCCCATGGTGAGCGACGAGATCGTCGACTGGGCGATGTCCCACGTGGCGCTCTTCTCCCAAACGTTGAGCCATTCCTCAACGCCAATCGTCTTGATGTCCATGGCCAAGCTCCTTACAAAAGCAGTCATCCAACCGTGTTGACGTTCCTCATACAAGATTGGGGCGGTGCGAAAACCCGCACCGCCCCAATGGAAGACATCTAATGGCAGCTAGATGTATGTATTATGACCTGTACGGGTCCTTGAAGACCTTAGAGGTCCTCGCGCCAGAAGGGCATGCTCATGCAGCGCGGGCCGCCGCGGCCGCGGGAGAGCTCGGCGGAGGGCACGACGAGAAGGTCCAGGCCCT
>JAGZQF010000021.1 GCA_018382295.1 Collinsella sp.
TGCCGTTCGAGATGAGGGTCAAGATGCCGGCGCCCGACGGGGAGACGGCGAGTTAGCCGGCAGGTCGGCATGTCAATCCTGGTCTAACAGAGCCTTTTTAAATCCCCGTCCCAGAATAATCATCGGGATATACTGCTGGGCAGACGAAAGGAGCGTCGACGATGCTTAATGGGTGCACATATATATTGACGGTCGACGTGGGCAACACGTTTATTCGCTTTGGCCTGTTTGCAGAGGATTCGGCCGCGGCGCAGGAATGTCCGCTTGCGACGTGCGAGATCACCACGCCGTCGAGCATCACAGCAGACGAGGCGCGCATGCGTCTCGTGCAGGTCATGGGCGCGCTTGCGGCCGATGCGGGCATGCCGGGTGCGCTTGTGCCCGCGGCTGCTGTGCTGAGCTGCGTGGTGCCGGCGCTCGAGCGCTCGTGGAAAGCGGCGCTTTCCCGCACCTGCACGGGGCGCGTGCTCACCGTGGGGCCGGGCCTTAAGACCGGCATGCCCGTACACTACGACGATCCGGCCGAGATCGGCCCCGACCGCATCGCCGATGCCGTGGCGGCCCGCGCCGTCTACGGCTCGCCGTGCATTGTGATCGACCTAGGCACCACAACCAATATCGAGGTCATCGACGCGCGTGGCACCTTTGTCGGCGGCGTTATCGCGCCGGGCCTGGCCCTCGGTGCCCGCTCGCTTTCGGCGGCAGCAGCGCGCCTGCCCCAGGTTGAGCCCTCGGCGCCGACACACGTCATCGGCCGCAACACGCGCGAGGCCATGCGCTCGGGTGTGGTTTTGGGCGAGGTGGCGCGCATCGACGGCATGCTCGACATGGTGCTTGCCGAGATGCGTGCGACCAAGGCCGCGGAGGAGGGCGATGTGCCCATCGTCATTACCGGCGACGATGCCGAGGCACTTGCGGCCCTTGTCGGCCATAGCCTGACGGTCGATGACGCGTTGACGCTGCGGGGCCTCGCCGAGCTCTACCACATCAACCAAAAGCCCCGCCGCGCGTAGCGATGGGGGCAATGGGACAAAAACGTCTCCACCTTCCACCTGCTACAATGGGTCAAACTATTGCGATTTCGGAGGTGTCTGCCATGTCGGACGATCTTCATCAAACCGCGTCGGGCAAGCGCCGCGACGTTATTAGCTGGGATGAGTTCTTTATGAGCGTGGCCATCGCCGCGCAGCGCCGCAGTAAGGACCCCAACACGCAGGTGGGCGCGTGCATCGCCAACACCAACCACCGCATCCTTTCGGTGGGCTACAACGGTACGCCCTCGGCGCTCAACGACGACTTTTTCCCGTGGGGCACGAGCGATGACCCGTTGCAGGACAAGCACAACTACGTGGTCCATGCCGAGGCCAACGCCGTACTCAACTACCGCGGCTCGCTCAAAGACCTTGAGGGTTCCACGGTCTACGTCACGCTGTTCCCGTGCCACGACTGCGCCAAGATCCTGGCACAGGTGGGTGTGGGCGAGGTCGTCTACCTGGACAATAAGTATGCCGACACCGATGACGGCCGTATCAGCCGCCGCATTCTCGACTCCTGCGGCATCAGCTACCGCCAGGTCATCGTCGATGTCCAGATTGGTACCGGGGGACAAGCTCAGCAGTAGCGCGTGCCAACGCCAGCTGGCGTCAAAACAGCCAAAAGAGCTCCGTCCCAAATTGACTACTCGTGAAAGTCGCGTCTGCGCGCATGGACGGCTCGTGAGCGGGTACATGGCTGTAGTAACATAGCTTCTGTCCGCGGGCGTGCCCGCGTTATTGTGAGAAAGGAGCCCCTGTGGCTGTTAACGAAGAGCTGCTTAAGAAGGTTCTTGAAGAGATTCGCCCCAACCTGCAGGCCGACGGCGGCGATATGGAGTATGTGGGCGTCGACGACGAGGGCGTTGTCAAGCTGGAGCTGCAGGGCGCCTGCGCCGGCTGCCCCATGAGCTCGCTAACCCTTTCCATGGGTATCGAGCGTATCCTGAAGGAGCATGTGCCCGGCGTTACCCGCGTTGAGCAGGTCAATGCTTCCGGCGAGGCCGGGGACCTGTACGACGAGTACGCGCCGTTTTAAGATGCGAAAGCTGCGGACGGTGCGCTCCGCATAGACGTTACGCCCAGATATGCGGCTGCGAGCGCAAGGCCCGCGGCCGCATTTGTATGTAGGGAGCAGGGGGATCGATATGCTCAACGACCTCTACCATATGCTTGACCCCGTTGCGATCTCGGCGGGATCCATCACGATCTACTGGTACGGTCTGGCCTATGTGGTCGGCGCCCTGCTCACGGCGGTCGTTATGTACCGCACGCAGCGTCGTTGGGGCTTCGACATCACGATCGATGACCTGACGAGCATCGTGGTCGGCGCGGTCTTTGGCCTTATCATCGGCGCGCGCCTGTTTTACGTTGTCTTTTACGGCGATGGCTACTATTGGACCCACCCGCTCGAGATCTTTGCCACCAACGAGGGCGGCATGAGCTTCCACGGCGGCCTGGTGGGCGGCATCTTGGGCGGCATCATCGTGTGCCGCATGTATAAGCTCGACGCCTGGACTATCGCCGACCTTGCCGTGATCGGTGCTCCGCTGGCGCTGTGCCTGGGACGTTGCGCCAATTTCGTCAACGGCGAGCTGTGGGGCAAACCGACCGATCTGCCTTGGGGCGTGGTCTTCGGTGGCACCGCGGGCGATGTGCCGCGCCATCCCTCCCAGCTCTATGAGGCGTTTCTTGAGGGCATCGTGCTCTTTTGCATCCTGCAGGTACTCAGCCGCAAAAAGCCGCCGCTGCCCCAGGGTACGTTTATGGGCGTGTTCGTGATGGGGTACGGCATCGTCCGCTTTCTCGTTGAGTTCGTGCGCGTGCCCGATGCCCAGTTGGGCTATCTGCTGGGCGGCGTCATCACCATGGGTCAGCTGCTGAGCCTGCCGCTCGTGATCGCCGGCCTGGCGCTCATCATCTTCGCCCGTCGCCGCAACCAGCCCCAGCGCGTCTACCTGGACGCCTAACCAAGACCACCACAAAGGGGACAGGCACTTTTGTGGTGGTCTTGCCGAGTTTGATAGGTTTTCTAGAAAGGCTTTCGGACTGTGAAGGATTCCGACCTCTCCACAACGGCTGCGCGCGACGCTGCCCGCATCGTCTGGTTTAAGCGCTATCCCGCCAAACAGACGCTCATCGCATTTTTGCTCGCGCTGTTGGCGACCACGGCGTTTTCCATCGATCCCGCCCCGGTGTCGAGCAATGCAGTCTTGGCGATTGACCCCAAAGCCTCGGGCATGCTGTACGTGTGCTACGAGGTGCTCCTCTCGTTTGCCGGTCATACCGACGCGGTCATGCTGCTTGCGCTTGCCTGCCTGCTCACGCTGCCGTTTCGCTACGTATTCTTTGGCCGCGGCGACGCTTGGCGTCCCTCGGTGATCCTTCCGTCGCTGTTCTTTGCCGTCTGCATGGTGTTTGGCCGCAGCTACGACCTCACCGATTCGGCCGAGATCGTGCTCGGCGACAAGGCCCGCATCATCTGCGCCTGGATTGGCGGCGCGGGCTGGATGCTCTTGGCGGTCGTTGCCTTCTACCTTGCCTTTGAGTGTCTAGATTGGCTAAGCTCTCGGCGCATTCCGTTTTCTGAAGCGCATTTTGGCCGCGTATGGCGTGTGGCTCACGCCGTGCTCTCGGTCCATCCCTTTGCCGGGCCCTTCCTGGTGCTTATGATCGCCTGGGCGCCCACGCTCGTCGCTTCGCTGCCCGGCCTTTTTATGGGAGATACGGGTGCGCAGATTCGCCAGTGGTTCAACTACCCCAACGGCACGAGTGACTACTTGCGTCTGCTCAATCCCAATGTGTTGCTCAACGGACATCACCCCGTGGTGCATACGGCTATCATCGGTTCGTGCGTCCAGTTGGGGCTTTCACTGTTTAACAGCGCCAACGCAGGTCTTGCCATCTACACCTGCGCTCAGTTCGTCATTACGGCCGCCTGCATGGCCTATTCCATCTCGTCGCTGCGCAAGCTGGGCGTGAGCCTGCCGGTCCGCGGCGTAATCTTGCTGTTCTTTGTGTTTATGCCCATGTTCTCCAACTACGCGGCCCTGCTTACCAAAGATGTGCTGTTTGCCGACGCGTTTTTGGTGCTGTTGGTGCAGACCGTGAAGCTCGTGGCATGCGGCCTGCCCCGTCGCGATGCCAATGCCGAGCGTGCGGGCGAACAGAGGCCCGTGCTCTTTGCGCGCCATGATTGGCTGCTGCTCGCTCTGGGCGCCATGGGTTCCACGTTTCTGCGCAACGGCGGCCTGGTGTTTCCCCTGGCGGCATGCGTAATCGCGGCGGCGTTTTGCGCATGGGACGCACATGTGGCTCGCCGTGCGGCCAAGCAGGCTGGTGCTGCGCCATCGTGCGCCATCCCGCGTTTCCGCTGGGTGGGAGTTCTTGCGGTGCTTGCACTCTGCCTTGCCTCTAATATGTACTTCACCAAGGTCTTTATGCCGGCGCACGATATCACGCCTGGTTCCAAGCGCGAAATCCTCTCGATTCCGTTCCAGCAGACGGCTCGTTTCGTCCAAAAGCACGACGGCCTCAACTCGGGCGTCAACCCCACGGTTAAGGAGGACGGCACCATCGTGGAGGCTCCTTGCGACGGCTTGGTGACCGACGAAGAGCGTGCCGTGATCGACCGTGTGCTCAAGTACGAGAACCTGGGCCGCCGTTACAACCCGGATAAGTCGGACGCCGTTAAAAATTGCTTTAACGAGTATGCCTCGCAGGAGGACATCAAGGCCTATTTTGAGGTGTGGGCCCAGATGTTCAAAAAGGATCCCGAGTGCTATATCTCGGCGCTCATCAATAACTACTACGGCTACTTTTATCCGAGCGCCCGCGATGCGTGGGTCTACAGCACGGCGCGCAGTGCCGAGATCATGGCAAAGCCCGATAACCTCAAGTACTTCGACTTCCATCCGGTCGATAGCAAGGTTGTACGCTGGTGCGACCACCTGATCAACCTGTATCGCGTGGCGGTGCAGCGCATCCCGTTTATCTCGCTCACCATGAGCTCGGCCACCTATGTGTGGATCATGATCGCCGTGGTGGTCTATCTGCTACGTCGTCATTCGTGGCGCGGGCTGGCCATTTGGGTGCCGCTGCTGGGCGTGCTCGCCGTGTGCCTGATCGGTCCCTGCAACGGCTCGACCTACATGCGCTACCTGTATCCGGTCATCGCCTGCATGCCCTTTGCCATTGGCGCCACCATCACCCGCAGCGACCTCCTCTGGTCCTAATTTGGTGCAAAGGGGACAGGTTACTTTGCACTAAGGGGCCGCATCATCACGACGCCTTCATTTTGGGGTTTATCTCGCAGGCCAGTAGGTATATCATAACGACGTTTGTTTATATTGCCCGAGCATCTGCGCTGGGCTTTAGGTCGAAACCGATAGGAGACACGTATGTCCGGACACTCTAAGTGGGCCACAACCAAGCATCGTAAGGGCGCGCAGGACGCCAAGCGTTCCGCCCTCTTCTCCAAGCTGAGCCGCAACATCACCGTTGCTGCCCGTCTCGGCGGCGACCCGCTGCCCGAGAACAACGCCAGCCTCGCCGCTGCCGTTGCTAAGGCCAAGGCTCAGTCCATGCCCAAGGACAAGATCAAGTCCGCTATCGACAAGGCCTTCGGTTCGGGTGCCGATGCCGCCGTCTACGAGAACATCGTGTACGAGGGCTACGGTCCCGCCGGTGTCGCCGTCTACGTTGACTGCCTGACCGACAACCGCAACCGTACCGCCGCCGATGTTCGTTCCGCCTTCTCCCACGCTGGTGGTAACCTGGGCACCTCGGGCTCCGTCGCCTTCCAGTTTGAGCGCAAGGGCCAGATCGTCGTCGCCAAGGAGATTCTGGACGAGAACGCCAAGAAGGAGACCATGATCGCCAACGGTGCTGCCGGTGACGAGGATGAGTTCATGATGGCCATCGCCGAGGCCGGTGGCGAGGACTACGAGGACGCCGGCGAGGAGTGGATCGTCTGGACTACTGCCAACGAGGTCATGGCTGTCTCCAAGGCGCTCGAGGAGCAGGGCGTCCAGGTCAAGGGTTCCGAGACCACCATGGTCCCGACTACCCCGACCGAGGTCTCCGGCGCCGACGCCAAGAAGGTTCAGCGCCTCATCGACCGTCTCGAGGAGCTCGACGACGTCCAGGACGTCTACAGCACCATGGACATGACCGACGAGGTCATCGCTGCCCTCGAGGAGGAGTAGCGCCCGCACGGGTTAAGCCGTGCATATCTGGGCATAATAAAGCGAGCATGCAAGCCTCGTGGAATAGATGAGCCGGATCCGCGTGCGTATAGCACCGGACCCGGCTCTTTTATAATGATGCGAACCGTTTTGCATTTCGAGAGCCGAGATTTGAAGGGAGCGCCACGTGCGCGTACTCAAACGAGCCCTAGCGATCGTGTATCTTGCCGCCGCCATCGTGGCGCTGGGTACGCTTGTCTGCCAGTTTTGGGGGCCGTATACGTATCGCTTTATGCTGCTGATGCGCGACCCCATGCCGCGCATTGTCGTGACGGCATGCGGCGGAGTTGTGGCGATTGGCGTGCTGGTAAGCTTCTTCCGCCTGATGTTCGCCCGTCGCGAGCCGTCCTGCGTGCATCCGGCGGGGGAGCGCAATATCGAGGTCACGCTCGCGGCGCTTTCTTCGTGCGCCAGGGTTGCTGCCGAGCGCGACGACCGCGTGATGATCGAGCATGTCGAGGCCCGCGTCCAAGGCCCCGACGATTCGCACGTCCGTTTTAAGGTCGAGGCTATCGCGCTTGACGATAAGGACGTGGCATCTCTGGCTACCGCGATGCAGCAGCGCATCGAGGAAGCTTGCGACACCATGCTCGGCACGCCGGGTACGACCACGCGCGTCCGTTTTTTGCCGTCCAAGACTACCGTCCAGACCGTGGAGGTTTCCGGTGAGTGATACCAATCAAGATAAGACCGCTCGTACGCCGCGCCTGACGATTGACCAGAGCGCCACGCCGGCGAGCGAACCTTTTGATTCCAAAGCAGAGGCAACCGAGTTACAAGACGCGGCAGCCGTGGATTTTGACGAGGCTATGGGTCTCATCAAGGGTACGGGCGCTGCCATCTGGAGCTATGCTGTGCGTCATCCCAACACCACGCTCGGTGCCGTCGCTGGCTTTATCCTCGCCGTGTTGGTGCTCACGCTCGGCCTGTGGGACACGCTCGTCATCGCATTCTTCGTGCTGATCGGCGCTGTGATCGGCCAAATTCGCGACGGCGAGAACGGGATCGTCAACTTCTTCGGCCGTCTGTTTAGCGGCCGCTAATATGTATTCGACTGTCGCATCTGCGGCAGGCATAAGGAGGAACCATGGCTTTTAATACGAAGGTCGATGTGGCCGATACCGAGCTCGAGGAGAACGAGGCGGTCGTCGCCGAAGCCGAGGATGTGACGCTCGAGGACGAGGCTCTTGTCGAGGTCGAGTCCGATGAGGATGAGGACGACGAGGAGGCGGACGAGTCCGAGGACTCGCTGACCTATTCCAACGGTGTGATCGAGAAGATCGTTGCCATGGCCACCCGCGAGGTTCCGCACGTTTTGGGCATGAAGGGTAACCTTATGCACTTTGTGCAGGAGCAGTTTGGTGCCGAGAATCTGACCAAGGGCGTGACGGTCGAGGTCACCGATGACAATCGCGTGGTCGTCAACATCTCCGTCATTATCGAGTACGGCGCCTATGCGCCCGCGATCTTCGACGATGTCAAGGCGCGTGTCACCGAGCGCCTTGCCGCGATGACCGGCCTTGAGGTGGCGGGCGTCAACCTGCGCATCGAGGACGTCATCACCCCCGAGGAGTACGAGCACCGCACCAGCCAGCACGAGTAACCTTCCAAAAAGGGACAAGTTTGTTTTGGCAGGTTTTATCTGCGAAAACGTTAAACGGTCGACCGCGCAAGCAAAAGCGTGGCCGGCCGTTATTTGTATGCCCCCCGATGTAGGCATACCGCTCGTCTAACTAGGGGTTGCAATCGTCGCGTTCCGCGTTACCCTAATGGGCGCATTGTTTCCAAATTGTTAACGAGGGGTTGCCGTAATGGCCGACGAGCACGAAACAGAAAGCAAGGCATGGGCGATTGAGGCCGCCGCGGCAGAGGCGGCATCGCGTGCTGCCGAGGAGATGCATCGTCCTCCCGTAGTGCCGATGGAGCGCGTGGTCGATCGCACCGATATCGAGCGCGGCGAGCGTGCCGGCCAAAAGCGCAGCCAGGAGCCAGGCTTCCCGCGCTTTTTTGCCGAGCTCAATCTGGGTCTGATTCTTACGGCCTTTGCCATCGTTGCGTTTAAAACCCCTAATCACTTTGCTTTTGGCGGCACCTCGGGCATGTCGGTCATTCTGTCCACGCTGTTCCCGACTCTGCCCGTCGGCGTCTTTATGTGGATTATCAACGCGGTTCTCGTCGTTTTGGGCTTTATCTTTTTGGAGCGCAAGGCGATTCTTTGGAGCGTCTTCGCCTCGTTTGCGCTGTCCGCCTACGTCTCGCTGTTTGAGCTCTTCATTCCGACCGATGTCTCTCTGACGGGTGATATGTGGCTCGACCTGTGCTTTGCCGTCATCTTGCCGGCGCTCGGCAGTGCCATCGTCTTTGACATCGGCGCCTCGACGGGTGGCACGGACATTCTCGCTATGATCCTCAAACGCCGCACCACGCTCGAGATTGGCCGCGCCCTGCTACTGGTTGATATCGGCATCGTGACCATCGCGGCCTTTTTGTATGGCCCGCGTGTCGGTCTGTATTGCGTGCTCGGCCTGTTTGCCAAGACGCTTGTGGTCGACAAGGCCATTGAGAGCATCCATCTTCGTAAGGTCTGCACGGTCATTTGCTCCGAACCCCTTAAGGTCGAGGAGTTTATCGTCAAGCATCTCAACCGCACGGCGACCATCAGCCGGGGCTACGGTGCCTTCTCGGGCAAGTGTGTGACGGTGATCATGAGCGTGCTGAGCCGTCGCGAGGCCGTGCAACTGCGCCGCTATGCGCGCGAAGTCGATCCGGGTGCCTTTATCACGATCGTCGACAGCTCCGAGATTGTCGGCAAGGGCTTCCGCGGAACGAACTAGCACAGACGTATTCAACGAACCGCCTGCTGGCGCCGTGTATCTTGCAAATCGGTCATCTTTGAGTATTTGACCCCACATTGGGCAATAATGATGCTAAAGACATCGTTTGCGATCCAAGTGATTCGTTCAAGATACGAAGGGATGATTCTATGTTCTGCTCGCAGTGTGGCGCCCCCATGGGCGATAACGACAAGTTCTGCGGCGTGTGTGGTGCTCCTAATGCCGGTGCCGCTGGCCCCGCTCCCCAGGGACAGCCTCAGCCCCAGCAGTTTGTTCCGCAACCGCCCGTGGCGAATGCGCCAAAGGGCTGTGTGGTTCAGGCGTTCCAGGATATGACCAAGACCCCGGGCGTGCTTCAGCGTGTATGCCAAATCGCGTTTTTGCCGGCGCTGATTTGCGTTGTGTCGGTGCTCGTGTTGTTTATTCCCGTTATTGGCGGCATTGCGGCTGCCATCGGCTTTTTGGCAGCTTGCATTGCGAGCGTGTGCGGTTCCGGCTTTGGTATCGAGTGGGGTCGCGATCTGTCGCTCAAGGTCGATGACGGCATGGACCGTCCACTCATGCGTTCCACGTCGTTTGGTCTCGGAGTCTTTTCGAGCGTTATTTCGGTCGTGCTCGAGGTTATCGCTGCCATTCCCGTTATCGGTGTAGTGCTTTCGCTGGTGGAGGGCGTGGTAATTGGCGCCGCGAGCTCGTATTCTTATTACGGCTCTTATGCGCTCGAGGCTGCGCTGTTCGGTTCGCTCGGCCTGCTTGTCCTGGCTCTGATTGCCTCGGCGATTCTGGGTGTCTTCTTTAAGATGTTCGCCGACATCGCCGTGATGCACTTTGCGGTGACCGGGCGTGTCGAGAGCGCGTTTTCGCTCGATAAGGTCTGGGCGGCGTTTAAGCACAACAAGACCAAGCTGTTCTGTGCTTCGTTCCTTCCCGAGTTTTTGACGGGCCTGGTCGCCAACGTTGTCACATGGATCTTGACGGTCGTCTTTGGCGCCATTGCCTCTGTCGGTATGTATAGCTACTACTATCGTCCTACGGGTATTGAGGCAATTGTTACCGGCGGCGGCGTCACGCTCGCGCTGTTCTTGGTGCTGGTCGCTTTCGTCACCGTATTTCTTACGGTCTTTGGCAAGATGCTCAAGCACCGTGCCGTTGGCTATTGGGCCGCACGCTATGCAAGCGAGTGGGCCGATGAGGATAAGGACGACGTCCTGACTTTTGTGTTGCCCTTCGAGAAGAAGTCCGCTCCTTCGGGTTACGGTGCTCCGGATGCTTCGCCGGCACCTGCACCCGCTCCCGCGACCGAGCCTGAGCCGGCGCCCGAGCCTGAACTGGCGCCCGAGTCTGAGACGGCATCTGAGCCCGAGCCTGCGCCTGAGCCTGAGCCGGCACCTGCACCTGAGTCGGCGTCCGAGCCAAGCTCCGACGAGGAACCTCAGGACGAGTAGCCATGCCGTCTGCCATTTGGGGACGGGGTAGAAATAGTAGAAATAGCGCTTGAAGAATGAGCGGGGGCGGACGTGTCGAAACGTCCGCCCCCGCTTTGACATCGCGATGTGGCTATGACTGCGAGATGCCAGCGAATCGATTACTCGTCGTGCTTCTCCTCACGGCGTGCAGCAGCGCGTGCGTCGTGGATGCCCTTGATCGCGGCATGGCGAGCCGTTCGGGCATCATGGATGGCGTCGCGAGCCTCGGCGGTCGTCGCCTTGGCAGAGCGTAACTTGGCGGCCAGATCGGGGTTGGTTTCGGCGACCGCGGTAATCGCGGGGCCGTCGAGCTCCTCTTGCGTGGGCTCGGCCAAAAAGTCGATGGCATACTGGGCGGCCACCATGGAGCCCTTTGCCAGCACGGTCTCGTCAATCTTGTAGAAGCAGGAATGCTGGGCGTACGTGGCGCCAATCTTGGGGTTGCGCGTACCTACAAAGGCGAGCACGCCCGGTACGCGGCGCAGGTACTCCGAAAAATCCTCGCCCGAAAGCGTGCCGCGATAATGTCCTTGGCCGGTGGGGCCCAGGCACTTGATTACGGCCTGACGGCAGCGCTCGCTCGAGGCGGCGTCGTTTTCGACCTTGTAGTTGGCGATGGTGTAGTCGGTGAGCTCTGCCTCGGCGCCCAAGGCGGCCGCGGTATGCTCCACGATGCGGCGCATAAGCTCCGGCATTTCCTCGTGGGTCGAATCTCCGTAGGTGCGCACCGTGCCGGCGAGGTAGGCCGTGCCGGCGATAACGTTGCGCGCGGTGCCGCCGTGCAGCTCGCCGACGGTGATGACGGCCGGCTCGTAGGGGCTGATTTCGCGCGAGACGATGGTCTGCAGGGCGTTGACAATCTCGGCGGCAACCATGACGGCGTCGTGACCTCGCTGGGGCATGGCGCCATGGCACGAGGTGCCGCGGACGTCGATGCGGAACCAGTCGGTATTGGCCATGCGCGGACCGGGCTCGCAGCTCACGGTGCCGGCGTCGACCTCACTCCAGATGTGCGCGGAGTAGGCGCCATCGACGCCGTCGAGCACGCCCGTGCCGATCATGAGTTTGGCGCCCTGGCCGTTTTCCTCGCTGGGCTGGAAGACGATGCGGACCTCGCCGTGGATGTCGTCGGTCATATGGCGCAGGATTTGCAGCGTTCCGAGCATCATGGCGATATGGCAGTCGTGGCCGCAGGCGTGCATGCAGCCCTCGTTGACGCTGGCGAACTCCTCGCCGGTCTGCTCGGTGACGGGCAGGGCATCGATGTCGGCGCGCAGCAGGATGCGGCGGCGTGGCGTGCCGTCCTCGCGGTAGGCATCCGGCGCGGTGCCGCGAAGGGTCGCCACAAGGCCCGTCTTAAGGGGACGCTCGTAGGGGATATTCATGGCGTCGAGCTGGTTGGCGATGTCGGAGGTCGTGCGCTCCTCGGCAAGGCTCAGCTCCGGGTGCTTATGGAAGTGCCGGCGCTGCTTGATGATATATGGTTCAAATTCGGTAGCGATATCTTTGATGGCTGCGGTGACGTCGTCAGCCGCGCGAGCCTCGGTCGCCGCCATAATCTGCTGTGCCTTGGTCTTCGTCATGGTCGATTTGCTCCTTGCTGGGTTGATCGCAAAATCGTACAGGCTCTCTCCAGTATGCCACCTGCCGCTAGGGCTGGTAAAGTTGCCGTTTGCCGCTTGGGGTTTTGTAACAAGAGTGGGGGAGTACACTCGGGGGTGTTGAATTTCCTGCCAGAGATGGGGATGCCCATGCAACATATCGATCGGATTATCCGCTCCAAGAACGTCTTTACCGCGCAAGACGGCATCGATACCGCCCGCGAGCTGGCGATTGCCATCGCAGGCGACCGTATCGTCGCAGTCGGTGCGCCCGATGACGTGATTGCCGCCGCTCCCGCCGCCACGTCGGTTATCGACTACGGCGAGCAGTTTGTCTGCCCCGGTTTCCATGACGCTCATCTGCACTTCTTCCATACCTCGGTCGGTTCCTCGCCGTACATGCTCATGGATATGGGCACGTCCGAGGCGGCGTTGGTGCAACATGCGCTCGAGTTTTCCCAGGACCTGCCCGACGACGCTTGGGTTGTGACGCAGGGCTGGCGCGACTACCGTTGGGACCCGCCCGAGCATCCTACCAAGGCGTCGCTCGATGCGGCATTCCCCGATCGTCCCTGCGTTATGTATTCGGGCGACGGGCACACGCTTTGGCTCAACAGCCGCGCACTCGAGGCACTCGGCGTCACGCGCGACAGCGAGCCACCAGCAGGCGGCAGTTACGACAAGGATGCAAACGGCGAACTCACGGGCATTGCTCACGAGGCGGCTGCCATGCAGCTGCTACCGCGCTGCCTTGAATGGCTGGGCGAGGATCGCATTGCAAGCGCTTACGCCGATCAAATGAGGCGTATGGCCGAGCAGGGCATCACCTCGATATGCGATATGTCGCTCATGCCCATGCCGGGCTGCGATTTTATCCGCGACGACGTCTATGACAAGCTGCAGGCAGCCGGCAAGTTGGGCATCCGAGCCCATCTGTTCCCCACGCTGCTGGATGACCAGTCGCGCCTGGAAGAGCTGCAGGCACGTTACGCGAACAACGCGCTGCTCTCGGCGCCAGGCTTTAAGCAGTTCTTCGACGGTGTGTCGAGCGAACACACGGCCTATCTCACCGAGCCCTATACCAACCCGCGTTTCCCGGGCGACCGAGGCCGTCTGACAGTTCCTGCCGAGCGCATGCGTAAGCTGGTTCTGGCGGCCGCGGAGCGCGGCCACACCGTGCGCATCCACGTCATCGGCGACGGTGCCATCCATGCCGCGCTCGATATCTTTGAGGAGGCCGCCGAACTGTACGGCCTGCCCCAGCACGGTCATAACACGCTCGAGCATCTGGAGAACCTCTTGCCCGAGGACATCGATCGTCTACGCAAGCTTAACGTCGTTGCCTCGAGCCAGCCCTGTCATATTACACTCGACCCGGGCGGCCCCGAGCGCGATCTGGGCCTGGAGCGCAGCCGCATCATGTGGCCGTTTGCGACCTATAAGCAGCGCGGCATTCGCCAAGCCTTCGGTACCGACAGCCCTATCACAGCTGTTACCAGCATGAACGTGCTCTACACGGCTATCACGCGCCAGGACCCCAAAAGCCACTGGCCCGAGGGCGGCTGGTTACCGAGCGAGCGCATCGATGCAGCAACAGCCCTGCGCAACTACACCCTGGGCAGCGCCTATGCAGCGGGCGACGAGCAAAACCTCGGCAGCTTGGAGCCCGGCAAGTATGCCGACCTGGTAGTCCTGGACCAAAACCCGCTCACTGTCGATCCACAAGAGCTCCAGGCTACCAAGGTTCAGGCCACCTACCTGGCAGGTAACTTGATTTACGAGCGCTAGCCTCATACCCCACTCATAAGGGGCACGTTTCAGCAACGTGCCCCTTTCTTATTCGCACCATCTGCATCGCCATTTTGCTGCACTGACTTTTCTGAATACCAGGCTCGAATTAGTTAACCTAGCTCCCGGGGCGGAACGGAGGGCATGAAGTTTGTCGCGAGTTCCGCACGCAAAGGAAAGCACTTAATGTGCTTTCCGTCTTGCGCAGGACTGTAGAGCAGCAAACTTCATGCCCTCCGTTCCGCCCCGGGAGCCACCGCTAAGTTATCCCCCGGCATTCAGAAAATCTAAGTGCCAAAAAATAAGATTTTTTGACTCCGTGTTGTATAACCCGCCATTCGTGGGTACCATTCAACGCGTACGCAAACAAAAAGGGTTAATTCGCGTGGTATAACCGCGCGGCCCAAAAAGGAGGAGACAAGCATGTCGTCTTTGAAGCCGCTTGCAGATCGTGTTCTGGTCAAGCCCGACGAGGCCGAGCAGAAGACCGCTTCTGGTCTGTATATCGCCAGCAACGCTCAGGAGAAGCCGCAGCGCGGCACCATCGTTGCCGTTGGCGCCGGCAAGGTCAACGACAAGGGTGAGCGCATCCCCATGGACGTCAAGGTCGGTGACGTTGTCATCTACGGTAAGTTCGGTGGCAACGAGGTCAAGGTCGACGGCGAGAAGTATCTGCTGATGCGCGCCGACGACATCTACGCTATCGTCGAGGCCTAGTCTCGTCAGAATCTCTGATTCGTCTTTGAACGCGCCCGCCGCATAGGACTCGGAAGCGGCGACGCGAGTCACATTTCTTTTGGAGGATTACCTACCATGGCAAAGAACATTACGTTCAACACCGATGCCCGCGCTAAGCTTGCCAAGGGCGTCAACACTCTGGCCGACGCCGTTACCGTCACCATGGGCCCCAAGGGTCGCTACGTTGCGCTGCAGCGCACGTTCGGTGCCCCGACCATCACCAACGACGGCGTTTCCGTCGCCAAGGAGATCGAGCTCGAGGACAACATCGAGAACATGGGCGCTCAGCTGGTGAAGGAGGTTGCCACCAAGACCAACGACACCGTGGGTGACGGCACCACCACCGCAACCCTGCTCGCCCAGGCCATCGTCAACGACGGTCTGCGCAACGTCGCCGCTGGCGCCAACCCGCTGGCCATCCGTCGCGGCATCGACAAGGCCGTCAACGCCGCCGTCGCCGAGATGAAGAAGCAGGCCAAGCCGGTCGAGACCAAGGAGCAGATCGCTTCCGTCGGTACCATCTCCGCCGGTGACCCCGAGGTCGGCGAGAAGATCGCCGAGGCCATGGAGGTCGTGGGCAAGGACGGCGTCATCACCGTCGAGGATTCCCAGACGTTCGACATCACCATCGACACCGTCGAGGGCATGCAGTTCGACAAGGGCTATGTCTCCGCTTACTTCGTCACGGACAACGACCGCATGGAGGCCGTGATGAAGGATCCGTACATCCTCATCACCGACCAGAAGATCTCCAGCGTTCAGGACATCATGCCCGTTCTCGAGGCTGTCCAGCGCGCTGGCCGTGGCCTGCTCATCATCGCTGAGGACATCGACGGCGAGGCTCTGCCTACCCTGGTCCTCAACAAGATCCGTGGCGCCCTCAACGTCTGCGCCGTTAAGGCCCCGGGCTACGGCGATCGCCGCAAGCGCATCCTCGAGGACATCGCCGTCCTCACCGGTGGCCAGGCTGCCCTGGACGAGCTGGGCGTGAAGGTCGCTGACATTACCGCCGATATGCTCGGTACCGCTAAGTCCGTCACCATCTCCAAGGACAACACCGTCGTCGTCGGCGGCGCTGGCTCCAAGGAGGCCATCGACGCTCGTATCGCTCAGATCAAGGGTGAGATGGAGAACACCACCTCTGACTTCGACCGTGAGAAGCTCCAGGAGCGCCTGGCCAAGCTCTCCGGTGGCGTTGCCGTCATCAAGGTCGGCGCTGCTACCGAGTCCGAGCTCAAGGAGATCAAGCATCGCGTCGAGGACGCCCTGCAGGCTACCCGCGCTGCTGTCGAGGAGGGCATCGTCGCCGGTGGCGGCGTCGCCTTCATGGACGCTGCTCCTGCGCTCGACGCCGTTGAGCTTGACGACCCCGAGGAGAAGATCGGCGTCGATATCGTCAAGAAGGCTCTGACCGCTCCGGTCGCTACCATCGCCAAGAACGCTGGCTTTGAGGGCGCTGTCGTGGTCGACAAGGTTGCCGAGCTGCCTGCCGGCCAGGGTCTCAACTCTGCCAACGGCGAGTGGGGCGACATGATCGAGATGGGCGTCCTCGACCCCGTCAAGGTCAGCCGCGTCACCCTGCAGAACGCTGCTTCTGTCGCCAGCCTGATCCTCATCACCGAGGCCACCGTCTCCGATGTGCCCAAAAACACTCAGCTTGAGGACGCTATCGCTGCTGCTACCGCTGGTCAGCAGGGCGGCGGTATGTACTAAGGCCGACAAGGTCTAGAACTCCCACCGGGAATCCGGGGGCGGGACGGGGACTTCTCTCCGGAACGTCCTCGGACATGCAAAGAGGCTCCGCATCGCGCTTCGCGCTGCGGAGCCTCTTTGCGTCCTGCGGAATATTCCGGAGAGAAGTCCCCGTCCCGCCCCCGGATTCCCTGCGTTTACGGCCTTGAGGTCGGCGGGCGGAGAAGGATGTGGTCGATAGGGATACGTGTCCCCTTCGCTGTTTCGCGCTTTGCGCGAAAGGCGCGTTGCTTTGGGATGGGTGGGGGACGTGGTTGCTTTGGCAACTGATCTCCGCCACAAATTACCCTTGGCATACTTGCGCGAGAACCTGCTCGTGCTACACTTGCAATTGCTGTTTCAGGGCGGGGTGGAATTCCCCACTGGCGGTAAATCAGGCGGTGTCAAAGGGACGCCGTGGCGCAGGCGAGGTGTCTGCGACCGAGCCGATGAGTCCGCGACCCGTGCGTGTGTTGGTTCGCATGCCGGCTGAACTGGTGAGATCCCAGTACCAACGGTTAGAGTCCGGATGAAAGAGGCAGGTGATCTTATGTCTGAACAGTCGCAGCATATCCATTTTGAGAACACGAATAGGTGGAGCACCAAACAGCTCGTTACCATGGCGTTGATGTGCGCCTTGGGCGCCCTGTTTATGTACGTGCAGCTGCCTATCCTTCCTTCGGCGCCGTTTTTGACGTATGACCCGTCGCTGGTACCGGCGATGGTGTGCGGGTTTGCGTATGGTCCTGGCGCCGGCACTGCTGTTGCCGCTATGGCTATCGTTATCCATGCGCTCACCACGGGTGACTGGGTCGGCGCGCTTATGAACCTGGTTGCCACGCTGGGCTACATTCTGCCTGCGGCTATCGTCTATCAGAAGATGCATACCTATAAGGGTGCCGTGATTGGCCTGGTGCTCGGCGTTATTGCCGCTACGGCGTTGTCTATGGTCGCAAACCTTACCATTGGCGTATGGTTCTGGTATGGCTCGGTCGATGTGATCGCCCCGCTCATGATTCCTGCCGTGCTGCCGTTCAACCTTATCAAGACCGTGCTTAACTCGGTGTTGACACTGGCGGTGTATAAAGCGGTCTCCAACCTCATCACGCCTAAAAAGGACCAGGTCAAAGGCCGCGCATGATTGAGTGTCGGGGCGTTTCCTTTAGCTATGACGGTGCCGTACCGGCGCTCGACGGCGTCGATCTGAATATCGAGGACGGCGAGTTTTTCTGCATCCTCGGTGGCAATGGGTCGGGCAAGTCGACGTTTGCCAAGCATCTGAATGCGCTGTTGCAGCCCGATGCGGGCACGGTACGCATCAACGGCATGGATGCGTCCGACCCCGAGCTGGTCTACGACATTCGTTCGACCGCGGGCATGGTATTCCAGAATCCCGACGACCAGCTGGTGGCAACGCTTGTCGAAGATGACGTTGCGTTTGGTCCCGAAAACCTTGGCGTGCCATCGGCGCAAATTGCGCAGCGCGTACGCGAGGCGCTGAAGGGTGTGGGCCTGGTGGGCTTTGAGCGCCACGAGACCCATGCGCTTTCGGGCGGCCAAAAGCAGCGCGTGGCGCTTGCCGGCGTGCTCGCCATGGAACCGCGCGTGCTCATATTGGACGAGGCTTCCTCGATGCTCGATCCGCGTGGACGCAAGGGCCTCATGAAGGCTTGCCGCGCGTTGCACGCTCGCGGCATGACCATCGTGATGATTACGCACTTTATGGAGGAGGCTGCCGAGGCCGATCGTGTCGCCGTGTTTCAGACGGGACGAGTTGCCATGCTGGGCACGCCCGATGAGATTCTGACGCGGGCGAATGAACTCGTTCAGCTCAACCTTGACATGCCAGAGTCGTGCCGTTTGGGCATGGCACTTCGTGCGGAGGGCGTGCCCGTTTGCGCGCAGGTACGTGAGGCGGATATGGTCGCCGAGATTGCGCAGGCTTATGCCGAGCGAAGTGGGGCAGGCATCGCGGGGCAGTCTTCCGTATCCCAGTCGGAAATCGCTGACGGCACTGTTCCGGTAGACAACGAGGGCAACGCGTCGGAGCCCGTCATCGAGCCATCCCATGTTTCGTACAGTTATTCGCTCAGTCCGCGCGAGCGCCGCCGCTGGCATAAGCGCTCGGCCACTGCGGGCAAATCGAGCAAACAGGCTCTCTGGGGAAACGACCCAAGCAGCCCGTGGGCGCTGCGCGATGTATCGCTGACGGTGCGTCGCGGCGAGTTCCTGGGCTTGGCAGGTCATACCGGTTCGGGTAAGTCGACGCTGGTCCAGCATCTCAACGGTTTGATTCGCCCCCAGGAGGGATCCGTTCGCGCGCTGGGGCTCGATCTGTCAAACAAGAAAGACGCCGCCGCGGTTAAGGCCAAGGTCGGCGTGGTGTTTCAATATCCTGAGCGTCAGCTGTTTGCCGAAACCGTGGCGCAGGACGTGGCGTTTGGTCCGCATAACCTTGGCTTGCCGCAAGATGAAGTCGACCGTCGTGTCGAGTCATCGCTCTCACGCGTGGGCCTCGACCTTTCCACGGTCGGCGACAAGAGTCCCTTTGAGCTTTCGGGCGGTCAGCAACGGCGTGTGGCATTCGCCGGCGTGCTCGCCATGGAGCCCGAAGTCCTGGTGCTCGATGAGCCCATGGCGGGGCTCGATCCGGCTGCGCGCAGGGATTTCCTTGAGCTTATCGATCGACTTCACCGCGATGGCCTGACCGTTGTCATGGTTTCGCATAGTATGGATGACCTGGCCAATTGCTGCGACCGTATTGTCGTGATGAACGAGGGCGCGGTGTTTGCCGAGGGCACGCCCGCTCAGGTTTTTGCGCATGCCGATGAGCTTAAATCAATCGGCTTGGGCGTTCCCGCCGCCCAGCGTATGGCGCTGGCGCTTACGGAGGCGGGCGTGCCGCTGCGCTTTGACGGCCTCTATACGGTTGAGTCGCTGACAGACGAGTTGGTGGACCTGCTAATCGGTTGCTCGGGCGGTCCTTCTAACGTCGCGGACATTGCTAAATTCAAGACGGTCGCGCGAGAGAAGGGCTGCTAATGGAGGCGTTTTCGTTTGGCAGCTACTATCCCGGCGATAGTGCGATCCACCGCCTGGACCCGCGAACTAAGTTGCTCTTGGGCTTTGTGTTTCTGATCACGACGCTGACCGTCGGCGGCTTCCGCGGACTGGCCCCTGTCGCAATGTTTGTCGTGCTGATCTATGCCGTGTCTCGGGTGCCGGTTCGTCGCGTTCTGTCGTCGATGGCGCCGCTGCTGGCAATCGTCGTCGTGGTCGCGGTGCTCAACTTGTTTACCGACCAGAGCGGGCGCATTCTGTGGCAGCTCGGCTTTTTGCAGATAAGCGAGGGCTCGCTGCATTCCGCCGCCTTTATGGCGTGCCGCCTGACCTTGATGATGGCCGGTATGAGCGCTATCACGCTCACCACGCCGACGCTCGACCTCACCGCGGGCTTTGAGCGCCTGCTCGCACCGTTTGCGCGTGTGGGACTTCCTGCGCACGAGCTCGGCATGATCATGGGTATCGCGTTGCGCTTTATGCCGCAGTTTGCCACCGAGATGAAGCAGACGGCGGACGCGCAGGCGAGCCGCGGTGCGCGCGTGACGGGCGGTCCGCTCGGCGGCGTGCGTATGCTCGGCAGTGTGGCGATTCCGCTGTTCACCGGCGTGTTCCGCCATGCCGAGACGCTGTCTGCTGCCATGGATGCACGCTGCTATCACGGCGAGCAGGGCCGCACGCGCCTGCATGCGCTTGCATTTGGCCGCGGCGATGCGTTGGCGGCGGTGGTGACGGCGTTGCTGCTCATCTGCGTCATCGTCATCAATCTTCAACTTGTTTAGGCGCGATTCGAGCGCAAGAAAGGGGTCCCTATGACCGACAACGATCGCACGGCTCAGCTTGAGCGCGCCTGTTCGTATCTCAGGCGCATTCCGGCGTGGTATCTGGCCACGACCGATGCAAGTGACGGGCATCAGCCTCGCGTGAGGCCGTTTTCGTTTGCCATGGTCGATGACGGTAAGTTGTGGTTTTGCACGTCGCGCGACAAGGACGTGTGGGCGGAGCTGAGTGCGAATCCCAAGTTTGAGGTATCGGGCTGGAAGCCGGGGGAATGTTGGATCGTATTGACCGGCGAAGCCGCACTTGAGGACGACGCAGTTGCGAGCGACAAGGTGCGTCAAGCGGGTTTTAAGCACATGGTGGGCATTGGCGAGGAACACGAGAGTGCCAACGACGGCCGCCTTGCTTTCTTTTCGGTCCGCAATATTGCCGCGCGCTTCTGTGATATCGACGGCAGCGAGGAGCGCCTGGAGCTCTAGCTCGCACAAACCAGGTTCCCAAACTAGCTAGTACAGGAGGAAACGTGGACGGATTGAATACGGTTTTGGAGTATCTGACGTCGGTGCCGGCGTGGTATCTGGCGACGAGCGTGGACGGACAGCCACATGTGCGTCCGTTCTCGTTTGCACAGATTCAGGACGGCAAACTGTGGTTTGTAACGGCGCGCACCAAAGATGTGTGGCAGGAGCTGCTGCAGAATCAGCGCTTTGAGGCCACGAGTTGGTGGCCGGGCCATGGCTGGCTCATCTTGCGCGGGCGTGCCGGCTTGGATGACCGGGCTTCGAGCGAAATGCGCGAGGCAGGATGGAAACATCTTGAGCGCTTGAGCGAGCACTATGAGGGGCCTAACGACCCCACACTCGTCTTCTTTAGCGTCGAGGATCCCGAGGCTTTTATCTGCAATCACGACGAATGGGTGCCGGTCGAGCTCTAGCCAGCTGGCTCATCCTAACAACTTGGTTTTCGCATGGGCGGGCCCCGTATTGCCCGGCGCCGTTAGGAGCGCCGGTCAATACGGGGCCCGCTCCATTTGTCAATTCCTTCAAGCGAATGTGTCGGGAATGTTTCAATGCATGAATATGCAAGCCATTTACGTGTTCATGCATCTTTTGGTGCTAAAGTTTCAATCCACCTCATAACGACCACTGCGAAATGCGCATCGGTGCATAAATCGCAGACAAGGAGTCTGATATGTCATTGAAGGTTGGAATCGTCGGCGCGGCTGGATATGCCGGAGCCGAGCTCATTCGCCTCGTGCTCGGCCATCCCGAGTTTGAACTTGTTGCCATTACGTCCAACGCCGATGCCGGCCAGCCGTTGTCTGCGGTGTACCCGAGCTTCACCGGCGTAAGCGATCTTGTCTTCACGACGCATGACGCCCCCGAGCTCAAGAACTGCGACGCGGTCTTTTTGGCCGTGCCGCACACGGCTGCCATGGCACAGGTGCCCGCCCTGCTTGCCGCGGGAGTCTCCTGCATTGACCTCTCGGCCGACTATCGCCTGAGCGATCCGGCCACCTTTGAGGCATGGTATGCCGCCGAGCACACGAGCCCCGAGCTACTCAAGACACGTGCCTTCGGCCTGCCCGAGCTGTTCTGCCAGGACTTGGAGACCGCTGCTTCCAGCCATGCCGCCGGAAAGCCCGTTTTGGTCGCCTGCGCCGGCTGCTATCCCACCGCAACGAGCCTTGCTGCCGCTCCTGCCGTGCGTGCGGGCTGGGTGGCAGAGAACGGCCCCGTGATTGTCGATGCCATTAGCGGCGTGACGGGCGCCGGTAAGTCCTGCAACGCCCGCACCCACTTTTGCAGCGCGGACGAGAACCTGGAAGCCTATGGCGTAGGCAAACATCGCCATACGCCCGAGATCGAGCAGATCCTGGGCCTGACCGACCGCGTCGTCTTTACTCCACACTTGGCACCGCTCAAGCGCGGCCTGCTTTCCACGGTGACGATGCCGCTTGCGCCGCAGGCCATCGACTCCCTGGCTCTTGAGGATGTCGTCGACTATTACAAGCAGTTTTACGCTGGACGCACCTTTGTGCGCGTGCTCGATGCCGGCCAGCAGCCCAAGACGGCTTCGGTCGTCGGCACCAACGCCGCCCAGATTGGCCTTGCGTTCAACAAGCGCGCGGGCGTGCTGGTGGCGACGGGCGCCATCGACAATCTGTGCAAGGGCGCTGCGGGCCAAGCGGTCCAGTGCGCCAATATCGTCTTTGGCTTTGACGAGCGACGAGGCTTGCCCACAGTGGCGTGCCCGGTGTAGCACATTCGATTGTTAACGATTTGGTAGTCGGGCATCGAGTGGGGCGCCACTCTTAAGCTGGTCTCATGATCACGACTGGCATGGCGCACCAACCGATGTCCGTTTTTTGTTTGACATAAGGAGTCATAAAGACGATGAATACCGAGCTGTTTGATATCAAGATTCGCGCCGTCGAGGGTGGCGTTACGGCAGCGGCCGGCTTTAAGGCCACGGGCATCCATGCTGGGTTCCGCAAGAACCCTGAGCGTCTGGATTACGCGCTCGTCGTGCCCGATAAACCCTGTCCCGGTGCTGGCGTGTTTACCACCAATCGCTTTTGCGCGGCGCCCGTGCAGGTGAGCCGTGCCAACCTGGGCGGTGCGGACAAGGGCTACGGTATCATCGCTGGTGTTTCAATCAACTCCGGCAACGCGAACGCCGCCACGGGCGAGACCGGCCTTGCCTGCGCGCGCGAGACCTGCAACATCGCATCGCAGGTTATCGGCTGTGAGCCCCAGCAGATTCTGGTTGCCTCCACGGGTGTGATTGGCCAGATTCTGCCGATCGACACGTTTGAGACCGCCATTCCTGCTGCCTACGAGGCGCTCTCAGCCCACGGTGGCGCCGATGCCGCTCGCGCCATCATGACGACCGACACGCACTCCAAGGAGTACGCCGTGTCCTACGTCAGTGAGGCCGCGGGTCATGCGGGCAATGTCTATACGGTAGGCGGAATGTGCAAGGGCTCGGGCATGATCATGCCCAACATGGCCACCATGATTGCAGTTATCACCACCGATGCCCCCGTCGAGCCTGCGGCACTTCATGCCCTGCTGCTCTCGACCGTCAAGCAGACCTTTAACAAGGTAACGGTCGATTCCGACACCTCGACCAACGACACCTGCATCATGCTTGCCTCCGGCGCCGCTGCCGCAGATGCCGAGCCTATCGTCGAGGGCTCCGATGCCTTTGGCGAGTTGGCATTTGCCGTGCACGAGGTGTGCGAGAGCCTGGCGCGCAATATCGCCGCCGATGGTGAGGGCGCATCCAAGCTTGTTACGGTCAACGTTACCGGCGCCGTGAACGACGAGGAAGCCGATATCGCCGCCCGTGCCGTTGCCAACTCGCCGCTCGTTAAGACCTGCATCGCCGGCCACGACTGCAACTGGGGCCGTGTTGCTATGGCGCTTGGCAAGTGCGGCGTGAAGTTTAATCAGGAAGACGTTTCCATCGACATGATGGGCATGCCTGTCTGTCGCGACGGTCTGACTGTTCCCTTTGATGAGGACGAGGCTCTACGACGTTTCGAGGCGCCCGAGATCGTGATCTCGGCCGACCTGGGCGCAGGCGACGCGGCAACGACCGTGTGGACCTGCGACCTCACGCATGAGTACATCTCCATCAACGGCGACTACCGTTCCTAGATTCCGGGCACGCTGCGCATCTTGCCGCGATTGCGGACAGCGGAGCACGGCGCGATAACGATACGAAAGACGAGGCAGATTATGAAATTCGCACGCGATTGTCGTTCGAGCGAATCCAACGAAGCAACCGCGCAGCTGCTGTTCGAAGCGCTGCCGTGGATTAAGAACCTGACCGGCAAGACGGTTGTTATCAAATATGGCGGAGCCGCCATGGTTGATGAGCAGCTGCGCCGCGACGTGATGAGCGACATCGTTTTGCTCAAGATCATCGGTATGCGCCCCGTCATCGTGCACGGCGGCGGCAAGGCTATCAACGAGGCGCTGAGCCATTACGATATTCCCGTCGAGTTTAAGAACGGCCAGCGCGTGACCACGCCGGCGACTATGGATATCGTGCGCGAGGTGCTGGGCGGCAAGGTTAACCAGGAGCTGGTTGCTGCCATCAACCACCACGGCAACCTGGCCGTGGGCGTGTCGGGCAGCGATGCCGGCACGCTCATCGCCGAGCCGCTCGACCCCGAGCTCGGTCGCGTGGGCAAAGTGACGCACGTCAACACCGACTATATCGAGCGCTTACTCGATAGCGAGTACATCCCCGTCATCGCTACCGTCGCGGCGGGGGAGGACGGCGGTTTCTTCAACATCAACGCCGACACCGCCGCCGGTGCCGTTGCCGCGGCGCTCCACGCGCATAAGGCGATCTTTTTGACCGATGTCGATGGCCTGTACAAGGACTTTAGCGACAAGGACTCGCTTATCTCCAACCTAACGCTCGACGAGGTTAACGAAATGCTCTACGGCGGCGAGGTCGATAAGGGCATGATTCCCAAGCTGCGCGCGGCCGTCGATGCGCTTACCGGCGGCGTATTTCGTGCCCACATCATTAACGGTACTACGCCGCATTCGCTGCTCCTGGAGCTGCTGACCGATGCCGGCGTCGGCACCGTGATCCATTCCACCGAGACGGCTTACGAGTTCGATACGCATCCGCATCCGCTTTCGACGTTTGCTGCGCGTCTGACCGAAAACCTTGACGAGGTCGAGAAGCTTCAGACGGTCTAGCTGACCCTCAGCCGCCCCATTCCTGCACCCATAGCCCCGCGCCGTCTGGCGCCCAACGAAAGGCATCTCATGTCACTTGCAGCTCAGCAATCGCTTGAATCCCATTACGTTATGCATACCTTTGGCCGCTCTCCGGTCGAGTTTGTCGAGGGTCACGGCATGAAGCTCACCGGCGACGATGGCCGTGAGTACCTCGACTTTCTTGCCGGCATCGGCGTGTGCAGCCTAGGTCATGGCGACCCGGCTGTGCTCTCGGCGCTCGAGGCACAGACCAAAAAGCTCATGCATGTCTCCAATTACTTCTACATTGAGCAGCGCGGACAGGTCGCGGCGCTGCTGTCCAAGCTTGCTAACGACGACGTAGATGGTGCGCGCGTGCTTGCCGATGCCATTGCCGCCGGCGATGAGACCACGGCAGCTGCTCTTGGTGCCCCGGCTGCGGATGAGCAGGTTTGGGAGACCTTCTTTGCCAACTCTGGCGCCGAGGCCAACGAGGGCTCGATGAAGCTCGCGCGCCTGTACGCCAAGCGTGCCGGTAATGGCGGCAACACCATCGTGTGCATGCGCGGCGGCTTCCACGGCCGTACGCTCGAGACCATTGCCGCCACCATGCAGGATTGGCTGCAGGACAGCTTCCGCCCGCTGCCGGGTGGCTTTGTGGCCTGCACGCCCAACGATGTGGATGAGCTGCGTGCGATCTTTAAGCAGCTGGGGAGCGAAATTTGTGCCGTGATGCTCGAGCCGATCCAGGGTGAGAGCGGTGTGCATCCCATGACCGAGGAGTTTATGGCTACGGCGCGCGACCTGGCACACGAAGTGGGCGCCGTGCTTATCGCCGACGAGGTCCAGTGCGGCATCTTCCGCTCCGGCAAGCCGTTTGCGTTCCAGACCTATGGCGTGGAGCCCGACATCATGAGCCTTGCCAAGGGCATTGCTGATGGCGTGCCCATGGGTGCCGTCGTGGCGAAGAAGGAGATTGCCGACGTGTTTAAGCCGGGCGACCACGGCTCGACCTTTGGCGGTAGCTGCTTGGCCATCGCGGCGTGTGCCGCGACGCTCTCCGCGCTTGTGCGTGGCGATTATGCCGAGCATGCTGCCAAGGTGGGTGCCTATATGGAGGCAAAGCTCGCCAAGCTGCCGCACGTGACCGAGGTACGTGGTCGCGGCTTGATGCTCGGCTGTGATTTGGATGATGCCGCGGGCGACGCGCATGGTGTTGTTGCCCGCGCGCTGGCCGCCGGTGCCGTGATCAACGCTACGGGTGCGCATACGCTGCGTTTCCTGCCGCCACTCGTCTGCGAGGAAGCCGACGTGGACAGTCTGATCGAGATCCTGTCGGGTGTTTTGGGCTAACGCGGCGCAATAACTCAATTTGGACCGAGTTCCGGAGGTAGCGCGCAGAGATGTGGTGTAAGAGGCGGGGCATGCCCCGCCTCTTCTCTTTCAAGACTTTAGTCTGCTGGCCGCGCAGCGGCCAGCTTTAAACCACCCGCTACGCGGGTGGAGACAAGCGGCTTTACAAAGCCACCCCTCCGGCC
>JAGZQF010000071.1 GCA_018382295.1 Collinsella sp.
TAAAAAAGCACCGGGGCCAGTGTCGGCCCCGGTGCCCAAGCGCGATATCGGCGGTGCTGTTTCGCGATATTCAACAGTGCTCAAGCGAGCAAATACTCAGTTGGATGATGGATATTGAAATTAATTAGCGAGATAATGTGCATATCTCATAATGTATGCGTTGCACCATGAGAGAGGGGCCTGTCATGAGCTGGAAACCGAGAAAATGCGTTATCGCCGGTCTCGTGACAACCGGTCCTAGCGGCGGCTTTTTTGCAACCGCAATGACATCGTACCGACTTTTCACTTGCATGTTCTGAAAGGAAGTTGCCATGTTGTCGCAAAATCAATCGAGATACTTGACCACAATCGGCTTTGCCCTGCTTGCATTACTCTTTGCTAGCGACCTTTTGCTGAAACCGCCCAAGGAACTCGTTTTGCTTGCCATAGACTGCATTTCCGCCCTTTACTTTACGGCAACCCTATTCGTCGGACTAAAGGAGAGGATAAAAGGCGCAGTCGCCGCATCCGCCGTATGCTTGATCATAACCATTGCATCATTCTTTATCTGACACATTGGTGATCTAGGGGCGATATCGTAGGAATACGACCGGGAGAGCCGGGACCAGATTGCCCGGGTTGCCCGGTCGGCTCGCGCGACGGCGCGGCGGTTCCACAGAAAGATCTCCGGACTTCACGCCGTTTCTGATCGCATTGTAGACAGCCATCTCGTCTTCGCAGTCGGCGAGCACGCGGTGTGCGTCGTTGTTTTGGATGTCCAGTAAATCTCGAAGGTCCCCCATGCACCAGCGTCCGAGATCTGGCCATGCGCGTTGCGCGAGCTGATAAGTGTCGATTGCGATGTTGTAGTTAAAGTCCAGGCCAAAGCCGTCCCAGGCAGAACGGCTTTGTTTCCTTGATTATCAACTTCATCCGGACACTTCCCGCATTCATCCGTGTGTGTACGGATGGATGCGGGATTCGATACCCCGGCGGCCTGACCGGCAGGCCGCCGGGAACTCTCACTCCTCGATAAAAGCCGGCACTCGGTTAGTCCTGCGCATCTTGAAATCGCCAGTCTCGTGGGAGACGTAGAGAATGCCGTCCATCCCGTCTCGCGATGCATATGAAAGGTGAACAGAACCGCAATCCGCTCCATCATCGTCGAGAAGATCGAACGAATTCGGGTCGCTCGTTGCGGCCAAACGACCGCTCAGACAAGAGCCATCGTCATTACAGATTTGCCATTCCATGTCTTCGCCTGCAAGAATCGCCATAGACGGCCTGGTCGCGCCATCGTTGACATACATCCCGTCTATGCCAAACCCATTTTCAGCGCCATCGATGAACGACTGCTCGGACCTATACCTCGCAAATGATGCACATAGCACCATTGCAAGACAAAGTACAAAGCCAACAATCGCTATCTTTGCATAGCTCTTGCCTATCATGTCATTCACCTCCCTCGTATGTATCGAGGTATTCCTGCTTGAGCGTCTGCGAGGACGACTCGATCTTTTCCACGAGCGTGCCGGCCTCGATGAAGTAGAACGAGTTGGTGAGGTCTGCCAGGTCGTCGAGCAGATGGCTTGAGATGAGCACGCTTCGTCCCCGCGCCACCTCGCTGCGCATCGCGTCGCATGAGGTTTTCCGCTTTCCCGGATCGAGGCCGTTCAGCGGTTCATCGAGGATGAGGTACGGGCAACCGGTCGCTATCGCCATGGCAAGATTTACCTGCTGCTTCATTCCTGTCGAGAGTTTACGGGTCGGCTTGTCGAGATATGGGGAGATTCCGAGGGAGCTGCAGAGCGAGTCGATGTCGGTGGCCGATTTCCACGCCTCCCTAACGAAAGCAAGGTGCTCGATGGCCGATAGCGTGGGATAGAGATCCGCGCTGCCCGAAGAGCTCAGGTAGACGAGTTC
>JAGZQF010000022.1 GCA_018382295.1 Collinsella sp.
ACGAAGTGATGGCCAGGTGCCGGGAGCTATTTCCGCGTTGCGCTAGCTGCGGAAACGCGGGGTCCGTTCAGGCTGTTGCGTTGAGATTGAAAATCAACCCACCACAAAGGAGTAGGCTTCTATTCCGATTTTCAAATATCTCAATCTGTAACATCTGGGCGGGCAAATTGGCTCTATCTGTTACAGATCGAGACAAAAGGTAGGCGTCGGGACGAACATCTCATTCTGTAACAGTAAGACGACTTTTAACGGTCTAGATGTTACAGATTGAGACAAACCGCTGGGATGGGTCAAAACCACCACAAAGGTGCCTGTCCCCTTTGTGGTGGTTGGGGCGTTAGGGGAGGAGCTTCATGGCGGCGTCGTGGGCGGCGTGCTCGTAGGTGTCGTCGAGGGTTTTGAGCGGCAGCAGGGCCGTGGCCTGCGCATCGCCGCGGCGCTCGAGGGCGTGCGCGATCAGCCAGTCGGCGAGTTCGGGGTTCTTGGGCAGCGCCGGCCCGTGCAGGTACGTGCCGATGACGCCCTTGTAGATAAGACCCTCAAGGCCATCGTCGCCGTTGTTGCCGGTGCCCGCGACGACGGACGTTCCGAGCGGCGTTGCCTCCGTGTCGAGCAGGGTGCGGCCACCGTGGTTCTCGAATCCCACAAAGGGCTCAGGTGCCAGATCGGTTTTGACCGCTACGTTGCCGATCAGGCGGTCGGAGCCGCGTACGGTTTCGGCGGCAATGACGCCCAGGCCCTCAATGCGATCCTCGCCCATGTAGTACGAACGGCCGAGCAGCTGATAGCTGCCACAGATGGCAAGCAGTGTGCCGCCGTCCTCAACATAGGCCGCGACCTTGTCTTTTTGGGCGAGCAGCTCGTGTGCCACGGCTAGCTGGTCGCGGTCGGAGCCGCCACCCATCATGACGATATCGGCATCGGTGAGATCGAGTGACTCGCCCATACGGACCTCGTCCACGCGAACGGGGATGCCGCGCCAGGCGCAGCGGCGCTCGAGAGCGATAACGTTGCCGCCGTCGCCGTAGAGGTTGAGGGCATCGGGATACAGGTAGACGATGCGCAGCGGGCGCGAAAGCTCGACTGGCGCAATGCCGACAGGAAGAGCGCTGCCGTCGGCACGGGCTACGGCGCGGGCAGCAACCGTGGCTGCATCGGCACCCTTCAGTCCGTCGAGCTCCTTGACCAGCGGCGGGAAGGCCGTGTAGTTGGCGACGGCGTAGAAGGTGTCATCGGCGGCCTCGTCTGCCACGGCGCCAATTGCCTGCGCGACGTCCGAGATAATCGCGGCATCGATGCCGGCGTACTTGAGGCGCACCTGCATGTCGTGCGCGCGCGTGCCTCCGGCAAAGGCGACAAGACCCGGCGTGTCGGCAATGCGCTCAAAGTCGACGTCGTAGATCCACGATACATCGTGGCCGTCGGCATCGTTATCGTTGAGGAAGAAAGCGCAGAGTCTGCCGCCTGCCGTCTTGATGGACTGGATTTGTCGATCGAAGCCTACGGGATTCTTAGCCAGGTTGGCCTCGACGGTGCGGCCGGCGATATCCCAGCGGCCCATACGTCCGCCGGCGGGGACGTAGGCATCGAGCGTAGGCTGTAGAAACGCCGTGTCCACGCCCAACTCGCGTGCGGCAAAGAAGGCGGCGGCAACGTTATAGACCATGTACAGACCGTTGTAGCGTGTGGCGATGTGTACGGCAGCCGCGTCGGGCGCAGATCCAAAGACCAGGTCGAAGCCGTAGCCGTCGCAGCCGAGCTTCACGCCCGTCACACGGCGGACCAGTGCGGGGCGTGCCCAACCGCACGAGGGGCAATGGTATGCGCCAAGCTGGCCGTATTGCACGTAGTCGTACTCCAACGGGGCGTTGCACTGCGAGCAAAAGCGCGAGTCGCTAATGCGGTCGGACTCGGTGTCGGTGGCGCCGTCGATGCCAAAGGCAATACTCGCATTGGGAACGCGCGCGGCAATCGAGGCGCACAGCGGGTCGTCGGCGTTGTAGATGAGCGTCGTTGCCGGCGAAAGCTCCAACGCGTGGGCGATGACCTCCTGGGTGTGATCGATCTCGCCATAGCGATCTAGCTGGTCGCGGAACAGGTTGAGCAGCACAAAGTACGTCGGCTTGAGCTTGGGCAGAACGCGTACGGTGTAAAGCTCATCGCACTCAAAAACGCCCACGCGCTTGCCGCTGCTGGTGTGTTTAAGGCCGCCGCGGGCCTCGAGCAGAGCACCTACCACACCAGGCTCCATATTGTTGCCGGCACGGTTGCACACCACGGCAGCACCGCTGGCAGCAACGGCGTCGGCGATGAGGTTGGAAGTGGTGGTCTTGCCATTAGTACCCGTAATCACCACGCTGCGGTCGACAAGGCCAGCGAGGTCGCTCAGCAACTCGGGGTCGATCTTCATGGCGATGCGGCCGGGGAGTACGCCGCCCTGGCGCTTAAGGACGGAGCGCAGCCCCCAGCGAGCGATATCGCTCGAGGTGCAGGCAAGAGATGAGCGGAGGTTCATGAAACCGTTCCTAACGTAAACGACATGGTCGGGTCGAGTGCGTCACTAAAATCCGTAGCGGCGCGCAAATTCCTGGGCAAGCTGCGATACATCTTCGCAGGCGTTGGCCCAGGGGGCAAAGTCGGGAGTGTCCGAGATAATACCGTCCGCTTCCCAAACGGCCTGGTGCGAAAGATCCCAGGGATCGTGTGGCTCGGGCCGGCAGGGAAGGTACGGTGTCTGGTACATGGGGTTCAGTAAGAAGAACGCGCCACCCTCGCAGCGGTTGGCGAACTCACGCAGCGCGCGTGTCGCCGGGCGCATCTTGTTTGTTTTGAACAGCAGAATCGTGCGGGCGAGCAGATACCAAGGAGAGTTCTCGAGGGCATCGGCCCCCATCTGCTCCTCGAGCTGGTGGGCCAGGGCAAAAAAGCCGTCCTCGTCTTCCAAGCGAGCGAGGGCGAGTAACACGGTGCCTGCCGCTCGGGTGGGATAGCCTTCCGCCTTAAGAACACGGCGAGAATAGTTGACGGCAGCACGGTAGCGGGCGCTCGCCATGCACAGCTGCGAGATGGCCTCGAGTGTGTGAAGCCACCCGATAAGCGCCGGCTCGCTCACGGTGAGCTCTGCCGCCGTCACGCCGTCCGTCAAAACTTTGTTGGCCCAGTAGTGCGGGGCCTCCATATCGAACCCGGGCACGCTTTGCTGCAGGTAATCGGCCGTGGTTGCCTCGAGCTTCATCAGGTCGCCCAGGCAGGCGTCAACGGGTGTGTCGGCCAGGATGATGGCGAGCAGCTGCGCGTCGACGGTCAGTGCGTCGACGCGGACAATCTTGAGCAGCTCATCGCGCATGTCGTCGAACAGGCGATTGCGCGTCTGCTCAAACTCCTCGTCGCTGCCCATATCTTCGATGCGATGGAGCTCGTCGAGCAGGTGGCGATGAACACCGGCATAGGACAGCAGCGCCTGGGCATGCTCGGACTGCGCGTACTTTTGGGGATTCGCACTAATGTCGTTATGGACAAGCTCGCGTGCTGCATCGGTGAGCTCGGGGTGCGACGCCAGATAGGTGCGCTCCAGGTAGGCGGGGATGTAGACGCTCGGATCCATTAGAGGTCTCCTCCCTTAAATGGAAGCCCCTGCTCGGCTGCGCGCAGGATGCGCTCGTCGATTTGGGAGCGCACGATGTCGTTGGTGGCGACCCAGGCGGCAAAGCTGGCGTTGTCGGGGGCGCCCAGGCCCTCCTGCAGTACCGGCGTCGCCTCGGACAGCGCAAGGACAAGCTCGTCGGTGGAGCCCACACCCACGTTGACGCGGGCATAGACGCCATCGGGAAACTCGGTTTGGAAGTAGAGTGCCTCGGCTGCGTGCGGACACGAGCGCACAAGGATACGCAGGTAGTGCTCGGCGCCCTCGTAGTCCAGTTCGCGCCAAGCCGTGCTCATCAGCGCGATGAGCGTCCACGGGTCCAAGTCGCGCTCCGCATCTTTGGGGCGGCGGCGCAGTGGGGTATTCGCGAGGTACGGCACGGAGTGTGCGGAGCGAAAGCGCTTGAGCTCCTCGGCGGGGTATTCGAGCTTTGCCATGGCGAGCATCGCGGTGTGGCGGACACCAGCGGGGTCGTTGGGCGCAAAGTCCAAGCTGCGATTCGCGGCTTCGAGCGACATGCGATAGCGGCCGCTAATGAGGGCGCGCGATGCCAAGGCGGCAAGCCAGCGCAGATAGGGGCGGCGCGTAAGGTCGCCTGCGGCCTCGCGCTCGTAGGGGTCCTGGGCCGAGGCGATTTTGAGCGCTAGGTCGTGCTCGACCTCATCGCACTTGGACACCAGGTACTGTACGTATTCCTCGTTGGATTCGGCGGTGAGTGCCGTCAGCATGCGCTGAGCGTCCCAGTTGGCCGGATCGAGTGCGGCCGCCTCGCGGAGCATGTTCTCGGCAGCTGTCTCTTCTTGCTCTGCCTGGGTATCGTCAGGGATAAAGGGAATGCGGTAGTCGACAGCCTCGACCACCTTGGCAATGAGGTGCCCGGCGCGGTCGCGGTCGTGCACGATGAGCGGTGCGGGGTTGCGGGTGAATTGTTCCATCAGACGCTCTACGGCGGCAGCGTCGGTGAGCGGGATATTGTCGCGGCGCAAGGCCTCAAGAACGAGGCGATGGCAATCCTCTTGAATGGGATCGAATGCCATGGGGCCTCCTTTGCTGCGGTTAGGGTTCAAATGTTTCTATATAAGGTTCTAGTTTACCCGCATGTGGCACACCGGGGGTGCCGCACTTGGACTTGCACCTTTGCACCACGAAGACGGATGTCGCACAAATGTCGGCACCTTGGACGACCGAGTGGTATCACGGTGCCGCAAACGGTCGATTTTTGGCGGCGAACGGTGCATATTTTGGAGGGGCACCGTCCTGCCCAGGATATGTAGTCAACCTTGATAAAACGTTTGCCCAGCTTGGGAGTATGAATGCCGCACAAGGGTCTTCAGGGATAGAAAAAACGTTTCATCATTGGCGGCTTTAGGTGAATAACTGACCAAGCAGAACGGTAAAATAGTGTTTGTCTGAGCGTTGAGACGTTTAGACATCGCGCATTGTCATCGCCGGCAACGCGCAAAACGGTCCTAACGGAGCCAATCGGGTGCTCCGTTATATACACAAGTCTAAGAGGGGCTTGTTTAGGAGGCACAGTATGGGACGTTTTACCAATCCTCGCGATCTGTACTTTGGTGAGGGCGCTCGCCACGAGGTGAAGAACCTCAAGGGCAAGAAGGCCATCATCGTTTCTGGCGGCAGCTCTATGCGCCGCGGCGGGTTCCTGCAGGACGTCGAGAACGACCTTAAGGAAGGCGGTTTCGAGGTCAAGCTGTTCGAGGGCGTCGAGTCCGACCCGTCCATCGAGACGGTCATGAAGGGCGCCGAGGCCATGCGCGAGTTCGAGCCCGACTGGATTATCGCCATCGGTGGCGGCTCGCCCATCGATGCCGCTAAGGCCATGTGGGTCTTCTACGAGTATCCCGAGGAGTCCTTCGATAACATCATCCAGCCGTTCAGCTTCCCCGAGCTGCGTCAGAAGGCTCATTTCTGCGCCATCTCCTCTACCTCCGGCACCGCTACCGAGGTCACCGCGTTCTCCGTCATTACCGACTACGCCAAGGGCATCAAGTACCCGCTGGCCGACTTCAACATCACCCCTGATGTCGCCATCGTCGACCCCGAGCTCACCTACACCATGCCCGCCAAGCTGTGCGCTCACACCGGCATGGATGCTCTGACCCACTGCATGGAGGCCTACGTTTCCACCTGCGCCTCTATGTTCACCGACGCCAATGCTCTGCACGGCATCCGCGAGATCGTCGAGTGGCTGCCCAAGTCCTATGCTGGCGACCATGAGGCCCGTCAGCACATGCACGAGGCTCAGTGCATCGCCGGTATCGCCTTCTCCTCGGGCCTGCTCGGCATCGTTCACTCCATGGCTCACAAGACCGGTGCTGCCTTCGAGAACGGCCACATCATCCACGGTGCCGCTAACGCCATGTACCTGGGCAAGGTCATCCAGTGGAACTCCAAGGATCCCCGTGCTGCCGAGCGTTACGCTTACGTGGCCAAGGAGATCCTGCACCTTCCCGGCGAGACCAACGAGGAGCTCATCGCTGCACTCGTCCAGAAGATTCGCGACCTCAACGACCAGCTCAACATTCCGCAGTCCATCAAGGATTACGCGAATGGTGGCGTGAAGGTCGACGCCGAGAACCCGCAGATGGTTTCCGAGGAGGAGTTCCTCGCCAAGCTGCCCGAGATCGCCGCGAACGCCGAGCAGGACGCCTGCACGCCCGAGAACCCGCGTGAGACCAAGGCTGCCGACTTCGAGAAGATCCTCAAGGCCTGCTACTACGACACCGATATCGATTTCTAATCGACTCTTGTTATCGTAACGAGGGGCTCCGCACGTATCTGTACGGAGCCCCTTTCTTTTTTAGAGAATGGGATAGTTATGGCTGCAATTTTCAATAGCCCCAGCAAGTACATCCAGGGTCCGGACGAGCTCGCCAAGCTCGGCTCCTATGTCGAGCCGCTCGGCGCTAAGGCCCTCGTCATCGTGACGCCTTCGGGCAAGAAGCGCGTCGGTGCCAAGATCGAGGGCGGCTTTGCCGAGGCTAAGGCCGAGCTGCTGTTTGAGGACTTTAACGGCGAGTGCTCCAAGGGCGAGGTTGATCGCCTGGTTGTGCTCGCTCGCGACAACGGTTGCGACATCATCGTCGGCGTCGGTGGCGGCAAGATCCTCGACACCGCGAAGGCCGTCGCCTATTACCTGGAGTCCCCGGTTATCATTTGCCCCACCATTGCTTCGACCGATGCCCCGTGTTCGGCGCTTTCGGTGCTCTACACCGACGATGGCCAGTTCGATAAATATCTCTTCCTTAAGGCAAACCCCAACATTGTCCTGATGGATACGACGGTTATCGCGGCGAGCCCGGTGCGCCTGACGGTTTCCGGTATGGGCGATGCGCTCGCAACCTACTTTGAGGCCCAGGCGACGCATGATGCCGACGGTGGCACCTGCGCTGGCGGCAAGGGCGGCATGGCCGGTCTGGCGCTCGCCAAGCTCTGCTATGAGACGCTCATGGCCGATGGCGTCAAGGCCAAGGTTGCGCTGGAGAAGGGTGCGCTCACGCCTGCCGTCGAGCATATCATCGAGGCCAACACGCTGCTCTCCGGCATTGGCTTTGAGAGCTCGGGTCTCGCTGCCGCCCATGCCATCCACAACGGCCTGACGATGCTGCCCGAGTGCCACAGCATGTATCACGGCGAGAAGGTCGCCTTTGGTACCATCGTACAGCTGGTACTCGAGGATGCCCCGACTGAGAAACTCGAGGAAGTCTTGGGCTTCTGCATTGAGCTGGGCCTGCCGGTCACGATGAAGGAACTTGGAGTTGCCGAGCTTACGCGCGAGCAGGCCATGGTCGTTGCCGAGGCCGCCTGTGCGCCCGAGGACACCATGTGCAACATGCCGTTTGAGGTAACGCCCGAGATGGTCGCAAACGCCATTCTGGGCGCCGACGCACTGGGCCACTACTACCTCATGGATGAGTAAATCAAGCTAAGGAAGGGGCAAAGCCGACAGATGGCTTTGCCCCTTTTTTGCTATGGTGCAAAGGGGTCAGGTTAGTTGAACCAAAGAAGGCGGGGTAGGCCTGCGATGAGGTTTTGCCCCGCCCTCGTTTGACTACAGCTCGCAAACGTTTTGCGTGCGACCCTCGACGTAGGCGACGACGTTGTCGAACTCAATCTTGGCGCGGCGCTGCATGGCCTCGTGCGTAAGGAAGCCTACATGTGGCGTGAAGGTGCAGTTCTTGGCGTTGACGAGCGCGTAGTCGGCGGGGATGGGCGGCTCCATATCAAAGACGTCGATGCCGGCACCGGCGAGCTTATCGTCGTTGAGTGCCTGGGCAAGGGCATCGTTATCCACGATGGCACCGCGGGCGCAGTTGATAAAGACGGCACCGTCCTTCATCTGGGCGAACTGCTCGGTGCCAAAGCTCTTGCGCGTGGTGTCATTGTTAGGCAGGTGCAGGCTTACGATATCGGACTCGGCGAGCAGCTGCTCGAGCGAAACCTGCTCAATGCCGGCCTCGGCTGCCTCCGGATGCTCGTGGCGGGCATAACCCAGCAAGCGGGTGCCAAAGGCCTTAAAGAGACGACCCGTGGCGCAGCCGATCTTACCGCAGCCCACGATACCCACGGTCTTGTCGCGGATCTCGGTGCCCATTAGGCCGGCGCTCGTCTTGCCGGTGCGGACGGCGGCATCGGCGGCGCCCACCTTGCGCAACACGTCGATGGTCAGGCCAAGGGTGAGCTCGGCGACCGAAACGTCGGAGTAGCCGGCGCAGTTGCGAACCTCAACACCGCGCTCACGGCAGGCGGAAAGCCCCACGTGGTCGATGCCCGTAAAGGCAACGGCGATCATCCTGAGCACATCGGCGCCGGCGACGACCTCGGCAGGGTAGGGGTTGTTGGCGATCATGACGACCTCGGCGCCCTCGCTGCGTCGAGCGAGCTCGGCCGGATCGGTTGTTTTGGTATCGAAATAGACAAACTCGTGTCCGGCGTCCTTAAGGGGTGCGGAGAGCCTGTCGATGGTCTGCTCGGGTACTCCCAACGGTTCGATCAGGGCAATCTTCATCTTGTGACTCCTCAACAAACCTAGGCGATTAGGTTGGCAATAGATTGTAGGTCTATTTGCCGCAAAGATGCGCCGCGTGTAATTTGCCCGAGGCGTGGGCCGATAGCGTATCATTATCTCTTGCTTGTTTGCACTGCTCAGGGAGGGGCCGCGCATGGCGCAGGAACACGATCTGTTTGATGACATTATCGAGATCAGCAAGGGTTTCGACTTTCTTAAAAACCCGCTTGGCGGCGTGACCGATGCACTCGATCCGTCGGCGCCGCAGTGGAATCCTGCCGACTACAAGGAGCGCCCGCGCGGCAACACCATTCCGTGCTTGACCTGCAAAAACGAAAAGAGCGGTTGCACCGCGTGCATGGACGTGTGCCCGGTCAACGCTATCGAGGTCGAGGAAGACGCCATCGAGATCCTCGACTCCTGTCGCAAGTGCGGCCTGTGCGCCGCTGCCTGTCCGACCGAGGCGATCATCTCGCCGCGCCTGGCGCCTAAAAACCTGTATGACGATATCGTCTCCGCTGCTACGAGCCACGAGACCGCCTACGTCACCTGCACGCGCGCCCTCAAGCGTATGCCGCGCGAAAACGAGGTCGTCGTTGCCTGCGTGGGCGATATTACGGCCGAGACCTGGTTCTCGGTACTGGCGGACTATCCCAACGTGAGCGTCTACCTGCCACTGGGCGTGTGCGATAAGTGCCGCAACACCGGTGGCGAGGACATTCTGGGCGAGGCCATTGCTACCGCCGAGGAGTGGGCGGGTACGGGCATGGGCCTGGAGGTCGACCCCAAGAGCCTCAAATGCCATAAGCGCCGCGAGTACGAGCGCAAGGAGTACATGGATAAGATTGCCCGCACCACGGGCCTGACGGTGACCAAGCTCAATCCGGCGACGGCGGCGCTGGCCTCGGTGACGCAGAAGTTGAAGGCTCATCGTCACCAGATCACGCAGCTCGAGCGCACGCTCAACACCATGTGCGGCACCACGACGACCAAGCGTCGCCGTTCGCTCACGCACGGGCGGCAGCTGGTGCTCTCGACGCTGCAGAACCACCCCGAGCTTGCCCAGAATATGCAGGTGAGCACACCGGAATGCGATTTTGACAAGTGCACGTCGTGCGGCGAGTGCGTCAACGTGTGCCCCACGTTTGCCTGCGATTTGGTGGGAAGCGGTCGCTTTGCACTGGAGTCCACGTATTGCCTAGGTTGCGGAGCCTGCGTCAAGGTGTGCCCCGAGCATGCGCTCAAGCTGGTCGAGCACGATGCGTCCAATCTGGTCGTTGTCGACCCCGAGGCCGAGGAAAAGGCCGCTCAGAAGGCCAAGGCCCACGAAGAGGCCCAGAAGGCCAAGGCCGAGGCAAAGGCCAAGCTTGACAAGATGCTCGATCAGGTGGAGAAGCTCGCGGACTAGTCAGCGAGCTCTATCTCTGCTTCATTTGCGCCGCCGCGGTGTCCGGATTCGCCCGGATGCTGCGGCGGCGCTATACTTATACGGTTTGAAGTACCTGTACCAAAAGGAGCTGTCGTGTCCCTTTCCATCGGTATCGTGGGCCTGCCCAACGTGGGCAAGTCGACGCTGTTCACCGCGCTTACCAAAAAGACCGGCCTTGCCGCCAACTACCCGTTTGCCACGATCGACCCCAACGTGGGTATCGTCGACGTGCCCGATAGCCGCTTGCAAAAGCTTGCCGACATCGTTAACCCGGGCCGCATTGTGCCGGCGACGGTCGAGTTCGTCGACATCGCAGGTCTGGTGAAGGGCGCTAACGAGGGTGAGGGTCTGGGCAACCAGTTCCTGGCAAACATCCGCGAGACCGATGCCATCTGCGAGGTCGTGCGCTACTTTAAGGACCCCAACGTCATGCGTGAGGTGGGCCGCACGGGCGAGTTCGTCGATCCCGCCGGCGATGCCGACACCATCATGACCGAGCTCATCCTGGCCGACATGGGCACGCTCGAGAAGCAGCTGCCTAAGCTCGAGAAGGAGGCCAAGCGTGACAAGGAGCTCATGCCCAAGTTCGAGGTCGCCAAGCGCCTGCTTGCCTGGCTCAACGAGGGCAAGCGCGCCGCATCCATGGAGATGACCGACGAGGAGCGTGCCGCCGCCAAGGGGCTGTTCCTGCTCACCATGAAGCCCATCCTGTATGTGGCCAACGTGGACGAGGATATGCTCAACGACGACCTGGCGCCCATCGATGGCGTCAAGCCGTTGCCCATCTGCGCCAAGATTGAGGCCGAGCTTTCCGAGCTCGATCCCGAGGACGCCGCCGACTACCTGGAGAGCCTGGGCCTGGAACAGCCCGGTCTGGACGTGCTCGCGCAGGCGGCCTATAAGCTGCTCGGTCTGCAGTCGTTCTTTACGGCCGGCGAGATGGAGGTCAAGGCCTGGACGGTTCGTCAGGGCGCGACCGCCCCGCAGGCCGCCGGCGTCATCCACACCGATTTTGAGCGCGGCTTTATTAAGGCCGAGGTCATTGGCTATGACGACTACATCGAGCTCGGCGGTGAGCAGGGCGCCAAGGCCGCCGGCAAACTGCGTATTGAGGGCAAGGACTATGTCATGGCCGATGGCGACGTCGTGCACTTCCGCTTTAACGTGTAAGGGCGACGCATATGTTTAAATACGGCAAAAAAGCTGGCTACATGGGTATTGCGCTGCTCGTACTTGCGGTGATTCCGCTGGTGGTTGCAGCGTGTGTTATCCCCAACATTGGCCCCGAGGTGGCAACGAAGTTTAACGCAGCCGGCGAGGTGACGCGCTGGGGTAAGAGCTACGAGCTGCTGGCACTGCCGGTGCTCAACCTACTGCTGAGCGTGGCGACGTACTTTACGGCGGGACGCCAGGCTAAAAACAATGATGACTCCGCCGCCATGGCGCGCATCGTGTGCGAACGCTACCTGCGCAACGGTTGCATCACGGGTGTGTTCCTCAACGTGATCAACGTTTACTTTATGTACTCGGCGATTACCGGAACGGGCTTTGGCTTTGGTTTCTAGCTTGTCCTTTTAGGCAACGAGTCTGCACATATATTCGATAGCTGCTGCGAGGCCGCCGCTCGATCGTGGTTTAAAGACCATGTCGGCGGCGGCCTCGTTTTCGTATCCGGCGCCGCGAAGGGCGAGTGCGATACCGGCTTCCAGGAGAAGGGGCAGACCGCGTTGGCTGGTTGCGATCACGGCAGCCTGATTGAGCGAGCAGCTGTGCGCCTGGCATTGGATAGCAAGTTCACCTTGCGCTGGGCAAGGGACCAGAACGGCGGCGACGCGACTTGATAGCAATGCAAATGCTGTGCGCTCATCGGGCGAAAGGCATTCTGCTTCAACGACGACGAGCTTGAGCGGTGCGCTGTTTGTGCGAAGCGTGGCTCGGTACATGCGGACCGAAGAACCCGACATAGAAAACTCCTGTGTATTAGGCAAAACGTAAACTATAGTTTACGTTTATGTTCGGCTCCATTTCAAACTCGGCTGCATGGACGAACGTGCGAAACAGATTCTTGGCAGGCGGGTCGAAGAGACACGCAGAGACCTTGGTATCTCCAAGGTTGATTTTTGTGTGGCAACAGGAATCAGCCGACCCTACCTCGACCGAATCGAAGATGGGACGGCAAATTTCACGCTCAGGGTTCTATTTAAGATCGCGCCCGCACTCGGCATGACGGTGTCAGAACTTCTCGAGGGCATTGAATAGAAGATGCATATTGACCGGTGGTTACACCATCGGGATACGGTCGTGGTTGACTTGGCTGTAGAACAGGCGCTGAATTTCTGACGCATCACGTGACTGGCCGAGTGCCCACATGGTCTTGGCCACGAGCGTCTCGGTGGTCATGTCATCGCCGCGCAGGATGCCCGGATGATCGGCGTAAGCGCGGCCGACCTCATAAACGCCCAGATCGAGGCCCTCTTCGGGGACCTGTGTGGTCATAACGACAGTGCGACCCGAATCGACCCAGCGGAAAATCGCCTCTTGGAACGACTCGCCCGACTCACCAAACTCGGGGATACCGCCAATGCCAAAGGTCTCAAGGATTACAGCATCGTAGCTATCGGCTAGGGCGTCGAGGATGCCCGGGTTTACGCCGGGCGTAAGCTTGAGTACAAATACGCGCGGGTCGATGCTGTCGTAGAAATGCACCGGGTTTTCGTCCTGATGCGTGCCGTGAAGCCCGTTGCGCACGATACGGTCATTGCGGATGTAGGCAATGGGCGGATAGTTGACGCTAATGAATGCGTTAAAGCTCATGGTGCGCTGCTTGCGGGCGCGCGTACCGGCAATGGCGACGCCGCCAAACACAATCGACACATCGTGCGAATGCTCGTCGAGTGCATAGAGCAGGCTCTGGTACAGGTTGAGCTTGGCGTCGGTAAAGGGATTGCCCATGGGCTTTTGCGAGCCGGTGAGCACGATGGGCTTGGGGCTGTCCTGAATCAGGTAGGAAAGCGCTGCTGCGGTGTAGCTCATGGTGTCAGTGCCGTGCAGAATCACGAAGCCGTCGTGGTCGGCATAACCCTCGACAATGACGTCGCGGATACGCATCCAGTCGCTCGGGCGCATGTTGGTGCTGTCGATGTTCATGGGCTGCACGACGTCGAGCTCGCAGAGCCCCGAGATCTCGGGGACGCTCTGGGCGAGCTCCTCACCGGTCAGGGCGGGGGAGAGGCCGTTGCCGTCCTCGGTCGATGCGATGGTGCCGCCCGTGGCGATGAGAAGGATGCGCTTCATGCTGGTATTCCTATCGTATTTGCCGCCGCAGAGGCGGAGTCGTTCGGCAGTATTGTGGCACAGGGCGTCCAATGTTCAAACGTATTACATCATCTGTAACGTTTGAAAACACTTCAATTGCCGTCAAATAGGGGCCCAGGTCGTGCGTTTGCCGTGCGCTGATGGCTGCGAGGGGCGAGAAACCCCATATAACGTGTACACTATGGAGGTTATTTTCGTTCATTCACGCGGGTGGGCACCGGCTCCCCGCCAACAAGAGGGGGAACCATGGATCAAAAGGCTTCCGCAAAGGTCCTCGTACTCGACTTTGGTGCGCAGTACGGTCAGCTCATTGCCCGTCGCGTCCGCGACCTCAACGTGTATTCCGAGATCGTCCCCTGCGACATCTCGGCCGACGAGATTCGCGAGATGAACGCCTCTGCGCTCATCCTTTCCGGCGGCCCGGCTTCCGTGTATGCCGAGGACGCTCCGTCCATCGATCCCGCCATCTTTGACCTGGGCCTTCCCGTCCTGGGCTTCTGCTACGGCCATCAGATCACGGCCGTGACGCTCGGCGGCAAGGTTGGCCACTCCGAGGTGGGCGAGTACGGCCGCGCCACTATCACGCGCACGGCCGGCGCCAAGCTCTTTAACTCCACGCCCATGGAGCAGACCGTGTGGATGAGCCACCGCGACGCCGTTTCCGAGGTGCCCGAGGGCTTTACCGTTACCGCCAGCACCGACGTGTGCCCGGTTGCCGCCATGGAGTGCCCCGAGCGCAAGATCTTTACCACGCAGTTCCACCCCGAGGTCAAGCACTCCGAGTACGGTCAGCAGCTGCTGAGCAATTTCCTGTTTGAGATCTGCGGCCTGGAGCCCAACTGGAGCATGGACAACCTGGTCGAGACCATGACGGCCGAGTTCCGCGAGAAGGTCGGCGACGACCGCGTGATTCTGGCCCTGTCCGGTGGCGTCGACTCCTCCGTCGTGGCTGCGCTGGGCGCTCGCGCCGTGGGCAAGCAGATGACCTGCGTGTTCATCAACCACGGCCTGCTGCGCAAGGGCGAGCCCGAGCAGGTGGAGGAGGTCTTCACCAAGCAGTTTGACGTCGACTTTATCCACGTTCACGCCGAGGACCGCTATGCCGAGCTTCTGGCCGGCGTGACCGAGCCCGAGGAGAAGCGCCGCATCATCGGTACGCAGTTCTGGAAAGAGTTCTTCGCCGTGGCGCAGCAGCTCGAGACCGATGGCAAGCCGGTCAAGTATCTGGCTCAGGGCACCATCTACCCCGACATCATCGAGTCCGGCGCTCGCAAGACGGGCGGCAAGACGGCCACCATCAAGAGCCATCACAACCTGATCCCGTTCCCCGAGGGCGTGCACTTCGACCTTATTGAGCCGCTCGACCACTTCTTTAAGGACGAGGTCCGCGCGCTTGGTCTGGCGCTCGGACTGCCGGGTCACATCGTGTTCCGCCAGCCTTTCCCGGGCCCGGGTCTTGCCATCCGCATCATCGGCGCGGTCGACAAGGAGAAGCTCGAGATCCTCAAGAACGCTGACGCTATCGTGCGCGAGGAGCTCGACGCCTACAACCAGCGTCTGTTTGAGCAGACTGGCGAGCGCAACTCCGAGCACAGCTGCTGGCAGTATTTCGCGGTCCTGCCCGACATCAAGTCCGTCGGTGTTATGGGCGACGAGCGCACCTATCAGCGTCCGATCATCCTGCGTGCCGTCGAGTCCAGCGATGCCATGACCGCCGACTGGGCCAAGCTGCCCTACGACGTGCTGGCCCGCATTTCCGGCCGCATCGTGGCCGAGGTTCCCGGTGCCAACCGCGTGTGCTACGACATCACGTCCAAGCCGCCCGCGACCATCGAGTGGGAATAATTCGCCCCTCAAAACGGTTCGCTACGCTCCTGAGCAAAAAGTAACAAAATAGCAGTTCAACGAAGGGTTTTTGTCCAAGTCGGGCAGAACCCTTCGTCACACTGGGAAACGCTCCGTTCGGGTTTATTCGTACCGGAATTCGTACCGCCCTGAGGGCCCTGGAGCCCCTGGGGAGGAGAAAAGGAGCGCAAGCATGACCGACTGGAAGGCACTCGAGGACGCCGAGGACCACGCCTACTTCATGGCGGATCTCATGGACATCTCGCCCGAGAGCTTCACCCTCGAGGAGAAAAAGCAGATCCTGCGCGACATGATCGAGAGCTCCACCGCCATCGAGAACGCGATGCGCGACGAGTTCACGGAGCTCGACGAGGTCACCCAGACCCGCCTGATAGACGACCTCGCGGCGGACAGACCCGAGGAGCCGGGAATGGTGGTACGAGGTGCTCGTGGACGGCCCCAGGCACCGCGACTTCCCGACGTTTACCGACGGCCCGCGCCGGAGGCGGTAGCGACGGTGGCCCCCGTCCCGACAAAGGGGCGAGGGCCTCTCCTTGTGTAGACCTTCGTGAAGCGACGGAACGCCTCGACGCCCTCGCCGCGCAGCGCCTCCCAGCGCTCCTCCTCGCTCGCGAACTCGCGCTCGTCACTCATCGGGACCACCGTCCGACGCCCTCGCCGCGCCGAGCTCCGCCATCACCGGCGACAGCACGGCCATCACGAGCGCCACCACGACCGCCCGCCACTCGGGCTCCAGCACCGCGCAACCCACGAGCATGTCCACGTTGGCCACGACCACGCCGAGCACGCCCTGAACGATTGTTCTCGCCAGGCGCCACGGCCACTCGTTGGATGTCAGGAAAGCCTTCATCATTGCCCCTTCCTCAGGTTGTCGATCTCCGCCTTAACGACGGCGATGTCCTGCTCCAGGGCGTAGGTGCGCTCGACGAGCCAGTTGCGCCTCTCGACCTGCCTCGTCAGGTTGTCGATCTTGACCTCCATGACCGCGCGGCTGCGCGAGTTGGACACGAGCACCCCGGCGAGGGTGAGAACCCCCGTCACGAGCGCCGCGACGACCGACTCCATGCGCGCCTCCTTCCTCGAGCGGGAACGCCCCGCCCCTCGGGAGAAGTGTCCGATGCGGTCACAAACGCCTATTTCTAGCTGCGGAAATGTTGCGAAGCGTCGCCTTCCGTCGCTTCACAAAGGAGTTCACACTCGAAGTGTGGATACCGTGAATATAAGATTCTGACAATACGTAAAGATTCTTTACACATAGTATAGATGATGACAAGACGTTAAGAAGGAGGAGCAAGATGGGGATGGCGGAGCAGGAAAAGATAAATCGCATGCAGAAGAACCTCTCCGTGATCAGGAACGTCGCGCGGTGGACAACAGAGCGCCTAGGCGAGGAGCTTGGGGTCTCAAGGCAGACGATCAACAGCCTAGAGCACAACAAAACAAAGATGACGAAGACGCAGTATCTTGCCCTGAGGGCGGTGTTCAACCATGAGGCTATGATCAGCGAAAACACTGCTCTCGCCCAGGTCATTCAGTCTCTGGTGGACGAACCGGTGGAGGAAGCTCTCTCCGACGAGACGGAAGAATCCAACGGCGCAGAAGACGAGGTGCAGATGGACGCAATGGATGGAATGAGCGTGGCGACGAACGTGCTCGCCGATAGAAAGATGGCAGCGGCAATCGCGGAGGCACTGCCGACGGCAATGGCGGCGGCAATGCCACCGCTGACAAGTCTTGTTGTATTGCCAATCGTGAAGCAAATGATGAAAAGGGGGCGGTGAAACATGCGTGAAAGAGATACGGTGGCAGTGGATGGCCGATCCGAGCGTGAAGAAGGCCCAAGAGCAAGAGGGCAAAAGGCACTAGCGTTCGTAAAGAGCCATGGGATAGAAATCGCATTTGGAGTTGGATGTCTGGTGCTGACGGTGGTATGCGTCAAACAGGGGAGAACAATTGAGCTCCAGAGAAAACTACTTGAAAAGAAAGACGCACTGCTGAGCGCGAAAGACTGGAGGATTCGCGACTTGACCGAGCTCTGCGCGGAAAAGGACAGGTGCCACCTGGAGCTAGCGTCGGCAGCCCTTAGAGACGGGTGCTCGGAAGGCGGAAGGACGTTGGCCGACTATCGATACCAACTCAGTGGTCAACTCTAAACCAAGAAAAGTAGAGTAGGAAAGGAAAAGACATGGGAAGGCGCAGAAACAACCCCGAGCTGGTAGAAGAGCTGATTGATAATCTGTGGACCCTAGACCACGATGACTGGGACGCGAAGTACGAGTCACTGAGCGGTAGCGACAAGCATAAGGTTGCAGGCGCGGTCAACGATATGGAAAAGGAGTACTTCGCCGACACGACCACGGACGATGACGACTGGTAGGGCGACGGCTAAAGAGGTCGCTTGACCCCGCCCCTCGCGCCGCCCAGCACGGCGGGCTCGTCCCGGGCCCCCTGCGGCGGCGCGCTCCTCGCTCTCGGGAAGGCCGGCGATCTTGCTTGCGCCAGCGGCTCATCTGCGTGGACTCGTCGGCTCCGGCAGCGCCCGCGCTTGGCAGGCCCGTCGCGCCGGTCGGCGCCGGGGCGGCGGGTGCCGAGAAGAGCCAGGGCTCCGCGGCCTTGAGCTTCTCGATGTTGTTGTCGTGGTCTGCGAGAAGGGCGCGGGCGGCCTTGACGTTGCGCGCCCCCGCGAGCTGGAGCTCGAAGCCCACGCGCTCCTCGTCGCCGCGCCGGCGCAGCTCGTCCATCTCCGCGCACAGCTTCTCGGCGCCCTCGGCGGTCTTCGCGGCCTCCGCGATCTCGCTCTCGAGCTCGGCGATGCGAGCGTCGCGCTCGGCGAGCGCCGCCTCGTAGTCCTTGGGCGCCTGAGCGACGACGTCGCCGCCGTCATCTGCGTCGCCTGCTGCTGCGCCGCCTGGTCGCCCCGCGCCTGCGGCTCACCCGCGACCTGCGCCTGCGTGGCCGCGCCATCGTTCCCGTCACCCATGAGAGGACCCGCCTTTCTCCTCGGGCGGGCAAAGAAGATGCCCGCATCGTTTCCGATACGGGCATCTTCGAGGCTTGTCACGAACAGATGTATGACCAAGGCGAGGACATTTAAACCGATCCTATTATTCCCTTGGGAACTGATACTTCTCTTCGCCGTTTGATATGGAAATGGAGTGATTAGAGGCCTGTAGAGTTATAGAGCCTGGGGTACCATGAACTCCTCCTCTGGCAGCATTAATCGGAGGTTCGATGTACTTTTCAATAAACGTTGCCATTCCATGCTCGGCGTTATTCTTTAATAAAGCCCAAGCATCATCACCTACCGCACTTTCTCCGCCAGCCTCTGCATATGCTGCGCACAATTCCTCAAGCCTATTTGACGGAGTCGGATCGAATACTATCAACACTGGTGTAAATCCGGCAGCAGCTGCCTCTCGTGGGAAGGAAAGCTCCTCGCCAAAACGGCCCTGTCCACTTGCAGCGATTGTCATACGCATTTTCAGTTCATAGACCCTGCCCGTATCCTTAACATAGCAGTCTATCTGCCTGCCTTGAGATGTCGGCTCGCCTTCAGCGTTCAATCTATGGACAACAGAGTTGCTCGAACCCATCGACTCTCCTCCGAGACATGAGGCGATGATGGGTTCGAACAGGTAGCCAGTTTCCTGTGCGCTTCTGTTGTCGAGATCAAAGCACAGCTTTCTCCAAGACATCCAAGAAAACAGGAGGCGAGATTCACAACGACCGTATTCCAACAAGCAACGCGGTCCAATTTGATCGGGAGTCGGAAACGGCTGACGGGATAGGATCCGATAATACTTCGCGCGACGCCTATAGAGTGTGGCTAGGTTCGAGAGGTAGTGATATTCCGGAGACGTGAGGTCGGTGACCCCGGCTTCCCGGAGAATATCTAGGGCAATCGCCTCACTTCTCGAATCAAGCTGGGCAATATCATCAACAGTGATGTCGAAAAACGGTTTCTTTGCCACATGGTAAAGATCCTGGCCAAGCCATCGAGGAACATCGCCTTCGTGCAAATCAAGATGCGTCATAGCAGCTAATAGAGCGACTTCCTGAGGGGTAATCTCTACTAGAGTATCTCCTTGGCCATGCCGAGAAAAATGTCTGTAGAACTCACGCTCAGATCCAGTTAGCTTCATCCTTATCTCTCCTAAAACAAAGTTGCCTGATTAATCGGGCAAAGGGTCTCTAGGTGTCGTTCCGTTCGCGCTAGCGCTGGGCTCTTGGCTCCAGCTTTCGTAAGCTCATACGAAATAAGACCGCTCTCGACTTCGCCGGCACTTCCGTCATCTGCATCCAGGATTGCCTCGGCGAGCAATTGGGCGAAAACGGGGGGAACGGCATTTCCAATTTGAAGAATGCGCTTACTCCGATTGCCGCAAAACGTATAGTCGTCGGGGAATGTTTGCACTCGCGCACACTCTCGTATCGTGAGCATCCGGTCACGCTCTGGATGAACGAATTCGCCGGGCGCCGCACTGGTAATCGTCAGGCAGGGTTCATCGTAGACAAGTCGTTTTAGGCCGGACGGAGCACCGCCTCTCTTCTCGGAGGGCGTGCCATCCATTACGCGACGATGTGCCCTCCGCTTAAATGAGTCATGCTGCAGGTCTTCAGGCAAGTCCTTCATGGACTGGCCCTGCTTTAGAGCGTGAATGCGCCGCAGTTTTATTCCGGTTTCAACTTTTGGCTCCTGGTCAAGAGAGGCATCGCTTACATCCTCAAGATCACCGATTGCATCTCGAAGCGTAACCGACGAAGAGCGATAAATCTGTCCCGTTGCCGGGGTTGTGGGCGTAGGGTAGTTGAAACGCTTTCCCTCGCGATTTCCTACAAGGATTACGCGCTTTCGACGTTGGGGCACCGAATACTCCTGCATGTATACCTTCTTGATATAAACGGAGTATCCAAGCTCAGCCATCCGCTTCACTGCCTCGAATATGTACTCGCCTTTCGCGGTTGTAAGGATGCCCTCAACATTTTCCATCACGAACCATCGCGGCCGAAAAAAGCGTAAAGCATCAGCATAGTTTCTAACGAGCTTGTTCCTCGGATCATCCCAGAACCTCGATCCCGCTGAAGTAAAGCCTTGACAGGGAGGTCCACCGATAATGATGTCTGGAGTTCCAATCACATCCGACAGTTCAAGAGAAAGCTGCTGAAAATCGCACGTTGCGAGATCCAGAACATGGGCACCGCCCAGATTTCTATTGTACGTGTCAACCATAGTTGGTTGATTGTCATAAGCGGCAACAATATCAAAGCCCGCGCGAAGGAATCCGAGGTCCATTCCGCCGGCACCAGAGAACAAGCTAATTGCCTTAATTGGCGCATCTGTCATTTTCATTCACGTCCTGCGAGCTCGGTCAGTTTATCGGACGTGATTTTATCATCGCTAAAGCACCCCCAAATCTGTAATGGAGAATCGTCTGCATCAAAACAGTATGCAGGTTCCATTCCAACCAACAATGCCGAATATGTTGTAGCTACTATTTTATTCAATTAGCGATAAAACACGAGCTCCTACAACTGGGCCTCTATCGACTGGCAATCACCAACTTGCCGAACGGAATCGTGTCGTTAAAGTCGCCACGTAGTAGCGAGCTCTCGGTCGTAGCTCCTCGGCTGTTTCACGCGCTCAAGTCTTTCGACCTGAACTCGCGCCGGGTGCGTCGCCGCTGTTCCGCTCACGATGCAGCATCCTTGCGGCAGCACGGGAATCATGCTCATGGACGCGCCGTCGATGAACGACACCGACTTCGCAATGGCCTTTAGGTCCTCGTCGTTTACGAGCCTGTGAATGAAGTAGTTGTGCATCTGCGAGAGAATCGTCGGCGATATGTCGGCGGGGCGCTGGCTGCACACCGTGAGATACATGCCGAACTTGCGGCCCTCCTTGACAATCTCCTCGAAGGTCTCCAGCCGATAGTCTCTCCAGCTCTCGCTCTCGCGCTGTGAGGAGTAGGAAAGGATGTTGTGCGCCTCATCAATGATAAGATGAACGCTCGATTCGAGATCGCTCTGCCCCCGTTTCTTCTGTTCCTCGTACAGGTATTTTGCTATGACAAGAGGGATGACTCGTTTCTGGTCCTGATTGACCTTGAGGAGCGAGAAGACGACGACCGGGTTTTCTATTTCTTCGATCATGCCGTTCCCGCGAACCTCGAATAGCCTCCTAGATTCTTGGAGCTCTGATGAGTAACGACCAATCCAAGAGGAGATGTGCTCTCGGGTGATGCTTCCCCGACGCCACTGTTCCAGATAACGATAGTAAGCAAGGAAGGCGAGTAGCCTTGGCACATCGTTTGCCAGCGATGTAAAATCTAGCCGCAAAGCGAGACAGTCTTCAAAGACTATAGGAACGTCTGTAGGGCTATTCAGATAGCCGTCGCTATCACCTTTATTTGTGTTGTGAACAACCGCGCCCCGGTCGCGTGTCTCCAAGCAGTCGAGTGCGGCGGTGGAGTTTTCGAGCGCATCTCGATATGAAGATGAAGGAATCGCGAATGCCACCAGCCGTGCGAGGTCTGACCTCTGCTCTCCGAACGAAGGGGCGTTCCCACAGTAACCAGCGAGAAGATTCTCGAGCATCTTCTTAAGGTATACGCCCGGGAGATTCTTCGCTCGGACTCGTTTTGCAGCGCTTATGCAGCGTGAGAGAAAGGGTTTCTGCGTTTTGTCCGTTGCGCGCGTGAGGATTGACCAGATGTCCACGTCAGAGTAGAAATCCTCTGGGACGGGAACCTTATCGCCAGCTGTTCGTGTATTGAGCTCAAACACGCTCTTCGAATCAGTCAGGATTCCGTCGTCAACATACTCACCGTTGAAGTCGATGAATACGAACTTGCTCTTGACGTTATCCGGCCCGACTCCATGATCAATTCCCTCGAAGCAGTCGCTATATACCTTGCATAGCGTATTCGACTTGCCCGAACCGGTGTTGCCGAAGACCCCGATGTGACTGGCGAACAGCGCGTTTGCGGGGAGGTATACGGAGGTGCCGTCGTGTCCCGCGAGGGTGCCCACGCGAAAGATGGGCTCGTCGGGTAATGTCGGCGAGTTAATCGATCCGAGTTCGTCAGCCGTGAGGAGATATGCTTTCGACTTGACGAGTGGAAGCGTTGAGATTCCCCTGTCGAATCTATCTTTGGACATGACTCCGAACACGGACACGTCCACGAATCGCTCTATCGTTTGCCCAGGAGCGACCCTGGAATCAGCGGTTTCACGAATGACGCGGCTCTCCTGCTGGTAGTCGCCCTCGATGATGCCAATGACGTTGTCGTACCCACAGGGGATCTTAATGTACCCCCCCAACAGAAACGCCTCTCACCACCTCACCACGGAAGAAGGTATGGGCCTCGTTGGCATCGGCGTAGATGCGCACCTTCAGGCGCGCGCCGTGAACCTCGGAGACCTCGCCAACGAGGAGGCTGTCATCTGCTACTCCGAAAGACACGAAAGCCCCCTCGCAAAAACATCCAGTCCGAGCTTCAATCCGTCCTCGGGAACGAGGAGGATAACGTTGTCACAATCCACGAAATGATCCTCGTAGCTGCCGGCGTCATCGGCTTTATAGCACGAGATGAAGATGAGAAGTTTCGGGTTCGACCTCGCGGCCCTCACGGTGAGCTCACGTATGTGCTCGTCGGCAAAAGAGAAGCCGAAGACGAGGAGGAGGGCGTTGTTGCGATCGAGTTCGTTGGCGTAAATCCGGAGCAGGTCGTAGTAGTAGCGCTCGAGCACCGTCTCCCCGAACTTCTTCTTTGTCGGGTTCACGATGCAGAGCGTCGAGTCATATTGCTCTTCGAAGCGAGCTAGGAGTGTATTCTCCTCTTCGCTAAGCCATAGAGCTTGACCCTCAAGATTACCGAGGGAACTGTCATCGCAATCGTTCTTGACGAGGCCTCTGACGTCATCGAGGACGGACAAGGTTCTTATGTCCTTGCACCCGGAGAGGCATGCTTGGAGCGTGCCACCAGGGTTCGAGTACATTACACTCTCGCCGTCTCTCCTCCATGTCAGAGAGCCGTGCGGCTTTATGACGTTCGTGGTAGCGACCTGGGCCTTATACTCCATGAAGAGTGACTGCTCGTATTGGAGCCTGCTATAGGCGGAGGAGTCGAACTTGGGGTGTTCCCTGCCAACGAAACCGTCGTTGTAGGATGCTGAGTGCCCGTCAAGAGCCCTCTCGATGAGCGGGTCATAGTTTGTCGTAAACAGGTTGATACGTTTGGGAATCGTCGTGGTTCCGCGGTCTCGAACAAGACCGAGCAAAGAGCGAAGCGCGCTGGCTTGGTCAGGGGTAGGGACTTTCGTTTCGAGAGGGAGCATGACCGAGCGGAAGTACTCTGCCTTCAGGAGACGCAGGGCGGATTCCCAAACATCATTGGTAGAACTCTCGAGCTTCTTCTCTTCCACTGCGCGAAACCATGATTCACGGCCCTCGAGAGTCGGGACAACGCCAGCTGAGAATCCCGATCCAAGCAAAACGTTGATGTGACCACAGGACAGAGCGTTCCGAAGAAACTTCGAATTGTCGTCAGACGGCAATCCGTCGGAGTCGAGAAACTGGCCGTTTCGTCCGAGAGTGAATCGCCTCAGCTTGAAGGGCTCCATACCCATTTACCGCAACCTTTCGAGAGGGCATAAGAAACAAACGGTGTGCCGCGCGAGCGAATATCGCATCAGATTCAGGTGACGCTATGTAGCATTTTACCACCTGAGCCTGCGGTCAAAATGACCTGGCGGAACTTGATGGGTGTAATGCCGACCAGGAAAGAGGACAAGGTCATGAGGCTCACGATTGACGGCCACGAGGTCGAGTCCCCGTCCGTCGCGCTCACGGACGCAGAGGGAAAGACGTCAGAGCATGCAATCGCAGCAAGCGCGCTCGCCGGTGAGAAGTGAACGCGCTTCATTTTTGTCTCTCAAAATCTAATTTTCACGATTTGCATTTTCATCCCGTTGTCGCCGACCCTTGCGAGAAACCGGAAAAAGCCGCTGACAGAAGGGTCTCTCAAATCGTTGTAGCCCAGCATATAGCCGCGACTTGTGACCTGCAGGCGGCTGTTCCACGTGCCGATTTCCTTGGCGGCATCCGAAACCGCAAAATATGCCCCCACATCCTTGATTTTTGCAGTCTTAAGCCATGTTTTTGCGATCATCTTTACTGCCGTCCGATTGGCAGCATCAAAGACCAGCACACCGCCGGGAAAAGCGTCCGCCATCCCCCGCACCAGTTCCCGGACCTCCTGGGTCAGAAAGTAATAGAACACCCCGGAGGCAAAGAACACCGCCCCGCCGGAGGCATCGATTTTGCCAAACCATGCGGTGTCTTTCAGGTCGCAGGGGATATTTTGTTCCCGATCCCCGGCGGGCAGTAGCTGCTGCCGCAAGGCAATCACATCCGGGAAGTCCAGATTGTAGATCTTGCATCTACCGTTGTCGCAGGTTCTGCCGGTGTTGTCCAACCCGCAGCCCAGATTGACCACCGCCGCATTGGGGTGGCCTTTCAGGTAATCCCACACCTCGAAAGCAAGATCACTCTGCCGCATGGCCACCTCCAGCGCACCAAAGCGCTGCATCAGGCTGCGGGAGTTTTTCTCTGCCTCTGAAAAGTCGTAGTCGATCTGATCGAGCAGACGAACCGCTGTTTCATCCCTGTAAAGGTTCGGGTATAGCTCCGTACACAGCTTTCGGGAATACAGCGGGAGGATCAGCGTCTCCTGCACGGTGTTTTTCTCAATTTTGATCGCGTCGAAAATGTTGGTGTAAGGGTGACGCCCTAGCGCCCGTTTAACGAAGAACGGCCTTCGTCCTAGAATCTGAAATCACCACAACAACAGGTT
>JAGZQF010000002.1 GCA_018382295.1 Collinsella sp.
GATGCCGTTCGAGATGAGGGTCAAGATGCCGGCGCCCGACGGGGAGACGGCGAGTTAGCCGGCAGGTCGGCATGTCAATCCTGGTCTAACAGAGCCTTATTTAAAGATAGCAACCTTACATAAGATATATTATCGTACTTATCCACGGAGAAACGCGTATGCGCTCGTTGCCGCTATGGCTCCATCAGAAACGGCGGTCACAACCTGGCGTAAGCGCTTGGAACGGATGTCGCCAGCGGCAAATAGACCAGGTGTACGGGTGGCCATCGAATCGTCGGTGACAATGCCGCCGTCGGGAGCCAGGTCGACTAGATGCTCAACAAGCTCGGTATGTGGCTGCGTCCCCGTAAAGACAAAGATGCCAAACGAGCCGGGCTCAAATGACTCGGCATGAGTTTCCCCAGATGCATTGTCCTTAAAGGTAATCGTCGTTGGCATGGCTTCGCCCGATAGCTCCACAATACTAGTTTGGTACCTAACTGTAATATTGTCCTTTGCGAGTACTTTCTGAACAACACCATCGGGCGCACGGAACTGGTCGCGGCGCAGCACGATGGTCACACTGCTGGCAATGTCGGACAGGAACAGCGCCTCTTCGCATGCCGAATTGCCACCACCGATTACAAAAACCTGCTTGCCGCGGAAAAACATGCCGTCACATGTTGCGCAATATGAAACGCCACGACCGCGATACGTATCCTCGCCTGCGAAACCTGCCGGACGCGGCGTGGCACCCATGCAAGCGATAACGCTCGAGGCCAGCGTATCGCCCATATCGTGATGCACCGTAAACAACGCTGCATCGGCATCGTAATCGATACCCGTAACCATGCTCCATGTAACCTGTGCTCCCAGGCCCTCTGCATGCTGCTGAAAACGCTCGCCGAGTTCGGCGCCACTCAGGAGCGGGAAACCCGGATAGTTCTCGACCTCATTGGTTGTGGCGATCTGCCCTCCCGACATGCCCTGCTCAATCACGGTCGTCGTCAGGTTGGCACGCGCAGCATAAATGGCGGCAGCATAGCCCGCGGGGCCGCCACCGATAATCGCAACATCGATCGGCTTATCGGTAGTCATGAAGCGTCCTTTCGTCGAAACGTTGTCGTTCTTTGCGCTCGTACCCAAATTTACGTGAACGTGACACTCATGCACTACAATGATAAATCCGTATTACAAAGCTGAAGGGGAGTTATCGATGGACCAGGCGCAGACGAGTGACGACGCTCCCCTGCTCACGCACAGCACTCCCCAATCGGAGCAAACCACGCTCCTGGCTCAGCAAAAACCTCTCGTGACCATCGTGCACGCCTCCGTTGGCTCGGGCCACAAGGCCGCCGCAAATGCGATAGCGCAGGCATTCGACCTCATCCGCGGCACCAATGGCATCCCCGAGGATATTGAGATTGAAGTGCTCGATATCCTTGATTTTGGACGTATTAAATTCGACGGCAATAAGACCGCGGCTTCTTTTACGGGAGCCACGCGCCCCATTTACGACCTGACCTGGCGATATACGCTTACGGGACATCTGCTCTGGGGTGGCGGCACAGCATGGTCGCGAATTATGTTCCCCGCCTTCAACGAATATATTCGTAGCCACAGGCCCATAGCCGTGGTCGCAACGCACATCACAGCAGCCAATGTCGCCGTGGGCGCCCGCGTAATTACGGGTATCGATTATCCGGTCATCTGCGTGCCGACCGACTACGAAGTCGAGGGCTGGTGGCCCCACAAGGACACCGATCTATTCTGTGTTGCCAACGAATTTATGGCCGAAACGCTGCGTCCGCGCAAGGTGCCCGAGGCAAAGATTCGCATTACCGGCATTCCTATTCGCGCCGGATTCGACACGGATTACGATCGCGAGGAAGAGCTAGCCAAGTTCAACCTCCCCACCGACAAGACCGTCGTGCTGGTAATGGCCGGTGCCAGCTTGCCTCAGCCTTACGTCCGCTTTCGCGCGGCGATGGACCATACGCTCCCCTTCCTACGCAGCTTTGAGGACATGCATTTTGTCTTTTTGCCGGGCAAGGATGAGGAATACGCCACCCGCCTCAAGACGCTCTTCGACGCCATGAAGCTCGAAAACGTCACGGTTCTGGACTACGTGGACGACATGGCGGCCCTCATGCACGGCTGCGACCTCGCAATCCTCAAATCGGGCGGACTCACCGTCACTGAGTGCCTGTGCGCGCATCTGCCGATGATTCTGCTGGGCAAATCATACGGTCAGGAAAAGGCCAACACAACGATGCTCACCGGCATGGGCGCCAGCATGCACGTCACCACCGCACGCGAGCTCATCGTGACGCTTCGTCACCTGCACGACCACCCTGAGTCGCTCAAAGCCCTACTCATCAACGGCGAAGTCCTGCGCCGTCCACGCGCAGCGGAGGACATCGCCATCGCAACCATGGAGCTCGTAGGCAAACCCCAAAAGCGCAAACGAGCCTTCTGCCGCTTCTACTGGGGCGAAAAACCAGCGCATATCCGCTAGCATTGGACTGTCCGCTTACCTGTGGGAGGCCCCTATATATCATCCCATGCTCAAACATTCTCGCTGCGCTGCGAAACTGCGCGTGGGACGATATATAGGGGCCTCCAACAGGTAAGCTGCGTTAACGTACTAGCGGCTATACCAGATTCCCCACCAGTAGAATCTGCAAAGGGGAACCAGATAATATAAATACAGTAAGTCGATGCGACAAAGGAGGCGTCCCTTTATCGCATCGACTTACTAGAAAAGTAAATATTGTTTCAAGCGAGTAACCACCCGCCCGGGGCTTACCTATATCGTTCCACGCGCAGTTTCGCAGCGAGCGAAGCGACGCGAGAATGTTTGAGCATGGAATGATATAGGTAAGCCCCGGGCGGGAGGGATACGAGCGCCCCTAGGCGACGCCGCTGGAGCCGAAGCCTCCGTTGCCTCGGTCGGTTTCGTCTAGTTCTTCTACTTCTACGAGGTTGACCGTGGGGACTTCTTGGATGACGAGTTGGGCTATGCGGTCGCCTTTGTTGATTTGGATATTGTTGGTGGGATCCAGGTTGATGAGGATAACCTTGAGTTCTCCTCGGTAGTGGGCGTCGATGAGGCCCGGCGTGTTGACTATAGACAGGCCCTGCTTGATAGCCAAGCCGCTGCGGGGCTGGACGAAGCCGGCGTAGCCATCGGGCAGGGCGATAGCCAGCCCAGTAGAGACCAGACGGCGTTCGAAGGGCTTCAGGACGCAGTCCTCGTTGGAGCGCAAATCCAAGCCGGCATCAGTGGGATGGGCGTATTTGGGAAGCTCGACGGTGGGGTCGAGACGCTTTATGTTGACGGTAATGTTGGACATGGAATCACCTTAGCTTGTCGAGCTCTTGCAGAAACTCATCGACGTCTTTGAAATCGCGGTAGACCGAGGCAAAGCGGATGTACGCCACCTTGTCGATCTTGGCCAAGCGCTTGAGCACCATGTCACCCAACTCATGGGACGTGACGGCCGTCAGCGTACGAGAACGCAGCTCGACCTCGATATCGTCGATAATCTCATTGAGCTTCTTAGTGTCGATATCACGCTTGATGGTGGCGCGCATCAAGCCGACGAGCAGCTTATTGCGATCGAACCGCTGCTTGGTTCCGTCCGACTTAATGACCTCAATTGGGTCTTCGCATCGCTCGAACGTTGTAAAGCGGTAGTTACACGAGCAACATTCGCGACGGCGCTTAATGGTGTTATTTGACTCCTGCATACGGGAATCAACGACGCGGGTATGTGCCTTGCCGCATTTGGGACAGCGCATGGTACCTCCTCTTAAACGATAACAAGGGTATCATGTGCAGCGCGATAATGATTACGAACGAGCAGGAACCTTAAGATGCGCACCGGCGGCGAGCGAACCATGCTCCAGATGATTGACGTTACGGATCATGTCGGAAGTCTCTTGCGTGGAAAGGCCTTCGATTGGATATTCCTCGGCAAGCGACCAAAGAGAATCACCAGACTGAACGCGAATGGTCTCATAGGTAACGTTGGAAACGGACTCGGCATACGCGGCGTGACGAGCGCTAAAGACCGACGTAGCGAGGACAAAGAAGAGCGTAAGCGCAACGGCAACGGCGACAATCGTCGGAACCTTCAGGGCAACGCGGCCCGGCGCGGCTACAGCCTGCTGATTGCGAGCAGGCTTTACGGTCAAAGGCTGAAAGCCGGAGCGGCCACCCTGAACAACCGTAAAAGTGTATTCTGCAGACGTCTCGAGCTTAAGGGCGAGGTTTCCCTGGACCATATTCGTTGCGTTCATCATGTTCTCCTCTCGCGTGTTTTGCTGAGAACAGTTTTATCAAGCCGCGCGGACAAAAAAGTCTAGCGCGAGAACGAATGTTCGGTTATTATTATCTTCGAACAGTTGTTCCTGTCAAGCAAAATTCGAACATTTGTTTGACATGGGTAGAGAGGATGCCCTGATGGCTCGCAAAATTACCAAGCGTCAGCAGCAAATTTACGACTTCATCAAGGAATATCAGCAGGAGAAGGGTTATCCGCCCAGCGTGCGCGAGATGGCTTCTGCCGTGGGCCTTTCCTCCCCCAGCACCGTGCACGCCCATCTATCTGCCCTGGAGGCGCGCGGGCTACTCAAGCGCGATGCCACCAAACCGCGCGCTCTGGAACTCTTTAACGAGGACGGTTCCTCTGTCTCAATTTCTAAATCTGACGAGACCACCGCACCTCGCGGAACGGTCTCACTACCGCTCGTTGGTCGCGTCGCGGCTGGGATTCCCATTCTGGCCGAGCAGAATATCGAAGACACATTTACTATCCCGACCGAAATCGCCACTGATCAGGGTTCCTTTATCCTTGAGGTGCATGGGAGCTCAATGATCAATGTCGGTATCTTCAATGGCGATTACATCATCGTCCGTGAACAAAAGAGTGCCATGAACGGCGAAATTGTCGTGGCTATGATTGATGGTTCAGCGACCGTCAAGACGTTCTACAAGGAGCAGGGACGCGTACGCCTGCAGCCTGAGAATGACACCATGGAGCCTATCTATGCAACGAATCCCGTTATCTTGGGCAAAGTCGTCGGCTTGATGCGCCGGTTCTCGTAATGCAAAAACGCATCACCATCTTTGATACCGTCCGCGGGTTTACGATGATTTCAATGGCAGGTTTTCACGCTTGCTACGATCTCGCCTACCTGTACGGTTGGGATATGCCCTGGTTTACACAGACCGTCTTTCAAGACATCTGGCGTGCCAGCATCAGCTGGGTATTCTTGTTTATCGCGGGTTGGATGTGCACGCTCTCACGCAACAATATCAAACGTGCCGCCAAATACGCCTTAGCAGCACTCGTCGTCTGGTTGGCAACAACACTTGTCTCAGTAGACGATTCGGTTAATTTTGGCATCATCTACTGCATGGCCGCATGTACCGGCATCGTGGCGTTGACCGATCCCGTCCTTAAGAAGATATCGGCGAGATGGGGCATGTCCCTATGCCTTGTGTTGTTTGCCCTCACCTGGAGCATCCCCAAAACGATCTACCCTGTCCCCTACCTGGCGTGGCTGGGATTTCCGAGCCCTGGGTTTGTCTCAGGTGATTTCTACCCCATCATCCCGTTTTTCTTTATGTATCTTGTAGGATACTTCGCCGCACACATAGCGCAGGGAATCGATAAGACCGCCCCTAACTGGGCCTATGCCAATCCCGTCCCGGCGCTCGCCAGCCTTGGACGCCATGCACTCCCCTTTTATCTGCTGCATCAGCCCATCATTCTGGGCATTTTAGAGCTCGTCTACTCGGTGCGATAACGCTCGAGGCGAGGTGCAATACGAGCCGGCAGCTTCGCCACAATACGAACGCCGTCCTCAAGATATTCCTCGTGCAAAAGGGTTCCCTGCTCATGCACCAGCGTGATGAGGGCGCCCTCGCGATACGGGATATCAGCAGAGAGCAACACATCGGTAGCAGCCGCCTCACGAGCAATACGGTCGACGAGATCGTCGAGTCCCTCGCCCGTCTGGGCCGAGAACAGCACGGCCTCGGGATAGCGACGACGGAAGCTCAATCGATCAACGCTATCGAGAAGATCGATTTTATTGAATACGGTCAGCGTTAGGCGCTCTCCAGCGCCGATCTCATCAAGCACGCGATCGACCGCCTCGAGCTGCCGCTCATAGTCCTCGTCAGACGCATCTACGACTTTGAGAATTAGATCGGCACCCAACACCTCGGACAACGTCGATTTAAAGGCATCGACCAGACCATGCGGCAGCTTTTGAATAAAGCCGACGGTATCGGTAATCGTCATGCCACGACCGCCGGGCAGGCGATACGAACGCGTCGTCGGGTCGAGCGTGGCAAACAATTTGTCCTGTGAAAGCACCGTAGACCCGGTCAGGCGATTGAGCAACGTCGACTTACCGGCATTGGTATAACCGGCTAAAGCAACGCGAAACGCCGGCGACTCGATACGACTCTTTGACTGAACATCGCGGCGCTGTTCAACCTGCTTAAGCTCGCGACGAAGTGCGGCAATCTTGTTGCGAATCAAACGTCGGTCAACCTCGAGCTGGCTTTCGCCCTGGCCAAAGCGCGAACCGATGCCGCCGCGCGTCTGCTCCTTGGCAAGATGGCTCCACATGCCACGCAGACGAGGCAACAGATATTGAAGCTGTGCCAGCTGTACCTGTAGGCGTCCCTCACGCGTCTGAGCATGCAGGCCAAAGATATCCAAGATCAGTGCCGTACGATCGATAATCTTTACCGGCTCGCCCACGGCTTTCTCCAAATAGGATTGCTGCGAGGGCGTCAGGTCGTCGTCAAAGATAACAACATCGGCATCCATGCGATGCACCAGGCCGCACAGCTCTTCAACCTTACCGGAACCGATAAACGATTTAGGATACGGCTTTACCAAACGCTGAGACAAGCGCGCCACGCGCCGGGCACCAGCCGTATGGGCAAGGCGCTCCAGCTCGTCAAGCGATCGATCGAGCGGCCATGCATTGTCGCGCCATTCAACACCAACCAAAATGGCACGCTCGGGCTCGGGTGCCGTGGAAACAAGAGGAAAACGAGCCATTAGACAGCCTCAATACGATGCAGGATGTCCTCAACGACCTCATCGATCGTAAACTCGTCCATATCGAACCACACGATGCGGTCATCGCGTTTAAACCACGAAAGCTGACGCTTGGCATAGCGACGCGAACGCATCTTGATGAGTTCGCGAGCCTCATCCATGCTTATCACGCCATTGAAAGCATCGACGATCTCTTTATAGCCAATTGCCTGCATCGACGTTAGGGCATCTCCCAGCCCCTGGTCCATAAGACCGCGGACCTCATCGACAAGACCCTGCTCAAACATCAGATCGACGCGTAGGTTAATGCGTTCATAGAGCACCTCGCGATTTCGCGTCAAGCCAAGCCATAGGGCATGATAATGCTCGCGCGGAACACTAAACTGACTTTTTTGCTGTGCATAGGAGATACCATCATCATGCATCTCGAGCGCACGAATCACACGGCGCACATTATGGGGATGAATAACAGCAGCAGATTCTGGGTCGCGCTCGGCAAGCAGGGCATGCAGTTCTTCCTCGCCAATACGCTCGGCAAGCTCCTGATAGCCCGCACGGCGATCGTCCTCAAGTTCACCCGAGGGAAAGTCCATCTCATCAAGGGCGGCCTTGAGATACAGCCCCGTACCCCCGCAAAACACCGGTAGGCGGCCCTCGCCAAGCAAGCGCTCAACATGCGCGCGAGCGTCAGCCTGATAAAGCGCAGCAGAATATGCCGCACCCGGCTCTACAATGTCGACGAGACGCAGCGGCACCGTACACTCATCGGGCGCCATCTTTGCGGTACCGATGTCCATACCGCGATAAATTTGCATCGCATCGCACGACAGCACTTCGGACGAAAGACGAGCTGCCAAACGGTCGGCAACATCACTCTTACCAACCGCCGTCGGACCGACGATCACAACGGCGGAAAGACCTGCCCTGGGAGAAACCATTAGCGCGGCTCGCCCACAACGGAGCCGGACAAATACCAGGTCTTGGCAACGTCAACGTCAACATCAAGGATCTTGCCAACAAGCTGATCGATGCTGTAACCCTCGGGGATAGGCGCATGCACGGTCTGATTCTTGGGACTCTTGCCCAGCAGGACCGCGTCGTTCTTTTTACTCGTTCCCTCAATGAGCGCCGGCACCACAGCATGAAGCTCACCCTGGTTATACTCGTGTGCCGTAGTCTCGATAACCTTAACCAGGCGGTTGAAACGCTCGAGAATAACCTCATGCGGCGTAGGATCGTCAATCTCGGCGGCAGGGGTACCGGCGCGCTTGGAATAGATGAAGGTATAGGCCTGAGCATAGCGGACCGTCTCGGCAAGTGAGAGCGTCTGTTCAAAGTCTTCTTCAGTCTCGCCCGGGAAGCCAACGATAATGTCGGTCGAGAGCGCGATATCGGGCATGCGGTTGCGAATGCGATCGACCAGGCCCAAATAGTCCTCGCGTGTATAACGGCGATTCATCTCTTTGAGGATCCGCGTCGAACCTGACTGGACGGCCAGGTGCAGCTGCGGCATAACGGCAGGCGTCTCGGCCATGGCGTCGATGGTCTCGGGCAGCAGATCCTTGGGATGCGAAGACGTAAAGAAGATGCGCTCCACACCCGTATCGCCCACGGCGCGCAGCAAGTCGGCAAAACGCGGCTTGCCAAACAGATCGCGACCATATGAGTTAACGTTTTGGCCCAGCAGCGTAATCTCACGCACGCCCTGGCGCACCAAACCGGTCACCTCGTCGACAATCTCCTCGAAGGGGCGGCTCTTTTCGCGACCGCGCACGTACGGCACGATGCAATAGGTGCAGAAATTATTGCAGCCCGTCATGATGGGCACCCAAGCGTGATACTGGGTCTCTCGATGCCACGGCATGCTCATGGCATCCGTATCCTCATGCTCATTGGTACGGATATGACGCTTGCCGTCAAGGAACGCCTCGGCAATGAGCTCGGCCACATGTGCGATAGAATGCGTGCCAAAGATGACATTGACGTTATCGACGTTGGTGAGCAGTCCCTCGCCATCACGCTGCGCGATGCAGCCGCCCACGGCAACCACACGCTTGCCCGAAGGCGAAGGCGGCAGGCTTTTGCAGGAATTGCACTGACCGTACAGGCGAGTATCGGCGGCCTCGCGCACGCAGCATGTCATGAAGACAACGATATCGGCATGCTCAAGATCGAGCGCCATGAGGCAACCATACGAATCGAGCAGACCGCTCACGCGCTCAGAGTCGTGCTGATTCATCTGGCAGCCAAAGGTGCGGATAAAGTAGGTTTTACCGGCAAGAATATCGCGTACGGAACGCTGATCCATGTGCATAAGTCCTAACGTTGGGGAGCGAATCGAGGCAAGCAGAAGCTATGCCACAGGCTTAACATCATCCATGACGACGTTATCCATAGCAGCTCGATTGATCTGGTGAACGTAGATAGAAAGGCGGATGGCCGTGCGCGACTCCCCGTTAATGAGGATGTCGGAGAACACGGGCGCGCAGGAAATATCAAAACCGGTTGGAATCAAAAAACCGCGCGCGATAGCCACGGCCTTAATGGCCTGGTTGACCGCACCGGCGCCGACACACTGGATGTTGACGGGTACACCATCCTTGACCATGCCGGCGATGGCGCCGGCAACGGACGCGGGCGATGATTTGCTTGATACCTTCAGGCAATCCATGAAGAAACTCCTGCGTTTAAAAGTACGTTTTAACTGCAATAACTGTATCGTACCGAGTGGACTCGGTAAAGGCACTATTCCTCTTTGGCAAGATCGAAGGTCACGGTGATTCGATCACGCGAAACACGAATCTTTGGGTCGCCGCAAAGGTTGAGATAGTACCGGGCGGCAAGGTCATTAAAGTCGCGCTCCACAGCACGCGAAAACTGTGCCATGTCATCCTTGGCAATACGTAGCCCGCGACGATCCTTCGCGAGATCGACAGGAGCCGGCGCATGCGAGGACGAATCACGCTCGCGCAGCAGACGCGCAGTCACACCGCGAACGGGCTTAATCTGCCCTGCCAAAATGCGATGGGCCGTGCGCTCAGACATCTCAAGACCCAAACCCGAACAGATACGGATAAAGTCCTCGGCATCAGAGGCAAGGCCTAAACGGTCGACAACCGGAAGCTCGCTCTCGTCATCAATAAACAGGAGACGCGACGTATCGAGCCGACTTGACGCCTGAGCATAAAGGGTCGCGGCAATCTCAGACGGAGAACCAAGATAGACATCGCAACCACGCAACTCCTCGAGCGCAAACTCACAAGCAGCGCGAATAATATTATGCGGGCCGCGAGCACAGACATAACGTCCGTCCTCATCCTTGACGGCCTGGGGCCAGCTGGACTGATCGGCACGCTCATTGAGGCGGTCGGCCGCAACGCTCACCTTAAAGGCCGAGCCAAGGTCGACACCAGACGTGACCACACGGGCCTCGTCGGTGTTCTGCTTGATCGAAAACAATGCCATGCCACGACCGTGAACGCCCCAACGGTCCATCTTCATGCTCTCGAGCTTGGAGGTAACGCGGGCATCGAAGATTCGCTCTTGCATATCCTGCGGAACACCCGAACCGTTATCCAGAAAGACAAGCGTGCGGACGCCATCTTCCTTGGTCGTAGCGAGATAGACTTTGTCGGCGCCGGCATCGCGAGCATTACGGAGCATTTCGATGACGATATCCTCGACATGCTGAATGTCGTGCTTTGCCTGGCGCCGCTCGGCTTCCGAAACGCGGAGGCGGACATACCCCTCGCCAAGGTTCTCCTCGACGCGAAGGTTGCCCTCCCCCGACATCGACGCGATAAATGAGATGAGCTCGTTCGCGTCGCTCATGTTATTTAGCGATATCGACAGCGCGGCTCTCGCGAATCACGACGACGCGCACCTGACCGGGATACTCCATCTCTTCCTCGATCTGATGGGCGATATCGTGAGCCAGGACCGTGGACTGGGCATCGGAGATCTTGTCCGGCTGAACCATGACGTGGACCTCGCGACCAGCCTGCATGGCATAGGTACGCTCGACGCCTTCATGGGAGTTGGCGATCTCCTCGAGCTTCTCAAGACGCTTGATGTAGTTCTCGGCCGACTCGCGACGGGCACCGGGGCGAGAAGCAGAGACAGCATCAGCGGCCTGTACCAGGACATCGAGCACCGTGTTGGGGTCGACATCGGCATGGTGAGCCTCGATAGCGTGGACGATAACGGGCTTCTCACCATAACGGCGGGCAAGCTCGGCGCCGATGACGGCATGCGGGCCCTCGACGTCGTGGTCGATTGCCTTGCCAAGGTCGTGCAGCAGGCCGGCGCGCTTGGCGGTCACAACGTCCAGGCCAAGCTCGGAAGCCATCACGCCGCACAGGTCAGAGACTTCGAGGGAGTGCTGAAGCACGTTCTGACCAAACGAAGTACGGTAGCGCAGGGCACCAAGGGTCTTGACGATCTCGGGATGCAGGTCGTGAATGCCGGTATCGAAGGCAGCCTGCTCGCCAGCCTCGCGCACGCGCTGCTGAACCAGGTCGGCAGCCTTGTGATACATCTCCTCGATGCGGGCGGGGTGAATGCGGCCGTCGGCGATGAGGTTCTCGAGGGCAACACGAGCGGTCTCACGACGGACCGGGTCGAAGCTCGAAAGAACGACGGTCTCGGGCGTATCGTCGATCACGAGGTTGACACCGGAAACCTGCTCGAAGGTCCGGATGTTGCGACCCTCGCGACCGATGATACGGCCCTTGAGGTCATCAGAGGGAATGTGCACGGAGGTAACGGTGACCTCGGCTGTGTGGTCGGCAGCGCAGCGCTGAATCGCCAGGGACAGAATCTCCTGGGCGGTCTTGTGGCACTCGGCGCGAACCTGCTGCTCGGACTCGCGAATGATCGTGGCGGCCTCGTGGGTGACCTCGCCGCGAACCTTATCGAGGAGCTCCTTGTGGGCGTCCTCGCGGGTAAGGTCGGCAATACGCTCGAGCTCGGAGGTCTGCTTAGTGCAGAGCTCCTCAAGCTCGCGGGAGCGCTTCTCGACCTGACCGGCCTGGCTGGACAGCTGGTGCTCACGCTTGTCGAGAGCGTCGTTTCGGCGATCAAGGGACTCCTCGCGCTGCATCACGCGGTTCTCAAGCGTACGAATCTCGCTCTTACGCTGCTTGTCCTCGGCCTCGGCGGCCTGCTTGTTCTTGATGATCTCCTCTTTAGCCTCGAGCAGAGCCTCTTTTTTGAGGGTCTCGGCCTGACGCTTAGCATCACCGATCAGGGACTCAGCCTGTGCGTGTGCCGACTGGATCTTTTCGTCGGCCTCGTGAAGACTACCCTGCTTGGCGGTGCGCATGTAGGCAATGGCGGCGATGGCACCCAAAACGATGCCAACGAGCGCTGCGATGATAGGCATGCTCACTCCTTTTTATGGATTCGTTACACAACAAAGCGAACCGTCCTTACGAACGGCTCGCGACATTTGAGTAATATGGGCGCAGCTTATGCGGGTCGGATACAGATAAACATATAAACAAACTCATCACAGATGAGCACATATCACAAAGCAAATGACAGTGTTTATCGTACGTTGAACCACAACAACTGTCAAATAAATGGCCCCAGCACGGCGGCTAAAACGCGGTGAACGGCAGGGCAACAAAGCGCATACGCCTAAACTGCACATCCCTCGCATTCGGCATCAAGACGTGCCTTAACGGCATCGGCGGCGATGTGATACGAGAAGCCCTTGCCCATCAAAAACCGAACCAGTTTTTCGAATCCGCGCGTCTCTGGAACACGACGCTTGGCGAGCAGGGCTGACGCACGCGTCAAATCGTCTTCGACGGCAAAATAATCCTCGGGATAACCGGGAATGTCATCGAGCACGACATGACGGCGCTTGAGCTCGGTCTCGATTTTGCGCTGTCCCCAACCGCGCCGCTTGCGCTCCTCGATAAAGTACGAGCAAAAGCGGCTCTCGTCTAAAAAGCGATACTCGGTGGCGCGCTCGACGGCGAAATCGATCGCAGGCTGGTGAAAGCCGTAGCGAGCCAGCTTGTCACGGACCTCACCCGTCGCATGGTCGCGGCGCGATAACATCTCGGTCACCATGGTAAGTGCACATTTACGCTCAATGAGCTGCACCGCCTCACGAAAGTTGTCCCAATCACAGGGAAGATCGGGGCGGTTTTTGACATACAGCCGCGCGACCCGCACGGGAATCCAAATGGACCGCTCAAAACCGCCCTCAAGCTCACAATCGATATGTGCGCAAGGCTTTTTGGACGCATACCCGCTCGAGAACGAGGAGGCCGCCTTCTTATCGGGAAAGACGACCGTGGCCTCGGTTACCGTATACGACATGAGCGTAACCGCTACTCGTCGTCATCATCGAGCATGGCGGAACCATCGATGGCGTAAAGCTCGTCAAACTCCTCAGGCGCAGGCTGATCGGTCAGCTCGACCTCGGACGGAGCATCGTCATCAAACTCAAGTCCGCAGGCAAGGCGGACCTTATGCTCAATCTCGTCAGCGCAATCGGGGTGTTCGCGCAGGAACGCCTTGGCGGCCTCGCGACCGTTGCCGAGCTTGTCCTCGCCATAGGCAAACCAGGAGCCCATCTTCTTGCAGATGCCGCACTCGACAGCCATGTCCAGAATCGAGCCCTCCTTAGAGATGCCCGTACCGTACATGATGTCGAACTCAGCAGAACGGAACGGAGCTGCCACCTTGTTCTTAACGACCTTGGCGCGCACGCGGTTACCGATAACCTCGTCCTTAAGCTTAATGCTGTCGATACGGCGAATGTCGATACGCACCGAAGAGAAAAACTTAAGGGCGCGGCCGCCCGTCGTAGTCTCGGGGTTGCCGAACATGACGCCGATCTTCTCACGCAGCTGATTAATGAAGATGCACGTCGTGTTGGACTTAGAAAGCGAGCCGGCGAGCTTACGGAGCGCCTGGCTCATCAGGCGAGCCTGAAGACCGACCGTAGTGTCGCCGATTTCTCCCTCGATCTCGGCACGCGGGGTCAGCGCGGCGACGGAGTCGACGACGATGGCATCGATGGCGCCGGAACGCACGAGCATGTCAACGATCTCGAGCGCCTGCTCACCCGTATCGGGCTGGGAAATCAGTACCTCGTCGATATCCACGCCAATGCGCGCGGCATACGTGGGATCGAGCGCATGCTCGGCATCGATAAATGCCACAACGCCACCCATTGCCTGGGCCTCTGCCAAAATCTCGAGCGAAAGCGTCGTCTTACCGGAGGACTCAGGACCGTAAATCTCGACGATACGGCCGCGTGGCACGCCGCCGATACCCAGCGCGGCATCGAGGGCCAGGGCGCCCGTGGGAATGGCCTCGACCTCGAGCTCGGGACCACCGTCGCCGTACCTCATGATGGAACCCTGGCCGAATTTCTTCTCGATCTCGGCCTTGGTGGTGGCGATCATCTCATCGCGCTCTTTACCCGTCGTGCGAGCATGAACGGTACGTACGGGACCTGAATTCTTGGCCATGAATAGCCCTCCTCTTAACAACCTGCATCGATAATAAACGAACGGCTGTTCGTGGTCAACCGTTCAGGCCAATCATATGCAGGCGGTCTTTCCAAAACCCAACCAAACGCCGACCAAACACTGACCAAATGCTTGACCACAAAGGACCAAATATGAACAAGGCAGGCAAAAATACATCTACAACCAGCACAAACGCCAAATGAGCCTAAGGTCCCTATCTCCACAATTAAGGGGCTCGAAGGCCCCTTAAAACACGTCTATTCCATAGAGTTGAGCACAAGGGCAATGCGACCCAATGCCTCCGTGACCGCATGGGCACGAACACACGAACGGTCGCCCTCATAGTGGCAGCGCACAGAGTCCACAACCGGCACGCCCCCATCGGCGGAACGATGCGCCCAGCCAATATAGAAAGTGCCCGCCGGATCGTCCTCAGTGCCACCGCCGGGGCCGGCATAACCCGTTGCGCTCACTGCAATATCGCTCTGGTACAGCTCCAGCGAACCCACCGCCATCTCGCGCGCGGTCTGATGCGACACCGCGGTATAGCGGTCAAGCGTCTCCTGCTCAACACCAAGAACGCGATGCTTAATCTCATCGCAATAGGTCACCGCACCGCCACGCAGCACCGCCGAGGCGCCCGGGATATCGGCAATCGTCGAGGCGATCATACCCGCCGTCAGCGACTCAGCCGTCGAAACCGTCACGCCCCGAGCGCTCGCGCGCTCGACAATATCACGCGCCAGCTCCTCGTTATGTGCGGAAATCTGCTCAAAAGAGTCCGTCATACCCACCAGGACCTAGACCGAAAAGACGATCTTGCGGCAGTTCCAGAAGTACTGGGCGCCCGAGATAACGGTCAGGACAACGGCAACGGCGTACAGGAAGCGCGACACCGAGTAGATGCCGAGCGTTAGCGCCACCGGGCCAAGGTGCAAGCCGGCCATAGCAAAAACGCACAGGTAACCGCAAATGGAGACCATCGTGGTTGCCGTCTTGTACTTGCCGAGCTTATCGGCCGCAACGACCACACCGGCCGCACTCGCGACCATGCGAAGGGCGCTCACCAGAAGCTCACGGAACAGGATAATGAACACGGACCACACGGTCACTGCGCCAAAATCCAAGAACAGCAGCAGGGCCGAGAACACGAGCAGCTTATCGGCGATGGGGTCCAAGAATTTACCGAAGTCGGTGATCTCGTTGCGCGAACGCGCCAGATAACCGTCGACCTTATCGGTGCACGACAGGATCACATACAGAATGAAGGCAGCGGCGGCGAGCGGGCCGTCGAAGATGCTCCAATCCGTACCGGCAACACTCGTGTGAGAAAGCGCCGACACGATCATGAACACCGGGATAAAGACGATGCGAACGCACGTCACGATGTTGGCGGGCGTCCAGACACTCGTCAGTTCCTTATTACTCTCGTTAGCCACGACGCTCTCCTACTCCACAACATGACCGATAAGCTCGTAGCAGAAGCTATCGGTAAACTCGACGGTCAGAATATCGCCCACGGACGCCTCGCTGGCGTCCAGATGCACCGCGCCATCGGAATCGGGCGCCTGGAACCAGGCATGGCCGATCAGCTCGGCGCCATCCTCGGTCTCTTCGATACCGTCGACGATTACCTGGGCTCGCTCGCCCACATGGGCGGCGGTGGCGGCAAAACCGAGCGACTCGGCCAGGTCCATGGCCTCCTGGGCGCGCTCGAGCTTAACCTCCTCATCGACCTGGCCCTCCATCTTGGCGGCCAGGCTACCTTCCTCACGCGAGTAGGCAAAGACACTCGTGTAGTCAAAGCCGACGGTGTCCATAAAGTCGATAAGGTCGCGGAACTCGTCGTCGGTCTCGGTCGGGAAGCCGACCATGGCCGTGGAACGAATCACGATGCCGGGGATGCGCTCGCGAAGGTCGCGGAACAGATCCTCGAGCTCCTGGCGTGAACCGGAGCGACGCATGGCCTTAAGAATGCGCGCGTCGCAGTGCTGCACGGGGATATCGATATAGGGCAGCACCTCGGGCGTATCGCGAATCGTCTCGATGAGTTCGTCAGTCATGCCCTCGGGCTGCAGATAGAGCACGCGGACCCAGACGTTGTGCGGGCGTACGGCCTCGGCGACGGCACGCAGCAGCTGCGCCAGATTGCGCGGCGAGCCATCGGCGACGTCCTCGTCGGCAAAGTCGGTACCCCAGATGCCCGTGTCCTGGCCGATCAGCACGATCTCGCGCACACCGCCGGCAACCAGGTCGCGCACCTCGGAGATGATGCTCTCGGCATTGCGCGAATGATAGCGGCCGCGGATGTAGGGAATCATGCAGAAGCTGCAGAAGCGGTTGCAGCCATCGGAAATCTTGACGTAGGCGACAGCACCCTCGACGGTACGTTTGACCTGCGGGATATAGGCTGCAATCTCACGCTCGACACCCAGCACGCCATCGATGACCGCCACGATGCCGTCTTCCTCGTCAGCCTTCACAAAGGCAGCGACCTCGGGCAGCTCGTCAGGCAGGTCATCGCCATAGCGCGACGGCACGCAGCCGCACATGACGATGGGGCAAGAACGAACGCCGTCCTGAACCTCGTTGGCGAGCTCGAGCGTGGTCTCGATGCTCTCGGACGTTGCGGAGGCGAGGAACGAACATGTATTGACGATGGCGATATCGGCATCCTGCGGGTCGAATGCCTCCTCGTAGCCCGCGGCGGTCAAAAGAGAACGCATGCGGTCGGTGTCAACCTCGTTCTTAGCGCACCCGAGGGTGATGTAGAGCACGGAGCCCAACGGTGTATCCATGTTGGAGAGCGGTCCTTTCGATTGATATTAGCGGTAGTTGGTGAACTGCAGCGGCTGGCCGTAGTCCTGGTCGCGCAGGAACTGGATCACGGTCTGCAACGCGTCCTTCGAAGCAGAGGAAACACGCAGTTTGTCGGCCTCGATGGTCACCTTGACCTTGAGCTTTTGGTCCTTGATGTCCTTGTTGATCTTCTTGGCGGTCGCCTGGTCGATACCCTCGACGATATGGCCGAGCACGCGCACGGTGCCGCCCGACGCCGCCTGCGGAGCATCCCACGAGACAGCCTTGAGGTCGATGCCGCGCTTGATGAGCTTGGAGCTCAACACGTCGATAATCTGTTTGGAGACAAAGTCGGCCGGGGCGTTGATCGTAAAGAGCTTGTCGCCCTTCGAAAGCTCGATCGTGGCGCCAGAATCCTTAAGGTCATAGCGCTGGGAAATCTCGCGCGTGGTCTGCTGGAAGGCGTTGTCGACCTCTTGCATGTTGACCTCGGACACGACGTCGAAGCTGGAATCTTTAGCCATGATGTTTCCTTTCGCGTACGAGCGGCCTAGTAGCTATCGTACGAATTGTCGGTAGAATCGGTGGGTGTCTGACCGTCAGTTGCGGTATCGGCGCCATCCGTGGACTGGGCATCGGTACCGTCGGTGGTATCGGTACCATCGGTGGTGTCGGTACCATCAGAACTTTCACCATTCTCGGAATCAGTCGTCTCCTTCTTGCGAACGGTGATTGTCACACGTGCCACGCCCGAGGTCTTGGTATCGTAACGGACCTTTTCACCGTTCTTGGTAACGGTGACATCGGAAGGCTTGGATGTGGTGATCTCGATCGAGGACTCGGGCGTGTACTCCTGCTCAAAGGGGCCAGTCGCCTGGGCGCCATAGACCGACTTGCCGTCGACCTTGACCTCAATCCACGCGGTCTTTCCCTTGGCAACGGAGACCTTGACCTTCGTGACCTCATTCTCTTCCTTCTTGGCCGTCGTCTTGGTAGCGTCCGAATCAGTCGACGCATCCGTCGCCTCATCGGCGTCTTCGTCCTCGTCGACCGTTTCGGACTTCTTAGAAGACTTCTTGGTCGTCGTCTTGGTAGCAGTGGGCGTCTCGGGCGTGTTCTCGGGCGCCGAAGATGCGCAGCCGCGCAGAAGCACCACGATGAGCACGATCAGCAGCAGCGCCACGGCACCGATGCCGGCGTAGACGATACGCGGATCGAGCCCGTTGTTTTGAGGAGTACGGGATCCGCCACGTCCACGACCGGAACTGCTGCGGCCGCCTCCCTGAGGCATACGACCACGATTGCTATCGGAACGGCCGCGATAGCCGCCCTGGCCCTGAAGGCTGCGCTGACCCGAGCGGGGCGCAAGCTCACCGCGGCCTTGATAGCCACGCTGGCCCGAACGCGAAGCCGAAGAGCGCTGGCCATACGGCTGTGATTGAGAGCGAAGACGCGGCGTCACCTGCGTGGTATCGGCATCCGCATAGCCACCGCGAGAGCGTCCCATAGAGGCACCACGGTAACCGCGATCGGAATAGCCGCCGTCGCCGTAGCCGGCACGAGGGTCACGCGCCACGCCGCGGGCAGCGGGAAGTGCACGGTCCTCGGGCATCGGCGTACTGCGGAACCGGTCACGCTGTGAGCGAATCTCCTCGCCCGAACCCGTCTCGGTAATATAACCGGCCTGCTGAGGACGCTGTCCATAGCGGGTCGAACGACCGCCCTGAACCATCAGGAAGCGCCCGTTATCGACCGAGGAACGCGAATTGACGTAGCCGGCGGCGTCCTGAAAACGACCGCCCTGCTGCGACGTCTCGCGTTCGTATGCCATCAGGTCGTCAAAGTAGGCATTGACGACCTCGCGCGGATTGAGGCCCAAAAAGCGAGCATAGCTCGAAATCATGCCCTGCGCATAGCCGCGCGGCGGCATCGAGGCAAAGTTACCGGTCTCGAAAAACTCGATGATCTGCGGCCTGATTTTGATGGTGTTGGCGACCTGCTGAATGGAAAGGCCCATTCGGCGACGCTGCTCGAGCAGCATGTCACCAAAGCGTGCAGCCATCAGAATCCTCCAAACTCACGATCTTCACGTGCCATCTCGGCGTCGACAGATTCCAGCGCGGCAAGCCCCTCCTCGTCCAACAGGACCTCGCGCGGCTTGGAACCGTCGGGCGGGCCGACGACACCCTTTTCTTCCAGCATGTCCATAATACGCCCGGCACGCGCATAGCCAACCTTCAGACGACGTTGCAGGCCAGATGTGGAGCCAAGCTGCGATTCCACCACAATATGGGCGGCTTCCCAAATGAGCGGATCATCGTCTTGCGGCTCGGCTACTCCGGTGCGGACAATACCGCCGCCACCCGCCATGGACATGGAAGCGGGCGCCACGGCAGACAGAATCTCCTCGTGGTAGTCGGGCTCGCTCTGCGACTTGACGAACTCGACAATCTCGTTGATCTCATCATCCGAAACAAAGCATCCCTGAATACGGCGAGGCTTGCCCCAGTCGACCTTGGAGAACAGCATGTCGCCCAAACCGGTAAGCTTTTCGGCACCCATCTGGTCGATGATGACGCGCGAGTCGATACCCGTGGCGACGTTAAAGGCGATGCGGTTGGTGATGTTGGCCTTGATAAGGCCCGTCACCACGTTGGAGCTGGGGCGCTGCGTGGCCACGATAAGATGAATACCGGCGGCACGGCCCAGCTGGGCGATACGCACAATCGACGCCTCGACGTCCTTGCCGGCAACCATCATCAGGTCCGAGAGCTCGTCAATAATGATGACCAGGTAGGGCATCTTTTGCGGCGGGTTGTCGTAATGCTCAAACTCGCCGGCGGCCTGCTTTTCGTTGTAGGTCGAGATCTTACGCACGTTAAGGCGCTCGAAGACCTTCAGGCGACGCTCCATCTCGGACACGGCCCATTGCAGAGCGCTCGCGGCCTGCTTGGGTTCGGTAACGACCGGTACATAAAGATGCGGCAGGCCGTTATAGCCCGCAAGCTCGACGCGCTTGGGGTCGACCATGATCAAGCGAACGTCCTCGGGAAGCGCGCGCATGAGCAGGGTCGTGATGATGGAGTTGATCATCACCGACTTACCGGAACCAGTGGTACCGGCGATCAGCAGGTGGGGCATCTTGGCAAGGTCGGCGACGACCGGCGTGCCCTCGGCATCGCGCCCGATTGCGAGCTCGAGCGGACCGCCCTTCACATAGGGCAGCACGTCGCCCAGGTTGACGTTCTGGCGCTTGCGATTGGGGATCTCGATGCCCACGAGCGAGGTGCCGGGGATCGGGGCAAAGATACGCACCGACTGGGCAGCGAGCGAAAGCGCGATATCGTCCTCGAGGCTCGAGATCTTGCTCACGCGCTCGCCCTCGCCAGGTTGCAGCTTAAAGGTCGTCACCGTGGGGCCGGCGATCCAGCCGACCACGCGGGCACTGCGGCCAAACTCAAGCAACGTGGACTGAAGCGACTCGGCAGTCTGCTCCAGCTCCTTGTCCGAAGACGCGGCGGACGCCGACTGCGGGTTGGCGTGCAGGATCTCGAGCGGCGGAAGCTTGAGGCCGTCCTCTTCTTCGCCCTCGTTATCTGCGGCGCCGCCGTCCGCTCCCCCATCGCTAGCCGCAGCCGATTCGACAGCACTCGAGGCAGACGCATCGGCAACCTTGGGATGCTTCAAGAAGTCGGGGATCTGAGGTGCTGCCGAAACAGGATTCACGGCAAACGGCGGCTCGGACTCGTCGATCTTATCGGGGTCGTCTTCCATCGAAAGCTGACCGGTTACCTGGTCGCGCTTTGCATGGCGGCGCGGCAGCAAAGTTGTCTTTGCGGTCTCAATCGGAGCCTCGTCATCCTCGTCATCGCCCTCGGTGAGCTCAATCTCGCTATCGGACCAAGACGGGTCGGGCTCGCTTGTATTGAGCTTAGGCGCAGCCTTGCCCTTCTTGGCATGGCGGCGCGGCAGCAGCGTCGTCTTAGCGCGCTCAGCCTCAACCGACTCGGACACGTCGACAAACGGATCCTCGTCCTCGTCGTCATCGTCCAAAACCGGGTCCACATCGTTGCCCATGACCGTGGTCACGGCAGCATCGGAGCCCTTTTGACGAAGAATGCTCAGGTGCGGACGGGCAACGCCGGGCACCGACAGGGCTTCGTCGTCACCCCACGGGCTGGCGTTGACATCGGCACGACGGCGCTCGGCAAAATCGGCCGCACGGTCGCGAGCAGAGCGCAAAACGCCGCCAACCGAAAAGCCGATGATGACCAAGCCCACGACGACAAAGCCCAACAGGACTACCATCGCGATAGGCTTACCCAGGGCATTCTGCAGCGCACTCGCAATAAACGCACCGATGTAGCCACCCGAGGCGGACAAATTTTGCGGCGTGAACATAAGGTCACAAGAGACACTCGTACCCGGCACCATCAGCGAAAGAATGGAGACGACGGCGATAAAGACCACGGCGCCGCCCGCAACAGAGCGTACGTTGAGCGGCGAGTCCTCGCCTAAAAAGAGCGTGGCGGCAAACAGCAAAATGACGATCGGCAGCACGTAGGCGCCCAGACCAAAGCCCAGGTGGTAGAAACCGGCAACCGCAGCCGTAACGGGTGCGGTCGCCGGCGAAATCACGGCAATGAAGGACGCAATCGCCAAAACGGCGATGACCACGCCGGCGATATCACGGTTGGCCGAGGGCTCAACCAAAGGCTCAAAATCGTCGAAGTCCGCCTCGTGGCCCTTATTGGCACGCAGATGGGAACCGGCAACCTTAGCAGATGCCGGTTGGTTATTGGCCTTATTGCCTTTGGCGTTTTGTGCAGATCCACGCGCCAAACTAAACCTCCATGACGACCGGGATGATCATCGGACGGGTGCGCGTACGGCTCCAGATAAAGTTAGAGAGCGAATCGCGCACGGCCTTACGAATAGCATCGGAACCGCTGCTCGTAAAGCTGAACTTGCCCTTCTCGATCGTCTTCATGATGGACGCGGAGGCATCCTCAGAGAACTGGTCGTCGATGGCAAACGAGACGCCGCGGCCCGAGAACTCGATGGCCTCGATCTTCTTGTGTTTAAGCGAGACGATGGCAACAGCGGTAACCATACCGTCATTGGCGAGCTTCTGACGATCGCGCAAGACGATGGGGTCGGTATCGCCGATACGAAGGCCGTCGACGTAGACGACGCCGGACTCGACGGGCGTACCGCGCTTGACGATACCGCCGCGCATCTCGAGCGTGTCGCCGTTATCGAGGATAAAGATATGATCGTCCTTGATGCCCATCTTGCGGGCAAGCTGGGCATGGGCGCGCAGGTGCACGGCCTCACCGTGAACCGGCATAAAGTACGTGGGCTTGGCCATGGCCATCAGGAGCTTGAGCTCCTCCTGGCTACCGTGGCCCGAGACGTGGACAAGAGCGCGGTTCTTATCCCACACGTCGCAGCCGAGCTTGGCCAGGCTGTTGACGACCTGCTGGACGGCTTTCTCGTTGCCGGGAACGGGAGTTGCCGAGAGGATGACGGTATCGCCCTCGTGGATAGAGAGCGTCTTGTGCTCGCCATTGGCCATGCGGGACAGGGCCGACAGCGGCTCGCCCTGCGAACCGGTGCACATGACGACGATCTTGTCGTCGGGCAGGTTATCGATATCGAAGGCATCGATGATATCGGCATCGTCGATGTTGAGGTAGCCCAGCTCGCGCGCGACGCGGGTGTTGGTGAGCATGGAGCGACCGGTCACAACGACCTTACGGCCGCACTTACGGGCGGCATCGCAGATCTGCTGCAGGCGATGAATGTGGCTCGAGAACGACGCGACGAACACGCGACCCGGGGCGTTCTTGATGGCGTGCAGCAGATTGGGACCAACCTCGGCCTCGGACTTGGTAAAGCCAGGAACCGTGGCGTTGGTGGAGTCGGAAAGCAGCAGGTCGATGCCCTGCTTGGCAAAGCGGCTGATAGCGGCATAGTCGGGCGTGACACCATCGATGGGCGTCTGGTCGAGCTTAAAGTCGCCGGTGTGCATAACGGTGCCCTGGTTAGTGCGAATGAACACGCCCAGAGCGCCGGGGATGGAGTGCGTCATCGAGAAGAAGTCGAGCGAGATGCCACCGAGATTGACATGGCTTCCGCCCTTGACCTCGCGGAACTTGGGCGCGCGGATGCGGAACTCAGAGAGCTTGCCCTCGATAAAGCCAAGCGTCAGCTTGCTCGAGAAGATGGGCACCTTGTTGTTGAGGTCCTGCAGCAGATACGGAAGCGAACCGGTGTGGTCCTCGTGGCCGTGGGTGACGACGATACCGCGGAGCTTCTCCTCGTTCTCCAGGACATAGGTGTAGTCAGGAAGCACCAGGTCGATACCGGGCTGGGAGTCATCCGGGAACATGAGACCGGCGTCGACGAGCACCATGTCGTCGCCGCACTCGAAGACCGTCATGTTCTTGCCGATGCCGTCAAGGCCACCGAGCGGAATGATCTTCAAGGGAGATGATTTTTTAGCTGCCATAGGTTAGTGTGGTTTCCTTTCTTCGAAACGGGTCTGGAACAACCGGCGGGGCGCTTCTGGCAAACCGACCGCCGGGAACGTACAAACATGCATCATAGAGTCGACGCAGTAACCTCAGTATGATACCCATTTGCCCACCAACAGACCACCCATGCATCAAAGCCCCATCTGAACTGGTCCATCCCGCCGGTTTCCCGTGGGGCGGGCACTGATGAAGTTTCCTGCTCTACAGTCCTGCTCACGACGGAGGCCACATTAAGTGGCCTCCTGTTCGTGCGGAACTCGCGATAAACTTCATCAGTGCCCGCCCCACGGGAAACCTGCCAAATAGAGACAGGTTTATTTTGGTCGGTTTTATCTGGGAAGATGCTGCTGCGGCTATCTACAGATCTGTAATCTGACTACTGAATAGACTATCTAACTAAATAGCGAGCGGCATTAACCAGCCCTTTTGCTTGCGCCCAGGAGGGACGCATATGAAGTTTATCGCGAGTTCCGCACGCAAAGGAAAGCACTTAATATGCTCTCCGTGCGAGCAGGACTGTAGAGCAGGAAACTTTACCTGCGGCCCCGCCGAGAATAGCAAAAGGGCGACCCCCTTAGGAGTCGCCCTTGTTGAGCTGCTTATGTACGGCTGTTACTCGGCGTCGTGGTGACGGCGAGGCTTTCGGCCTCCGTTGTCGCCGGGACGGCGCGGGCGGTCGCTGCGCTCAGAGCGCTCGCGACGCGGACGCTCACGGCGCTGGAAGTGCTCGCCGTCGCCCTCGGAGGCACCCTCGGCGCGAGCCGGGGCCTCGGGCTTGTCAAGACGATCGAGCGAGATCTTGCCGCGATCGTCGACCTCGATGACGACGACCTTGACCTCGTCGCCCACATTGAGGACGTCCTCGACCTTCTCCACGCGGCCCTTGGCGACGCGGGAGATGTGCAGCAGGCCGTCCTTGCCGGGCAGAAGGTTCACGAAGGCGCCGAAGGGCTGGATGGAGACAACGCGACCGGTGTACTCCTCGCCCGGCTCGGGAACCTTGATGATGAGCTTGATACGCTCGACAGCCTGGTCGACGGACTCGCCGGTACCGCCGACAAAGACGGTGCCGTCCTCCTGGATGTCGACCGAAGCGCCGGTCTCGTCCTGGATGCCGCGGATGACCTTACCGCCGGAACCGATGACGTCGCGGATCTTGTCGGTCGGAACCTGGATGGAAACGATGCGCGGGGCAGTGCTGCGCGTGGTATGGCGCGGCTCGGGGATCACATCGAGCATCTTCTGCAGGATGAAGGCGCGACCCTCCTTGGCCTGCTGCAGAGCGCGGGCCAGAATGTCGAAGGTAAGGCCAGTGGCCTTATTGTCCATCTGCAGGGCGGTGATGCCCTCGGTGGTGCCGGTGACCTTAAAGTCCATGTCGCCCAGGAAGTCCTCGAGACCCTGGATGTCGGACAGGACCACGGTCTTGCCCTCCTCCTGGATCAGGCCCATGGCGATACCGGAGACCGGGCGCTTAATGGGCACGCCGCCGTCCATAAGGGCGAGCGTGGAGCCGCAGGTCGAAGCCATCGAAGAGGAGCCGTTGGACTCCATGACCTCGGAGACGACGCGAATGGCGTAGGGGAACTCGTTCTCGTCGGGGAGCACCGGAAGCAGAGCGCGCTCGGCAAGGTTGCCGTGGCCGATCTCGCGGCGCTTGGGGCTGCCCATGCGGCCGGTCTCGCCGGTGCAGAACGGCGGGAAGTTGTAGTGGTGCATGTAGCGCTTGCCCTCGGTGGGCTCGATGGTATCCAGACGCTGGCCCTCGTTGAGCATGCCGAGCGACAGGACGGAAAGCACCTGGGTCTGGCCGCGCTGGAACAGGCCGGAGCCGTGAACGAGCGGCAGGTAGTTGTCCTTCACCATGATGGGGCGAATCTCGTCGGCAGCACGGCCGTCGACGCGCTCGCCGGTCTCGACGACCATGGTGCGCATGGCCTTCTTCTCGAGCTTCTTGAGCGCCACGGGAATCTCGCGCTCCCAAGCGGCCTGCTCCTCCTCGGTGAACTCGGCACGGATGGACTCCTTCAGAGCCTCGACCTTGCCGATACGGGAGAGCTTGTCGGCGTCGCGAAGGGCGGCTGCCATCTCGTCGTAGTGGGCGAAGATGCGCTCCTGGACCTCCTCGACGGGCTGGTCGAGCGGGTACTCCTTCTTGACGATGGGGCCGTTGACTTGCTCCCACTCGGCGACGAACTCGTCCTGAGCCTGGCAGAAAGCAGCAAGGGCCTCCTGGCCAAACTTCATGGCGGCGAGCATGTCGTCCTCGGAGATCTCCTCGGCGCCGGCCTCGACCATCGAGATGAAGTCGGCAGAGCCGCCCAGCTCCAGGTCCAGATCGGAGTTCTCGCGCTCCTCGTAGGTGGGGTTGACGATAAACTCGCCGGTCTCCACGTTACGGCCGATGCGCACGCAGGCAAGCGGGCCCTCGAAGGGCACGCCGCCGAGCGTCATGGCCAGGGAAGCACCCATGACGTTGATGACATCGAAGGGGTTGACCTGGTCGGCGACGAGCGAGGTGGCGACGATATGCACCTCGTTGCGGAAGCCGTCCGGGAAGCTCGGGCGAATCGGACGGTCGATCATGCGCGCGGTGAGCGTGGCCTTCTCGCTGGGACGGCCCTCACGCTTGAGGTAACCACCCGGGATGCGGCCGGCGGCGTACATCTTCTCGTTGAAGTCGACGGTCAGCGGGAAGAAGTCGTAGTTCTTGCGCTCCTTGGAGACGACAACGGTGTCGAGCATCGTGGTGTCGCCCTGCTTGACCAGGCAGGCGCCGGTGGCCTGCTTGGCAAGTTCGCCCGACTCAAAGGTGTAGGTCTTGCCGTACAGCTCAAAGGTCTTGGATACGAGTGTCATTGTTCTCCTTTACCCCACAGGCCCCCTTGCCTGCGGGCTTCTCATGTGACGCGGGCCCCCTGCCCCCGCCACGCTTCAGAGCGTGATTGTTCACGCCCTTACACAAAAAGAGCGCCCCGCTGCGCAGGACGCTCTTAGCATGTACAAATCCTTACTGGATGTTGTCGCGGATGCCCAGAGCCTTGATGAGCTCACGGTACTCGACGATGTCGCTCTTCTTGATGTAGGAGAGAAGACGACGACGACGACCGACGAGCATGAGCAGGCCACGACGGGTGTGGAAGTCCTTCTGGTGGGACTTCATGTGCTCGGTCAGCTCCTTGATGCGCTCGGACAGGATGGCGACCTGAACCTTGGGGTTACCGGTGTCGACCGGGGTGTTACCGAACTGGGCAGTCAGCTCCGCCTTGCGCTCTTTGGAAACAGTCATTGTTTCACCTTTCGTTTTACGTCGCCCGCGGGCGACTCGATTCGCCTCGGACTGGGAAGCCGCCGGTGGAGCGAGCAACCAAGGTCGAGGTACCAACAAGTCGGTATGTTACCACAAGCAGCCCGCGCCCGCGCATCATCACCGACCCAACATGAATTCCATCGCACGGAGGCGCTGATCGGCATGTGTTGCCGCCCAGACATGCGAAAGCCCCAACAAAAAAGCGGCAGTATGGGGATCGATCCTCTCAGCCAAAAGCGCATCGAAGGTCATGGACATGAGGGCGCGCAGCCATGCGACCTCACCGGTCGATACCAACTCTGCACCCGGAACGCTCGACGCGCACGAGCCGCACATGAGCCCGCCGGCCTGGGGCGAAAAATACGACAGCATGGGGTCTCCGCACAGCACGCAGGCCGAAAAATCGGGTCGATAGCCAACATGCGACAGCAGCTTAAAGACATATGCCGCCACAAGTAGATCCATATGCGCCGTGTCGAGCCCGCTGCCCACCAGGGCAAGCGCTCGCTGCGTTATGGCAAAGGTAAACGGGTCCTCGGCGTCCTCGAACGAGCACACACGCGCGACCTCGGCGATCGCGCTCGCGGCGCAGGTCGTCTCGTAATCGGGCGCAGCGCCGAGCGGCGCCTCCATAAGCTCGGCCTGGGAAACCACGTCAAGCGACCGTCCATGCGCGAGCAGCATATCGACGGTACAGAACAGCTCGCAGCGCGCCGCCAGGCGCCCACCGGGTTTGCGGGCGCCCTTTGCCACGGCGCGAACCTGCCGGCCCCGCTCGTCAAGCATCGTCAGGATCAGGTCCGTCTCTTTGAGCTTCGTCTTGTCGAGGACGAGCACCTTCGTGCGATATGTCCGGGAGCCTGCCATGTGCGCCGTGCGTCCTTAGTCCTCGGCGTTGTAGCCAAAGCGGCGAATCTGGGCCTCGTCGTCACGCCAGCCGGCCTTGACCTTCACGTCCAGCTCCAAAAAGACCTGCGTGCCAAAGATGCGCTCGAGATCGCGGCGGGCGTCGATACCGATATGCTTGATCATCTCGCCGCCCTTGCCGATGATGATGCCCTTTTGGCCCTCGCGCTCGACGTAAATGGTGGCGTGCACGCGCAGCACCTTCTTGGTCTGCTCGAGCGCATCACAGATCACGCCAACGGAGTGCGGAATCTCATCACGGGTGCGGCGCAAGACCTTCTCGCGCACAAACTCGGCAACGAGCGTCTCGTCGGAAGCGTCGGTACCCATGTCCTCGGGGAACCAACGCGGACCCTCGGGCAAAAAGTGCGCAACGGTCTCGATGAAGGCATCAACGTTGAAGTTCTTGACGGACGACGTCACGATCTCATCGTCATATTCCATGAGCTCGTGGGCTGCCTTAAGCTGTTCCATGACCTGTGCGGGGTCGGCCTCATCGGCCTTGGTGAGCACCAGGACCTTCTTGGAACGGGCGCATCTGACGCGCTCGGCAACCCAGGCGTCTCCCCTGCCGATCGGCTTGGTGACATCAATCAAAAACGCGACGACGTCGACATCGTTCAGTTCGAACAACGCGCTCTTGTTGAGCTCGGACCCCAGGCCGTCCTTGGGCTTATGAATACCTGGGGTATCGACAAAGACCAGCTGGTAGCCGGGACGGTTGACGACGGCGCGCATGCGACGACGGGTCGTCTGAGCCACCGGCGAGGTGATGGCGACCTTTTTGCCATAGCAGGCGTTGAGTAGCGTGGACTTGCCGGCGTTGGGGCGGCCGACCAGGGCCACGAAGCCGCTGCGGAAACCGGGTTCAACGTCGCCAAAGCCCGCGAGGCTGTCGTCCTCGTCGCACAGGGCGTCGAGCTCCTCATCGCTCATGCCCTCAAACGGGTCGAACTCCTCGGCCTCGTCATCCAAAATCTCATCGATAGGCTGCATATTGTCGGACATGGGAATCCCTTTCTAAATAAAGCCGAGCGCGTGGGCAAATACCAGCACGCCCACAATCGCGGCGGTGATGGAAAGAACGTATACAGAGGCGGCGGCGATGTCCTTCGCACGCTTGGCCAGCGGATGGAGCTCCTGGGTCGCCAGGTCGACGATGGCCTCCATGGCGGTGTTACACAGCTCGCCATGAATCACCAAGCCACAGCAGATGATAATCGTGGCCCACTCGGCAATGTCGAGCCCCACGATGCAGCCGGCAATGACGGTACACACGCCCGCAACGAGCATGACCTTAATGTTGCGCTCGGTCTTTACGGCGGTGACGAAGCCCTCCATGGCGTAGGAAAACGACTTTAAGAAGGACGGATGGTCCTTGTTAGATCCGGGAATCATAGACGGCTCCTAGTCGTGGGCGTGGTTGGTGATGGGGCCGACATGGACTAGCTTGGGGTCCTCGCCGCGCTCGAGCGCCAGATCGCGCAGGATGGCGTCCTCGCGGGCCTCCATGACCTCGGCCTCGTCGTCATCAATATGGTCATAGCCCAGCAGGTGCAGCATGCCGTGAACGAGCATCAGACGGCACTCGTCAGCGGGGCTATTGCCAAAACCGGGGGCCTGACGGGCAATAACCTGCGGGGCCAAGATAATATCGCCGAGCTCGAGCGTCTCATCGGCGGGAATGTCATCGTCAAAGGCCGAATCGCACTCAAACGAGAGCACATCGGTGGTGCGGTCGATGCCGCGCCACTCGTGGTTGAGCTCGTGCATCTCGTCCTCGTCGACATACGAAAGGGAAATCTCGACTTCACGCTCAACGCCCTCGGCGGCAAGCACGACCTCGCAGATGTGCTCCACCTCCTGCGCGTCGAGCAGCGTATCGAGCTCGGCATCGTTGCTGATCAATACACTCAACGGGACTCCTTTCGGTCGCGCGGGCGCTGCTCGCGCACGTCATCATAAGCATCATATGCCTCGACGATACGACCCACCAGGGCATGACGCACCACGTCGGCACGCTCGAGGTGAGAAAATGCGACATCGTCGACACGGCCCAAAATCTGCTCAACGTCGGCAAGACCGCCACGACGACCCACCAGGTCGCGCTGGCTCAGGTCGCCGGTAATCACGAACTTGGAGTTGAACCCAAGGCGTGTCAGGAACATCTTCATCTGCTCGGGCGTGGTATTTTGCGCCTCGTCGAGCACCACGAAGGCATCACTCAGCGTGCGGCCGCGCATGTAGGCAAGCGGGGCGATCTCGATCACGCCGCGCTCCATAAGCTCATCGGTGCGCTCGCGATCCATCATGTCAAATAGGGCGTCGTAAAGCGGACGCATGTAGGGATCGATCTTTTCCTCGAGGGTGCCGGGCAAAAAGCCCAGATTCTCCCCCGCCTCGACAACCGGACGCGTCAAGATCAGACGGCCCACCTCGTGACGCTTGAGCGCGGCAACGGCGAGCGCCATAGCCAGATAGGTCTTACCGGTACCGGCAGGACCCAAGCCAAACGTGATGGTATGCGAGCGGATGGCATCCACATAGCGCTTTTGCCCGAGCGTCTTGGGGCGAATGACGCGGCCGCGATACGAAAGCAGCACGTCATCGCGAAGCGACGTAGCCTCGTGCTCACCGTCGCGCAAGACAGCCAGGCAGCGAGAGACATCGTCGATAGACAGCGTGCGCCCGGCGGCCGCCTCGCGAAAAGCGTGTTCGAAAAAACGCGCCACGAGTTCGACCTCATCCGGGTCACCGCTCACGGCGATGCTATCGCCACGGGCGACCACGTGAGCGCGAACCAAACTCTCAAGCGCACGAAGAACACCGTCGCCGACGCCCAAAACGCGCGAGGGATCAATTCCCTCGGGAACGGTAAGTCTAATCTTCGAGGCTTCCATGAACCTCCCTGCGTGCATGGACCAAGCCGGAATCATCGACTCCGATGATAGCAACATCGAGCAGGCACGGGGCTGTAAGTCCACAGGTATCGTCAAGACGGGCATGATGGAACGAGCCGAGCGTCAGGTTGTCACCATACTCGAGCACGGCACGCTCGACCGTGCCCACGCGACGACGAGCGTCGGCAATAGCGAGCTCCTGTGCGGCGGCCCGCATACGGCGGCTGCGCTCGGCCATAATCTCGGGTGGCACCTGGTCGGGCATGTCGGCAGCAAGGGTACCGGGACGCTTGCTGTAGCGGAACACGTGCATACGCGAGAAACCCACACGGCGGCACAGCGCCAGCGACTCCTCGAACTCCTCGTCCGTCTCACCAGGAAAACCGACGATGACATCGCACGAAAGGGACGCCTGGGGCAAGTTGGCGCGAATCATACGCACCGTGTCCTCAAAGGCCTCGGCGCTATAGGGACGGCCCATGCGATGCAGGGTCGCAGTGCAGCCGGACTGCACGGGCAGGTGCAAAAACGGGGCGATACGCTGCGGATAGCGAGCCATAACCTTAAGCAGGCGCTCGGAGATATCCATGGGCTCGACCGAGGAAATGCGCACATGCGGAATAGACGTGCGCTCCATGATGGCCTCGAGCAGCTCATCGATTTCGACGTGCTCGTCGGTCGCGCTCTTGCCATCGTAGGCACCCAGGTTCACACCGGTCAGCACCACCTCGGGCACGCCGGCCTCCTGGGCCTCGCGAACTTGCTCGAGCACGGACTCGACGGGCACGGAGCGCTCGGGGCCGCGTGCCTTCCACACAATGCAATAGGTGCAGCGATTGTTGCAGCCGTCCTGAATCTTCACGCCCAGGCGAGAGCGACCGAGCGCATCGACCACCTCGCCATCGCTGCAGGCGGGAACGCTATCGGATTCGACACCCAGCACCTCGCAGACGCGCTCGGCGACGTCAATCTTGGACGGCTCGGCGATCACGCGATCGGAGAGCTCCAGCAACTCCTCGGGATGCAGGTTGACGACGCAGCCGGTTACGACCACGTAAGGCTCGCCCGGATAGGCCAGCGCATGACGGACGGCCTTACGGGTCTTGGCCTCGGCCTCGCCCGTAACGGCACAGGTGTTAATGACGATCAGATCGGCATCCTGGGGCTCCACAATAGCAAATCCCAGGCGCATAAGATCGGCAGTGATACGGTCAGACTCAACCCGGTTGACGCGGCAGCCGAGGTTGACGACGGAAATATGGGGTGCGAGCACGCGGGCTCCTTAATCGAGGATATCGTCGAGGGCACTCTTGATACGGTCGGTCACCGACTTCTTACCGGAAGCGACGTCATCGCCCATCTCATCGGCAAAAGCACGGAGCAGCTCGCGTTGCTTATTGGAAAGATTGGTGGGAACGACCACGCGCAGTTGCACGATCAGGCGGCCACGCGAACCGCCACCGCCAATGCGCGGCATGCCGTAATTATTGACGCTCACGGTATCGCCGTACTGGGCGCCGGCGGGAACCGTCACCTTAACGACCTCGTCGGGCATAATGCCCTCGACCTCGATCTCGCAGCCGAGCGCAGCCTGCGCAATCGAGATATCGCTCACCAGGTACAGGTCATCACCGTTGCGCTTAAAGCGCTCATGGTCGGCGACGCGCACGTTGACAATCAGGTCGCCCGAAGGCTCGCCGCGAAGGCCGGCCTCGCCAAAGCCGCTCACACGCAGCTGGCGACCGGTCGAAACGCCGGCGGGAATATCGATGTCGATCTTTTCATGCGAAGGCGTGCGGCCCTGACCGTCGCAGGTCTCGCAGGGATGGTCGATGACCGTGCCCTCGCCATGGCAGTCGGGGCAAGGCGAAGAGGACTGAACCTGGCCCAGGAACGAACGCTGAACCGTCGTGACATAGCCCGTGCCGTGGCAGCGGCCGCACTGCTTTTCCTGTGCGCCCTCTGCCCTACCGGTGCCGTTGCAGTCCTCGCAAGGAGCAAGGCGGTCATAGCTGATCGTCTTTTTGCAGCCGAGCGCCGCCTCCTCGAGCGTCACCGAAAGCGAGATGGCCATGTCGCGTCCGCGACGACGCTCACGACGGCTGCGGGCGCCACCGCCGGCACCGCCGCCAAAGAACGACGAGAACAAGTCGTCCATGCCCATGCCACCAAAGATATCGTTGATATCGACGTAGCCCGAACCACCAGGACCGTCGGCGGTGCCGTAACGGTCGTAATTAGCACGCTTCTGCTCATCGGAAAGAACGGAATAGGCCTCGTTGAGCTCCTTGAACTTGGCCTCGGCCTCGGGGTCGTCCGAAACGTCCGGGTGTACGGTACGGGCCTTCTTTAGAAACGCGCGCTTAATCGTCCGCGCGTCGGCATCCCTGTCGACGCCAAGCACCTCGTAGTAATCCCTATTTTCCGACACGACCGAATCCTTCCGACTTTCATTATTGTCACAGTGCGTCCTATACCCAAGCTGGGCTGGCCGCAAACAGAGGGTTTGATGTTATTGCATTTGGTACGGCGAAAGCATGGCCCGTTGCGAGCAGCTCGCGAACCAAACTGACACGAGCGCGAACATGAAGCCGTTGGCAAAACCGTTGGCAAACTGCATCACACCGCGCTTCCACCACAGCAGACTACGATGAAGCACACCGTCCGAAAGCACCATAAACAGGCCCATGGTAAACGGAATAAAGCACATCACGGCAAAGGCCGAGAACACGCCCGAAATGGCCGACAGCACCAAAAACGGCGCCACGATGCCCATCAGGTAAAAACCGGTACGAGCTTTGCCTTCCAAGCGCTCGGCTTCAACATGGGCGCGGCCGACCAAGTCGCCGCCCGCGGCACCGTTGGTGCCAGCATGTCCCATGCCGCTAATGCGGACCTCGTCGCCATCGTGCGTGCCGGCAGGAAACTCAATCGTCTGCTCGGAGGTTGCGCGAGTACGACCGCTGCCACCACAATCGGGGCAGGGGTCGGCCACGACCTTACCGGAACCGCCGCACTCGGGGCAGACCGACTGGAACGTACCCGCACCAAACAGGAAGGACAGGTCGACGTCGATGTGGCCGCGGCCGCCACAGCTTGGGCAGGTATGGGCATGCTCGGAGGAGACAGAACCCGAGCCGCCGCAATGTCCGCACGTATCGAAGCGCGTGTAGCGGACGGTCTTGCGGGCACCGCCCTTGGCCTCCTTGGCGTCAAGTTTGATATCGACGACCACGTTGGCGCCGTTCTCGGGATTGTAGGCAGCCTGTCCACGACGCTGCTGGCCCCAGGCGCCACCAAAGGGAAAGCCGCCCTCAAAAGGATTGCCATAACCCGTGCTGCCGGCGTAGCTGCCACCATAGGGCGAAGCCGTAGGAGCACCGGCAAAGGGATTGCCAGAACGCATGGCGTCGTAGCGCGCACGTTTTTGCTCATCCGAAAGCACGGCGTAGGCCTCGGAAACCTCTTTAAACTTTTCCTCGGCATCCGGCTCTTTGTTGACGTCCGGATGGAGCTTGCGGGCCTTTTGCTGGAAGGCCTTTTGAATATCACGCGAGGTGGCGTCCTTGGAGACACCCAAAATCTCGTAGTAATCTTTTTCGTTCATCGTCGCCATGCGCGGCAACCTCCTGCTCACAGCAGCGTATATATTCCGGTAATTCTACCCGAGCGGCCTAAGCTAGATCCCAAAACAGCTCGAACAGAACATTTCCATCGAGCCAGCCCAGGTGTGTCGGCGCCAGACGAGCTCGAACATGGCCCGCGACGACATCTGCCGAAGTGAAGGGTCCCTCATGGACCCCGAGCGTCTCGGGCACCCAAGTGGCAAGACCCAATTCGAGCGCGCGATCGCAGGCAGCTGCCAGCTCGCCCGTTGGGATGACACGAACCGCGCGAACCAACAGGTCGGACGCGACACCGCGCGTCATGCGGCAAGCAAGCATCAGGTCTTCGGCCGCGGCCTCGCGCTGCGAGAGATATTCGGCCTCGAACGCCGTCGCGTCATCGTCACGTTGCACCAGACGCACGCGGTACGCATCGCCTCGAGAAGACACGCCGGGGAACAAACCCGCAAGACGGTCGAAATCCTCGGCGTCGAGCATGCCCGCGGCGGAACGACCCAGGCCCAGGTAGCCCCGTCCGGTCCAGTAGGCAATGTTATGGGCGCACTCATGGCCGTCGAGCGCATAGCTTGCCACCTCATAGGGATGATAGCCGGCCGCACCCAGACGCTCACGCGCCACATCCATGCACGAAGCTTGAAAATCCTCGTCGGGCTCGAGCGACTCATCGCGGCACGCCATGCGATAAAGGGGCGTCCCCTCCTCAAGCGTGAGCGGGTAGACCGACACATGATGCGGAGCCGCCGCCAGCACGCCATCGAGCGTGCGCTTCCAACTCACTGCGGTCTGCCCGGGAAGTCCGCACATAAGGTCGCACGACACGTCAAGCCCAGCGTTCTTGACCGTCGCGATGGCAGCGAGCGCCCGATCGGCATCGTGAATACGGCCGATGGCAGTAAGTTCGGTGTTATCGAGCGTTTGCACGCCCAGAGAGACGCGTGTGACACCAACCTTGACAAGTGCAGTGGCAAGCTCGGCGGTCAGCGACTCGGGATTGGCCTCGCAGGTAAACTCAACGGGGGCGCACCACGCACGAATACGCCGCGCCAGCTCCACCAGGCGCTCCCCCGCCAGCGACGGCGTACCGCCGCCAACATAGACGGTGCGGATCTGGTCGAGGGCCCCAGCCTTGCCAAAAGCATCGAGGCGCGCGTACAACTGCTCAAAATAGGAATCGAGCGCAGCGCTCAGGTCGCACGGAGCAAAACTGCTCGAGTCAAAGTCGCAATAGCGGCATTTTTGAGCGCAAAACGGCACGTGCACGTACAGCGCGGTAACGGCCACCCTTAAGCCTCCAGCGGATGAGGGGGCACCAATTCGCCGGCGGCAAGGGCAGCCTCGCAGGCCACCACATCGCGCTCGATCTCATCGACCAGCGCCATGAACTCCTCATACGTGGAGCAGCGCACCACATGGGCACGCCAAGCGGCGGCATGGGGCATGCCTTTTAAGTACCAGCTTGCGTACGTACGGGCACGCGACATGAGCGGCAGGAGCTCATGCGTCAGCGTTAGGTGCTCACGCAGGGCGTCTAAGCGATCGACGGAGCTGCGCGCCGGCACCGGCGTGCCATCGAGCGCAAGGGCGCGAGCATCACCGAACACCCACGGATTGCCGTAGATGCCGCGCGCGATAAACACCGCGCTGGCACCCGAGCTGCGCAGATGCTCCGCGGCATCCTCGGCGCAGAACACATCGCCCGAACCGATCACGGGAATCTCGACGGCGTCGGCCACCTCATCGACGACCGACCAATCGGCCTGCCCTGTGTAGAGCTGCGTGGCGCAACGACCATGCACCGCCACCGCGGCGGCACCGGCGCCTTCGAGCATCTGGGCAAACGTCGCGGCATTACGGTCCTCGGCGTAAAAGCCCTTGCGGATCTTTACGGTCACGGGCACGTGCGCCGCGCCCACCGTGGCCTCGACGATCTTCTCGGCCAAATCGGGCGTGCGCATAAGGGCAGAGCCCTCGCCCTTGGTGACAACCTTGCGGGCAGGACAGGCCATGTTGATATCGATGAGCGACAGACGATCGCCCACACGATCCTCGACGGCGGCGACGGCGCTCGCAAACTGCTCGGGCTTGGAGCCAAAGAGCTGCACGCAAATCTGCTGCTCCTCGTCGGCCGGCAGCACCAGGCGCCACGTTTTGTTGCTAGCATAGGCAAGGCCCGCCACGCTCACCATCTCGCTATAGGCGAGATTGGCACCGCGGCGACGGCACATGATGCGGTAGGCGGGGTCGGTCACGCCCGCCATGGGAGCCATAAGGAACGGCTGCTCGGCATAGGCGCCCAGCAGCCGCAGACTATATTCGGAAAGCGCCATAGACCTACTCGTCCACCTTGAGGATCGCCATAAAGGCCTCCTGCGGAACCTCGACAGAACCGATGGCCTTCATGCGTTTCTTGCCCTCTTTCTGCTTCTCGAGCAGTTTGCGCTTACGCGAGATATCGCCGCCGTAGCACTTGGCAAGCACGTCCTTGCGACGCGCCTTGACGGTGGAGCGGGCAATGATCTTGTTGCCGATAGCACCCTGGATGGGAACCTCGAACAGCTGACGCGGAATGATTTCCTTGAGCTTGTCGCATAGACCGCGGGCAAGACCGTAGGCCTTGTCCTTGTGGACGATAAACGACAGCGCGTCCACCTCGTCGCCCGAAAGCAAGATATCGAGCTTCACGAGCTCGGAGGGACGATACTCGTTGAACTCGTAGTCGAGCGAGGCATAGCCCTTGGTTCGGCTCTTGAGCTGGTCAAAGAAATCCAAGATGAGCTCGGCAAGCGGCATATCGAAGCGCATCTCGACCGACTTGCTCGTGAGATGGATCATGTCGGTAGTAATGCCGCGGTGCTCGATAGCGAGCTGCATGACGGCACCCGTATACTCGGGCGGGCAGATAATCTTGGCCTTGAGGTAGGGCTCCTCAATGCGCTCGATGCGCGTAGCCTCGGGCAGATCCTGCGGGCTGCGGACATCAATCATCTCGCCGTCAGTCTTGTAGACGTGATAGTCGACCGATGGACTCGTGGCAATGAGGTCAAGATTGAACTCGCGCTCCAGGCGTTCCTTGACGACTTCCATGTGCAGCAGGCCCAAGAAGCCCACGCGGAAGCCAAAGCCGAGCGCCACCGAGGTCTCGGGCTCCCACACCAACGACGGGTCGTTGACGTGCAGCTTATCGAGCGCGTCACGCAGGTTCTCGTAGTCCTTGTTATCGATCGGGAACAGGCCCGTATAGACCATGGGCTTGGCCTCGCGGTAACCGGGAAGCGGCTCGGGGCAGGGATTCGACGCCCACGTGAGGGTATCGCCCACGCGAACGGCCTCGGGGTCCTTCAGGCCCGTGACCACGTAGCCCACCTCGCCGACCGTCAGCGCATCGACCGGGGTCTCGGCGGGACGCTTGACGCCCACGCCATCGACCAAAAAGTCGCCCTTTGCCTGCATCATGCGCAGGGTATCGCCCTTTTTGATGGAGCCGTCAAAGATGCGCACCGTGGCGACGACGCCACGATACTCGTCGAAGTACGAATCCAGGATGAGTGCCTTGAGCGGCGCGTTCGCATCGCCCTTGGGCGGAGAGATCAAAAAGACAATGGACTCCAGCAGATCGTGGATGCCCTCGCCGGTCTTGCCCGAGACACACACGGCATCATCGGCAGGAATCGCCAGGTCATCCTCGATCTCGGTCTTAACCTCGTCGGGATGAGCCGAGGGCAGGTCGATCTTGTTGATGGCCGGCACAATGTCCAGATTGGCGTTCATGGCAAGCGTCGCGTTGGAGACGGTCTGTGCCTCGACGCCCTGTGTGGCGTCGACAACGAGCACCGCGCCCTCACAGGCTGCCAGCGAGCGCGAGACCTCATAGGTAAAGTCCACGTGGCCCGGCGTATCGATCAGATTGAACTGATACGTCTCGCCATCGTCGGCGTCATAGGACACGCGAACGGCATTGGACTTGATCGTGATGCCGCGCTCGCGCTCGATATCCATGGTGTCGAGCAGCTGCGACTCCATGTCGCGTTCGTCGACGGTATGGGTGAGCTCGAGGATGCGATCGCTGATCGTGGACTTGCCATGGTCGATGTGCGCAACGATTGAGAAGTTGCGGATGTGGGAAATGTCAATTGAAGTATTCATGCGGACTATCTTACCCGAGCGGTACAAAAAATGGAGCCTGTTCCATAAAACAGGCTCCATTTATGCGCGTAATCTGTGTGGTGTGAAATTTACAACTTAGGCGTTGATGCTGTTCACGAGCTTGGCAAGACCGGACTTGCGGTTGGAAGCCTGGTTCTTGTGGATAACATGCTTGGCGGCAGCCATGTCGAGACGCTTGGTGACGGTCTTGAGGGCAGCCTGGGCCTTCTCGGCGTCGCCCTCGGCGACGGCGGACTGGACGTGCTTGGTCAGCGTCTTGAGCTCGGACTTGACAGCCTTGTTACGCATGCGAGCTGCCTCATTGGTGCGGATACGCTTCTTCTGAGACTTGATGTTTGCCACTTCTGGAGTTCCTTTCGAGTTCCTTGCAAAAAATGTATGACACCTCTGAGACACGGTGAGGTCATGCAAGCGCCTACTATAGCACGCTCCCCCTCAAAGGGATAGAACGAATTTGTCAAATAGGCAGGTATCATCACGATTTTCTCAAGATGTTCGTAATCCAGAGCAAAAGCGCGGTCTGAGAATCGGCCGAACCCTTGAGCGCGAGCTCCACATCAACGGCACCCTCGAGCGCTGCGACGAGCTCTGCCATCGAAAAGCGACGTGCCCAGGTCAGGTGATTCTTGACCTGCCAGGACTGGAGTTTGAGCGTTGCGGCCAGCTCACGACCCTGTCCGCGCGCATCGAGCGCCTTGGCAACGATAAGCTCGCGAATGCGGCCGCACAGCAATGTGTACGTCCACACGTAGCTCTTGGCGGGCATTAGATTGAAGAGCTCGAGCGAACGGCGCATGTCACGGGCCGAGACCGCATTGAGAAAGTCCCAGGGTTGAACCTCGGCCGTACGTACAATCCAGCGCTCCACATCGGCAAGCTCAATTTGGGGCGCCTCGACCATCTGGGCAAGCTTAACCAAGTCGTTATCGAGCATGCGAGTGTTTTCACCCGAACGCGAGACGAGTTCCTCGGCGGCCGCCGTCGAGATCGACTTGCCGTGCTGCGTCGCCATCTGCTGCACGCGACGCGGCAGCTCCCAGCGCTTGGTGCCGGAGCAATCGATCACGGCCTTCTTGTCGATTTTGGCGATCGCCTTATACAGGCGCGTGTTCTTGGCAAGCGAGTCGGCGATGATGAGGCAGACCGTTGTGGGGCTGGGACTCGCCAGATACTCAACGAGCGGCTCCGAGACCGCCTTAGCGAGCTTTGAGCAGCCATCAAGGATTACCAGGCGAAACTCGCTGCCCATCGGAAAGGTGTTAAGCGATCCGATAATGGACTCGATATCGGGGTCCTTGGTCATGTCGCGCTCGTCGATGTTGAACTCGACCATGCCCGTCTTTTCCAGACGCGCTTTCATGCGCGAGACGGCGTGATCGCGCTTGACTCCGTCGGTACCGACGATCAGATATGCCGGCAGCAGACCGATTTCGGACATTGCGCTCCCCTCCCGCAGGCCTTCGTATTCGTTCCGTGCCATTCTAGCCCAGGGGCCCACCACACGCCAACGACGTCGTCATGGTCGCTGGCATCGCATCGCAAAGCCATTCGCAGTTGGCGTGACGGTAATGTCGCCGTGTTCGATGGTGCACGCGAACACGCCGCCCGCTTCCATAACGGCATCGATGCAGGCATCGGACGGATGGCCGTATCGATTCCCCTCGCCCGCGCTCGCGAGGGAAAGCTCGGGCTTCAGGACGTCCAGCAACTCACCATCGACTGAAACCTTAGAGCCGTGATGCCCAAGTTTAAGTACATCGATATCTCCCACCTCCTGCACGAATTCCCGTTCTTGATCGAGCTCGGCATCACCGGTGAGGAGCACACGCAGGCCCTTGCCTTCCTGAACATAAGAGAGCAGCAGGACAAGCGAGTCCTCATTTCCCTCGCCATCCACGGACTCGAATGGCCACATCACGCGGGCGCAAAATGAGCCGATGTCGACCGTATCCCCACGGCGCACCTGCCGATACTCCACGCCAGGTCGGTTCAATACCTCGGCAGGAGCATCCTCCAGCGCATCCGCCGCCACGGCAATCGTTCTGACCGAAAACTGATCGAGCACGGCAGGCAGACCACCCCAGTGGTCCTCATCCCAATGCGTCACAAAGACGGCATCGATATGGTGCACGTTATTGCGAACCAACGCCGCCACCACGCGCTCGTCGAGCCCGCAGTCGACGAGCGCTACTGTGCCGCCCTGGCGGATAAGAATCGCATCGGCCTGGCCCACATCGAGCACCGTCACCGAAGGCGGAGCGAACCGATCCCAGTAGGCGTACGGAATCGCAGCCAAGAACACCAGGCACGTAAGCCCCACCGCCATAGGACGTGCACGGGGACGCGGCCACCAGACCAGCAGAACCGCCAGCAAACACGGCACTAGGTAAATCCACATGCTATCGGGCGGCACACTCACGGATGCACCCGGCACGGCGGCAAACAGCTGCTCGAAGAACAGTGCGCAACGGGCGGCAACCATGGGCACAATGAGCGCCCAAATCCGCAATTGTGCCACGAGCGAATAGGGAACCAGTACGATCGACACAGCGAGCAGTACGCTCACCACCGGACCGATGACCGCATTTGCCAGCGGAGCAATGAGCGAGAACGTACCGAAGGCAGGAATGGTAATGGGGAGCGTCGCCAACTGCGAGCACAGCGTGACGGAAAGCATGCTGGCAACGCCCGACGGCACACCCAACTCACCCAAAGCGTAGGTCGCATAGGGGCAAAAGCACAGAATGGCTAAGACGCTGGCACATGAAAGCTGAAAGCCCATCTCGAACAGCACCGTCGGCCGCAGTAGCACAAAGATGGACATGGTTACGAAGAGCGCCGATGCGCCGTGCCGGCGACGCCCTGCGCCGTTTACGACAAGCGTCGCGAACACCATGCAGCACGCGCGCACGGCCGAGGGAGACGCGCCCGTAAAGGCAGCGTAGCCCACAAGCGTTATCGCCAATATCGCCCGCCGAAGACCACGTGAACACCGAGTCTTTTGCAATACGCCCTCAATTACAAACCCCACGATAGCCAAATGGCTGCCCGAGACGGCGATAAGATGCGCCGTACCCGTCACCGAAAACCAGTCGCCCGCCTGCTGGGCGCGCAGCTCGGCCGAACGACCGCAAACGACACCGGCTATGAGCGCACGCGCCGGGTCGGTCGCAGGCGCAATGGACGCAAGCAGCTCATTTCGCAGCCGAAGCAGCGGCCCCGGAGAGCCCTCATCGACCGACAAAATCCGAACGGCTTTAACCTTGCGCACCTCGCCTCGGAGCGCTCGCGATCGTCCATACGCATCGTTCTCAAAACGTGAAACGCGACCGATAACACGCACGTGCGCCCCAAACTTGAGCTCGCGGTCACACGTTAGGCGAACCGTTGCCAAGCTCTTACCGTCCGCGCGTGCCTCGCAGGTATAGGAATACACGTCGTCGTTTATGGATGGATCGCCCTGCACGACAAACTCGAGGCCGCTTGCCGCTCGACCGTCGAGCGCCTTCGAGGCGCTGAGCGCACCCACAGCCCACCACGCCGAGACGACCGCTCCCGCCACGAGACCGACGGACGCGGCATACAGCCACCGCTTCAAAGGGGCAAGCCGCGCACAAGATTGAGCCAGCACAACGAATACCGCCGCCGCAAATGGAATGGCCCATAGCAGCCCGACCGCCGGCGTCCGCTCTCTCAGCAGCGCATCTGCGGCCACGTTGAGCACCAAGGCGCAGCTCACGCACATGCCGACACACAGGGTCATCGTCCATGGCATCAGGGGCCGCGGAGGCATCACATGTTCGCGCTCGGTCGCACTCATACGCAGATGCAATCTTTGATTTTGGCAAGCTTCTTCTCGCCGATTCCCGACACACGCATCAGATCGTCAACCGAGGCAAAAGCACCGTTCTTTGTCCGCTCATCGATGATCGACTGTGCCATGGAGGGACCGATACCCGAGAGCGTCTGCAGCTCTGCCGCGCTTGCCGTATTGATGTTTACCAGTCCTGTTGCGCCACTCACGCCCGATGATGCGGAAGTCCCACCATCAACACCGGCTTCCGCAATGGGCGCCTGCTGCTCCCCTACCGTTGGAACGTGAATCTTCTGCCCATCGACGACCTTAGATGCCCGATTAAGCCCCGTAACGTCTGCCTCGGGCGCCAGCCCGCCGGCGGCATCGATCGCCTGAGCCACCCGGGCGCCGTCCTTGAGGCGATATACACCGGGCGACACAACGGCGCCATCGACATCGACATAGACCTCTGCGGCAGCAGAAGCCTTAGACGAAGAGCCTTCGGATGTCTTTCCGCTCGAGGCATCGCCGGATCCCGGCTCCACCAACGAGCCTGAACCGTCAGTGCGCTCAAACGACACGCCGCCGGCATCGCCGCCAAGGTTCGCCATCGCCAAGCCGCTCGCCATCGCCATGACGACCAGTATCGCCATCACCACTGCCTTATGAACGAGCAGCTTGCCCGCCCAGCGGTCCATCTTTTTGACCCGTTCGTGTTGCTCGCGCTGCGCCATAGCAAACACCTCCCAACACCATCGTGTCAGGAAACGAGCACCGCAGCCTCCGCACGCCCACACCGTTTTTCGCGGTCAAACCAAAATCTGACCAAAACCTTGCGAGAAAATGTCCATTTATTCAGGCACACGTCGACAAATGAACAATTTGGAAACAAACGCGCAGATAAATAAAGGCCGACGATACAAATACATCGTCGGCCTATGCACAAATTTACTCGTGATCTTGGTAAATCTCACGCGGAGCAAGCTCCGAATGTTTGCGTTTTAAGGTCTTAGGGGCCTTATACGTGTTGCTCTCGAAGTCAATGTACTCGGTCTGCTTGAGCAGGCGCTCGATCATCTCCTCGTGATCGAACAACTCCCAGGCCTCATGCACGGCATCGAGTTTAGCGTGCGTCTCGGGACGGCGCGGCATAAACAGCGTGCAGCAGTCGGGAGCGGCCTCAGTCGAGATATCGAACGTACCGATCTCCTCGGCGCGCGCGATGATCTCCTGCTTGTCCGAACCGATGAGAGGACGGAACACGGGGATCTTCACGGCCTCGTTGACGGCCATGATGTTCTCAAGCGTTTGGGAGGCAACCTGCCCAAGTGATTCGCCCGTAACGATAGCCTTGGCACCCTCGATGTGTGCAATGCGCTCGGCAACCGAATACATAATGCGGCGATACATAATCACGCGCAGGTTGCTGGGACAGGTGACCGAAATCTCACGCTGGCAGTCGCCAAACGGCACCACGTACAGGCGGCCGATCTGGACACCTGGCTCAAGCGCACGGATGATGTCCTGCACCAAATACTCGCTCGTATCGGGCGTCTGCGGACGACCGGAGAAATGTACCGGCACGCACACCGCGCCGCGACGCGCGAGCATCCAGGTCGCCACCGGAGAATCGATACCCGACGACAACAGCGTCACGACCTTGCCGGCAGAACCCACCGGCAGACCGCCCACGCCACGCTCGGAGCGCGCATACACGTAGACGCTACCCTGGACCACCAGTACGTGCACCATCGCATCGGGGTCGTGCATTTGAACCTTTTTATCGGGGAAGGCCTCGCACAGCACCTCGCCCACCTGACGATTGATATCAATCGAGGTGAGCTCATAGTCAGTATTGGAGCGCTTGGCGTGCACCTTAAACGAATCGAAAGGACCAAACTCGCGCAGTGCCTTCACGGCGGCGGCGCAGTACTCTTGCGGGTCGCGGTTGGTGTGATACGCCAAAGACACACGAGCAACGCCGGGAACGGTGCGAATGACACGCGCCGCCTCATCGGCCTGATGCTCGTTAAAGGTCACGAGAATATAACCGGAAATTCGAGACACGGCATTCACGGAAAAGGCGGCCAAGGCCGCCTTGATGTTATCCATGAGGATATGCTCAAAATGTGCGCGGTTCTTACCCTTCAGTCCAACCTCGTGATAGTGGACCAGGCAGACGCGAGCCGCCATTTAGGCTTCAGCAACCTTGTGGCCGAGCGCCTTCTCGTAACGGGCCTCGTCGTAAGAGATGTCGCCGTCGACAATCTCGTCCATAGCCATCGAGATGGTATCGGCACCGGAAAGCCCGATGGTGATGTCATCGACATCCTGGACGGCAAGCACGCGGTTGTGCTGGCCACGCAGCATGCTATTGATGTCGCAGGCGCGCTTGGAGGCAAGCGAAGCGAGCAGGAAGCGGTTGTGATCGGTCTTCTCCAGAAGATCGTCAATGCAAGGCTTTACAACGGACACGGACCTCAGATCCTTTCATGCATATCGAGAACGCGAACGAGCTCATCGGTCGCGCGGTCGAGATCGTCATTCACCACGACGTCGTCGTAGCGGTCGGCAAGGGCAAGCTCATCGGCGGCGTTTGCCATACGCAGCTCGATTGTCTCGGGCGTCTCGGTACCGCGACCGACCAGACGCTCGCGGAGTACCTCAAGCGAAGGCGGCTTGATAAAGATCAGCACGGCCTCGGGGAAACGCTCCTTCACCTGCAGGGCACCCTGGACATCGATCTCCAAAATCAGAGATGCGCCAGAGGCGAGCTTGGATGTGACCTCGCTCACCAACGTGCCGTAGCAGTTACCGTGGACCTCGGCCCACTCAACAAACTCACCGTTTGCCACGCGGCGGTCGAACTCCTCGCGCGTCAGAAAAAAGTAGTTGACGCCGTCGACCTCACCTTTGCGTGGTGCTCGCGTGGTAGCCGAAACCGTCAGGCCCAGGTTCGAGCGGCGCTCGCGCACACGAGTGACGAGCGTACCCTTGCCTGCGCCTGACGGTCCAGAAATCACAAAGAGCTTGGAATCCTGAGCGCTCACTTATTTGGTCAGCTGCTCGAGGAGCTGCTCGCGCTGACGGACGCCGAGGCCCTGGACGCGACGGGTAGCGGAGATACCGAGCTCCTCCATGATCTTGGCGGCCTTGGCCTTGCCATAACCAGGGAGAGACTCGATGAGGGTGGAAACCTTCATGCGGGAAGCGATGGGGTCATCGGAGTTGAGCACGGACTCGAGGGACTTCTCGCCCTTCTTAATCTGCTCGCGAAGCTCAGCGCGGGCGTGACGTGCGGCAGCAGCCTTCTCAAGAGCCTGCTTGCGCTGCTCATCGGTAAGCTGAGGGAGTGCCATTCGTACCTCCAAAAAGTTAGGTTATATCTGATTCAATAATTGGCATTTTAGCACGTAGAACGTACAAAATGCCCAATCGCGGCTCCATAGGTTAGACGATACCCGCAAAAAGTGCAATATACTGCGCCCAAAGTTAAGCCCCTGACCTGCGATTCCACACAAAGGATGGGAAAGTTTACGCAGGCACAGGGGCTATTTTGTGCTAATGAGACCCAAAAGTGGTGACTTAGGGGAATCTTTTACGCGACGTTTTCGACCAGCTCGGCGACGATGGCGTCAAAGGCGGCAACCGGATCGTCGGCACCGGTGATGGGACGGCCCACCACAATGTGGCTTGCACCGCGCTCGATAGCCTGGGAAGGCGTCGCCACGCGGGACTGGTCACCAAGGGCGGCACCCACCGGACGCACGCCCGGAGTCACGATCAGGGCATCGGGACCCAGCAGCTCACGCATGTCGTGAGCCTCCATCGGCGAGCACACGATGCCATCGATACCGTTGGCCTGAGCGAGCTTTGCAAGGCGGGCGGCCTCCTCGGACACGGGCGACTCGACGCCGATCTCGCTCAAGGCATCCTGATTCATGCTCGTGAGAACGGTGATGGCGACGAGCTTGGCGCGGTCCTCGCGCGCCTCCTCGGCACCCTCGCGGCAGGCAGCGAGCATGGCGCCCGAACCCAAGCCGTGAACCGAAAGCAGGTCGGCACCGGCAAGCGAGGCCGAACGGGCGGCACCGCGAACCTGATGCGGAATATCATGGAACTTAAGGTCAAGGAAGACCTTAAAGCCCAGGTCCTTAAAGGTCTTGACGATCTCGGGGCCCTCAGCGTAATAGAGCGTCATGCCAACCTTGAGCCAGGCGGCATGGCCCGAAAGCTCGTGGGCGAGCTCGAGCGAACGTTCACGATCGCAGTCGAGGGCGACGATTACGCGGTCGCGGGCATCGGTCTCTAGCATTCGAAAGCACCTACCAGCTCGTTGATGTCCTTTACGCCCTGGGACTCGGCCCAGGCCTCGAGCTCATGCGCGATCTTGAGCGAAGCGCACGGATCGACGAAGTTGGCCATGCCGACCGACACGCAGGTGGCACCGGCCAGGATAAACTCAGCCGCATCCTCACCGGTCATGACACCGCCGACACCGTTGATGGGGATATCGACGGCCTGGGCAACCTCCCAGACCATGCGCACGGCGATGTGGTGGCACAGCGGGCCCGAAAGGCCGCCCTTGGGCTTGGCCACGCGGGACTTGCGGGTATGGACGTCGATGGCCATGCCCTGAATGGAGTTGATGACCGAAAGGCCGTCGGCGCCGGCAGCCTCGAGGGCCTTGGCGATCTCGGCGACGTTGACCGGCGCCATCTTCACGAACAGCGGCTTATCGGTCACCTTGCGGCAGGCAGCCATAACGGAAGAGGCGCCCTCGGGCGTGGAGCCCATGGCGGCACCGCCGGCGGCGATATTGGGGCAGCTCACGTTGATCTCGTAGCCGGCAGCCCAGGGGCACAGCTCGACATACATCTCGAGTGCGCGGACAAACTCGTCAACGGAGTGGCCGGCAACCTGACAGATGACCTGGCAGCCGTCCTTGGAGAGCTGCTCGAGCCACGGACCGGACTCGCGAGCAAAGGCGGCCACGCCGGGGTTCTGAAGGCCCACGGAGTTGATCATACCGCCGGGGATCTCGGCCATGCGGGGCGCGGGGTTACCGGGCCAGGGCTCGGCTGCGCAACCCTTGGTGGTGATGGCGCCCAGTTGGGAAACATCAAAGAAGTTCTGGAACTGCCAGCCGTAGCCAAAGGTACCGGCTGCGGTGTTGATGGGGTTTTGCATCTTGACGCCGCCGAAATCGACGGCCATGTTCACGGTACCCACTAGAAGACCACCACCTTGGAAGCATCGAACACGGGGCCGCACATGCAAGCGCCCTTCATACCGTCGACCGTCTCGACATTGCAGGTGTTGCAGGCGCCAAAGCCACAGCTCATCATGCGCTCAAGCGACACCTCGCAGTACGCACCGGCCTCGGCGGCAGCGGCGGCGACTTTCTTCATCATGACAGCGGGGCCGCAGCTGGCGACGTAGTCGTAGCCGCCCTCGCCGAGCAGCTCGGCTGCCGGGTCGGTGCAAAAACCGTGCGTGCCGAGCGTGCCATCATCGGTGCAAACGTTGACCGTGGCGCCCAGCGCGCGGAACTCATCGACACCCACGGCCTTGGAAGCGGTGCCAAAGCCCAGGCACACGTCAACATCCACGCCCTGCTCGGCAAGCATACCGGCAAGACACAGCACAGGCGGAACGCCGATGCCACCGGCGACGAGCAGGGCCTTCCTGGTGCCCTCGGGTACCATCCAGCCACGGCCACCGGGGCCCAGCAGGTTAGAGGTGGAGTCAGGGCCCATCTGGGACAAACGACGGGTATCGTCGCCCACGACGGCGTACCACAGCTCGACGGTGCCGGCCTCGGCGTCGGCGCGGTAGTAGCTCAGGGGCACGCGAAGCAGCGAGGACGCATCGCCGGGTACGGCGATGTTCACAAACTGACCGGGCTTGAGCGCACTTGCAAGCTTGGGGGCCGAGATGACGAGCGAGAAGATGCCGTCGGCGATCTCCTGGTTCGAGACGACCTCGAAGTCGTGCATGCGTGCAGTGGAAGGTGTGGGCATAGACGCTCCAATCCCCCATGCGGTTGCATGGTCAAAACGAACAGAAAGCGCGGCACCGCAAGGGCGCCGCGCACAAAAGCGATAAGGCTATGCTAGCAGATGCAGCCGTCGGCAAGCGTCTGCTTACCGCCGACAAACACATCGGTGGCACGACCGGTGAGCGTGCGGCCGGCAAAACCGGAGTTCTCGGCGCGCGACTCGTAGCCGTCCTCGCCAACCGTCCAGGTTGCAGCGGGGTCGAAGACGGTCAGGTCGGCAACGGAGCCCGCCTTGACCTGAACCTGGTCCAGACCCAGGATCTCACGCGGCTTGATGGCCATGAGCTCGACCATACGGCCCATGCTCATCTTGCCCGTGTTGACCAGCTCGGTGAGTACGAGCGACAGCGAGGTCTCGAGGCCGATCATGCCAAAGGGCGCAAGCTCGAACTCGCGGGCCTTCTCCCACAGGGTGTGGGGAGCGTGATCGGTGACGATAACGTCGACGGTGCCGTCGATGACGCCCTGACGAATGGCCTCGGCATCCTCCTCGGTACGCAGCGGCGGGTTGACCTTGAGCGAAGTGTTGTAGGTCTCGTCCAGGTCGTTCTCGGTCAGGAACATGTGGTGCGGGGTGGCCTCGCAGGTAACCTGAACGCCAGCGGCCTTACCGGCACGCACGATCTCCAGACCATGGGCGGTGGAGATGTGCTGGATGTGCAGCTTGGCACCGGTCAGCTTGGCGATCTCGATGTCGCGGGCAATCTGGAGCTCCTCGCCGGCAGCCGGCCAACCCTCGAGAGCCAGACGGGTCGAGACCTTGCCCTCGTTGATCTGGCCGTGGCCGACCAGATCCTCGTCCTGGCAGTGGCTCATAAAGACCTTGCCGAACATCTTGCCGTAGTCCATGCAACGACGGAGCATGCCCGCGCCCTGCACGCCGCGACCGTCGTCGGTGAAGGCGACGGCGCCGTGGGCGACCATATCGCCCATCTCGGACATGGCCTCGCCCTTAAGACCGCGGGTCATGGCGCCCGACGGATAGACGCGGCAGTGACCGACCTCGGCAGCACGGGACTTGACGAACTCCACGACGGTGCCGTTATCGGTGACGGGATCGGTGTTGGGCATGGCGCACACGCCGGTAAAGCCGCCCTTGGCAGCTGCGCGGGTGCCGCTCTCGATGTCCTCTTTGACCTCGTAGCCGGGCTCGCGAAGGTGAACGTGCATATCCACCAGGCCAGGGACGAGGTACTTGCCGGAAAGATCGCGGACCTCGGCTCCCTCGACGGCGAGATTCTCGCCGACCTCGGCGATCTTGTCGCCGTCAATCAGGACGTCAACGACACCGTCAAGCTCGACGGACGGGTCGACGACGTGGGCATTCTTAAGAAGCAAGGCCATTATCGGCACCTCCAAGCAGCAGATACAGGATAGCCATACGCACGCAGATACCGGCGTAGACTTGCTCCAGGATGACGGAGCGTTGCGGGTGGTCGGCCATATAGGAGTCGAACTCGACACCGCGGTTGATGGGGCCCGGGTGGCAGATGATCGCGTCGGGCTTCATGAGCTTCTCGCGGTCCTTGGTCAGGCCGAAGAGCTTGTGGTACTCGCGAATCGTGGGGAACGGGGCACCCTCGAGGCGCTCCTGCTGCACGCGCAGCATGTAGACGACGTCCAGCTCGGGCAGGACGGAATCGAGGTCGCTCGTCACGTGGTCGCAGCCCAGGACCTCGGGCGCCGGCGGCAGCAGCGTGCCGGGGGCGATGGCGTAGGTCTCGCAGCCCATGATCTTAAGGGCGGGGATCAGCGAGCCGCAGACGCGGGAGTGCGCGATATCGCCGACGACGGCGACCTTCAGACCGTGGAAGTCACCCTTGTGCTCCCAGATGGTGTACAGGTCGAGCAGGGCCTGCGTGGGATGGTTGTGCTTGCCGTCACCGGCGCAGATGACGCTCGCGGGCGAGTTCTGCGTGACGATGTAGGGAGCGCCGGCGTGCTTATCACGCACGACGATACAGTCGATCTTATAGGCGTTGAGGGTCTCGACGGTGTCGACAAGGCTCTCGCCCTTGACCGTGGAGGTCGAGGAGCCGCCAAAGTTAAGGCTGTCGGCCGAAAGACGCTTCTCGGCGAGCTCGAAGGAGCTGCGGGTGCGCGTCGAGGGCTCGTTGAACATGTTGACGATGGTCTTGCCCTTGAGCGTGGGGACCTTCTTGATAGCACGCTCGTTGACCTCGGAGAACGCCTTGGCGGTCTCGAGGATGAGCTTGATGTCCTCTTCGGAGTACTCGGTAATGTCGATCAGGTGCTTATGGTTGAACGCCACGGTACTACTCACCTCCCAGCGGCGCGGAGCCCACGTGGGAACCCGGCGCGACGTCGTTAATCTCGACGGCGGTGTGGCCGTCAACTTCCTTCATATATAGGTGCACGTTCTCCTCATGCGACGAGGGAACGTTCTTGCCGACAAAGTCCGGCGAGATGGGGAGCTCGCGGTGGCCGCGGTCAACGAGGACTGCCAGCTCAATGCGGCTCGGACGGCCCAGGTCCATGACGGCGTCGAGAGCGGCGCGGATGGTACGACCCGTGTACAGGATGTCGTCCACCAGCACGACACGCTTGCCGTCGACGCTAAAGGGAATGTTGGTGGCGTGGATCGCGGGAGCGAAATTGGTAGCGTAGTCATCGCGGTAGAAGCTGATGTCGAGGCTGCCGAGCGGAACGTCGACGCCCTCGATCTCCTTGATCTCCTCGGCGAGCTTCTTTGCCAGAAGGTCGCCGCGCGTGACGATGCCGACCAGAGCGAGGTCTTCACAGCCCTCGTTGCGCTCGAGAATCTCGTGCGCGATGCGGGTCATCGCTCGATTGACGGCGGTCTCGTCCATGATGACCGCCTTGGGGGAAGTCGTGCCCATCGATCTCCTTCCTCACATGTCTTGACTGCTGACACAGTCAAAAAAATAGATGCCCGACCGCTTAAAGCGGACCAGACACCCACAGGAAGGACTGCTCTTTGGCAGCTATGTAATTCCATGTGGGTATCTCGTACCCCTTTAATGGTCAAGGGATAGTGTAGCCAACCTCGAGCTTAATTGCGAGCATAAATACAGAGCAATCCGTAAACGGAGCCCAATGCTCAATAAACCTATATATATTTGTGGGACAAGCTTGAAAACGTACGCACGAGCTGGCATAATCCCCTCTGCTGCACGCAAATCGGATCTACGTCCAGGGCCGTGGCGTGGGCACTATCGCCAAAAGAGGAATATCTCTGTGTAGATTACGCACAGGGAGCTGCTTCTGTGCTATAGTTCAGGCTTGTTTGTTAACGCGACATGTTCGTTTGTCGCTCAAGGAGGGTCAGTTATGTCCAAAGTTTGCGAAGTTTGCGGTAAGCACCCCGTTGCCGGTCGCTCCATCAGCCACTCTCACCGCGTCACCAACCGTAAGTTCCGCCCCAACATCCAGCGCGTCTACGTCGTCGTCGATGGTCACCGTCGCAAGATGAACGTTTGCTCCACCTGCCTCAAGTCTGGCAAGGTTGCGCGCTCCTAAATAAGGTCTTACCAACAAGTACCTCGGACTCTCCGGGTCAAAGACCTCGCGTTCATATAGAACTTACCAAAGGCGCCCTCCCCTACGGAGGGCGCCTTTTTGCACTCATTGGGGACAGACTTACATGAGTGTTTTCACGCATTGGGGACAGACGTAACGCATGCCAGCAGCGTTTCGGCCCCTGCCTCACGCCGCCTCGTTCCAGCCCGCGGTGGCCTTGGTTACGCTTGTAGCGCCGATGCCGGTGATACGGGCAATTTGCTTGACCGTGAGATGTGCCCGCCTGAGCCTCAGCAGACAGGCATCGCGTTCGGGGCGTGGCAGGGCCTTGAGCAGCGAAGGATCTATGCTCGGCAGAACTTCGCGCGCAACGGAAAGGGCCTCCTCATCGAAGATCCGCCGGCGTGGAAGAACCTCCATTGACCAGATGCGCCCGGCAACTTCCTCGAGATGCTCGCAATAGCAACGGGAGCCTCCGACAATATCGAGCATAGGGGCCGCGTCACAGATGTCAAAGGGATCATAGCCCAGCTGATATGCCTTGTAGCTTGACCAGCGGTACGCCTCGAGTGAGTCGAGCGCACCTTTCACGGGATTGAGATGAATATAGTCGAGCAGCTGCACCGCCTGTGTGTCCGACTCAACCGCGACCCGCGAATAGCGATTATCAAACAAATGCCCCGTTCTCCCCGTTTTCCCATTGAAATACTTAGCATATGCCGTCAGCGCACATTGCATTGCCTTTGAAAGGTTGTCAAATGGGTCATCAACCATCAAATGGAAGTGGTTATCCATAAGGCACCAAGCCAACACCGCCACCTCATGGCGTGCAAACCTGTCCGAAATATCTGACAAGAAACGATAGCGGTCGGAGTCATCTTCAAAAATAATCTGTTTGGAGTTGCCGCGGTCAAAGACGTGGTAATAGCCGGTGATCGAAACGGCGCGGGCGCATCGGGGCATAAATCTCTCCTTTCAAAACTGAACAGGCAACACCTAAAAGGAGAAAAGGAACGCGAAATGCTGAGCCTGTGATCTATTTATATCCAATGAGCGGCAAAAACAGGCCAAGAACGGCAAAATGACAAATCGATGTCTGTCCCAAATGAGTGAAAGCACTCATGCAAGTCTGTCCCCAATGAGTGGGGCGATGCAGGGGCCAAGTTTTAGTTGAATCGTTTCATTTAGTTGAAGCGTTTTAGTGTGCCTTTTAAAGGAATCTTACCGTTCACCGAATTATTTCTTGCTATCATGCAAGGCGTAGGGTAAATCTCCGATCGCAAGGAGACACAAATGGTGAAAAAGTCACCGGAAAACACTACTCCCGCAATTGTGGACAACGTAGAGGCGCTTGAGGCTAAGCTCGCTCAGATGCGAGAGGCCCAGGCGCTTTTTGCTACGTACACGCAGGAGCAGGTCGACAAGATCTTCTATGAAGCCGCCATGGCCGCCAACAAGGCTCGTATCCCGTTGGCGAAGATGGCCATCGAGGAGACCGGCCGCGGCGTTCTTGAGGACAAGGTCATCAAGAACCACTACGCCGCAGAGTACATCTACAACGCTTACAAGAACACCAAGACCTGTGGCGTTCTGGAGCGCGACGAGGCTTACGGCATCACCAAGATCGCCGAGCCCATCGGCATCGTGGGCGCCGTCATCCCGACGACCAACCCCACCTCCACCGCGATCTTCAAGACGCTGATCAGCCTGAAGACCCGCAACGCCATCATCATCTCCCCGCACCCGGCAGCCGCCAAGTGCACCATCGCCGCCGCCAAGCTCGTGCTTGACGCCGCCGTCAAGGCCGGCGCCCCCGAGGGCATCATCGGCTGGGTCGATGTCCCCTCCATCGAGCTGACCAACATGGTCATGCGCGACGTCGACATCATCCTCGCCACCGGTGGCCCGGGCATGGTCAAGGCCGCTTACTCCTCGGGCAAGCCCGCCCTGGGCGTTGGCGCCGGTAACACCCCGGTCGTCATCGACGACACCGCCGACGTGCTGCTCGCCGTCAACTCCATCATCCACTCCAAGACCTTCGATAACGGCATGATCTGCGCTTCCGAGCAGTCCGTGACCGTCATCGACAGCATCTATGACCAGGTTAAGGCCGAGTTCCAGAAGCGCGGCTGCTACTTCGTCAAGCAGGGTGCCGAGATGGAGGCCCTGCGTGCCGCCATGTTCAAGAACGGCGCCCTGGATCACCGCATCCCCGGCATGGCCGCTGCCAAGATCGCCGAGCTCGCCGGCATCGAGGTTCCCGCCAAGACCAAGATCCTGATCGCTGAGGTCACCTCCACCGACCCCGCCAAGGAGGAGTTCTCCCACGAGAAGCTCTCCCCGGTCCTGGCCATGTACCACGCCAAGGACTTCCAGGAAGCCGTCGACAAGGCCGAGCACCTGGTGCTCGCCGGTGGCCCGGGCCACACCGCCTCTCTGTACGTGCACCCCGCCCAGGCCGAGAAGATCAGCCTGTTCGAGCACGTCATGAAGGCCTGCCGTATCGTCATCAACACCCCGTCCTCGCACGGCGGCATCGGTGACCTGTACAACTTTGGCATGAAGCCGTCTCTGACCCTGGGCTGCGGCTCCTGGGGCGGCAACTCCGTCTCCGAGAACGTTGGGGTGAAGCACTTGATCAACGTTAAGACTGTGGCCGAGCGCCGTGAGAACATGCTGTGGTTCCGCGCTCCCGAGAAGGTCTACTTCAAGAAGGGTTCCACGCCCGTCGCCCTCGACGAGCTTGGCAACGTCATGGGCAAGAAGCGCGCCTTCATCGTCACCGACCAGTTCCTCTTCAAGAATGGCAACACCCGCGCCATCGAGGCCAAGCTCGACGAGATGGGCATCGCCCACGACTGCTTCTACGACGTCGAGCCCGATCCGTCGCTGCAGTGCGCACGTCGCGGCGCCAAGCAGATGGCTCTCTTTGAGCCGGACGTCATCATCGCCGTCGGCGGTGGCTCCGCTATGGACGCCGGCAAGATCATGTGGATGATGTACGAGCACCCCGAGTGCAAGTTTGAGGACATGGCCATGGACTTCATGGACATCCGCAAGCGTATTTTCACCTTCCCCGAGATGGGCAAGAAGGCCTACTTCGTCGCCGTCCCGACCTCCTCGGGTACCGGCTCCGAGTGCACGCCGTTCGCCATCATCACCGACAAGGAGACCGGCATCAAGTGGCCGCTCGCCGACTACGCGCTGCTCCCCAACATGGCTATCGTCGACGCCGACAACTGCATGACCGCCCCGCGCGGCCTGACCGCTGCCTCCGGCATCGACGTCATGACCCACGCCATCGAGTCCTACGTCTCCATCATGGCTTCCGACTACACCAAGGGCCTCTCCGAGCGCGCTGCCAAGCTCGTCTTTGAGAACCTGCCCTCCAGCTTCACGAACGGCGCCAAGGACCCGCACGCCCGCGAGGAGATGCACAACGCCTCCTGCATGGCCGGTATGGCCTTCGCCAACGCCTTCCTGGGCCTCAACCACTCCATGGCTCACAAGCTCGGCGCTTTCCATCACCTGCCCCACGGCATCGCTAACGCCGTCATCCTGACCCGCGTCATGCGCTACAACGCCGCCGAGGCTCCCGTCAAGATGGGTACCTTCTCCCAGTATCCTTACCCCAACGCGCTGCACAACTACGCCGAGATGGCCAAGTACTGCGGCATCGAGGGCAAGGACGACAAGGAGGTCTTCGAGAACTTCATCACGAAGCTCGAGGAGCTCAAGGACTTCATCGGTGTCAAGAAGACCATCGCCGACTACGGTGTTGACGAGCAGTACTTCCTCGACACCCTCGACGAGATGACCGAGCAGGCATTCAACGACCAGTGCACCGGCGCCAACCCGCGCTACCCGCTCATGAGCGAGATCAAGGAGCTCTACCTGGACGCCTACTACGGCCGCGAGCCCCAGGACTACGCCGTCTGCTAGTTTTTAGCACGGTTTTTTGCGGCGGGGGTGCACGGGTGTTTCACACACCCCCGCCGTCGCTTCTATCGCATCGTTGAAAGGATGCAACTATGCTGCTACCCGATTCCAAGACCGAGCTCGTCCGCCGTGGCAACAAGGTCGTTTACGACCTGGGCGACAAGATCGTCAAGGTCTTTAACGAGACCAAGCCTGTCTCCGACGTGTTCAACGAGGCTTTGAATCTTGCCCGCATCAATGAGTGCGGCATCCGCAGCCCCAAGGCTCTCGAGGTTTCCCAGCTCGAGAACGCCAACGGCTGGGCGCTCGTGACCGAGAAGGTTCCGGGCACCACCCTTGCCGAGAAGATGACTGCCGAGCCCCAGCGCTTTGGTGAGTACCTCGAGATGTTCGTCGACCTCCAGATCGAGATCCACGGCTACACCTCCCCGCTGCTCAACCGTCAGCGCGACAAGTTCGCCCGCATGATCGACAGCCTTGATCAGCTCAATGCCACCACGCGCTACAACCTTCAGGAGCGTCTGGACGGCATGACCAAGGAGTTCAAGGTCTGCCACGGCGACTTCAACCCCTCCAACGTCATCGTCGGTGACGACGGCCAGCTCTATGTGTGCGACTGGGCACACGCCACCCAGGGCTCCCCTGCTGCCGACGTTGCCACCACCTACCTGCTCTTCGCCCTCAACAGCAAGGATCAGGCTGAGGCCTACCTGGAGCTCTACTGCGACCGCGCCGACATGCCCATGCAGGTCGTGCGTCAGTGGACGAGCATCGTCGCCGCTTCCGAGCTCGCTCGTAAGCGCAACGTGAACGATGAGTTCCTGAAGAACTGGATCGACGTCGTCGATTATCAGTAATATCTGAGCGATTTATTTCGCATCGGAGGCACAATGGAAAACCCCGCAGCTCGCATGGGCTGTGGGGTTTTCCTTTTAGATATCGAGGATGCTACAAGATAATAGGACGGCCCCGCATCTCCCCGATTGGAGAAATGCGGGGCCGTCCCACATATCGAACTACAAGCGAAATCGTCGATTAACGACGGGCTGCCTTAACAAACTCGGCAACCTTGGCGACGACCTCGTCGATCGCCACGTCCTCACGCTCGCCCGTGGCACGGTCCTTGAGCTCCACTGTGCCATTCTTGAGGCCGCGCTTGCCCAGAACCACCTGATACGGGAAGCCCATAAGGTCGTTGTCGGCAAACTTAAAGCCGGGACGCTCGTCGCGGTCGTCGACGACGACCTCGATACCCTCGGCACACAGGCCATCAACGATCTGCTCGCAGACGGTAGCGCACTCCTCCTTCTTGGGATCGAGCGGAATCACCGCGACCTCGTACGGGGCAACGGAGACCGGCCAGACGATGCCATGCTCGTCGTTGTGCTGCTCCACGACGGCAGCAAGCGAGCGGGACACACCAACGCCGTAGCAACCCATGATGAGCGGCTTCTCCTTGCCGTCCTCATCCATAAAGGTGGCACCCATGGCCTCGGAATACTTGGTGCCGAGCTGGAAGACCTGGGAGACCTCGATGCCGCGGGCAGCGGAGAGCGGCTTGCCGCAGTGCGGGCAGGGGTCGCCGGCGACAACGGTGACCAGATCGGCCCACTCATCGACGGTAAAGTCGCGCTCGGGGCAGGCACCGGTAAAGTGATAATCGACCTCGTTGGCACCGCAGGCCCACTGCTTGGAATCGCGCAGGCTCTCGTCGCACACCAGACGGATGCCCTCGGGCAGGTTGACCGGTCCGATAAAGCCCTTGTGCAGGCCGTTCGCTTGAAGCTCCTCGTCGGTCATCATGCGGTAGCCCTTGCCAAAGACATGCTCGGCCTTGCAGTCATTGAGCTCGTGGTCGCCCGGGACAATGGCCACGACCGGCTTGCCCTCGGAGTCGATGAGTGCCAGCGACTTGCGCGTGCCGTTCTCGGGGAAGCCGAAGAACTTGGCAACGGCCTCGATGGTGCCCATACCCGGAGTCTCGACCTTGGTGAGCGTGCCATCGCCGGGGCCCTCGGTCACAACGACCTTGGTGCTTGCAGCCTCGTCATCGGCAGCAAAACCGCAATCGTCGCAGTAGACGAGCGAAGCCTCGCCGGCGTCGGCAAGAGCCATGTACTCGACGGAAGTGTCGCCGCCGATCTCGCCGGAGTCGGCGACAACGGGCAGAGCCTTGATGTAGCAGCGCTCGCAGATGTTAGCGTAGGCCTGCTTCATCTTGTCGTACTCCTCCTGCAGGCTCTCCTGCGTGGCGGAGAAGCTGTAGGCGTCCTTCATGATGAACTCGCGACCGCGCATCAGGCCAAAGCGGGGACGGAACTCGTCGCGGAACTTGTCCTGAATGTGGTACAGGTTGACGGGCAGCTGTTTGTAGGAGCGCAGCTCATTGCGCACCAGGGCCGTGACGGTCTCCTCGTGGGTGGGACCCAGGACGAACTCGCGACCGTGACGGTCGTCAAAGCGCACAAGCTCCTTGCCATAGGCGTCGATGCGGCCGGACTCACGCCACAACTCGGCGTCGACCATGATAGGCATCATAAGCTCCTGGGCACCGGCAGCGTCCATCTCGTCGCGCACGATATTCTCGATCTTGCGGATCGAGCGCCATGCGAGCGGCAGATAGGAATACAGGCCGGAGGCCTCTTTGCGGATCATGCCGGCACGGAGCAGCAGGCGGTGGCTGGCGAGCTCAGCGTCCGCCGGATCCTCTTTAAGCGTCGGCGCATAGAGCTTAGACATATACATTGCTCGGGTCATTTATTTCTCCTCAATAAGCTTGTCGACCTCTGCCATAAGCGCGTCGACAATTTGGTCCTCAGCTACTTTACCAATGATCTGGCCATGCGAAAAGAGCAAGGCCTGACCACGTCCGCAAGCAACGCCCAGATCGGCATCAGAAGCCTCGCCGGGGCCATTAACGGCACATCCCATCACAGCGATCGAAAGCGGCGCGGAGTAGTTCTTAAGCCGCTCGGTAACCTCCTCGGCAATGGGAATAAGGTTAACCTGGCAGCGGGCGCATGTGGGGCACGAGACAATCTCGGGGCCACGGCGACGCAGGCCCAACGACTGCAGAATACCCCAGGCAACCGGCGGCTCCTCAACCGGATCGGCTGTGAGCGACACACGCATGGTGTCGCCAATGCCTTCGGAAAGCAAGATACCCAAGCCTACAGAGCTCTTGATGGTGCCCTGGAGCTTGGTCCCCGCCTCCGTCACGCCCAGGTGAAGCGGAACGTGGGGAATCTCACGCGACAGGGCTCGATAGGTATCAAGCGTCGTTTGCACGCTATGGGCCTTGGCCGAAAGCACAATGTTCGTAAAACCGCGGTCCTCAAAGTGCTTGACGAAGCGCTCGCTCGACATCACGAGCTTTTCGGGCTGCATGAGGTCGTCGCGCTCGGCGATATCCTGTTCGAGCGAACCGGCATTGACACCGATACGAATCGCGCACCCAGCGGCGCCCGCGGCATCGATCACGGCATCGACCTTAGCCCAATCGCCGATATTGCCGGGATTGATGCGAAGCTTGGCGGCACCAGCCTCGACGGCGCCGATGGCGAGCTTATGGTTAAAGTGAATATCGGCGACGATCGGCACCGGAGACTCGGCACAGATGGTGCGGAAACCCTCAAGCGCGGCCTCGGTGGGCACGCTCACACGCACGATATCGCAGCCAGCCTGCGCCAACGCGCACACTTGCGCAAGCGTTGCCTGGGCGTCAGCGGTATCGGTGCAGGTCATGGATTGGACCACCACCGGCGCGCCGCCACCGATCTGCACACCGCCCACATGCACGGGGCGCGTCAACTCGCGAGGCAAAGGATGGGATAAAGACAATCCAAACACTCCCCTACAGGATAAATCGAAGGACGTCGGAACGAAGCATATAGACAAACAGCAGCGCAAAGAGCGCGATGCCCACATAGCTCACAATCATCTGGACCTTGAGCGGAAGCTCGCGGCCAGCAATCTTTTGAATGATCTCGATGACCAGCTTGCCGCCATCGAGTGGTGGGATGGGCAGCAGGTTCATAAAGCCAAGCGAGAACGAAATGAGGGCGGCAAACGAAAGGAACGTGGCAGGGCCGGCAGCAGCAGCCTGTGAGGACATAACGCTAATGCCCACGATCGAAGAAGACTGATCGAGAATCTCCATCGTATGCTGCGGCTGGAGCAGGCGCATCACGCCCTCCGCTGTCTGCACGACACAGGAGAACGAAAGGCGAGCCGACGTGATGGGGTCTAAACGGACCACCTGCGTAGAGGCATACACACCTAGGCGCTCGTCCTCTTTGAGCGCAACCGAGGTCGAATGCTGCTTGCCGTCGCGCTCATACTCAATGGCGATATCGTCCTTACCGGCGGCCTTGCCGATGGCATCGTAAACGTCCATCCAGGTAGAGCACGATACTCCGTCAACCGAAAGGATCGCGTCGCCGCCCTCGATACCCGCCTTGGCGGCAATAGACCCCTCGTCAACCTGACCGATCACGTTGGTATCCATCGGCACGGTGACACCCGCAATAGAGTAGATGCTCATAAGCAGCAAAAAGCCCGTCAGGATATTGACGAGAATGCCCGCGAGCAGCATAAAGGCGCGCTTGAGAAAACCCTGGCCCAGATAGGTATGCGAACGCTCTTGCGCAAGGAACTCGGCTTCGCCGCACGGCAGCTCCCACACATCGCCCTCGGTAGTCGCATGCTCTCGATCGAAACGGCGGCCGTCAAAGGTGGTGTAACCCGCCGCGTCTCGCGGCAGCGTCTGATACTTGGTGGGATAGTAGCTCGGCGAGGGCTTCTCCCCTTCCTCATACCAAGGCGCGATAGAGCCCCAACCCAAGAGCAAGGCGCATGCCTCGAGCACAACCTCCTCGGATAGCTCGAGCTCGACAGCAAGGTCGGCCACGGTCACGCGACCATGACGATAGATAGCCGCGAGCACGCGATCGGCACACGAGACGTCGGTCGGATCCATACCGCAGATGGCAGCGTAGCCACCCAGCAGCAGCGGGGTCACGCCAAACTTGGTTCCAATGCGACGCGACGTGTAATGGATGTCAAAGCGGCAAGGCAGGCCCAAAAAGAACTCGGTCACACGGACGCCGCAGGCACGCGCCGCCAAAAAGTGGCCGCCCTCGTGCAAAAACACGAGGACGGAAAGCATCAGCAGGCCCCAAAAGACCGATGAGAGAACGCTCAGAACAGTATCCATAAAACGAAAAAGCAATCCTTATGGGTTAGGAACGGGTTGCGGCGAGCACCTGCGCAGCCTTTTCACGCGCCCATGCATCGATGTCGTGAAGCTGCTCAAACGAATCGACCGCCTGCATATCGTGGGAATCCATGCAGGATTCCACAATGCGATCGATATCGGTAAAGCTGCAGCCATCGTGCAGGAAGGCATCGACGGCGACCTCGTTGGCGGCATTGAGCACGCACGGCATGGTGCCACCCGTCTTGCCGGCACGTTCGGCCAGTGCCAGACAGCGGAAGGTATCCATGTCGGCAGCATCAAACGTGAGCTGCCCCAGCTCGCGGAAATCGATACGAGACGCCGGGGTATCCCAACGCTCGGGATACGAGAACGCGAACTGGATGGGAATACGCATGTCGGAAGCACCGAGATGCGCCATCACGGAGCCGTCGGCGAACTCGACCATAGAGTGAATCTTGGACTGACGCTGCACGACCACGTTAATGAAATCGAGGTCGCAGTTAAACAGATGCATGGCCTCAATGCGCTCCAGGCCCTTGTTCATGAGGGTGGCGGAGTCGATGGTGATCTTGGCACCCATGGCCCACGTGGGATGTGCGAGGGCATCGGCACGCGTCACGCGGTCGAGCTCGTCGCGGGTGCGGCCAAAGAACGGACCGCCCGAGCAGGTGAGCCAAATACAATGAGCCTCGCGTGGGTTCTCCCCCAGATAGCACTGGTAGATGGCGGAGTGCTCAGAGTCGACTGGAATAAGCTGGCCCGGTTGCGCCAACGGCATAAGCAAGTCGCCGCCGACGACGAGGGACTCCTTGTTGGCAAGGGCAAGACGCTTATTTGAGGTCAAGGCCGCATGGCTCGCCTCGAGACCAGCGGCGCCCACAATAGCAACGAGCACGCAGTCGACATCGTCGCGACGCGCGAGCTCGCAAACCGCCTGCGCGCCAAGGCCAAGCTTCGTTCCCTCGGGCAACTCCTGCAGCACGGCGTCATCGCCATGAGCGACATCGGCCACGGCAACCGCCGGAACCGAGAACTCGCGGGCAGCGGCAACAAGCTCGGAGGTGCTGGAGTTAATGGACAGCGCCGTCACCTGCAGGCGATCGGCATGCTGGCGGCACACATCGAGCGCCTGGGTGCCGATGGAGCCGGTACAACCCAGGATGGCAACACGGAGGCGTCCATCGGGGCCATACGTCGTCTGGAATGACATTACAGCACGCCTCCGATCATCAGCATCAGCTGCGCGGTGATGCAGCCGAAGATAAGCGAATCGCTACGATCGAGCATGCCGCCGTGGCCCGGGATAAGGTTGCCGGAATCCTTGACGCCCACACCGCGCTTGATGCGCGACTCGATAAGGTCGCCGATAACGCCCAGAATGGACACGACCACGCCGCACAGCAGCGCATAGGGCAGGCTGAGCTTGAAGAAATGCGTCGCCCACAGGATGAGCCAAATCAAAACCGAGCCCAGGATGCCGCCAACAAACCCCTCCCAGCTCTTTTTGGGAGAGATCTTGGGAACCATCTTGTGTTTGCCGATACGGCTACCCACGATATAGGCAAACGAATCGGAGACCCAGAGAGACGCGCAAACACCCACCGAAAGCAGGGCGCCGGCAAAACCGGGCACGGCATCGCGCAGCAGCACGATAGCCGACAGCATAAAACCGGTGTAGATGGGACCCATGAGTGTCACGGCAACATCGGATATGCGGGTACGCGGCGACCAGACATACCAAATGCCCACAGCGAGCATCAGGGCAAAAAGCAGGGCATTCAGCAGCATCGAATCGCCCAACGCCGACAGCGGAAAGAGCACGGCGGCAGCGATACCCATGCGCTCGTTAGCCATCTTGCCATCGAGCCTTGTCATACGGAAAAACTCATAGCAGCACAGACCGCTCATGACGGAAACAAAGATGGCCGTGGGCACGATACCCAAAACCAGGCACAGGATAAAGACAACGGCGTAGACGATACCGGCGGCGGCACGGGTAATAAAGCCCGCCAGCCACGAACCGGAACCGCTCTTCGCTGCAGGCGCTCCCGCAGTGGCAGCTTTACGCGCAGGCGTCTTGGGAGCAGATGCCTTGGGACGATCGGACACGATTAAGCCTCCTCGGTCTTGCTCAGTCCACCAAACCTACGGTCACGGCCCTGATAGGCCAAAATGGCGTCGACAAGGCCCCAACGATCAAAGTCGGGCCAATAGGTATCGGTGACGTAGAACTCGGAATAAGCTACCTGCCACAGCAGATAGTTCGAAAGGCGCAGCTCACCAGAGGTGCGAATCACAAGCTCAGGATCGGGAAGACCGGCGGTATAGAGGTGGGAAGCCACCATGTCGTCATCAATTGCGGCAGGATCGATCTTACCGGCGGCAACGTCGAGTGCGATCTGACGGACAGCGCGGGTAATCTCGGCACGCGCGCCGTAGTTGACGGCAAGCGCCAGCGTCATACCGGTGTGATCGGCGCACTCGGCAAGACCGCGTTCAAAAACGTCGCGGGTCTTCTTGGGCAGCGCGGAAATATCACCCAAAAAGACAACGCGCACGTTTTCGCGCTTCAGAAGCGGCAACTCGTCGATGAACGTCTTGGCAAACAGGTGCATCAAGACGTTGACCTCATGCTGCGGGCGGTTCCAGTTTTCGGTAGAAAACGCATAGGCCGAAAGCACGTCGACGCCCAGGCGCACGCAGGCGGTAATGATCTCGCGCAGCGAGACGATACCCGCCTTGTGGCCCTCAGTGCGTGCAAGACCGCGCGACGTGGCCCAACGACCGTTGCCGTCCATGATGCACGAGATATGGTGCGGAATGTTATTGAGGTCAAGGTCGGAAAAACCGACGCCCGCAGGGGCGTCGGCAAAGTACTCGACCAGTTTATGCTCGTCGTATTGCACCTTAGATCTCCATGACCTCGGCTTCTTTTTCCTTCAGAAGCTCCTCGACCTTGGCGACATACTCATCGGTGTGCTTCTGGACCTTAGCCTGCTCGCGACGGACATCGTCCTCGGTGAGCTCCTCATCGCGCTCGAGCTTGTTGTTGAAGTCGCGACGGATGTTACGGATAGACACCTTGGCCTGCTCGGCGTACTCGCGGCACTCCTTGACGAGCTCGCGACGGCGCTCCTCGGTGGGAGCCGGGAACGGCAGACGAACCACGGTGCCATCGGAGTTGGGGGTAATACCCAGATCGGAAGCGCCGATGGCCTTGACGATAGCGTTGATGAGTGCCTTGTCCCACGGCTCGATGAGCAGCATGTGGGCCTCGGGGGTCTTGACGGCGGCAACCTGCGTGACCGGCGTGGGAACACCGTAATAATCGACGGTGATGTCGGACAGAATGTTGGCATTGGCGCGGCCGGTACGGACCTTGGAGAAGTTATGCTTGAGGGACTCGAGCGACTTGTCCATGTGGGCGGTGATGTTCTCTGCCATGCTTAATCCTCCTGATAGACGAGCGTGCCGACGGGCTCACCCGAAAGCGCGCGCTTGACGGTGTCCTCGCCATCGATGTTGAGGACCAAAATCGGCATACGGTTGTCCTGGCACAGTGCCGTAGCCGTGGAATCCATAACCTGCAGACCGCGGACGAGAACCTCGTGATAGGTAATCTTGTCAAAACGGACGGCATCAGCGCACTTGACGGGATCCTTATCGTAGATGCCGTCAACCTTGGTGGCTTTAATCAGAATCTCGGCGCCGATCTCGCACGCACGAAGAGCCGCGGCGGTGTCGGTCGTAAAGTACGGATTGCCCGAACCGGCGGCAAAAATAACGACGTTGCCCTTGGAAAGGTGGTTGATGGCGCGACGGCGAATATAGGGCTCGCAGATCTCGTTCATCTGGATAGCGCTCATCACGCGGCAGGGAACATCGTTATGCTCGAAGGCATCCTGCAGGGCGAGCGCGTTCATAACGGTTGCCAGCATGCCCATGTAGTCGGCCTGAGCACGCTCCATGCCACCGGCAGCGCCTGCCATGCCGCGGAAAATATTGCCGCCGCCGACAACGACGCCGACCTCATGGCCAACGGCGAGCAGCTCCTTGACCTGCTTAGCAAGATGGTCGGTAACCTTGGGGTCGATGCCATATTGGCCGTCGCCCATCAGCGCTTCGCCGGAAAGCTTAAGAAGCACGCGTTTATATCGGATGTCGGACAAAGCGATCCTCCTTTAGATTGAACTTTCAACATTCTATCAAAGGCTCTAAAAAGAGCCATGAAAAAGCAGGCTGTGAGTAAAACCCACAGCCTGCTCATTACCAGCTACAAGAGCTTATTTACTCGCCACGGACCAGACGGTCAAAGGCAACGACGGTAATGGTGTCGCCGAGCTCCTTGGAGACCTGCTCAGCGTACTTCTTGATGGTGAGGGAGCTGTCCTTGATGAACTCCTGCTCGGTGAGCACAGACTGCTTGTAGAACTTCTCCAGACGGCCGACAGCCATCTTCTCCTGGATAGCCTCGGGCTTACCAGACTCGGCAGCCTGAGCCATGTAGATCTGCTTCTCGTGCTCGACGGTCTCGGCCGGAACCTGATCGCGGGTAGCGCAGATCGGGGCGACGGCGGCAACCTGAAGGGCAACGTCGTGAGCGAAGGTCTTGAAGGATTCAGCCTGAGCGGTCTCAGCCTTCTCGAAGGCGAACTCGACGAGGACGCCGATCTTACCACCCATGTGGATGTAAGAAGCGAGCGCGCCGTTCTCAGCCTTGCGGGCAGCGAAGCGGGAGATCTTCATGTTCTCGCCCATGATGTGAATCATCTCGGTGAGCTCGGAGGAAACGGTCTCCTCGCCCATCGGCTTCTCGAGCAGAGCGTCGACGTCAGCAGGCTCGGTGGTAGCGACAACCTCAGCGACCTTGGAAGCAAAGCCGGTGAACTTGGCGTTAGAGCCAACGAAGTCGGTCTCGCAGGAGAGCTCGAGCAGAGCGCCGGTCTTGCCATCCTCGGAGACGAACGCGGCGACAGCGCCCTCGTTGGTCTCACGGCCAGCCTTCTTGGCAGCCTTGGCAAGGCCGTTCTTACGCAGAACGTCGACAGCGGCGTCCATGTCGCCGTCAGCCTCGACGAGAGCCTTCTTGCACTCCATCATCGGGGAGTCGGTCATCTCGCGGAGCTGCTTGACCATAGCGGCGGTAATCTGGGCCATTGTGGTTCCTTTCAAAGAGATGAAAAAGAATTAACTAAGACTGATTTACTCGGCCTTGGGCTCAGCGGCCATCTCGGCCTCGGAGACCTGCTCCTTGCCGGAGCCAGCGAGGCAGGCGTCAGCCATGAGCTCGCACATAAGGGTGACAGCGGAGATAGCGTCATCGTTGCAGGGGATGCCGTACTCGACCTCGTCGGGATCGGAGTTGGTGTCGATCAGGGCGACGACGGGGATGTTCAGGCGCTGGGCCTCCTTGATGGCGTTCTCCTCGCGCTTGGTGTCGATGACGAAGAGAGCCTGGGGCAGACCCTTCATGTCGCGGGCGCCACCGAGGTTGGTCTGGAGCTTAGTGAGCTCCTTGCCGAGAACAGCCTGCTCCTTCTTGGGCAGAACAGCCATGCGGCCGTCCTCGACCATGGCCTCGAGCTCCTCCATGCGGTTGATGCGGGAGCGGATGGTGACGAAGTTGGTCAGCATACCGCCGAGCCAACGCTGGTTGATGTAAGGCATGTTGGCGCGCTCAGCAGCGTTCTTGACGGCCTCCTGAGCCTGCTTCTTGGTGCCGACGAACAGCACGTTGCCACCCTTGGCGACGTTCTTGACGAAGGTGTAGGCCTGGTCGGCGTCGAGGATGGTCTGCTTGAGGTCGAGGATGTAGATGCCGTTGCGCTCACCGAAGATGAACGGCTTCATCTTGGGGTTCCAGCGACGGGTCTGGTGACCGAAGTGACAGCCGGCCTCGAGCAGGGTGCGGATATTAATCTTGGTAGCCATGTTAAACCTCCTGTGGTTTGCCTCCGCGCGGGGTCATCCTCCAAAACCAACCCGGACATGTGCTACCAAAGCCCGGGCACCACGGTATGAAGTAGCCGCGCGTGCGTGATAAAAACATGTTGCCGTGAAGCAACCCGATGAATGATAGCAGGAATGCATCTTCCTGCCAACTCGCAATCAAAACCACACACCTGAGTGCGGCGCGGGACGTCCCAGCCACTATTCGCCGCGGGGATGGGCTTGAGCCACGGCACGTTTGAGCCGATCGGGCGTGAGGTGCGTGTAAATCTGCGTCGTGGACAGGCTCGCATGACCCAGCAGCTCTTGAACCGAGCGCAGGTCCGCACCGCCCTCGAGCAAGTCGGTCGCAAAGGTATGGCGCATCGCATGCGGGGCAATGTCGGCCGGAATGCCGGCGAGCGTCGCCAGCATATGGAACCGCCGCCTGAGCATGGCGGCACTCATGCGATTGCCGCGCGCCGATATAAGCAGCGGATGCGGCCCGGTAGCGGGGTCACGGCGCTTTGCCTGAGCGAGCAACTCCGGCCTCCCCTCCTCAATATAGAGACGCGTCGCCTCGAGCGCACGACGATACAGAGGGACGATACGCTCCTTGCTCCCCTTGCCCCAAAGTCGCAGCGTTCGCTCGGACCAACCAATAGACTCCACGTTGAGCGCCGCGAGCTCCGAGATTCGCGCGCCGGAGGCATAGAGCAACTCAAGCATCGCCGCATCGCGCAGTCCCGCGGGCGTCGAGGTATCAGGCGTCTTGAGCAGCGCCTCAACCTGCTGGATCGTAAGGACGCCCGGCAGGTCACGCGGCAGCTTGGGCGATGCGATCGCCGAGACCGCATCGCCCTCGACAATCCCCTCGGCAGCCATCCAGCGATAGAGTGAGCGAATGGCAGACAGGTGTGCCGCAAGGGTCCGAGCCGCCGCCTGGCCACGCGACAGCTCGGCCAAATAGGAACGAACGGTCCGTACGTCGGCGGCGCGAGCGTCGATGCCCTCGCGCTCGCACCAGGCAGCAAAGCGCTCCAGCCTCGAGCCATAGGCCGTCACCGTGTTGGGAGAAAGACCCTCGACGCGTGCGATATAGGCGATAAACGAGTCGACGGTGTCGTACAGGTCAAAGACTATGACCGGTCGCCTCCAAACAAGTCGGAACGCGTGGCCAAGTAGGCATCGAGGGCCTCGAGCGCACGGTCCGCATAGGCCTGGTAGCGGTCGCGCTTGCTGCGGCGCTTACCATCCTCGAGTGGCGGCACCAGGCCAAAGTTGACATGCATGGGCTGATAGCCCACGGTGGCAGGATCGGTCGCATAGCCCACGAGCGCACCCAGGGCACCCACACGCGGCAACTCGACGCCCGCGGCACCGATAGCCTCGGCATAGGTGTTGAGCGCCGCGAGCAGACCTGTCGCCACGGCTTCCATGTATCCCTCGGTACCGGTGATCTGACCGGCCAGACGCACGCCGGTACCGGGCACGGCAAAGGTGCCATCGAGCACGTGCGGGGCGTCGACAAAGGTATTGCGGTGCATGACACCGTAGCGGAAGAACTCAGCGTTCTCCAGGCCCGGCACCATATGGAAGACGCGCTTCTGCTCGCCAAAGGTCAAGTTGGTCTGGAAGCCCACCAGGTTATAGGCGGTCTTCTCCTTGTTCTCGGCACGCAGCTGAATCGCCGCCCAGGGGCGACGTCCGGTACGCGGGTCGGTGAGGCCGACGGGCTTCATGGCGCCAAAGCGAATGGCGTCCTTGCCGGTGCGCGCAACTTCCTCGGCAGGCTGGCAAGCCTGGAACAGATCGCCGCCCTCAAAGTCTTTGAGCACCACGCGGTCGGCCGTGGTAAGCACCTCGATAAAGGCCTCGTACTCCTCCTTGTTGAGCGGAGCGTTGAGATAGTCGCCGCCCCCCTGCTCCTCGTAGCGCGACTGCGAGAACAGCACGTCCATATCGAGCGTGGAGGCATCGACGATCGGCGCCGCCGCATCAAAGAATGCCAGGGCATCGCCACCGACGAGCTTCATAACCTCTTCGCTCAGCGCCGGTGAACACAGCGGGCCCGCGGCAATGACCACGTGACCCTCGGGAATCTGCGTGACCTCGCCGTGCACGACCTCGATATTGGGACGAGCGGCAACCTCGGCCTCGACAAGCTCGGAAAACTTGACGCGGTCGACCGCCAAGGCGCCACCGGCGGGAACAGCCGCGCGATGGGCGCAATCGAGCAGGACTGAACCCATGCGCTCAAGCTCGGCCTTCAGCAAACCAGCCGCGGAATCCGGACGGGTCGACTTAAACGAATTGGAGCAGACGAGCTCTGCCAGGTGATCGGTATGGTGGGCCGGGGAGCTCACCTGGGGGCGCATCTCGCACAGCTTTACGGCAAACCCGCGATCTGCCAGCTGGATCGCGCACTCCGAACCCGCCAGACCGCCACCGATAACTGTCACCTGATCGAACTGCATCTGCAAACACCTTTCTAATTGACACGTTTTCCATTGTGACCGAAGGGCGTCTGGGCGTGAAGGGCAAACTTGGAGGGCGCATACCTTCCATCCATCATGCGCTCGATAAGGCCCTCGAGTTCAAGCGAACCCAAGAGTTTGAGTACGCCGACTGCATCGAGCGACACGAGTGCCGCGATGTCGTCGACCTTGAGCGGAGATGCGATGAGCGCATGCATCACGGTCTGCTGCGTTGGATCCAGGTCGGCAATGCCGGGAGCATCGGGGCGCGAGTAGCGCAGGGTTCCGTAGATGCGTGAGATAGCCATCTCGATAGATTCCTCGTCGATGATGCAGCAGGCACCGTTCGCAATGAGGTAATTCGTGCCACGCGACTCGGGCGATAGGATCGACCCCGGCACGGCAAGAAGTTCGCGCCCCAAATCCATAGCAGCCTCGGCTGTAGAAAACGTCCCAGAAGGCATACCCGCCTCGGATACAAAGAGGGCTTGCGACAGGGCCGCGATCACGCGATTGCGGCGCGGAAAGGCGAACTTGCGCGGACCCATGCCCCACGGAGAGATCGACACGACCGCGCCACCCGTATCGAGCGTGCGAGTAATAAGCCCCGCGCTCGAACGCGGGTAGACCACGTCGGCGCCCGTCCCCAGCACCACGACGTGTTTGCCGCCGGCGTTGACCGCAGCCCAACCCGAGGCCTGGTCACAACCGACCGCGCCGCCCGAAACTACCGTCACTCCCGCCTCGACCGCCACCTTTGCCGCAAGCTCTGCCACGGCAAGACCATACGGCGAGGCCTTACGCGCGCCGATGATGGAGAGCGCGGGCGTCGAAAGCACCTCGGGGTTGCCACACACATAGAGCGTCTGGGGTACATCAGAAAGCTCCAAAACGGTCTCGGGATACAATGCATCACCTGGATGCAGCTCAAAGGTCCCCTCGGCCATCATTGGTCCCTCCTTCCCTGGTACATCGCCGCCTCGAGCACGTGGTCCTGCGTCACTTGCTCGCTCTCGGCGACGTCAGCGATTGTACGCGCGATACGCACCAGGCGTACGATGCCGCGGCCCGTGAGATGCGTGCGTTTGGATAGGCCGAGTACGCATTTCTCGGCAGCATCATCGAGCTCGAAGGTCGAAACGACGCCGTCAATGGACCGCGTCTCGTCATCCTCGGCCTCGGCATCTGCATCGTCCATACGGGATTCGCGCCAAGCGCGAAAAGCGCGACCGCGCACAACGTAGTCACGTAACTCGGCCGACGACATACCCTCTGCGCCCTCGATAATCACTTGAGGGTCGGGACGGGTCACATCGATCATCATGTCGATACGGTCGGCCAAAGGACCGCGCAGTTTAGACCGATAGCGCTCGACCATCGCCGCCGAGCAGCGACACGGTACCTCGCGATCGCCCAAAAAGCCGCAGGGGCAGGGATTGCTCGCAGCCAGCAGCTGAAAGCGCGACGGGAAGGTAAAAGCCCCATCGACGCGTACGATCCTCACGTAGCCGCGCTCGATGGGCTGACGCAGCGTCTGCAGCACGCCAGTGGGAAACTCGGCAAGCTCGTCCAAAAAGAGCACGCCGCCATGAGCAAGGCTGATCTCACCTGGGTGCACCGGGCGTCCTCCGCCAATGAGGCCCGCCGTTGAAATACTGTGATGGGGACTGCGGAAGGGCCGGTGCCCCGCCAACAAGCCATCAATGTTCTCACCCAAAACCGAATGGATGCACAGCGCCTCCTGTTGATCCTCAACGGAAAGCTCGGGCAGGATGCCGGTCATACGACGCGCGAGCATCGTCTTGCCCGATCCCGGGGACCCGATCATGAGCAAGCCGAGTTCTCCTGCCGCCGCAAGCGCCATGCCGCGTTTAGCGACTTCCTGCCCCAGTACGTCGGCATAGTCGAGCTCAGGCTCAAAGGTCGCCTCGACGCCCTCAGAATCCAGGTAGTGCCGCGCGGCATCGCCCATACCATGAGCAAGCTGAGACAAATGATCGATAAATCCGCAGTCAACGCCAGCAAGCGGCACATGCTGGTCGGACCTGCCGGCGATAAAAGACAGCCCCATGTCGCGAGCCAGCAGCTGAAACGCCACCTCGCCCTTGACGGGAAGCACCGTACCGTCCAGACCAAGCTCACCTGCGATAAGGCAGCGATCGAGGTTGTCACGGGGAATCTGCCCATCGGCCGCTAGAACCGCGATGGCGATGGGCAGGTCAAAGCCGCTACCGGTCTTGCGGATATCGCCGGGTGCCAGGTTAACGGTAATGCCCGAGCGCGGGATCTCGAACCCGGCGGAGCGCATCGCGCAGCGAATACGACCGCGTGACTCCATCACCTCCATACTCGGAATGCCGAGCATCTGGATGCCCGGAACGCCACCGGCAAGCGAGACCTCGACCGTGACGTGAATCGCCTCGACGCCGCGGATGCAGGCCGCGTGAACGGCAAACGTCTCGAACGCCATCACGACACCTGCCAATCGAACGCGTTGTACTGGTGCTCGATCTCGGCGATATGTCCGCCGCGAATGGTGACGCCCACGGCATCGAAGCGAATCGCCTTGAGCGGATAATGCTCCATGAGATAGCAACTTGCGATGCGGCGGTAGCGGCGTTGCTTTTGGGCGTCCACGGCCTCCTCGGGAAAGACCCGCGTGCTGCAATCCAGTGCGACGCGTCTGGTCTTGACCTCGGCCATCACCACGACATCGTCAAGCTCATCGAGCAGCACCAGATCGGCTTCGCCCTCGGTGCAACGATAACCCTGCTCCAGCAAGGTGTAGCCGCGCTCGTTAAAGTAGTCGATGGTGATCAGCTCGCCCAGCATGCCCAGCTCACGGGGACTGAGTCCCTTGATAAACTCGGGCGTCATCGCCCCGCAGTCGAGCTCGCCGTTTTCCCAACGCTCCTTGAGCTGCTGCGTCTTGCTCTTTTTGCTTGCGGCACTCATGGGGTCTCCTTTCCCGCACACTGCATTGCCCCGATGATGAGGGCACCTTTCATGCGGGTAAGTACAGGAAGCAAACCAAAAGCTGACCAAATGCCGTCAAAAAACGGGCCGTACGCAGCAATGGTGTTGCATACGGCCCGCTACCAGCAGGTTTATAAAACCCCAGAGGTCCCTGTCTCCACAATTGGCCTAGAAAAGGCGCTCAGTCTGCAGAAAGTTTCCGCAAAAGCTCACGCGGTGCAGCGGACAAAGTCCATGTTTGCGAATGGCCTCGATATGCTCGGGGCTTGCATAGCCCTTCGACTCGGCCAGATGGTACTCGGGGTACTCGGCGTCGTACTCGACCATCATCTCGTCACGCGTGACCTTGGCCATGATGGACGCCGCGGCGATACAGGCGATCTTGGCATCGCCCTTCACCACGTCGCGCTCATTGGGAACGGCGCCCAAGGGGTTGCCATCCATGAGGACGCAGTCGGGTTCAAGTCCCGTATCGGCCACGGCGCCCGCGACGGCAACGCGGATGGCGCGGGCCATACCCATCTCATCGATATCCTTAGGCGCGATATGGCAAAAACCAATCGCCGTCGCCACCTCGGCAATCTTCACAGAGAGCAGCTCGCGGCGCGCCGGCGTGAGCTTTTTGGAATCGTTGATGCCCCAGACGCGCGGCTCCATGGGAAGGCACACGGCACACACGGTTAAGGGACCCGCTACCGAGCCACGGCCCACCTCGTCGACACCAACGACCACCCCATCGCCGCCAAGCTCATGCATAAGCTCGTACATGCCATTAACGCGCTCGCGCTCGGCAACCTCTTTGGCATGGCGTTTGAGGGCGCGTTCACAAGCCTTGATCACCTGCTGGCGCGGGTCCTCGCGATAATGCTCCACGAGGGCGGGGATCTCCTCAAACGTTGCGCTCGCCAGCTCTCCGGCAACCTGCGATGCCGAAACCGAGCTCGTCATATTGGCCATACCAGGCCCTCCTTGCATGCAAATCAGATAAAAAGAAGGGCCACCCGAAGGTGACCCTTACGTCCAAACGAGTGGACAGACGCTGCGATCTTCTTAGCGCTTCTCGGGGATGCGAGCAGCCTTGCCCACCTTGTCGCGGAGGTAGTACAGCTTGGCGCGACGGACGCGACCATGACGAACGACCTCGAGCTTGGCGATCTTGGGGCTGTGAAGCGGGAAGGTACGCTCAACACCGACACCGAAGGACATCTTGCGGACGGTGAAGGTCTCGCGGGCACCGGCGCCGGCCATGCGGATGACGTCGCCCTGGAAGACCTGGATGCGTTCGCGGTCGCCTTCCTTAATGCGGTAGTGAACCTTGACGTTGTCGGCGACGCGAACCTGAGGAATATCCTCGCGGATCTGCTGACGCTCGATTGCGCGGATGTAATCCATGTGCAATTCCTTACTCTTCTAGAGGTGCCGTACCACTCTGGCCGGCACGTAGTTGAACAAACGTATTCGAGTATACACGCGCGGGTTTCTGCTGCAAGAACAATTTTTTACGCAGACAAAAAGACAAAACCCGCACATGATAACCGTCCGCCTCACGAATGAGACGGACGGCATGAAGGGGGGGCTACGTTAGGCGTCTGAACCCAAAACGTTAGGCGGAGCGCTTCGCCTCGAGCTTGGCCTGGGCGGCAGCCAGGCGTGCGAGGGGCACGCGATAGGGCGAGCAGGACACGTAGTCCACGTCGGCCACATTAAACAGACCCTTGATGGACTTGGGGTCGCCGCCGTGCTCGCCGCACACGCCAAAGTGCATGTCGGGGTTGGTGGCGCGGCCCTTCTCGACGGCCATGCGCACCAGCTCGAGCACCGCCGTGTCAATGGTCTCGAAGGGGTTGTCCTTCAAGATCTTCTTGTGCATGTACAGCGGGATGAACTTAGCCTCGGCATCGTCACGAGAGAAGCCGAAGGTGGTCTGGGTGAGGTCGTTGGTGCCAAAGCAGAAGAAGTCGGCATGATGCGCGATCTCGTCAGCGACCATGCAGGCGCGTGGCAGCTCGAGCATCGTGCCCACGGGAATATTGAGCTCGACGCCCTCTTCGTCGGAAACCTCGGCGATCACGCGCTCGATAACCTCGCGGGTCTGAACATGCTCGGCCGTAATGGAAACGAGCGGGACCATAATCTCGGGACGCGGATCGACGCCCTCCTTGATGAGGCGAGCGGCAGCCGTGGCGACGGAGCGGACCTGCATGAGCGGCAGATCGCTAAAGACGATGGACAGGCGCACGCCGCGTAGGCCGAGCATCGGGTTGGACTCGACCATGCCGTCGATACGACGCAGGCGGGCGCGCAGGACGGCAAGCTCTTCCTCGCTGGCGCCAGCGGCTTCCTTCTTGGTGATGGCGACCTCGAGCTCGCGAGGATTATCCAGGAACTCATGAAGCGGCGGATCGAGCAGGCGGACGACCACATCGCGACCGGACATGGTCTTGAACATCGCCAGGAAGTCCTCGGTCTGAACCTTGAGCAGGTCGGCCAGGGCCTGCTGCTTCACGGCCTCATCGTCAGACAGGATAAAGCTCTGGATGATGTTCTTGCGGTCGCCCAGGAACATGTGCTCGGTGCGGCACAGGCCGATGGCCTCGGCGCCAAACTCGAGCGCGAGCGCGGCATCCTCGGGGTTGTCGGCATTAACGCGCACATGGTTGGCATGGCCACCGGTCTCGTCCAGGCGAATCTCGTCGGCCCAGGATAGGATGGTGTCCAGATCGCCGGTGAGCTCGGCGGAGACCAGGTCAACGGCGCCGTCGACGACGATACCCTGGGTGCCGTCGATGGAGATAACGTCGCCCTCGTGCAGCACGCGATCGCTGCCCTCGATGCGCACGACCTTCTCGGCGGCGTCGATATGGAAGCGCTCAACGCCACAGACGCAGGGCGTACCCATGCCGCGGGCGATAACGGCGGCATGGCTCGTCTTGCCACCGTGGCTGGTCAGGATGCCCTCGGCGGCTACCATGCCCTTCAGGTCATCGGGGTTGGTCTCCCAGCGAACCAGAATGACCTTGTGGCCCTCGTTGGCGCGCGCGACGGCGTCGTCGCTCGAGAACACGACCTCGCCCACGGCGGCACCGGGGCTGGCGTTCAGACCGCTGGCCAGCGTCTCGTACTTCTTGGAGGCGTCAAACTGCGGGTGCAGGAGTTGGTCGAGCTGCGCGGAATCGATGCGGCTCACGGCCTCCTCGCGGGTGATCAGGCCCTCCTCGACCATTTCGATAGCGATGCGCAGGGCGGCGGTGGCGGTGCGCTTGCCCACGCGGGTCTGGAGCATCCAGAGCTTGCCCTGCTCGATGGTGAACTCGATATCGCACATATCGCGATAATGATCCTCGAGCGTCAGGAACACGCGCTCGAGCTCCTCACCTGCGGACTCGAGGCCCGGGGTGGTCTTGAGGTCGGCGATAGGCTCGGTGTTGCGGATACCGGCGACGACGTCCTCGCCCTGAGCATTAACCAAAAAGTCACCGTAGAACTCCTTGGTGCCGTCGGCCGGATTACGCGTAAAGGCGACGCCTGTCGCAGAGGTCTCGCCCTTGTTGCCAAAGGCCATGGCCTGCACGTTGACGGCGGTGCCGAGGTCGTCGGAAATGCCATGCTGCTTGCGGTAGATGCAGGCACGCTCGTTCATCCAGCTGCCAAAGACGGCCTGAATTGCAAGGCGTAGCTGAAGCTCCGGGTCGTGCGGGAAAACGGGCTTGCCGTCAGCGACCTCGAGCTCGGGATACAGGGAGGCATCGACGTTCTCGGAGAAGATGCCCTTAAAGGTCTCGACGAGTTCCTGCAGGTCCTCGGCCGAAAGCTCGGAATCGATGCGAACGCCGGCGACCAGACGGGCCTGGGTCAGGGCGTTCTCGAACAGGTCGGCGTCAACGCCCATGACGACATTGGAAAACATCTGGATAAAGCGGCGGTAGCTATCCCAGGCAAAACGCGGGTTCTGCGTCTGCGCGATGAGGCCCTGGACGGAATCGTTATTGAGGCCCAAGTTGAGGACCGTGTCCATCATGCCGGGCATGGAGAACGGAGCGCCCGAACGAACCGACACGAGCAGCGGGTCGTTGGCGTCACCGAGCTTCTTGCCGCAGCGGGCCTCGAGGTCCGCCTCGGCAGCAACGATCTCATCGAGTGCATCTTCGGGCCAGACGTTGCCGGCACCGGAGTACTCGACACAGGTCTGGCAGGTAATGGTAAAGCCACCGGGAACCGGCAGGCCGATACGACTCATCTCGGCAAGGTTAGCGCCCTTGCCACCAAGCACGAAGTTCATGGACTTGTCTCCCTCGGTGACACAGGTGCCCTGGGCGTCGGTTCCAAAACGGTAAACCCTCTTGCAATCGCTCACGATACTTCCCCTTCCATGCACTTACGCGCACGACCGTGGTAACGAATCGACCCGCCAGATGCGGGCCGTGAGGGAACTATACGGCGGGTTTTGAGCAGGCTTAAGCAGAGGATGCGCGGTTTGGTAAACGTGCTAAAACTGGCGGTAAACGGTAGGTAAAGGTGGTTACATTATGAAGATACCACTGTAAGAACGTGCAGGTCAGATGCGATATTTTTGCTAAATCGCTTTATCAAAATGCTGCTACTATTAGGCTCGACGGGCGGCGCGGCGGGCACGGGCTTCTTGGATTTCCTCCAAGTGGCTAATGATCTCGGCAGCGCTTTCTTCGATGGCCTTGCCGTCGGTACGCACCACAAAGCAGCCTAGGCGCTTCATGAGCGCACGGGCTTCCTCGAGCTCGCTGTGCACGCTCTCGGGCTCGGCATAGGAGCCGGCAACGGCACGAGCGTAGTCATCGCCCAAGCGGCTATCGCGAATTTCGGAAATCACATCGACGGTCGAAATCAGGCCGAACAGGCGCATCGGGTCGACCTCGTAAATCGACTTGGGCGGCTCCATGCCATGCGCCAGTGGGACATTGGCGACCTTGTAGCCCTGATAGGCCAAATACATCGACAGCGGCGTCTTGGACGTACGCGATACGCCCAGCAGCACGATATCGGCTCCCGACAGATCGTCGCAGCCGCGCCCGTCATCGTGCTCAACGAAATACTCCATGGCCTCGATGCGATGGAAATAGCGGTCATCGGTCTTGTGAATCACACCCGCGACGCCCTTGGGCGGCACACCGATGAGCGACGACAGCACGGCAAGCGTCGGGCCAATCAGGTCGACCGAACGAATATGCAGCATGCCCAGGTAATCGAGCACGCGGGCGCGAAGCGCCGGATCGACAATGGTGTGGAACACGGCAATATCGCGATGGTCGGCATCGACGCGCGGGCCCACAAACGACTCCACCTGCTCCACCGAGGTCACCTTGGGCAGGCGCAAGAGAAGAAAAGCCCCTTCATCAAATTGCCCGGACGCCACAAGCACCACCTCACAAGCGGTATCACCGAGCGAGTCGGAGATAACGATAACGGTGGGACGAGCGGTGACCGGGCAATCCATGCGGGGCTCCTTTAGCGCTTATGCGCAGGCTGGCTTACTTTTTGCGGGCAAGCTCACCGATGTTGGCGATGCCGGAGAAAACGGCCTCGAAGCGGTTGAGCAGCTTAAGGCGATTATCGCGGAGCTGCTCGTCCTTGTCCATGACCATGACCTCATCGAAGAAGCGGTCGATGGGCGCGCGCAGGGCGGCAAGGGCGGCAAATGCGGCCGGGTAATCCTCGGCAGCAAGGGCGGCATCGACAGCGGTCTGAGCAGCCTTGGAGGCATCGGCAAGCGCGAGCTCGACCTCGCCCATCAGGCCGCGGTCGTACTCCGCACCCAGCTCGGGCTTGGAGATGTGTGCGGCGCGGGCATAGGCGGTCGCAAGGTTGTCGAACGTCTCGGCGTCGTTCTTGCGGGCCTCGTCGAGGGCGGCGCAGCGGGCGAAGAAGACGGACGGGGCGATGATGTGCACCGCGGAGACGGCGGCAACGGTATCGGCCGGGATCTTTTCGTCGCGGGCCATGCTCACCAGGCGGCCATGGAAGAAGTCGCGAACCTGCTGGGCGACCTTGGCGGCGTCGAACTCAATGCCCTGCTCGCTATAGAGCTCGAGGGCGAAGTCGATGAGCGACGTGGGGTCGATCGGCAGACGGTCGCGCAGGATGTTGATGATGCCGATAGCGGCACGACGCAGCGCGTAGGGGTCGGAGGAGCCGGTCGGGGGCTCGCCAATGGCAAAGATACCGGCGATGGTATCGAGCTTGTCGGCGCAGGCCACGATGCAGCCAGCGGTGCCCTCGGGCAGCTCGTCACCGGCAAAGCGGGGACGATAATGATCGCGAATGGCGTGGGCAACCTCGTCGTTCTCCCCCATCGCGGTGGCGTAGTAACCGCCCATCACGCCCTGCTGGCTCGTGAACTCGACGACGGCGTTGGATACCAAGTCGGCCTTGCACAGGTGCGCGGCGCGAGCGGCATCGGCGGCCAGGTGGGCGCCCAGATGGGCCTCGCGAGCGATGGCAAGCGCGAGTTGCTCAATGCGCTCGGACTTGGCGAGCACGCTACCGAGCTTCTCCTGGAAGGCAACCTTGGCCAGACGCTCACGGAACTCGTCGAGGGAGATCTTCAGGTCCTCCTCGTAGAAGAACTTTGCGTCGTCCAGACGGGCGCGCACGACGCGCTCGTTGCCGTCGATCACGCGCTCGGCGTTCTCGGGCTTGCTGTTGGAGACGACCACGAACTCACGCGTGAGCTTGCCCTCGCCGTCATAGATCGGGAAGTAACGCTGGTTGGTGAGCATGGACTCGCAGATGATCTCGTGCGGGACCTTGAGGAACTCCTCATCGAAGGTACCGACGAGCACCGTCGGCCACTCGCAGAGGTTAATGACCTCCTCGAAGACCTTCTTGGGCGTGTCGACATGACAGCCGGGGCGAGCGGCCTCGACCTCGGCGATGCCGGCAAGGATGGCCTCGCGACGACGCTCGGCAGAAAGCACGCCGGCGTCCTCGAGCACCTGCTCATAAACAGCGGGGCTGGCAACAACATGGTCGCCAGGGCCAAGTACGCGATGACCGCGCGTGGTGTTGCCGCTCGTCACGTCGGCAAACGACACGGGCACAACATCCTCGCCCAAAAGGCAGCAGATCCAGCGGACCGGACGAACAAAGGTCGCATGCTCGTGACCCCAGCGCTGGCTGCGGTAGTTGGGCCACTGCAGGCCGGCGATGGTCTTCTCGCACAGAGCGGTCAGAATCGGCGTAGCCGGTGCGGAGGGAATGTTCTTCTCGGCGAACACATACTCGCGACCGTCAGTGTCCTCGCGACGGACCAGGTCCTCGGCAGCCACACCGCACTTGCGGGCAAAGCCCTGGGCGGCCTTGGTGGCGTTACCGTCAGCGTCGAAGGCAATGTTGGCCGCGGGGCCACGCTTGACCTCATGGACTTCATCGGTCGCGGTGGCGACGTTAGCCACGAGCGCAGCCAGGCGGCGCGGGCTCGAGATCACACGGACCTCGCCGTGGGCCAGACCGGCCTCGTCGAGACCCTTGGCAATCATGGAGCCAAGCTGCTTGACGGCATTGTTCAGCGGCGCGGAGGGCATCTCCTCCGTACCGATCTCAAACAGGAAATCCTTAGCGTCTGCCATGGCTTACGCCACCTCGCCTTCCTGGTCGGCATTCTCGTTGACTCCGGCGACCTCGGCCATGTAGGCCTCGCAGCACGCCTTGGCGACGGCGCGGACGCGCAGGATGTAGTTGGCACGCTCGACCGCGGACAGGGCGCCGCGAGCATCGAGCAGGTTGAAAGCGTGGCTGCACTTCATGACGCAGTCATATGCCGGCAGCGGCAGCTTGCGCTCCAGGCAGGAATGGCACTCGGCCTCGTAGTCGTCAAACTTCTGACGCATCATCTCGACGTTGGCGACCTCAAAGTTATAGGCACTGAACTCGCGCTCGTTCTCGAGGAACACGTCGCCGTAGGTCATGGGCGTGCCGTCGGGCAGGTAGCTCCACACCAGGTCGTAGACCGAGTTGACGCCCTGGGCGTACATGGCGATACGCTCCAGGCCGTAGGTAATCTCAACGGGCACGGGGTCGACCTCGATGCCTCCCACCTGCTGGAAGTACGTAAACTGCGTGACCTCCATGCCATTGAGCCAGACCTCCCAGCCAAGGCCCCAGGCGCCAAGGGTCGGGCTCTCCCAGTCATCCTCGACAAAGCGGACGTCATGGTCGTTGGGATCCAGACCGATAGCGGCAAGAGACCCCAGGTAGAGCTCCTGGGCGTTAACCGGAGAAGGCTTGATGAGCACCTGGAACTGATAGTAGTGCTGCATGCGGTTGGGGTTCTCGCCGTAGCGGCCGTCGGCGGGACGGCGGCAGGGCTGCGCATAGCAGGTGCGCCACTCGGCGGGACCGAGCGAGCGCAGCGTGGTCGCGGTATGGAAGGTACCGGCACCGACCTCGGAGTCATAGGGCTGCATAATGACGCAGCCCTGCTCGCCCCAGTACTGCTGGAGGCGCAGGATGATGTCTTGGAAGGAAAGCGATGAAGCGTTCATGCCTCTAATATCCCCTCGTCGAAACGATTACACGGTTAGGTACTGTACTATAGCGGTTTTTAGTCGATAGCGCCGATGCGGTTGAGCGGCCAGTAGCGCACAAGCGCCACAGCGATCAAATCAGAGCGATCGACGGGACCAAAGTAGCGGGAGTCAGCAGAGTTCTCGCGGTTGTCGCCCATCACCCACACGCACCCGTCGGGAACGGTGTAGGGATAGCTTACCTGAGCGCCGGGCGCTTGGACCGAAAGTGGCCAGCTCATGCCCGTCGTATAGTCCTCGTCGAGCGCTTGGCCGTCAACGACCACCTTGCCATCCTGCAGGTCGACCGTCTGCCCGGCCGTGGCAATAACACGCTTGACAAGAACATCATGCTCGGAGGTGCCATCGGGGTTGTGAAACACCACGATATCGCCCTGCTTGACGGGCTGACCGAGCTCGAGGCTCACCTTTTGTGCCAGGATCTGGTCGCCAATCTCGATCGTGGACTCCATGGAACCGGTGGGTACCACAAAGGGTTCGACCACAAACGAGCGAATCAAGAAGGTAGCGACCAGTGCGATCGCGATGACCGCGATCCACTCAAAAGCGCCCCTCAACGCGGAATGCTGCGATGGAACCATTCTCACTCCTCGCTCTGCGAATACGAAGCGTCCAGAATCTCCTGCGCGTACGCACGCTCCTGTGGCGTAAGGCGCGCCGTCTCGATCAGGTCGGGACGCCAGCGGCAGGTGCGCTCGATGGCATTCTTACGGCGCCAGGCGTCAACCTTGGCATGGTCACCGCTCACGAGCACCGGCGGCACGCCCTCGCCGTTGAACTCGGCAGGACGGGTGTACTGCGCGTACTCGAGCAGTCCTCCGTCCTCGGCGGTCGAGAATGACTCGTCGACGTTGCTCATTTCGTCACCAAGGGCGCCGGGAATCAGGCGTACGACGGCATCGGCAACGACCATAGCGGGAAGCTCGCCGCCCGTGAGCACATAGTCGCCGATCGACAGACGCTCATCGGCATACGCATACGCACGCTCGTCGACACCCTCGTAGCGACTGCACACAAACAACAGGCGCTCACTTTTGAGCAGGCGCTCGGCCACATGCTGCGTAAAGGGCTCGCCACAGGGGGTAAAGAACACCACAGTGGGCTTGGGACCCCCTGCGCTAATGGCCTCGATGGCCTCGGCGATAGGCTCGACCTTCATGAGCATGCCCTGCCCGCCGCCGTACGGCTCGTCATCGACGGTACGATGGCGGTCGTGCGTCCAGTCGCGCAGGTTATACGCCTTAAAATCAAAAAGGCCGGCCTTGCGAGCGCGGCCCAAGATCGATGTGGACATGACGGGCTCAAACATCTCGGGAAAGACCGAAAGGGTCTCGATCAGCATGTTGTCCTCCCTACTTGTCCATATCGATCAGGCCGTCCATAACGTGGACGGAAATTGTTCCTGTGTCGGGAAGATCGAGCACGACCTGCTCGATCACGGGAATCAGTACCTCGCCGTACCGATCGCCCTCAACAACCCAGACATCGTTAGCGGGCGTCGACATGATCTCGACGATCGTGCCGAGTAAACCGAAGCGCTCGTCGACCACCTCGCGACCCATCAGGTCGGTATAGGCAGCGTCGAGCGAATCGAACTCAAAATCGTCACGATTTGCCAGCACGTAGCATCCCGTGATGCCCTCGGCGGCCGTCAAGTCGTCAATGCCCTCAAACAAGACCAGATCGCCATCGCCCGTATCGGTGACGGACACGACCGTGCAAAAGCGGTCGCGCTTGAGCGCCGGCGGCGTCAGGGCGACGCGCATACCCGGCTCTAATACAGAAGGAAGCCCCCGCAGCGGCTGCGCGAGGACCTCCCCCTTCCTTCCGTGCGGCTTGACAACACGGGCGATGTTTTTGTACTGGGACCTCAAGGTCCTAGCCCAGAACCTCTACCTCGACAGCAGTGTCGAGGCGAGCGGCCAGTGCACGGGCGAGCGTGCGAATGGCCTTGATGGTACGGCCACGACGGCCGATAACCTTAGCGACGTCATCCTCGGCGACCGAAACCTCAATTGTAGAGGCGTCGTCACCATCGATGACCTCAAGGCTCACGGAATCCGGGTCGTCGACGATCTGAACAACGAGATATTCGACGAGATCGGCGATGCGATCTGAGAGCATTGCCTCACCCTCGAGCTGTGCAGCGTCAACCTCAGGCACGATTTACTCCTCGGCGCCCTCAGCGGCCTCAGCGGCAGCCTTAGCGGCCTCGGCCTCTTTGGCGAGCTGCTTCTTGGACTTCTTGACGACGGTCTCGGTCTTCTCGCCCTCATTGGCGGCCTTGACCAGAGCGGCGACGGCGTCGGTGAGCTGAGCGCCCTTGGACTGCCAGTCGGCGATCTTCTCGAGGTCGAGGTTGATGGTCTTGGGGGCGGTCATCGGGTTGTAGCGGCCAACCTCCTCGATGATACGACCGTCACGCGGGGCGCGGGAATCGGCGACGACGACACGGTAGTACGGACGCTTCTTAGCGCCGTGACGAGCAAGGCGAATCTTGACTGCCAAAGGAAACTCCTCCAACCAAGCAGCTTTAGGCTGCAACTACAAACAAACAGTTGAACATAATACGCCATCGACACGGGCAGGTGAAGTCCGTGAGACCAACTTCTTCGGTGTAGTCGAGGGCAAATCCATATCTTAGACAAGAATTCGGGATTTGCAAGCACATCCACGCACCCCACATGAGCTGCGCGGTATACTCATAACATGGAAAGACGCGAACATACATACGGTTATGAGGATGCCATGGGCGTCACGCCGCCTCCCTGGACGGGTCCGGCGGTGGGTCTGATGGACCTCGATGCGTTTTTTGCGAGCGTGGAAATGCTCGATCATCCCGAATGGCGCGGAAAGCCGCTCATCGTGGGCGGAGACGCCGATTCGCGTGGCGTCGTGTCCACATGTTCGTATGAGGCACGTCGCTTTGGCGTGCACTCTGCCATGGCCTCGGCCGAGGCGCGGCGCTTGTGCCCGCAAGCCATTTGGACACACGGGCACTTTGATCGCTACCGCGAGGTGAGCGCGCAGGTCATGGCGATTCTCGCCGATGAGACCCCGCGTGTTGAGCGCGTATCCATCGACGAAGCCTTTATCGATATCACACCGGGTCGCTTTGCGCCCGAAGACCCGTTGCTGGTTGCGCGGCGTATAAGCGACCGCGTGGCAGCGCTGGGAGTGACGTGCTCCATTGGCGTGGGCTGTAACAAGACGGTCGCAAAGATCGCAAGCGAGCGGGATAAGCCGTTTGGGCTGACCATCGTGCGCCCCGGAACCGAACAGCGCTTTTTGGCCGCGCTGCCGGTATCTGCCATGAGCGGCATCGGGCGCTCGGCCGAGGAGCGACTGCGCCGCATGCGCATCTACACCCTCGGCGAGCTATCACGTGCACCGGAATCCACCTTGGCCTCTATTTTTGGCGTCAACGGCGAACGCATGCGCCAGCGTGCGCTGGGACTCGAAATCTCCGAAGTCACGAGCCTCGATGAAGAGCGCGAGGTCAAGTCGGTCAGCAATGAACGCACCTTTGCTAAAGATTTAACTGAGCGTGGGGATATTGAGGCGGCGATTGCGCTGTTGGGAGAGTCAGTGGGACGCCGCCTGCGCCGTCAGGGGCTGACGGGTGCCACGGTAACGCTCAAGCTTAAGTATTCGTATGGCAGCGGGCGTACGGCACAGCGCCGGCTGCCTCATCCGACCGACGATGAGAACATCTTCGTGGCGGTTGCACTCGAACTGCTCGACAACATCTGGCAGGATGGCATGCATGTTCGCTTAGCGGGCATCGGCATGAGCGACTTCGACCACCAAGGCGGCATCCAGACTGACCTGTTCTGCGAGATCGATGACCGCGGAGCCCAATCCAGCGACCGCCGCGACCTCTCCGTCGCCATCGACGCCGTCCGAGACAAATTCGGCGACACCGCCCTATCCTTCGGCCGCCAATCCCGCTTCAATGATTAACCGCCCTTGGGCAAAAAGAAAGCCGAGCAGGTGCGGAAAACCGCAACTGCCCGGCGATATGCGTGAGGGTAGCTAAACCCCGTCTCAAATGAGCTACTAGAGGAGATTGAGGGAGAGCTGGGGGGCGTCTCCCCAGAGTTTCTCGAGGCGGTAGAAGTCGCGGGCTTCGGGAGTGAAGACGTGGACGACAACCGAACCGTAGTCCATGAGCATCCAAGTCTTCTGCTCGCGGCCCTCGATGGAGAACGGATGCTCGCCGCAAGCCTCGGCGACCTTCTCCTCGATCTCGTCGACAATTGAATCGACCTGGCGGTTGTTGGTACCGGTGGCAAGCACAAAGTAGTCGCATACGTCGGAAAGCTCGGTCAGGTCGAGCACCTGAACGTCCTCGCCCTTCTTGTCGTAGGCGGCCTGTGCGGCGGCGCGGGCGACATCCTCGGCGGCGACACCGCTCGCGGACAGCGAGGCGGCAGTGCGGTCGGACGTGGCGGCGAAGCTCTTGTGCTCCACATGTTCAAGAATCTGCTCGTCGGTCATGGTCTCGTCGGCCATGGAATACCTCTTTCTAGACAGCCCGAGCTAGCGCAGCTGGGCGTAATGGTTGTAAATCGAAATAGCCGTGGGATAAAGATAGCGCCCGGACTGGATCACATAGACCAAACCCTGCGCAAAACAGGAGAAGAACAACTCGTCGAGCGACGACTCCCCCACCATCTTGCGCAGCGCATGCGCATAGTCGCCGTGGCGGTTGGGCTCGATGGCATCGGCCACAAAGACCACCATATCGAGCGGCGTCATGTCACAGGCACCCACGGTATGACGGTCGACAGCCTGTAAAACGGCCGGCGACAGTTCGGGAAAAAGCTGCGGAAGTTCATAGGCGGCAACAGGGCCATGCAAAAGCGGCGTCGCGGCGGAAGGAGAGCCGGCAATCTTAATGCCGTAATGCAGAGCGCGCGTAACCAGCTCGTCGTCGGAGAGCACTTTGTCCCAGTCGTGGATCAGACCGGCAGCAGCGGCATCAAAGCGGTCAACGCCGTAGACCTCGGCCAGATGAAGTGCGGTCTCGGCAACACCCAGCGAATGCACATAGCGCTTGCGCTTATCCTTCATGCGAACATCGAGCAGCTCTTGAATGCGCTTGAGCAGCGCGCGCTCATCGCCCTCAAACTGATCCTCTACCGACAACGTAGACCCCCATCACTCAAAATCTTCTTGGCCCAAATCGGCATATAGCCTGCGTTTGCGAATGTAGCCGAGCACGGACTCGCTCGTAAGATAGCGCACGCTCATACCGCGGGCAACACGCTTGCGAATGTTCGTCGAGCTGATCGCCAGCGCCGGAATCTGAATATAGCGCACGTCGAACGGCAGCCCCGACTCTTTGATTCGGGCACGCGCCGTATCGATATCAAAGCCCGGTCGCGTCGCCGCAATAAAGGTAGCAAGCTCAGCGATTCGTTCGGCATCATGCCAAGTCACAATATCGATAATCGCGTCGGCGCCCGTAATAAAGTAGAGCTTTACCTGCGGCGGGTAAAAGTCGCGAAGGGCATGAAGCGTATCGGCCGTATAGGTTACACCCGGACGGTCGATCTCGAACCGGCTCGCCAAAAAGGCCGGGTTCGCGGCGGTGGCGAGGACCGTCATGGCATAACGGTCCTCGGCAGGCGTCACCGGCTTGTCAAGCTTAAAGGCAGGAGAGCCCGCCGGCATAAAGAGCACAGCGTCCAAGTCGAGCGACTCGCGCGCCTGCTCGGCGGTCACCAGGTGCCCGTAATGGATGGGATCAAAGGTGCCACCCATAATGCCGAGCCTAAACTCCTGCCCGTCCTCTAGAGGAAGCTCGGGCAGACCGATTCCACCGCGCAGCGACATGGCTTACTCGCCCTCCGAGGTCTCGGCATCGTCCTCGGCATCCGCCGCATCGACAACCTCGACGCCCTCATCCGCAGCATCGGCCACGTCAATGGCCTCGACGGCAACGTCCTCGCCAGCATCCTCGAGCTCTTCGTACTCCGAGAAGTCCTCGGCGCCCTCAAAGTCAAAAGCGCGCTGGCAAATGCGGACCTCGTCGCCCGCACGGCAACCGGCCTTCTCGAGCGCGTCGTCAACACCCATACGCGCAAACTTATGCTGCAGGTAAATGACGGCTTCCTCGTTTTCCCAGTCGGTCTGGATGACCATGCGCTCGATGGCACGACCGACCACGCGGAAGGCACCGGGCTCTTCCTGGACAATGCGGAAACGCTTCTCGCGCTGCAGGCGGCGACGCTCCCACTCCTCGTCGCGCAGATCGACCGGCTCATCAGAGACCGCCAGCTCGGCGCGAAGCTTAGCCACCTGCTCGCCCACGGCAAGCATCAGCGTGTTGAGGCCGGCGCCCGTAACAGCAGACACGGCAAAGAACATATGGCCATCGTCGAGCGCCGCACGCTTAAGGTCGGCAATCTTGTCGGCCGTGCCCGGCGCATCACACTTGTTGGCAACGACGATCTGCGGACGCTCCGAAAGCTCGGCGCCATACTGCTCGAGCTCGCGGTTGATGATGCGATAGTCCTCGACCGGATCGCGATCCTCAAAACCACCCGTCATATCGACGACGTGCATGATGAGTGCCGTACGCTCAATGTGGCGCAGGAACTGGTGACCCAGGCCACGGCCCTCGCTCGCGCCCTCGATGAGACCGGGGACGTCGGCAACGACGTAAGAATATTCGCCGGCACGCACCATGCCGAGGTTCGGCACGAGCGTGGTAAACGGGTAGTCAGCAATCTTGGGGCGGGCGGCACTCATGCGCGCAATGAGCGATGACTTACCCACCGAGGGAAAGCCCACAAGCGCGGCATCGGCCATAAGCTTCATCTCGAGCTCGATCCAGTGTTCCTCGGCAGGCTCGCCGAGCTGGGCAAAGGCCGGAGCGCGACGCACCGACGTCACAAAGTGTGTGTTGCCCAGACCGCCGGCACCGCCGGGCGCCACGACGACGCGCTCGCCGTCGTGCACCAGGTCGGCAATCTCGAACATCGGGGTCTGCGTCTCGGGATCGAGCTCGCGCACCACGGTACCCATAGGGACCTTGAGAATCAGGTCCTCGCCGCTCTTACCGTTACGACGGGCACCCTGCCCGTGCGTGCCGCGCTCGGCGCGGAAGTGATGCTTAAAGCGGTAATCGATCAGCGAAGACAGCTGAGCATCGGCCTGGATGACGACATTGCCGCCACGACCGCCGTCGCCGCCATCGGGGCCGCCCTTGGGGACAAATGCCTCGCGCCTAAACGACATGCATCCGGCTCCGCCGTCGCCGCCGCACACGTTAATGCGGCTGATATCGGTGAACTGTGACAACAGAATCGCCTCCTACAAAAAAGAGGGAGACCCTTGAATCCTAAAACTCAAGTGCCTCCCACATATGTGCTCTATGAAGGGTGAATTACGCGTTCGCGAGCGGGCGTACGCTGACCCTGTGCTTGATACCCTTGTGGAACTCAACGGTACCGTCGACCAGCGCGAACAGCGTGTCGTCCTTACCACGGCCAACGTTCTCACCCGGGTGGATGTGCGTGCCGTGCTGACGGACGAGAATCGTGCCCGTGGTTACCGTCTGGCCGGCATAGCGCTTCGTGCCAAGGCGCTGACCGCGGGAGTCACGGCCATTACGGGAGGAACCGAGTCCTTTTTTGTGTGCCATTGTGTATACCTACTCTTTCGTTACGAGTGTAATCTACTCGGCGACGGGAGCCTCGGCAACAGCCTCGGCCTCTGCCTTGACAGCCTTCTTGGCGCGGGACGTAGCCTGGACCTTCACGATCTTCAGCTTGGTGAGCTGCTGACGGTGACCCTTCAGACGACGATAGCGCTTACGCTTGTGGAACTTGAAGACCAGCTGCTTCTCGCCCTTGAACTGCTCAACGATCTGAGCGGTAACCTTGGCCTTGGCCAGCTTGTCGGGATCGGTGACGATCTTCTTACCATCGTTGAGGAAGATAACCGGCAGGGTGACCTTGTCGCCCTCATTGCCCTCGATCTTCTCGACGGTGATGACATCGTCGGTGGCGACCTTGTACTGCTTGCCGCCCGTGTTAACGATTGCGTACATGTTTACTTGCCCTTCATGCATCAGTTAGTGCAACAGCCGAATATAGTAGCAGGCGAAAATACCCCCGTCAACGAGTATGTGGAGCAAATCCACAAGTTCGCACAGGTATGGGGCTGACGAGTCGGCCCTCGTCGTCCTCGCATGCTTGATTCTGACGCTCGACATCGTAGGAGCAGATGGTCACGAGGTCTTGCATACCGGTGGAAACAATAGGTGCATCCACGCCCGGGGTCAAGCCCTGCAACAAAACATCAGCAGCAGAAAGCAAAATTTCCGGACGCATAGAGCCCTCGTTGTCGGCATGGGTGTCGAGCATGAGAACCAAATGGTCCGGGCGCTCCCCCGCCGTGAGCTCATAGCCAACGAGCGTGTGATCCAAATCCAAGCGCTTGCTCTTTTTGCGGCGCGCGTAGTCGATGCCATGATCCGCGCGCAGCGTGTCGATCGCACGACGCACCTCGTCGGCGCTTACGGGCGCCTCGGGATCCAGGTGTAAGTCGATGCGATACGACAGGCGCGTGAGCTGCGCCGTCAATGCCGGCGTGCGCACGTCGATGTACGCCGCCTCGATGGGCGCCAGATCGGCCGGAGACGCCGCAGCTAGGCGCTCAAACGCCTCGTCGAGCGCCACGAACTCGGTCATAAACAGGTCATACCACTCGCAGGTCGACGACGTACCAACCGGTAGCGCCGAAGAGAAGCCCACGCGCATGTGCGGAGAGAAGCCCTGCGTGACGGCATAGGGAAGTCCCGCACGGCGCACGATGCGCTCAATGGTATGGATCACTTCGAGATGGCCCAGGTACTTAAGGCGATCGCGCTTGCCATAGCGAACACGAAGTCTAAAGAGCGTGGGGTTGTCGGTCAGGCGCTCACTCATGCGCGATCACCCATCAATACATTCTTGGCGTGGAGCGTGGGGCAGATCCCGCAGCCGGTGCACGACGTACGGGTGCAGTCGGGAGTCGTGACGCCCTCGAGCGAGCGACGGTACTCGCGCTCGAGGAAACCGCGCGTGCAGCCGGGGCTCACATGCTCCCACGGCAGGCGCCAGTCCAACTCGTAGGGCAGGTGCACGAGCTCATTGAGGTCGATGCCGTTTTTGGCAGCAGCCTCCTTCCAGTTATCGAGCGAGAAATGCTCTACCCAGGCGTCAAAGCGAGAGCCCGAGCGCCAAGCATCGATGATGACGGGCGTCATGTCGCGACCGGCGCGGGACAGCGCGGCCTCGATGAGCGAAGTCTCGGCATCGTGGTAATGCACGCGGACGGCACGGTTGCGAACGCTCGTGATAAGCAGCTTCTGGCGACGCTTGACGTCGTCGTAGTCGAGCTGCGGGCACCACTGGAACGGCGTGGCGGCCTTGGGGATAAAGACCGAAACCGAGATGGACACCGAGATCGAGCCGCGACGAGCCTTGGGCACCACGGAACGACCGAGCTCCAGCACGTGATCGGCCAGATTGGCGATGGCCACGATGTCCTCGTCGCGCTCGCCGGGAAGGCCCATCATAAAGTAGAGCTTCATGCGGTTCCAGCCGGCCTCGAAGGCCGCCTTGGCCGCACGGTCCAGGTCCTCCTCGGTCACGTTCTTGTTAATGATGTCGCGCATGCGCTGGCTGCCGGCCTCGGGCGCGAACGTCAGTCCGCCCTTCTTTTCGCCGGCGACCGACTCGGCCATATCCACGCCAAACGAATCCAGGCGCTGCGACGGAATAGACACGCGAATACCCGTATCCTCCAGGCGACGGTTGAGCCTGCCGAGCACGTCGCGAATGCAGGAGTGGTCGGTCGTGGAGAGCGAGGTCAGCGACACCTCGTCATAGCCAGTCTTTTCCAGACCCTGAATCACCGACGAGACAATCTGGTCGGCCGAGCGCTCGCGCACCGGGCGATACGTCATGCCAGCCTGGCAAAAACGACAGCCGCGGGCGCAGCCGCGCAGGATCTCGATAGACAGGCGGTCGTGGACCAGCTGCGCATAGGGCACGCACGACTGCGACAGCGGATTCGTGGCGCCGAAATCCTCGACGACGCGCTTGTAGACCACGGTCGGCGCATCCTTGCCCTCACGCGGCACGGTGTAGCCATGCGGCGAGCAGGGCTCGTCGTGACGAACCTCATAGAGCGACGGCACGTAGTTGCCACCAATGGATGCAAGCTGCTCGACAATCTGCGCGCGCGGGACTCCTTCGTCACGCAGGCGGCGATGCAGCTGACAGGTCTCGAGCAGCGATTCCTCGCCCTCACCGATGAGGATGGCATCGAAGAAGGCCGCGTACGGCTCGGGGTTGTACACCGAGGGACCGCCGGCGATGATGATGGGGTCGTCTTCACCTCGGTCGGCCGCTAACAGCGGAATGCCAGCGAGGTCCAAAGCCTCGAGGAAGTTCGTCACCGCCATCTCGTGCGGCACATGCAGACCGACGATATCAAACGAAGCGACCGGCGCTGCACCCTCGAGCGATAGCAGCGGAATACCCGCCTCGCGCATGGCGTCGCCCATATCGGGCCACGGCACATAGCCGCGCTCGCAGGAGATGCCCTCGGCCTGGTTAAGGATGTTGTAGAGGATGGCGATGCCCTGGTTGGGCAGACCGACCTCGTACACATCCGGATAGATCAGGCAGCAACGGTAGTCGGCATCGGCTTTGGAAAGCGTGCCCCACTCGTGATCGATATAGCGACTCGGCTTCTCGACCTTGGCGAGCAACGGCTCAATTAAATGAAAACAATCTTGGTATGCAACGCGCAACGGAAAACCCCTAAGCAGCGAGATCTGATGCGTCCTGATAGGACGCCATAGGACGGGTAGCGCCCGCGACCGTGGTCACCAGATCGCGAACGCGGGAGAACGTGGCAGTGACCACCTCGTTGGCAAGGCTGTAGTCGACATCGCGCTCGTAGAGCGAAACGAGCGCACGGCCCATGCCATAGGTGCCCGCGGCAGCAGTGAGCGCCTTGACGGCAAACCCAATATGCGGCGTCTGCTTGACGAGCGCGCGGGTGACCGCGCGGATCACAAGACCGCCGGCAAGCACGCCCGCGACCTCGTAGCCGCGCTCGGGCTTAATACCGCGTCCAAAGACGGCAGCGAGCTCAAAGAGCATGCCCACCTGCGCCAGCGCCATAACGGGATAATCGGCGCCCGGCAAAAACACCAGCGCACCGGTCGCCATATTGGTGAGCGCGCACGAGGTGATGATACGATTGGCCGCCGCGATGCGCATGAAGGCAAAGTTCGCCGCAAAAGCCGTTTCCTTGTCGGTGCGATCGAGAATCCAGCGGGCAAGCGTCTCGAGCAGATACGTCTTATCGGTTGCCGCTACCACGCCGAGCATGGGCGTGGACTCCTCGATAAACGGCACCTCCACAGCAGACTCGGCAAGCACGCACACGGGCGCGCCGGCGATCACGAGCTCCTGCACGGCACTCTCCAAGCGGTCGGAACCACACGAGAGCACCAGCACCACATCGGTATCGGTCTTTGGAGCAATTCGCTCCTCCCCCAGACGCTCGACGCGCACAATACCCGAGGTCGTCTGCGGCACAAAGGCGTCACGCACCGTCTCGGCAAGAAAGCGCGAGGCGGACGAATCCAGATAGACCGAGACGCGCACCGGCGTATCGGAATCCTTCTTAACGGACGCGCCCATCTTAAAAGCGCGGGTCAGCTTATCTACGGGAATTTTCATAGCAAACCCCTCCAGCGGTTACGCGGCGCCCGAACGATGCCGCCATATGGATTGTACGATACCCACCGTCAGCAGCTGAATCATCATCGAAGACGAACCGAAGCTAATAAACGGTAGCGGAATACCGGTAATCGGCATCATGCCGATGCACATGCCGATGTTTTCGAAGGTCTGGAACGCCCACATGCCGACGATGCCCACACACGAAAGACGCAAAAACAGCGACTCGCACTTAAAGGCGACGCGAATCGTCGAAAAGATCAGCAGCACGTAGAGGCACAGGAGCAAAAAGGAACCGCAAAAGCCAAAGGTCTCGGACAGGAAGGCGAAGACGAAGTCGGTGTGGAACTCAGGCAGAAAGCCGCCGGCCGACTGCGTCGCATGCCCCAGGCCCTTACCAAAGAAGCCGCCCGAGCCAACGGCGATAAGCGACTGCTGCAGGTTGTAGGCATCGTCCGAATCGGCATTATCGGGGTCGATAAAGACCGTCAGACGGTTCATCTGATACTGCTTGATGAGCACATCGTGGCCGAGCAACGAATCAAAGACCGAATCAAGCGCCAGGACGAGGGCCACCAGGCCCACGAGCAGGGCCAGGGTCGACAGCACCCATTCGCGGCGTGCACCGCTCATGCAGATGACGATGGCGCCCGAAACCAGCACGACCAGGCCCGAGCCCAGGTCACCCATGGCAACGACGGCCAAAAACGGAATGGACAGCATGCCGCAGAGCTTGACGTAGTCGCGAACGGTATCGATGCGACCGTTATACTGCGAGCCAAGCGTAGCAATAAAGAAGATGGTGATGAGCTTGGCAAGCTCAACCGGCTGGAACGTCAAGCCGATACCGGGAATCTTGATCCAGCCCGTCATGCCCAGACCGCCCGTATAGGACAGACCCGGAATCTTGGGCGAGAAGATCACGATCAGGTCGATGACGAGCAACGCCGTCGAGAAATTGGAAATACCGCGCAGGTCGGAGCGCCAGACCAGCACCGCCAGCACCGTGCCGATGCCAATTCCCAGCAAATGGCGCGAGAACGAAGCATCGGCCTTAAACTGCGAAGCCGACCAGATAATGATGGCACCGTAGGCGACGAGCGCCACAGTAGCCACGAGCACACCGATATGCACCTTTTGGCGAAACGTGCCGCGCGAGGCCGAAAGTTGCTTGTTGACGCGGTCCAGGCTGCTGCGAGAACCGGTCTTGGTTGAACGGAACAGATCCGCCGGAGAAAAATCCATCGCAACCTCCTATCGAACCGAAGAATCGCCCGAGGCCGAAGAGGTATCGGGCTCGTCATAAATCACGCCGAGCACGTCGCGCACGACATGCATCGCGGTATCTGAGCCACCGCCGCCCTGCTCCAGGACGGTAGCGATGACATACTTGGGATCATCGGCCGGTGCATAGGCGCAGAACCACGCGTATTCGTCCTCGCCACTTTTCTCGCCCGTGCCCGACTTGCCGTATACCTGCGGCGTCAGGGTGCCAAAGTGCGCCGCCAGGGACGTCGATGCCGTGTAAATCACGTCGTGCATGCCGTTGCGAACAAGAGCCAAATCCGAATCGCTGTTGATCTTGGCCTCCAGGCGCTTCTTCTTGCCCTTGCCGTTGTACTTATAGGCATCGCCGTCGCCATCGCGCGACACGGCAGACAAAAATACGTGAGGCACGTACTGTTTGCCGCCGTTGGCAAGACCCATATAGGCGCACGCCATCTGCAGGGGCGTCACCAGGATGTCGCCCTGGCCGATAGCAATGTTGGTCATATCGCCGGCATTCCACTTGCGGTCCTCGGCAGAGGCGTCGGTGAAGTATGACTCTTTCCACTCGGCATCGGGAATACGACCCGCGCCCTCACTCGGCAGATCGATACCGCAGGTCTTGCCTAGGCCCCAGCGACGAAAGACCTCCTGCAGGCCCTCGGGATGTTGCTCGTCATAAAAGAACGCCTTACCCATGTCGTAGAAGACGGGGTCGCACGAGTTGGCGATACCCGATTGCAGCGTCATGGTGCCGTGGCCAGACGTCAACCAGCAGCGCTTGCCCCAAGCCTTGCCCAAGCCCGTCCAATAGCCCGTGCAGTTGGTTGTCTGCGTTGAGGTATAGGTTCCAAACTCAAGACCGGCCAGAGCCGAGAGCGGCTTAATGGTCGAAGCCGACATATACTGGCCGCTAATGGCGCGGTTGAGCAGCGGATGCGAACCCTTGTCGTCGTTGAGCTCGGTCCACACGTCGTTGGAAATGCCGCCGATGAACACCGACGGATCAAACTTGGGCTCGCTCGCCATGCCCAGAATCTCACCATTGTTGGGATCGAGGCATACCACGGCGCCGTTGCCGGCATTGCTATGGCCCGTGGTCTTGGCAAGCTCAATGGCATTCGCCAGAGCCGTCTCGCAGGCCTGTTGAATCTTAAGATCGAGCGTAAGCTTAATGTCAGAACCGGCCTTGGCGGGAACGGCACCGGCTTGACCGGTCACGTTACCCGAGGCGTCAACTTTCACGGTCTGCTCGCCGCGAATGCCCTGCAGCAGATTTTCGTAGTAAATCTCTACGCCCGCCTGGCCCACAATATCGCCCGATTGATACGAGATCTGGCCAGCCGCGCTATCGCTGCCGTCCGACGGCTTCTTATTCTGCGCCTCGAGCTGCTCGGAGGTAATGGTGCCGGTATAGCCCAAGATATGGCAAGCGGTCTCGCCGTATGGGTACTGACGCTCGGTGCGCTCGGCGATCTTCACCCCGGGAAACTCACCGGCGTGCTCCTGAATGTAGGCGACAGTAGAGCGGCGCACGTCAGTCGCGATGGTATGCAGGCTCTGCGCGCCTTCGGAATTGTCCTGGATGTTGCGCAGCACCGCGATATACGGCATGCCGAGCACGTTGGCAAGATGGCGCACCAGCACCTTGTCGTCGGCAAGGTCGCGATAGGCGACGACGGCGAGCGAGGGGCGGTTTTGCACCAGCGCGACGCCGTTGCGGTCCAAGATGCGGCCACGCACGGCAGGCGTGGTAACGGTACGGGTCTGATTGCTCTTGGCCTGTTTGTCGTAGTAGTCCGACGAGACCATCTGCATGCCCCACAGCTTAACGGCAAGCGCGGCAAACATCGCGCCCACGCCCGCGGTGAGGATGGAAAAGCGGCCCTTAAAGGCCGTAGCGGCCGTATTGCCCTCGCCCTCGGTGGCGCGCGGGGCCGTTCCGTGTTGCGTGTCGTAGGTAAAGCGGGAGTCGCCGCGGCGCATGATGACCAGCGCGACCACAATGGCCGCGACCAACACGATACCGGCGACAACAACCGTCATCTGGGAAGACATCTACAGGCCTCCCCTATTTGAGCTTTCGGGTCTTGGGCTTAAAGCGCATACCCGTCTGACGCCCGCCGCGCGCGGAGAACCCATAGCCAGACTGCGGCGCGACACCGGACATCAAAAACGGAACGGCGACCAGGCCGGTCAGAATCGAGGACGGAAGGGCATGTCCAAAGATCGCCACGACAAAACTCGATTCCAGACCCATAAACAGCAAGATAATGCTGTAGATCACGTTAATGGCAAGCGCGAAGGCGCCCACCGTGATGCCGCGAGCGCTCGGGGTGCCGCCCGTCTGACCGGCGGCACTGTGTGCCAGGGCAAAGCTGCCCACTGTCAGCAACAACGACATCACGCCCACCGGCACGGCCGCCGACAGGTCGTAGAACAGGCCGCTGCAAAAACCGCAGATGACGGCCCGTGTGGGATCACCCGAGAACACACTCAGGCACACCAGGATAATCATAAAGTTGAAGCGACCGCCCGCGATGGAGATCTGCGGCGCCAAGCCCGCCTGCAGCAGGACGCAGACAATGGCGGCAATCGCAAAAGTGCGGGAGCCAGTCCCCTGTTCGTGTAGATCCATGGACATGCCTCCCTATTCGCTCGAACCCGAGTCGGTCGTGTCGGACGCATCGGAGTTTTCATCCGAGCTTTCTTCTTTGGACTTGGTGGCCGCATCGCGCGAGGTGCCCTGCGGCGTACTGTTAGCGCTGCTCACATCCTCGTCCGAAGCCGACTGCTCATCGGTCAGCGACGTAATGACCAGCACTTCCTCGTTGTTTTCAGCCGTTGTCTGGGCGCGCACGACGATGGTGTAGTACACATCGTTGGCAGACTTCTCCACCGACGAGACCGTACCGAGCGGCAACCCCTTGGGGAACACGCCGCCGATGCCCGAGGTCACGATGATGTCGCCCACCTTCACGTCGGAGTCGACACTCACGTGCTCCAGGCGCAGGGTGCCGTCGGGCTGCCCCTGCAGCATGCCCTGAGCGCGCGTATCCTGCACCATGGCGGACACGCCCGAGTTCTCATCACCGATCAGGCGGACGGTGGAAGTCTTAGCCGAAACCTCGATAATCTGACCGATGACACCGGCAGAACTCGTCACGGGCATGTTGATGGTAAGGCCGTCGGCAGAGCCCTTGTCGATGGTAACGGTCGAGGTCCAGGCATCGCCCGAAGCGCCCACAATGCGAGCCGCGGTGGACTTGAGATTGTAGGTCGACTGCAGACCGACCAGGCTCTCGAGTCGCTCGGCAGTCTTTTGAGCCTCGGAGAGCTCGGCGACCTTAGAGGTCAGCACCTCGTTTTGCTTCTTAAGGTCGTCGAGGGTGTCTTGTGAAGCCGTAAGGTTTGAGAACACGTTTCCGATTGCGTTGAAGGGCGCAGCCACAGCCGAGCCCACAAAGCGCACCGGCGAGGTAATCGTCGTCACACCCGAACGCACAGCATGAATCGGCCCCGCCTCGCCCTCGCGAATGTAAAACGTGAGCAGCAACACCGAAATCACGCTGAAAACAATCAACGGGCGCATACCCGTTGATTGTCGCTTGGTATTCAGATTTGAAGAGAAACCCGAAGATCGTGCCAAATGGAATCCACCTTTTGGAAATTAAGCATTGGTCTGGACGAAGCCACCGTCAAAAGCGTTGGCCTCGAGCACGCGGGCACAGCCGTTGACGACGTTGTCGAGCGCCGTAGGGCTGACGTTGACCGAAACGCCGGTCTCGTCGCGCAGACGCACATCGAGGCCGCGCAGCAGCGCACCGCCGCCGGTCAGCAGGATACCGTAGTACATAAGGTCCGAGGCAAGATCGGGCGGCGTGGCATCGAGGGCGTCCTTGACGGCCTTGGCCATCTCGTCGAGCGGCTTGTTGAGCGCGCGACGAATCTCCTCGCTCTCGATGCGCACGGTCTTGGGCAGGCCCGTGATTACGTCGCGGCCGTTGACCTCAACGTCGAGCTCGTCCTTGAGCGGCACGGCAGAACCGACCTTGATCTTGATGTCCTCGGCCGTGCGCTCGCCGATAGCCAGGTTATAGGCATCGCGAACATGGGTAAGGATGGCCTGGTCAAACTCGTCACCGGCAATGCGGATGGACTGCGACACGACGATACCGCCCATGGCGATAACGGCGACCTCGGTGGTACCGCCACCGATATCGATGACCATGGAGCCAGTGGGCTCCTCGACAGGCAAGTCGGCGCCGATGGCAGCGGCCATGGGTTCCTCGATTAGGTATGCCTGGCGGGCACCGGCCTGGATCGTAGCCTCAAAAACGGCGCGCTTCTCGACCGACGTGACGCCGGAGGGGACGCAGACGACAACGCGCGGACGCGGGGTCCACGGATAGCGCTTCTCGGACGCCTTGTCGATAAAATAGCGAAGCATGGCCTCGGTAACGTCAAAGTCGGCGATAACGCCGTCCTTAAGGGGACGTACGGCCACAATGTTGCCGGGCGTACGGCCGAGCATGCGCTTTGCCTCGATACCGACAGCCAGGATGCGCTCATCGTTCTTGTCGATGGCGACAACGGAGGGCTCGCGAATAACGATACCCTTGCCGCGCACGGAGACAAGCGTGTTGGCGGTGCCGAGGTCGATGGCAAGATCGCCCGCATAGCTACCGAAGAACATATCCATCAAAGAAAACAACGCAACTCCTGATGTGTTGGATGATTGCTGGAAAACTACTAGCTCATCATACTAGCGCAAGCCCGGCACCTCACTTGCGGTGAAGCACCGGGCAGCGCCAAATCTCATAAGGTCACTACTGGTTGTCAGCAGCCGAGAGATCGATGTCGAGCGAGGAGACGGCCCAACCGATATGGTTGTCGGAGCGCACGAACTTGACGGTGTACTCCTGCTCGCCGCCCTTGGACAGCGACGCCTTGACCTTGGCGGTGGTCTCGGTCATAGACTGGTCCATGCCCTCGATGGAGACGGTGGCGCCCTGCGGAATCGAAGAAACGATCATCGCCTTGGCGTCCTCGGACAGGCTGGAGGCCAGACAGGACTCGGCCTTGGCGGTATCGCCGTCGCCTGCGGCCTGGAACAGGTCGGTGACAACAGACTCCTGCGAAGGGAAGCCCAGGCCACGCGTGTAGGCAAAGCCAAGACCGCCTGCGGCAATGACGATCAGCAGAAGCAGCACCAAGAAAACCTTAAGGCCCGTGTGGCGATGACGACGACGGACCTTGGCCTCCTTGCGGTCCTGCTGAACCATCTCGGACTCGGACAGGGTGAAGAAGCCGGTGTCCGAAGGGTCGGGCATAAACTGACCGGTAGCACCCGTGGGGTCGAGCGGGTCGACGGCGGGAGCATCCATCGCGGGAGCCGGCGCCGTGGCCATGGCCGTCTGGGCCGAAAGAGCGGCGAGGGAATCGTGCACGCGGGCAAGCTCGTCGGCCTGTTCGGGCGTAAGCTGGTAGATGCCGTCGGCGGTGGCGGCGTTAAAGGCATCGAGCGCGTCAGAGGGACGACCGGCGGCAGAGAGCGCCTCGCCCATACCGGCGTTAAGCGCACGCGTGTCGTCGCGCGGACCGGCAAAGTCAATAGCCGTGCGGTAGGTCTCCACGGCGTCTGCCGGACGGCCAAGCTTAATGAAGCAGCGGCCAAGATCGCCGAGGGCGGCGGCGGGAGCCGGGTTGGCGCCATCGATGGCGGCCTGGCGGAAGGCGGTGCCGGCATTGGCATAATCGCCCGACTGGAACAGGGCGTTGCCCAGACCCAGATAGGCCTTAAACGGCGTGGCATAGGATGCATCCTGCGTTGCAGCGGAGAAAGCCTGGGCTGCGGTCACATAGTCACCCACGGCAGCAAGCGCCTTGCCGCGGTTGGTAAGCAGCGCGCCGCGCTTACCATAGGTACCGTCGTTGAGGGCGGCGGCGTAGGCCTCGGCGGCCTCGGCATACATGCCCAGGTGCATCAAGGCGTTGCCGCGCAGATGGTCGGCCTCGCCCATAATCTCGCTGGGGGTCTTTGCCGCACCGAGCATCTGGGCGGCAGCGGAATAATCACCCGCGCGATAAGCGGCGCGGCCCTGTTGGATCAGCTGGCTATTCAAGGAAGTCCCCTTTACTCGTGAACGATCTCGACGTGGACGATCTCGTCGCCGGCACGCAGCTGCGAGATGACGTCGAGGCCCTCGACCGTGGTGCCAAAGACGGTGTAGCCGGAGTCGAGGTTATGCTGAGCGCCCAGGCAGAAGTAGAACTGCGAACCCGCGGAATCGGGATCCATGGAACGTGCCATGGCAAGCGCGCCGTCGACGTGGCTGTTACGCGGGTTGGTAGCGAACTCGCCCTTGATGCAGTAGCCGGGGCCGCCGGTACCGGGCATGCCGTCGGGGCCCTCAAGACCGGCGGCGACATCGGCGCCGGACATATCGCGGGTATTGGGGTCGCCGCCCTGGATCACAAAACCGGGCACATAGCGATGGAACTTAAGGCCGTCGTAAAAACCCATCGTGGAAAGCTCGCAGAAGTTCGCCACGTGGATGGGGGCGCCCTCGCCGTCAAACTTGACCTTGATGGTGCCCTTCGACGTCTCGATCACCGCGCACTCATCGCCGGCAAGCTGATACTCGGGCGTGTAGAGCTCTTTCTTAAAACCAAACATGTGGTTCCTTCCTCGTGCGTTTAAAGCATATTTGGTCAAATTGTAGCAATAAGCACGGGCTTCCATCAATTGCGCACGCAGGTTATGCCGCCGGAGGGCAACAAATTACGAACGTTGCTGCGGTCTCCATGCGCTCACGTTGGCGTCGTACTGGTTAAGCGCGCTGTTGCCGCCTTGTGCGATGGGCGCCAGGATCTCGCTCTGACGGGCGCTCAGCGACTCGCCGTCGGGAATGGACAGCGAGATATCCCAGCTCTGGCAGATCACGTCGACACGCTCGTACATCCACTGGGCAAGCTGCTTTAGATGATCGATGTCCTCCGCATAGACGGTGTCGTCCTGAACCTTGAGGTTATTGAGCTCATCCTGGGTCTTTTTAATCTGATCGCGCAGGGCATAAGCGCTCTGCGACAGCTCCTGGCGGGTGGAGAGCGGCGTACGCAGATAGCCGTTATTAAACGAATCGATGACCTCGCCGATCTGATCATCGTCGCTGTACGACACGATGGTCTGGTACAGGCCGTCGAGCCTGGCGTAGAGCTGGTCGTCGGTTAAGACGGTCTCCTCCTGAACGACCTCGGACGCATCCTCTTGCTTGGACTCTTTCTCGGTGGCCTCGCCCTTTTGGCGCGACGGGAAGGTGGTCTTGGCGGCCTGGCCAAACTGGTCGTAGAAGCCGGGCATGACGCCCATAGGATCGGCAGTCACAAACCAATACGCACCACCGCACACGGCGGCGAGCACCGCGATGACGATAAGCGGTTTGGGGATATGGCGCTTGTGCTTGTGATAGGCATCCTCGTCGGGATGGACCTTGCGCTTGGCCTTTTGCTTTTTGGGCTGGACATCATCGCGCAGGGACACCGGTGTGGGGATATCGACCTTGGGGATGCCAAAATCCTTGTCGAAGGCCGGCAGCACGCAGGTCTCGTTGGGATCGGCGGCATCCGAGAGCACCGCGGCGGCAGAGGCCGGCGCATGGGGCACCTCAGTATCGATCTGCTCCTGCGTCAAGCGCGGGAAGCCGGCCGTGCGGCCTGCCGCCAAATCGGATGCGGCCGCGTCTTTAGAAAGGATGCCCGGGGCGGGGCGCCCGCACTTGGGACAGGTGCGATCGTGCGGGGACAGGCGTGCCCCGCAACCATCGCAGAACACGAACTCGGTATGCTCGGGACCGTCGCCTGGACCAACGTATGCGTTGCAGTAGGGGCAGAACGAGGCGCCGTCTTCTATAGTCTTAAGGCAATGCGGGCAGATCACGGCTTCCTCTTTTCGGAGCAATTCATACAGTCGAGGTTAGAGCATAGCATCGCCACGCCCCCACAGAAGCAAGGCACCAATTCAACATCGCCAGGATAGTCTTTGTGGAGGGATGATTATTCTGGGACGGGGATTAGAAAAGGCTCTGTTAGACCAGGATTGACATACATGTGTCCCCACGGTGCCATATCTTTGACCCCGTAGACCGCGATGATGGGGGCAGCATGAACGCCGAA
>JAGZQF010000023.1 GCA_018382295.1 Collinsella sp.
TATGGCACTTCAACATCATTGTCGCAGCCCCGACCCGCGGTCACGAGCGGGGGCTCCTGTCTTTTTAGTGCCCTCGGATTGGGTCATAGTGTCTGTCGTTGCCAAAACATCGGCGTTGCCGTGGTTGTCGCTGTAGTCATTGGGTAGTCATTGGGTAGTCATTGGGTAGTCATTGGGGACGTTCTTAAATGACTAGTCAAAGGGGACACTCTTACGGCACTTGGCACTTGGGGACGTTCCTTTTGTGCCGGCACCTGGGGACAGTCCTTATGTCAAGAGATCGGTGCAAGAGGGATAGGTTGCCTTGCGTCGATCTAAATAAGTTGCGGTGAGATAGTTCTTGAATTGGCCTTTTTGGGGCTAAACAGAAACTTTCTCACCGCAACTGAGTTGAGGCGTTTTTTGGCAGCCGGTTTACTTGCTTGCGAACAGCCAGACTAGGATGATCACTAGGATTGCGGCGACGATGCAGACGATGGCGCCGGTGAATTTGATGCGTGAGTCGCGGGTACGCTCGCGCACCGCGTCCTCGGTGGCCTCGAGCTGGGCGACTTCTCGCTCGGTCTCGGCGTGTTCGGCTTTGTCTCGGGCCAAGGACCCTGCAAGCGACTCAGTGATCTCTGGGTGGTCGTGTACCTCGGTCGCCTGTTCGATAATCGACTGCGCATGCGCGGCATCTGCTTGGGCGTTGGCGATGCTCTGCTCTTGGTCGCGGCGTGCCTTGTCCTCGGCAGCGATCTTCTCGCGCAGTTCGCGCTGGCGCGTCGCGGCGGCAGTCTTCGCCGTCTGCAGCTCGTCGCGCGCGGCATCAGCCTCAGTCGTCACGGCTTGGTGCGCGCGTTTGGCTTCGGCAATGGGGGCTTGAGCCTGCTCGACGGCCTGCTCGGCTGCGGCAAGCGAGTGCTCAAGGTCGGCGGTGATGCGCGGGACATCTTCTTCGGCTTTACGCAGGGCATCTGCCGTGTCGGAGATCTGCATCGAGAGCTCGCTGGTGCGCACCGTATAGTTGGCGGGATTTGCCGAGGGATTGCGTTGCAGCTCGGCATACTCATGACGCAGCGTCTCGAGCTGGGCGCGCGTGGCGTCGACGGTTTGTTGTGCGGCGGCAATGCCGGCGTCTCGCTCGGCCTTCACCTTGTCGCGGATGCGCTTGGAATCCTCAAGACGTCGAATGAGGCGGTTGCCGGTCTCGCGCGAGCTCGCCTCGCGGGCCTCCACGGCATCGAGCGCGGCCTTCAGCCGGAGCTCAGTCGCGTCATCCTCTGTCTTCATTTGTTCGAACTGACTCTTGAGCTCTGTCGCTTTGGCGGCGTGGGCATCACGGTCAATCTCGGCGGCCGCTGCAGTCTTTTGGGCCGTGGCAATCGCCTGGCGCTGGTCGGCGACGATCTGCTCGTAGCGGCCTGCGATATCCTGGCGCGTCTCGAGTTCCTCGGCCTGATCGGCAATGCGCTGCTCAAGTTCGGTCAGATGGGCGCGGGCATCGGCAAGTGCCTTTTTCGCGGCGTTCATCTCGCGCATGGCCGAGGCGCCCTGGGCGATAAAGGTGCCCACGGCGTTCGCGGTGTTCGAGACAGCGGTCCCCAGATCGCGACTCGCGGCGGGGGAGTGGGGGACGGTCGGGCGAGCGGTGCCGGCAGCGTCCGCATCGGCAGCCTGCGGCACGGCGATATTGCCGGTACCGCCCTCGATCACAGAAAAGCCTGCTGCGTGCGGATCGACCGCATCGGGGCCAATCGTGGGATGTTCGAGCTGCAGAAACGAGGGCATGGTACTGCCTTGGTCGGCAACCGGAGTCTCGCCGGGCACAAAGGTCGAGGCCGCCTCGGCGGCCTCCTCTTCTTCGGCATCAATATCGGCATCGGCCACGGCGTCTTTCATCGCTTTGACAGCATCCATCATGGAGTCCATGACGGCATCGAGCTCTTCTTCCGAAGAGACCTCGATGGGGCCCGCTGCTTGCGGGACGTCGTCCTGTACAGGGGCGTCGTCCTGAGCGGGCGCATCGTCGTTTTGCTCATCGGCGTTTTCTGCGGCAGGGGTTTCCGCCGTAGCGCTTTCGTCCAAGATGGGGTCATCGATGTCGATACCATCGCAGGTTACAACGTCAGTATCTGCGATGACGTCTGCGGAATCATCAATATGCTGTTGAGTCTGGGGGTCCAGCTCGTCTGTCATAGGCATGTGCTCCTCATCGTTGTTTGTCACCCTATGATAAAGTTTCGCGCCGACATCCCACGCGCCGCAGCAAAGTTTCAAAACGTGTTCGATGGCTCGATTTGATAACAATAACTCGGTCGTTTTATCCAGTTTGTACTTGACAATCCCTTCGCCGAACGACGTGGTGCCGTTCGCCTACCGCGGTCTTTTATTTTCGCTTGAACACGCTAAAGTTGCATCTCAGCTTTTGGCGCGTGAAGTTGGATACGCGCAGTCGGCGGGCGTGCCCGTCGCGATTTGAAAGGACTTTGTATGGGACTTTTCACTGGTAAGACCGTGATCGTCACCGGCGGCGGCAAGGCCACGCTTAAGGACGGCTCCGCTGGTTCCATCGGCTACGGCATCGATATCGCATTTGCCAAGGAGGGCGCGAACCTCGTCATCACCGGCCGCAACGTCGCTAAGCTCGAGGCCGCCAAGGAGTCTCTCGAGGCCGAGTACGGTGTCAAGGTTCTGCCTGTTCAGGCCGATGTTTCAGCCGGTCAGGACAACGAAGCCGTCGTCCAGAACGTCATCGACAAGGCCATTGAGGAGTTTGGCCGCATCGACGCCGTCGTCAACAATGCTCAGGCCAGCGCCTCGGGCGTGACCATCGCCGATCACACCATGGACCAGTTTAACCTGGCCATTTACTCCGGTCTGTATGCTACCTATCTGTACATGCAGAAGGCCTATCCGCACCTGAAGGAGACTAAGGGCTCCGTGGTCAACTTTGCCTCGGGCGCCGGCCTGTTTGGCAACTATGGCCAGTGCAGCTATGCTGCCGCCAAGGAGGGCATCCGCGGCCTGACCCGCGTTGCCGCCAACGAGTGGGGCAAGGACGGCATCAACGTCAATATCGTTTGCCCGCTTGCTTGGACCGCTGCGCTCGAGAACTTCCAGGATGCTTACCCCGAGGCTTTCAAGGCCAACGTCCACATGCCGCCGGCAGGCCACTACGGCGACGTCGAGAAGGAAATCGGCCGCGTTGTCGTTCAGCTCTGCGGTCCCGACTTTAAGTACATGAACGGCGAGACTGTCACCCTCGAGGGTGGCATGGGCCAGCGGCCTTAGGGGTTACGCGGTTTTTTCAAACCGCGTAACGGCTCGACGCTGCGCGGTCACCAGGGCGACAACTTGTCATTCAAAGAGGGCGGCATGACCAGAAGGTCTATGCCGCCCTCTTTTCATGCCAATTTGTTCGCCCTGGCGACCGCTCGCTGACGTCGCCAGAGCATCGGCGTTGCCTTGGCTGTTGGAGATGATCTCGTAGTCGTTGGGGACGTTCTTAAATGACTAGCTATAAGGGACACTCTTGCCGGCACTTGGGGACAGTCCCTAAGTGCCGGCAGATTGGGACACTTCTTTGCAAGATGGCGCTGAAGATTGTCCTCGACGACTAGTCGTTTAATGCATCAGTTTCTGTCGAGTCGGTGCGGTTTGCTGGTTGCCCGTATAATGGTCTGCGTATGAACCGCAACCAAGGAGTTCCAGTTTATGGACCAGAACCTTTTTAAATTCGACCTGATCGCCGAGGACCCGACGACGCATGCGCGTGCCGGCGTGCTGCACACCCCGCACGGCGACATCGAGACGCCAATCTTCATGCCCGTGGGCACCAAGGCAAACGTCAAGGGCATCCCCACCGAGACCGTCAAACAGCTCGGCGCCCAGATCGTGCTTGCCAACACCTATCATCTGTCCATGCGTCCCGGCGAGGACACTATCGCCGAGCTGGGCGGCCTGCACAAGTTTATGAACTGGCACGGTCCTATCCTCACCGACTCGGGCGGTTTCCAGGTGTTCAGCCACAACGACGCCGTCAAGCTCACCGACGAGGGCGTGCGCTTTATCGTCAACGATTACGACGGCCGCCACGTGTTCTGGACACCCGAGGACAACATGGAGATCGCCATGAAGCTCGGCTCCGACATCTGCATGCAGCTGGACCAGTGCCCGGGCTATCCCGCCACGCGCGCCTACGTTGAGCGCGCGGTGGAGCTGTCGAGCATGTGGGCCGAGCGCTGCTACAAGGCTCACACCCGCGATGACCAGGCGCTCTTTGGCATCGTCCAGGGCGGCATGCATTTGGATCTGCGCCTGCGCTCTCTGCGCCATCTGGAGGAGTGCGGTGACTTCCCCGGTTACGGCATCGGCGGCTACTCGGTGGGCGAGGACCACGAGACCATGTTCGAGACCCTGGCGCCGCTTGTGAGCGAGTACATGCCCAAGCACAAGCCGCGCTACCTGATGGGCGTCGGCAACCCGACGACGCTCGTGCGCGGCGTGGGCGTGGGCATCGATATGTTCGACTGCGTGCTGCCGACGCGCACCGGCCGCATGGGCACGGCATTCTCCAGTGAAGGTCGCCTTAACTTCCGCAACGCGCGTTTTGCGCACGACGACGGCCCCATCGACCCCACCTGCACCTGCCCGGTGTGCACGGGCGGCTACAGCCGCGCGCTCATTCGCCACATGGTCACGCAGAAGGAGATGCTCGGCGGCATCCTGCTTTCGATGCACAACATCTACTACCTGCTCAACCTTATGCAGCGTGCCCGCCAGGCCATTATCGAGGGCCGCTACGGCGCGTTTGTGAGCGACTGGATGAACAGCCCTGCGGCGGTGGACTACTAAGAGCGGCGCGGGCGCTTGCAGAGCGCGGGCAACGGCAAGGGGCGAGCGACGGCCGGTCGTCACATTTGCTGACACCGGCCGCACGACCGCTGACCGATAGCTTGCAAGCACTTGATGCATCGTGGGTACCATACCGAATAGTTGATGTTCGGGCGGGTGTTTGGCGCATGGCGTCGACCCCGCCCGCTTTTCTTTTTCTCGATAGGAGTGCCCATGATTAAGAATGAGAACGTCGAGGGCGAGCCTGCCTACGACGAGACGTACCGCCGCGGCCCCGTGGTCATGCGCGGCCCCATGATTCCTAAGGACAACACCTACGCCAACCTGCTGGCGCCCGAGGAGTCGACCGACTGGCTGCATGCCGATCCGTGGCGCGTACTGCGCATCCAGGCCGAGTTTGTCGATGGCTTTGGCGCACTTGCCGAGTTAGGGCCTGCGGTGACCATCTTCGGTAGTGCCCGCACGCCCAAGACGGACCCGGCCTACAAGGCGGCGCGCACGGTCGGCCGTAAGATTGCCCAGCGCGGCGTGGCGGTTATCACCGGTGGCGGCCCCGGCATCATGGAAGCGGCCAACAGGGGAGCGGCGAGTGTCAACGGCAAGTCAGTTGGCCTGGGCATTGAATTGCCGCACGAGCATGGGCTCAATAAATACGTGAACCTCGGCATGGACTTCCGTTACTTCTTTGTGCGCAAGACCATGTTCGTCAAATACAGCTCGGGCGCCATCGTGTTTCCCGGCGGCTTTGGCACGCTCGACGAGATGTTCGAGGTGCTCACGCTGGTGCAAACGCACAAGGTCAAGCGCATGCCGCTCGTTTTGGTGGGAACCGAGTACTGGCAGGGCCTGTTCGACTGGCTCAACGGCCCGGTGATGGACGCCGGTATGATCAGCCCGCTCGATCCCGAGCTCGTGCATATCACCGACGACCTCAACGAAGCCGTCGACATCGCCCTGAGCGGGCTGATGTAGGGCGCTGTGACTGTTGTTATAGTAATGTGAACGGCATACTGATGCTATTTAACATCAGTATGCCATCAAAACGGGGTATACTGATGCAAAAGACGAGGCGAGGAGGTCGCGTATGTCTACTGCAACGGTTAAGCCTACGACGGTTCGCATCGAAGAGGGGCTCAAGGAACAGGCGACTGAGTTCTTGGATTCGGTCGGCCTCAGCCTCAATTCCTATCTCAATCTTGCCGTTCGGCAGCTTGTAAATCAGCGAAAGATTCCTTTTGAGATTGTAGGAAGGGCGGAGGTGCCCAACGAGGCGACGAGGCGTGCCATGGTGATCGCCGAGGCTCATGAGTTGGGGATTTTGCCGGACGATAGCCCGTCATTCAACAACGCTGATGAGCTTATGTCATTCCTCGATGAGGAATAGCGATGTTCGAGATTAAAGTCGAGGCTCAATTTAGGGCGGACTACAAACGAACGATGCGCATGCATCCGCAGCTAAAGAGTGAGTTTAAGGCGGCAGTCGCAGAGCTTGCAGCTCACGGCTCGCTTCCCGCGGAATATGGCGCCCATGAGCTTTCAAACCCGGGCGGAAACTACAACGGCCACATCGATTTCCACCTATCCGATGGCTTGGTCGACGTGGTCGTTCTCTACTTACCGCATAAGACTAATCCTGTGATCCGGCTGGTCAGAATGGGCTCGCATGAGGAGCTGTTCCAGGGCCCGCAGGGCTGATTGCCGATTTCTAAGTTGCGGTGGAATAGGGATTGATTGACGGCTAATAAGTCAAAAACAGTCCCTATTTCACCGCAACTGCTGGGGGTACCCCGTTCGTCGCCGCGGCTTCCGGTTCCACTTTTCGCTGAATTTCGCTCAAAAGCTCGGCTGCGACTTCGCTGCTTTTGAAACGAATGCTGCAGTCTTCTTTCTTTGGGAAAGCCAGCAACGGAATAGCTCCGTACCAGACAGTTTCCTCGTCAATCACTGATGCGCACAGGCGTCCTTCGGCTTTGATGAGATAGTTGACGTTCATCTCGGCAAAAATCGCTTTCACGTCATCGCGTGGAGTTGAAGCAATAGAAATCTCAAGGGCAATTCCACGGGTAGCGGCATCCGCGAGTGCAGCGGCGAGCTTTTCAAGGCATGCGGCGGACGCGTAGGGTGCGGCAATAAAAATGCTTTTCGATGCGTTCTCGATGTCATTCACTAAAGCCTCCACGGCTCTTGCCGACCTAACGAGGATGTTTCGATCGTCCTGTCTGTTGTCGTTTGCCGCAAAGACTTCATACCCCAGCTTGGCGTAGGTCTTGAGCCTCTTTTGGTACATGCGCGCGAACATGGGTATCGACAGGTCAACATAGTCGAATATCTCAACCCGCTGTTTGCCCTCGTGGCTTCTGTGTAGCCTACCTGCCTGCTGCGTTATGCTGCCGTCCCAAGATATTGGAGTGGCAATGAGCAAAGTGTCAAGGTAAGACAGGTCGAAGCCCTCGCCCAGAAGACTTTCAGTTGCGACGATGATTCGATGATCATGCTCAAAGCTGGGAAGACTCTTCAGTATTGCTTTTCTTTCTTTGGCGTCGATTTCTCCGGTTAAGAGTATGGGTTCGTGTCCACGGCTTTGAAGTAGCCTGCATAGCTCTTCGGCATGCTTTTTTCTTTTAGATAGCACAAGCGGATGCCGGCCGTTTGATGCGGCCTCGAGGGCGTCCTCGATAATTGCTTCGTTTCTCGCGGCGTGTACACACAGGAGATCGAGAATTTGGTTAAAGGATGCTCCTGGTCCGTAGGTGGGTAATCGAATTCCGGTGAAACGCGGTCTAACAATGCGCTGAATCCCCTGTTGGATTGCTTGCGTTTTTGGATCGACGACATAGCGAACCGGGCCGCAGAGCATCGAGAGTGCCCGCGTGAGTCCGTCCGAACGCTCGGGCGTTGCGGAAAGGCCATATACATATTTGGCAGGAGCGGACTTGAGGACAAGCTCAAGCTGTGGCGCGGCCGCATGGTGGCATTCGTCACAGATGATGAGACTGTAATCGCGAACGAACTCCTTGGCTAATGACTCGCCGGTTTGGGGATCCTTGCCGGATAGCGACTGGAATGAAGCAATGTCGATGAGACGGCTTATGGCGGTCTTGCCTCCTCCGATTTGCCCAATGAGCGGAGGCTGTCTTTTGCTGATTCGTCCCTTTGGGGTTCGGACGGGCTCTCTGTTGTCCGTGATGTCGAGAAATCGTTCGAGTTGGGATTTCCATTGGGCAATGAGCGCAGTTTTAGGAACGATGACGAGCGTTGGAAGACCAATGGCAGCAATAAGATAAGCTCCGATGACGGTTTTGCCGAACCCCGTCGGTGCGGACATGATCCCGTCTTCATAGCTGAGCATCTGTTCAGCGACAATTTGCTGTTCAGGGCGAAGAGTCCCTTTAAATGCCATCGCAATTGGATGGCTCGACTTGCGTTTGTCTGAATAGTGGGCAGAAACGCCGGCTTCTTGAAGCAGCCGCTCAAGTTGAACCTTGCAGCCTCTGGGAATCGCGACGTAGCCATCTCTAAGTTCGCTGAGGTCTATGAACCGCGGTTTGCCGAATACCGATTGATGCATAGATTGTGCGCGGAAGAATTCTGGGTTGGCAAATGTTGCAAGCCTGCGGACTTCCATTTGAGCTGCGGGACTCAGAGATTTTTCGGGGATATAGAGCATATCGGTCTGCGTGACGGACAGCGATGACGGGAAGTCCCGCGGTGTGAGCGGAAGCCGCTTTCGCAGTCTCTGGGAATGTGGCACACCGGTGTTTGCCGCCGCAACAGCTGCTATTCCATGTGACCTATTTTCGATGCTCTCGATCAGATTTTGCACCGTCACGCGCGGGATTAACTGGATTTGCGAAAGGTAAAGCCATTGATCGGGAAAGGGCTCAAATTGCTCGTCAACAAATACGCTGTTCCCTTTTCGCTGCGCTTTTCCTTGAAAAGGCAGCGCTATGAGATTTCCAAAGCCGCCCTCAGGAATGGTGGACTGCGCGGGCAGCATTCGGTCAAATGCTTTGAAGGTGATTGTCTTGTTCAGTATCGCCGCTTCGGTGATAAGGCTGCTTCCAAAATCTCGTGCGGTCTTTGCGCTGACGAGCTCTAGGAAGAAAAACCAGACATGTGCGCCGTTGCCCGATCTCGATCGCTCAACTGCGACATCGATTCCGTGGCTTTTTGCGACATGTCGAATGGCTTTCGTCGCTTCTTTCCAATCGGCTCCGTCAAAATCGATGACCAGGACTTTCGTGTTACTGTCTTTATCGAGCACATATTGGCCTATAACGTCTCGAAGCCTATCGTCATTGCCTCTGAAATGGGCGATGATCGCGGCATCGCTCAACTCGGGGAAGACGCGGCTGCTGCATTCCGTGCATTTGACTCTCTGGTGGCTTGCTTTGGGGCAAATGCCTGACTTCCACTCATTTGCGCAGGCGGGCGTATAGCCAATTCCTCCGTCTTTTCTGCGGTACCCATGAGCGTAGACATCTTTGCGACCAGTAAAGAGATTGCGGAAGAGCTCGAGTTTGTCGCGCGCTGGGCTTGCGCTGGTGACGATATCTTCGATCTGCGCCCGTCTATCGAAAGAATCGCCAGCTTTCTCCCATTCTTCCAGCGTTGTATAACGGATGTCTGGACCGCTGCTGCAGATAACGATTTGCTTGCGCGGATCCGAAGCGTGGACGACCGTTTTATTGAATTTGAATAGGGCGCTCCCGAAAAGGGCGTATTGATGCGTGCCGTTGCTCATTTGAAAGCCATTCTTATCAGCGTTCATTGGGATGAGGGTACGTCATTTCAGCTTTATGAGATACGCGACTTCGATTTTGGTTCGGTAATAGTGGGGTACCGATCCGTGAGTGGCAATCAGCCGGTGCCAAAACGTGCGGCGGCTGTTGTTAAAGGTTTTTGACGGCTATGGGGCGGGTTGGCGGCGTGGGGAGGGGTTTTCGAATGACCCCGTGGTCAAATAACGTCAAATGTGAGTACTGCTGTTAATGTAGTCTCATAACATTTGGCAAGAATAGAATACCAATTCGACATTATTCTATATATCTAACCCACCAAACACGGCATTTTGAGCCTTGGCAAGGCGTGAAATTAATCGAAACGATCGATTCCGGCGAGATTTTGCTGCTACTAATTTGGTGGCAGTACTCATATTTGCCATTTTTGTCCAGTGGATACCGCGAGGGGGTCTGTTCGACTGGCCCAACGGCCCGGTGATGAGCGCCGGTATGATCAGCCCGCTCGATCCGGATCTGGTACACATTACTGACGACCTCAACGAGGCCGTCGACATCGCCCTGAGCGGGCTGATGTAGAGTAGCTAAAATGGGACGGGGCTAAAAAGACTGGTCTGAAACGTTTGATACCAGTCTTTTTAGCCCCGTCCCAAATGAACTGCTTCTAAGTTGCGGTGGAATAGGGATTGATTGGCGGCTAATAAGCCAAAAACAGTCCCTATTCCACCGCAACTGATGTGGGCGTCCCTAGTGAGTTGGCTGGTAGCGGGGGCAGTAGCTGATGGCGATGGCGTCGACGCCTACGTGGGTGGCGATGGTGCAGCCGATGGGGCCGGTGCCGGCGTCTACGTAATCCTGACCCGCGAGTGCCTCGTTGACAAGCTCCTGCTCCTCGGCGGCGCCGGTCGTGAGCACGCGCACGCTGGAGCCCGGATACTCGGCCAAAAATGCGAGGCAATCGGCCATGGTGTTGGTAACGATGCGCTTGGCACCGCGGCCCTTTTTTATGGCCTTGATCTCGCCCGATTTCCACTCCGGAGAAACGGCCAGGCGAATGTTGAGCATTTGCGTGAGCTGGCCGGCGAGCTTGGGCGCGCGGCCGTTCTTAACGAGATTCTCGAGCGTGCGGGGAATCAGCAGCAGGTGGGCGTCGGGCAGCGTCGCGCGGATCTGCGCCTCGGTCTCGTCCAGGCTGCGGCCGTCCTCGCGCATGGCCAGCGCGTACTCCACCAGCAGGCCCTCGGCGCCCGAGCCGGTGCGCGAGTCGATGCAGCGCACGTCGAGCTCGTGCGTCTCGGCCGTCAGGCTGGCGTTGGCGTAGCAGGCGGACCACTCGCTGCACAGCGAGATAAAGATGGCGCTATCGTGGCCGTCGGCGCGCACGCGGTCAAAGAGTTCCTTGAACTCGCCGGCACTCGGCTGCGAGGTGTGCGGCAGCTGCTCGGAGCCGGCCATGCGGGCGACGTACTCTTGGGCGGTAATCTGCACCTGGTCGAGCAGGTCCTCGCCTTCGATAATCACATGCAGCGGAATGACGTAAATGCCGAGCTCTTGGGCGCGGGCGGGGGAGATGTCCGACGTGGAGTCGGTTATGATGGCAAAAGACATAATTGCACCTTTCGTTGGGGCGCGGCAGCGCCGCCTTCTGAGAGCAAAGTGCGACAAGTATAGTGGAGTCGTTCCACATTTATAGGTTCAATTGTTGAATAGTCAACAGTTTGAAGTGTCGGTGTGGAAATCGTCAACTGGGGAAGAGGGATGCCGATGGAGGCGCTGGAGATATGCAAGCGGCCGGTCGTGCTGTTTGATTTCGATGGCACGGTGGCAGATACGGGTCGAGCGGTGATGACCTCGACGCGCAAGACGTTGGCCGCGCGCGGGTTTTCGGAGGCGCAGATGGGTGACCTGCGTCGCATGATCGGGCCTCCGCTGTGGAAGAGCTTCCACGACTTTTACGGCTTTACGCGCGAGGAGTCGCTTGTGGTGGCCGACGAGTACCGTGCCTTTTTTGATGAGCTGGGACCGGAAGAGTATCCCGTGTTCGATGGAATCCCCGAGCTGCTCGATGGCCTTGTCGCGCAGGGGCATCGCTTGGCCGTGGCGACGTCACGCATGGAGGCAAAGTGCATTGACATGGTGGACGAGCTGGGGCTTTCGCAGTTTGAGGCGGTGGTTGGCATGAATCCGCCGCAGGGACGCGAGACCAAGGCCGATTCGGTTCGCGATGCCCTGGCGGCGCTCGGCGCGACGGCCGACGATGCCGTGATGATCGGCGATCGCTTTAACGATGTGGAGGGCGCGCACGCGATGGGCGTGCCGTGCATCGGCATCTATTCGGGCGCGGCAGCGCCGGGGGAGCACGAGGCCGCGGGCGCCGATGCGGTGGTGCACTCGGTGGCCGAGCTTGCTAAACTTTTCGCTATCTAATAGACATAATGTGAGGGGCGGGCGTACCCGTCGCTCATTGGTAAGGAGGTCGTCCATGAATCAGGTGGAGCAGAGCGTCGCTGAGTATGTCGACGAGGTCTGGGAGGATGTTGTCGCCGATATCGAACAACTGGTGAGCTATCCGTCCGTGGCCGTTGCTGCCAATGCAGAGCCCGGTGCGCCGTTTGGCCGCCCGGTCCGTGATGCGCTCGATTGCGCGCTCGGCATTGCGCAAAAGCTCGGCTACCAGACGAGCGACGACGAGGGCTATGTGGGCATTGCCGATATCCCGGGTCGCGGCGACAAGCAGCTCGCGACCATCTGCCACGTGGACGTGGTGCCCGCCGGCCCCGGCTGGAACACCGACCCGTTTGCGATGGAGCGTCGCGAGGGCTGGCTGCTCGGCCGTGGCGTGATCGACGACAAGGGCCCGGCGGTGTTGTCGCTTTATGCCGGCGCGTACCTGCTCAAGCACGGCATTGTGCCGCGCTATACCTTCCGCGCGCTGCTGGGCTGCGATGAGGAAGTGGGCATGTCCGACGTTCACCATTATCTGGAGAACCACGCAGACCCCGACTTTTTGTTTACGCCCGATGCCGAGTTTCCGGTCTGCAATGCCGAGAAGGGCCAGTTTGGGGCGACGTTCGTGAGTCCCAAGATCGACGGCGGGCGCATCGTGTCGTGGAGCGGCTCCGAGGCGAGCAATGCCATTCCGTCGCAGTCCATCTGCGAGCTCGCGATTGCCGCCGATGAGCTGCCGGCGCCCGTTGAGAACGCCGACCGCCTGGAGATCACGACGCTCGATAACGGGCATGCGCAGATTTTTGCCCACGGTATCGGTGGCCATGCTTCGATGCCCGAGGGAACGATCAATGCCGTCGGCCTGATCGTGTCGTATCTGCGCGAGGCCGAGGACGCGTTTGGTGCACGCGACGAGCGCCTGCTGACGCCTGCCGAGCACGAGTTCGTCAAGTTTTTGGCCTTTGTGCATGCGGACGCCTATGGCCGCGGCCTGGGTATCGACGCGACGAGCCCGGCGTTTGGCCCGCTCACCTGCAATCCCGGCGTCATCCGTGTGGTGGATGGCCACATCGAGCAGGTCATCGACGTGCGCTTCCCCGATAGCACCAGTGCCGATACCATCCGCGAGCAGCTCGAGCCGCTCGTGGGCCGTTTTGGTGTGACGTGCCAGCTGGGTCGCGCGAAGGTGCCGTTCTCGGTGTCTGCCGACGATCCGGCCGTGAAGGCGCTTATTGATACCTATAACGAGTTTACGGGCAAGCATGCTGAGCCCTTTGCCATGGGCGGCGGTACGTACGCGCGCAACTTTGCCCGCGCCGTCTCGTTTGGCCCCGAGGAGACCGGCCTGGAGCTGCCCGAGTGGGGCGGCCAGATGCACGGTCCCAACGAGTGCGCCAACGAGGAACAGCTCAAGCAGGCGCTCAAGATTTATATCGTGGCGATCTTACGTTTGAACGAGCTTGAGCTTTAAGGCTGCGGCGTTTTAACAACTTAGCACCCCTTTCGTCCGGGCTTTTTAAGTTGCGGTGGAATAGTTCCTAGAATGGGCCATTTGATGGCCAAGCAGGAACTATTTCACCGCAACTTTGTTTTTATTGGTGTAAAAGGCGGGTCATGCTTGGTGGCGGGTTTGTTATTCGTTTGTAAAGGCCGTGCTGCGCTTGCGGTAAGGGTCTATCAGATGCCCGTAAAAAACCGCAGTTGGCGCGGGCACTGCCCGATCGAGGCCGTATCTTTCCAAACAGCAAAGCGGGCAGGGTGCCCGCGAATCGCATGTATGAAAGGAAGATCATGCTCGATCAGGCTTATTCTCGTCGTCAGTTCCTCGGCCTCGCTGGTGGTCTCGCCAGCATCGTCGGCCTCGGTCTCGTTGGGTGCGGCGGCTCCGGCGCTTCCGACGCCGCCGACAAGGGTAGCGCCGCTGCTGCCGAGTCCGTCTCCGGCGAGGTGACCTACGACGGTGCCTCCTCGTTCCAAGCTCTCGTCGAGGCTGCTGCCGAGAAGTTCATGGATGCCAACCCGGACGTCTCCGTTTCCGGCTCGGGTAACGGTTCGGGCAAGGGCCTGACCGCTGTCGCCGCCGGCACCGTCACCATCGGCAACTCCGACGTCTTCGCCGAGACCAAGCTTGAGGCCGATCAAGTCAAGAACCTCGTCGACCACGAGGTCGCCGTCGTGGGCATGGGCCCCGTCGTCTCCAAGAACGTCAAGGTCGACGACCTGTCCCTCGAGCAGCTCAAGGGTATCTTCTCCGGTCAGATTACCAACTGGAAGGAGGTCGGCGGCGGCGACGCCACCATCGTCGTCCTCAACCGCAAGGCCGGCTCCGGCACCCGTGCCACCTTCGAGGCCGCCGTTTTTGGCGACGAGGCCGTCGACTTTAAGGGCGACGCCGAGCTCGACAAGTCCGGCGATGTCCAGACTCAGATGGGCAGTACCGACAACGCCATCTCCTACCTCGACTTCTCGCACTTCGATGACTCCAAGTTCAACGCCATCAAGGTCGAGGGCGTCGAGCCCAAGAGCAAGAACGTCACCGACGACTCCTTCAAGATCTGGGCGACCGAGCACATGTACTGCTCCAAGGACGCCGACGAGGCCACCAAGGCCTTCCTGGAGTTTATGCTCTCCGACGACGTCCAGGGCAAGCTCGTCGAGGAGCAGGGCTTCATCCCCGTCTCTGCCATGAAGGTCGTCAAGGACGCCAGCGGCAAGGTCTCCGCTAAATAAGTAATCGCCCCGGAAAGGTTTGCAATGGCAAAACAGCTGCCAAAGCGCGACCTTGAGAACGTGGGCCTGGGCGTCACGGGCGCGTGCGTTGCGCTCGTGACGCTTGTCGTTGCCGCGCTCATCTTTATGGTCGCCCAAAAGGGCCTCTCGGCTTTTGTCAAAGACGGCGTCTCGGTCGTCGAGTTTTTCACCGGCACCAAGTGGGACCTGGCCAACACGGCCAAAAACGGCCTGCCCTACACCGGCGCCCTGCCCCTGATCGTCACCTCGTTTGCGGTCATGGCGCTCTCCACGCTTATCGCGCTGCCCATCGCTATCGGCTCTGCCATCTTTGCGGTTGAGATCCAGCCTAAGTTTGGTTCCAAGGTCTTTCAGCCGCTTATTGAGCTTTTGACTGGTATTCCTTCGGTCGTCTTTGGTCTGATCGGTTTTCACGTGGTCGTCGGCCTTATGAAGAGCGTTTTCCACGTAAGCACGGGCTTGGGCATCTTGCCCGGCGCCATCGTGCTGGCCGTCATGATCCTGCCGACGATGACCACGCTTTCGGTCGATGGCCTGCGCGCCGTGCCCGACAGCTACCGCCAGGGCTCGCTCGCGCTGGGCTACACCCGCTGGCAGACCATCTGGCACGTGGTGCTCAAGTCCGCCATGCCGTCGCTCATGACTGCGGTCATTCTGGGTATGACCCGCGCCTTTGGCGAGACGCTCGCCGTGCGCATGGTCATCGGCGGTATCGAGGCCATGCCGACGTCGCTGCTGTCGCCGGCCTCGACCATCACCACCACGCTCACCACGTCCATGGCGGTCTATGCCGAGGGCTCGGCCCAGGACGATGTTCTGTGGGCGCTCGGTCTGCTGCTGATGGGCATGAGCCTCATCTTCATCCTGATCATCCATCTCATTGGCCGCAAGGGGGCGAAGGCTCGTGGCTAGCACGCGCATCCACATCGACGAGGCGAGACTCGGGCGCGTCCAAAAGCAGGACCGCATCGCCACGGGCGTGCTGACGGCGATCGTCGCCATCGTCATGCTCATCGTCGTCTCCATGGTGGCCTATATCCTGTTTGAGGGCGTCTCGACGCTGTTCCAGCCGGGCTTTCTCACGGAGCCGTCGCGCGCCAACGGAACGCAGGGCGGCGTGCTCTACCAGCTGTTCGACTCGTTCTACCTGCTGCTGATCACCCTGATCATCTCGGTGCCCATCAGCCTAGGCGGAGCGGTCTTCCTGGTCGAGTACGCGCCGGACGGACCCATCCGCGACATCGCCTCCACCGCCATCGAGACGTTGTCCTCGCTGCCTTCCATCGTCGTCGGCATGTTCGGTTTTCTGGTGTTCTCGGTGCAGCTGGGCTGGAAGTACTCCATCATCTCCGGCGCCGTCGCGCTCACCATGTTCAACATCCCCATCCTGGTGCGCGTGATCCAGCAGGCGCTCGAGGACGTGCCGCAGGCCCAGCGCGATGCGTGCCTGGCCATGGGCCTCACTCGCTGGGAGGCCACGCTGCACATCCTGATCCCCGAGGCCATGCCTGCCATCGTGACGGGCATCGTGCTTTCGGCCGGTCGCGTCTTTGGCGAGGCCGCGGCGCTGCTCTTTACCTCGGGCATGAGCTCGCCGGTTCGCCTCAACTTCTTGAGCCTTAACCTGTCGAGCCCTACTTGCGCCTGGAACGTGTTCCGCCCCGGTGAGTCGCTCGCCGTGCATATCTACAAGATCTATGGCGAAGGCAGCCCCGAGGCCCAGCAGATCGTTTGGGGTACCGCGGCACTGCTGATGATTTGCGTGCTGCTGTTTAACGTAATCGCCCGCATTGTGGGCAAGCAACTGGCAAGGAAGATGACGGCCGAATGAGCGAGATGAATGTAACGCCCGCAACCGAAGCGGCATCGTCCGACACCCGGGACTTCCTGTCGAGCGTGGGGGAGAGCGAGAAGCGCGTGCGCGTGAGCGGCAAGGCCGTGAGCGACGAGGTCGTGCTCTCCACCAAGGACGTCAACGTGTACTATGGCGACCACCATGCACTGCACAATACGTCGCTCGACTTCCACAAGGGCGAGATCACGGCGCTCATCGGGCCTTCGGGCTGCGGTAAGTCGACCTTCTTGCGTAGCCTCAACCTTATGAATCGCGAGATTCGCGGCTGCCGCGTGGAGGGCGAGATCAACTATCGCGGGCGCAACGTGAACACCAAGACCGAAAACACCTACGAGCTGCGCCGTTCCATTGGCATGGTGTTCCAGCAGCCCAACCCGTTCCGCAAGTCCATTCGCGACAACATCACGTTTGCGCCCAAGCGCCACGGCATCACCGACCGTGACGAGCTCGACCGCATGGTCGAGGAGAGCCTGCGCGGCGCGGCGCTGTGGGACGAGGTCAAGGACAAGCTCGACAAGAGCGCCCATGCGCTTTCGGGCGGTCAGCAGCAGCGCCTGTGCATCGCGCGCACGCTGGCGCTCAACCCCGACGTGATCTTGTTCGACGAGCCCTGCTCGGCGCTCGACCCCATCTCGACGCTGGCGATCGACGACCTCATGTCGTCGATCGTTGCCGACCGCGCCATCGTCATCGTGACGCACAACATGGAGCAGGCGTCGCGTGTGTCCAACCGCACGGCGTTCTTCTACATGGGCGATATGGTCGAGTACGACGAGACTGACGAGATTTTCCAACGGCCCAAGGATAAGCGGCTGAATGATTACCTCACCGGCATGTTCTCCTAGTCCGGGACATGCTTGAGGCCCGCGGTGGCCACGGTCGCCACGGGACTGATTGGAGAGGCGGGTCATCTCTTTTGCGAGATGGCCCGCCTTTTTACTCTGCGACCGAATCGACCACCACAAAGGGGACAGGCACCTTCGTGGTGGTTTGGGGTGGGGCTCGCTGCTATCATGGACAACGTTGAATTTCTACGAAGGAGCAGGGCATATGGCGATTCTTTTGGGATGCGATTCCATCAGCCTAGAGTTTCCCACCAAGCATATTTTCGATAGCGTGACGCTCGGCGTGGGCGAGGGCGACCGCATTGGTATTGTCGGTAAAAACGGCGACGGCAAGTCGACGCTGCTGAGCGTGCTCGCCGGCACGCTGGAGCCCGACGATGGCCGCGTGACGCACCGCCGCGGCACGACGATCGGTCTGCTCGGCCAAAAGGACCAGCTTGTCGACACCGATACCGTGCATCATGCCGTCGTGGGCGACATGCCCGAGTACGAGTGGGCGTCGAGCCCCCGCACACGCCAGATCCTCGCCGGCCTCATTAGCGATGTGCCCTGGGAGGGCACGGTGGGCGAGCTTTCGGGCGGCCAGCGCCGTCGTGTGGACCTCGCGCGCTTGCTGATCGGCGACTACGACGTGCTCATGCTCGACGAGCCCACCAACCACCTGGACATGCGCACCATCAACTGGCTCGCGCGTCACTTAAAGGCCCGCTGGCAGCGCGGTCAGGGCGCGATGCTCGTGGTCACGCACGACCGCTGGTTCTTGGACGAGGTCTGCACCAGCATGTGGGAGGTCCACGACGGCCAGGTCGACCCCTTCGAGGGTGGTTACTCGGCCTACATCCTGCAGCGCGTGGAGCGCGACCGCATGGCCGCCGTCACCGAGGAGCGCCGTCGCAACATGGCGCGCAAGGAGCTCGCGTGGCTGAGCCGCGGCGCCCAGGCCCGTTCCACCAAGCCTAAGTTTCGCGTGGAGGCCGCCCGCGAGCTGATTGCCGACGTGCCGCCCGTGCGTGACGAGCTGGAGCTCAAGCGCCTGGCCGTGAGCCGCCTGGGCAAGCAGGTTATCGACGTGGTCGACGTGGACGCCGGCTATACGGATACCGACGGCGCGCCCAAGCAGGTGCTCTCCGACGTGACCTGGCTCATCGGTGCGGGCGACCGCTATGGTCTTTTGGGTGAGAACGGTGCCGGCAAGTCGACGCTACTCGACGTGATTCAGGGCAAGATCGCGCCCCTGCGCGGCCGCGTGAAGATCGGCCAGACGGTGCGCTTTGGCGTGCTGTCGCAGCAGCTCGAGGAGCTCGAGCCCTACATGGGCGACACGATCCGCGAGGTGCTCAGCCACTATAAGAAGTACTACGTCATCGACGGCAAGGAGACTTCGCCCGAGAAGCTCTGCGAGCGTCTGGGCTTTACGACGCAGCAGCTCTGGAGCCGCATCGGCGATCTTTCGGGCGGCCAGCGCCGTCGCCTGTCTCTGCTGCTGACGATCCTGGACGAGCCCAACGTACTCATCCTGGACGAGCCCGGCAACGACCTGGATACCGACATGCTCGCGATTGTCGAGGATCTGCTCGACGGCTGGCCCGGCACGCTGATTCTGGTGACGCACGACCGTTTCCTCATAGAGCGCGTGACCGACCAGCAGTGGGCACTGCTCGATGGCCATCTTACGCATATGCCCGGCGGCGTCGACCAGTACCTGCGCCTGTGCAACGCCACGGCCGAGGGCGAGCCCGTGGGCGCGCCGAGCGCCAAGACCGGCACGTTCGACACCGGTGCCGCGGCGGCTGCGGCCGAAAAGCCCAAGTCGAGCGGTCAGCCCAACGGCCTTTCCAACGCCGAACGTCAAAAGCTTCGCCGTGAGGTGAGCTCGCTCGAGCGCAAGATGGAGACGCAGCGCGCCCGCGTGGAGGAGGCCGAGGCCGCCATGGCCCAGGTCGATCCGACCAACTACACCGCGCTCGGCGAGCAGCAGGCAAAGATCGACGAGGCCCACGCCGCCATGGACGAGTTGGAGATGGCGTGGCTCGAGGCGAGCGAGAAGCTCGAGGGCGAGGAGTAGACGAGGATGATCAAGGCTGCGTTTTTCGATATCGACGGCACGCTGCTGAGCTTTAAGACGCACCGGATCCCGGCGTCGGCGCGGCAGGTGCTCGACAGTTTTCACGAGCAGGGGATTGCGTGCGTGATCGCCACGGGTCGCCCGACCTACCAGATACCGGACTGGCTGTTCGACCTGGGTTGGGATGCGTACATTACGCTCTCGGGTCAGCACTGCTTTGATGCCGAGGGGGTTTACCGCAGCTGCCCGATCGATCCGGACGACGTCGCGGTGATTGTGGACCAGGTGGCGCAGGGGCGCTACGACTCGCTGTGCATGCAGGGCGAGAACTCGTTTGTGAACCGCCTGTCCGAGCGCGTGGTGACGGCCGGCAGCAACGCGGGGATTGTCTACCACGAGGAGCCGTTTGAGCACGCCTTTGACGCACCGGTCTACCAGTTCTGCGCCTTTGTGGACCCGGCCGACGAGCATATCGTGACCGATGCGGTGGCGCATTCTCTCACTACGCGCTGGTGTGATTTGTTCTGCGACATTATCCCTGCCAACGGCGGTAAGGACCTGGGCGTGGCGGCGACGCTGGAGCGCCTGGGCATCGATGCGAGCGAGGCGATTGCCTTTGGCGATGGCGAGAACGACCTGTCGATGTTCTCGGCCGTGGGCACAAGTGTGGCCATGGGCAACGCGCAGGACACGGTGAAGGCTGCAGCGACCTACGTGACGACCGCCGTGGACGACGACGGCATCTGCAACGCCGCGAAGCACTTTGGATTGATGTAACTGCGGGCCGGCACCTGGCACCTGGGGACACTCCTTGCGGGGCGTCCCCATTTTGTTTTCGTCCCGCACGTTTTGTGAAACACGGCTAACTTTTAGACAAAGTAGTAAGACATGGGCAACTTTTGCGGTAAAGTTAGCCGTGGAAAGTATCCAAAGGCTAACTAGCAATCATCGCGAAAGGCGGCCCATGGCCCTACGTGAATCCGGAGAAGACTATCTCGAATCAATCTACGTTCTGTCGGAACGTCAGGTCATCGTGCGCTCGATCGACGTTGCGGAGTATCTCGGCGTAACCAAGGCGAGCGTTTCCAAGGCCATGGCGACGCTGGAAAGCAACGGCTATGTCGAAATGGGCAAACGAGATGTTCATCTGACAGAGCGAGGGCTGGAGGTCGCTCGCCAAATGTGGGAGCGTCACTGCTTTTTCGTGGGGCTGCTGGAGGATGCGGGTGTTTCGGCTGAGGTCGCGTCGCAAGAGGGCTGCCACATGGAGCACTGCCTGAGCGAGGAAAGCTTCGAGAAACTGAGTGCGATGCTGAACCGGGGCGAGGCGACGGGCCAAGCGGCGGAATCCTAACGAACCCCCAGTAGCGCGGAGTTCGCGCAAAGCGCGAACCAGCGACCGGGACCAGCGGCCCTTTCGGCCAAGTCCATTTCAGCAAAGGAACCCTGCCAGCAAGCGATGCCCAAGAACTGCCAGCTACGTCACCGCAGGCCGGGGCCGGGCTTGGTTTTGAAAACACTCCGCAGCGCGAGGCCCGTCTTTCCGTTGCTCCGCAGGAGCAGGAAAGGCGGGCCTCATGCGCGAGGACGTTTTCAAAACCAAGCCCGGCCCCGGCCGGAGGGACCACGAGTGCTACAGGTTCTTGACACCCATCGCGCGCATGGCGTTCAGGATGGCGATGATCGCCACGCCTACGTCGCCGAACACGGCAAGCCACATGTTGGCGATGCCCATCGCTGCCAGCACAAGGATCAGCAGCTTAACGCCCAGCGCAAAGATGATGTTCTGCCAGACGATCGTCATGGTCTTGCGTGCCACGCGGATCGCGCGGGAAATGTTGGACGGCTTGTCGTCCATGAGCACGACATCGGCGGCCTCGATCGCAGCGTCAGAACCCATAGCGCCCATGGCAATGCCCACATCGGCGCGCGTAAGCACGGGCGCATCGTTGATGCCGTCGCCCACAAAGGCGAGCTTGCCCTTGCCACTCTCGGTTGCAAGCAGCGCCTCGACGCGCTCGACCTTATCGCCCGGCAGCAGCTGCGCGTGGAACTCGTCGAGACTGAGTTGCTTGGCCACAGACGCCGCAACCTCCTCGCGGTCGCCCGTGAGCATGACGGTGCGCTTGACACCGGCGGCGTGCAGGTCGCGAATCGTTTGCTCAGCATCGGCCTTGACGGTGTCTGCAATCACGATGTGGCCGGCGTACACGCCGTCAACGAGCACATGCAGAATCGTTCCGACGACCTCGCAATCGGGCGCTTCGACTCCGGCCGCGGCGAGCATCTTTGCGTTGCCAACGACGACGCGCTTGCCGTCGATGGTTGCCGTCACGCCATGGCCCGCGTCGTTGGTGGAGTCGCTTACGCGCTTGGGGTCGACCTCGCCCTGGTAGGCGACACGTACGGACTGCGCGATGGGGTGATCGGAGAACGACTCAGCAAGGGCTGCGACTTCGAGCAACGACTGCTCGGTATAGCCGGCCTCGGGGTGTACCGCGACCACCGAGAACGTGCCGTTGGTGAGGGTGCCCGTCTTGTCAAAGACGACGGTGTCCACGTCGGCGAGCGTCTCGAGGTAGTTAGAACCCTTGATGAGAACGCCCAGCTTGGATGCGCCGCCGATGCCGCCAAAGAAACTAAGCGGCACGCTGATCACCAACGCGCACGGGCAGCTGACGACCAAGAAGGTCAGGCCGCGCAGAATCCAGTCGGACCAGGCACCGGTGACCAGGCCACCGCCGAGCGCGAGCACCGCGGCAGCGCCGGTGACGGCGGGCGTGTAGATGCGGGCAAAGCGCGTGATGAAGTTCTCGGTGCGTGCCTTCTTTTCGCTGGCATTCTCCACGAGCTCCAGGACGCGTGCGACGGTGGACTCGCCAAAGGGCTTGGTGGTGCGCACGTGGATGAGCCCCGTCATGTTGATGCAGCCGCTGATGATATCGTCTCCGGTTTTGGCCGGGCGGGGGACCGACTCACCGGTAAGGGCGGCGGTGTCGAGCTGGGTTTCGCCCTCGACGATGACGCCGTCGATAGGCACGCGCTCGCCGGGCTTGACCACGATCACGGTGCCGACCGCGATGTCATCGGGGAAGACCTGTTCGAGTGAGCCGTCGGGTTGCTCGACGTTAGCGTAGTCGGGCGCGATGTCCATCATGGCGCTGATCGACTTGCGGCTCTTGCCCACGGCGTATGCCTGGAACAGCTCGCCGACCTGGTAGAACAGCATGACGGCGGCGCCTTCGGCCATGTGCGGGTCTGTGTCGGGGAAGAGCACCATGGCAAATGCGCCGATGGTTGCGACGGCCATGAGGAAGCTCTCGTCGAAGGCCTTGCCGCGGCGGATGTTATTGAATGCCTTTTGCAGTACGTCGTAGCCGGCAATCAAAAACGGCACGAGGAACAGCACAAAGCTGGCGTAGATGTCGCCCGGGGTGCCGAATGCGGCGGTAAGGGTGCTGAACTCATCGAGGGCGTACACCACGGCAAAAATGCCCAGCGCTACCAGGATGCGGTTGCGCTTATGCTCGAGTGATTCTTTTTTCTTGCGCTTCTTCTTTTTCTTTTTGGGGTCGGCGGTGGCCATGACTCGTATCCTCCCATTTGAATGTATGAACATTCGCTCATATAATTTCGCGAGCAAAGGCCGCAGCAAGCGCGGCCTTGCAGGTTGGCGTAAACCTGGGCTAGAGAATAATCTCGCAGTCCGGCTCGGCGTCGGCCGTAAACTCAACAACGCGGTTGAGCACCTCGTCGAACTCAGCATCATCGGCCTCGAGCGTCAGCTTCTGGGTCATAAAGTTGACGGACACGGATTTGACGCCCTCGAGCTTGGCCAGCTCGTCCTGAAGCTCGCGCGCACAGTTGGCGCAATCGATCTCATCGAGCTTGTACTGCTTTTTCATGGTGGGTTCCTTTCCCGTTTTTGCGGCTTGGGTGCAGGCCGCGCTGGTACCGTGGTTGGCTGCTATTCGCAGATGTGGCTCATGCCCTGGTTGAGCATGGTGTAGACGTGGTCGTCGGCGAGCGAGTATAGGATATTGCGCCCGTCGCGCCGGAATTTAACCAGGTGCGACTGCTTGAGTGTGCGCAGCTGGTGCGACACCGCGGACTGCGAGGTTTCGGTCGCTTCGGCGATGTCTGCCACGCAGAGCTCGCGGCCCATGAGGGCGTAAAGGATCTTGATGCGCGTGGTGTCGCTGAAGACCTTGAACAGGTCGGCGAGGTCGTAGAGAAGCTCCTCGTCGGGAAGGTCCTCGGGCGAGCAGGTGGTCGGGATCGCGGGTTCGGTGGCCTCGATGTCGAGTTTCGTTTCATCAACGCGGATGCTCATTGCAATATCCTTTCATATGAACATGCGCTCATATAATTTACTTTCGATTATATGAGTGCATGTTCATATGTCAATGACGTTCAGGTAATTCGTTGTACAAAATGATGGGGAATAGGTGACGAGATCCCGGACTGAGCGTTTTTTGATAGTCGATGCCAAGGTGGGTACCGGTCGCGCGCGCAGACGTGGTGTAAGAGTGTCCTGAGGTCCGTCGCTGCAAGTCCCGATGTTACTCCTTCTTGAGGCCGTGCTTCTCGACTATCTCGT
>JAGZQF010000072.1 GCA_018382295.1 Collinsella sp.
GCCGTGCGACCGCATGGCCGCCGCGGCAACAAGACTCAGTATACCCGGGGGAGCACCCATGGAATCGTTGTACCGAAAGTATCGCCCGCTCACCTTCGACTCCGTGGTGGGCCAGCAACATATCGTCTCGACGCTCGAGCACGCCATCACCGAGGGGCGCCTGTCCCACGCCTACCTGTTCTGCGGACCGCGAGGCACGGGCAAGACCACCATGGCGCGCATTCTGGCCAAGGCGCTGCTGTGCCGCAATGCCGAGGCGGCGCGCGCCGAGGGTGCAAGCGGCTGCATGCCCGACGGTACTTGCGAGGAGTGCGAGCTCATCGCCGAGGGCAACCACCCGGATGTCTACGAGCTCGATGCCGCAAGCCGTACCGGCGTGGACAACGTGCGCGAGGAGATCATCAACTCCGTCAACTTTGCCCCAGTGCGCGGCAAGTACAAGATTTATATCATCGACGAGGTCCACATGCTCACGACGGCGGCGTTCAACGCGCTGCTCAAGACGCTTGAGGAGCCGCCGGCACACGTGATCTTTGTGCTGTGCACCACCGACCCGCAAAAGATTCTGGAGACCATCCTCTCGCGCTGCCAGCGTTTCGATTTCCATCGCATCGGCAACGAGGATATCGAGTATCGCTTGGCATACGTGTGCGAGCAGGAGGGCTTCGATTACGACGACGAGGCGCTGGCTATCGTGGCGCGCCATGCCAAGGGCGGCATGCGCGACGCGCTGTCCACGCTGGAGCAGCTGAGCGTCTTTGGCAACGGTTCTGTGCATGCGGACGACGCCCGCTCGCTTTTGGGCGAGGTTTCGGACCAGATCCTGGGCGAGTTTTCCCGCGCCATTGCCGATCGCGATGTTGCCGAGCTCTATGGACTGATTCGTGTGCAGGTCGAGGAGGGCAATGACCTGCTTGAGCTGACGCGCGACCTGGTGGCGCATGTGCGTGACGTGTACGTTGCCTGCGTTGCCGGTGCCCGTGCCGAGCTGTTTGAGGGCGGCTCGGAGCAGGCCGAGGCGCTTGCTGCCGAGGCCGCTGCCTTTGGCGAGCATCCTGCCGACCGCCTGGCCCGCGTGCTGACGGTGCTCGACGATGCCGCACTGGAGATGAGGGGCGCGAGCGACGTGCGCCTGGTGCTCGAGATTGCCTGCACGCGTCTGGCGCGTCCCGAGGCTGATTTAACGATTGAGGCATTGGCCGAGCGCGTGGCACGTCTGGAGGCCATGGTTGCCAACGGCGCCGTGCCGGCGAGCGTGGCTGCTGCTCAGGCCGCCGCGCCTGCAGCATCCGTACCCGCTGCTGCCCAACAGCCGACGCTCATTTCGGGCGCCCGTGCTGCCGCTCCGGCGGCATCCGCTGCCCCTGCTGCTACGTCCGCGCGCCAGGGTGGCATGCCTTGGGACCGCGGAGCTGCTGTTCCGACTGCCCAGCCTGCTCCCCGTTCTGCGTCCGTGTCAGCTTCCAAGTCTGCAGCGCCTGCACCTCAGCCCGTTGCGGCCCCCGCGCCTGCCACCGCTCCGGCACCTAAGCCCCAGTCCAACAATGCCGCCCAGGTTGCCGCCGCCGGTGCTGCCGAGACGCCCGCGGTCGAGGATGCCGGAGAGCTGCAGCGCAAATGGGCCGAGGTTGTCGAGCGTGTCAAGGCGCGTCAGGCTTCCTACGCAGGGCTTTTGCTCAACGCCCGCGCCACGGCCGACGACGGCTCCAAGCTCACGGTCTCGTTCCCCGCGGGTTCGACTTTTGCCATTAAGATGCTCGGTCGCGCCGATACGCAGTCGGTGGTCCTGCC
>JAGZQF010000024.1 GCA_018382295.1 Collinsella sp.
CTTCGGCGTTCATGCTGCCCCCATCATCGCGGTCTACGGGGTCAAAGATATGGCACCGTGGGGACACATGTATGTCAATCCTGGTCTAACAGAGCCTAAGAAAAAGCCCCGAGGCAATGCCCCAGGGCTCTTAACGTTTTGATGGTGGACCTGACAAGATTCGAACTTGTGACCTCCCGGTTATCAGCCGGACGCTCTAACCAACTGAGCTACAGGTCCATCATGGTGGAGGTTAGGGGGATCGAACCCCTGACCTCAGGCTTGCAAAGCCCGCGCTCTCCCAGCTGAGCTAAACCCCCACGGAGAAAGTAATAAACACCCCAGCGGCGACTCGGCTCTCGCTGGGGTGTTTATTGCGAAAGAAAGTGGTGGACCTGACAAGATTCGAACTTGTGACCTCCCGGTTATCAGCCGGACGCTCTAACCAACTGAGCTACAGGTCCATCGCGCAAGGGATATATTAGACGAGTCGTTACGCGCGCGTCAACAACTTTTTTGAAAAACTTTGGAGGGTGCCCGCCGAGTGGGCGAGATGGGTTAGGTTTGCTGCTCGGACAGTCCTGCGCAAGACGAAGGCCACATTAAGTGGCCTTCTTTGCGTGCGGAACTCGCGACAAACCTAACCCATCTCGCCCACTCGGCGGGCACGGGCCCCAAGGTTTTCAAAAAAGCGGTCGGCGCGCAGTGCGCCGACCGCCGATATATGGGGTCTGATGATTTTTACCAGCTAGTTCCTCTTACTCGTCGAGGAGATCCTCTGGCATGTCGTTGCCGTCGCCTAGGTCGACTGGGGCCTCTTCGGCGTCGGCTGCGGCCTCGGCACCTTCGCCTTCGGGCTTCTCTTTGGCGGCCGTCATGCGCGCTACGGCGCAGATGCGGTCGTTGTCGTCGACGGTCATCATTTTGACGCCCTGGGTGGCGCGGCCGGTCTGGCTGATCTCGTCGGTCTTGACGCGAATGACCGTCGCGCCTTCCGTCACGATGAACAGCTCGTGTTGCGGGCCCACCGTCTTCATGGCCGCGAGGTTGCCCTTACGCTCGGTCATCTGAATGGTGTAGACGCCCTGACCGCCGCGGTTCTGCTCTGGGTAGTCCGCAACCGGCGTGCGTTTGCCGTAGCCGCGCTCGGTGATAACGAACAGATCGCCGTTGCCGTTAGTGACTTCCATGCCCAGAACGCTCACGCCGTCCTTCATACCGATACCGCGAACGCCGCTGGTATCGCGGCCGGTGGCGCGCACCTGCTCCTCGGAGAACATGATCGCCTTGCCCGCGGTGGTGGCCAGGATAATCTTGTCGCCCTCGCGCACGCGGCGCACGTTCAGCAGCGCGTCGTCGTCACGCAGGTTGATAGCGATCAGGCCATCACGGCGGCTACGATCGTAAGCGCTCATCACGGTCTTCTTGACCATGCCACTCTTGGTGGCAAACATCAGGTACTCGTCGGCCGGGAACTCGCGGCAGCTGATGACGCTCGCGATCTTCTCGCCCTCCTCGAAGGGCAGCAGGTTGACGATCGCGGTACCGCGCGCCTGGCGCGTACCCACCGGCAGCTCGTGCACCTTCAGGCGATAGACCTTGCCCTTGCTCGAGAAGAACAGCACGTACTCGTGCGTGGACGCGATGAACATCTCGTCGATGACGTCGTCCTCTTTGAGGTTGACGCCCGACACGCCCTTGCCGCCGCGCTTCTGGGCGCGGTAGGCGGCCACCGGGATACGCTTAACGTAGCCGGTGTGGGTGATGGTCACGACCATGTCCTCGTCGGCGATGAGGTCCTCGACATCCAGGTCCTTCTCAACCTGGCTGATTTCGGTACGGCGCTTGTCGCCAAACTTCTTGGAGATCTCGCGCATCTCTTCCTTGATGACGCCCAGAATCTTCTCCTCGTGCGCCAGCAGGTCCTCGTAGTAGGCGATGGCGCGGCGCAGGCCGTCCAACTCTTCTTGGATCTTGTCGCGCTCCAGGCCGGTCAGGCGGCGCAGCTTCATCTCGAGGATGGCCGTGGTCTGCTCGGGCGTAAAGCCAAAGCGTTCGATCAGTCGGCTGCTGGCCTCGGAGTCGGTCTGCGAGGAGCGGATGATGCTGATGACCTCGTCGATATGGTCAAGGGCCATCAGGTAGCCCTCGAGGATATGCGCGCGGGCCTGGGCCTTCTTAAGGTCGAAGCGGGTGCGGCGGGTGACGACGTCGACCTGGTGGTCGATGTAGTGCTGCAGCATCTCGCGCAGGCTCAGGCATTTGGGAACGCCGTTGACGAGTGCCAGGTTGTTGGCGCCAAAGGTCGTCTGCAGCGAGGTGTACTTATACAGGTTGTTGAGCACGACCTGCGGAATGACGCCCTTCTTGAGCTCGATGACCAGACGGATGCCCTTCTGGTTGGACTCATCGCGCATATCCGAGATGCCCTCAATGCGCTTGTCGTTGACGAGTTGGGCGATCTTCTCCTGCAGGGTGCCCTTGTTGACCATGTAGGGAATCTCGGTAAAGACCAGGCGGCTGCGGCCGGTCTTGGTGGACTCCACATGTGCCTTGGCACGCACGGTAATGGAGCCGCGGCCGGTCTCGTAGCTCTGCTTAATGCCGGCGCTGCCCATGATGATGGCGCCGGTGGGGAAGTCCGGACCGGGCATGATCTGCATGAGCTCGTCGACGGTGGCGTCGGGGTTGTCGATCAGGTAGCAGGTGGCCTCGATCGCCTCGGTGAGGTTATGCGGGGCGATGTTGGTGGCCATGCCGACGGCGATGCCCTGGCTGCCGTTGACCAGCAGGTTGGGGAAGCGCGCAGGCAGTGCCACGGGCTCGGCGAGCGATTCGTCGTAGTTGGGCTGCCAGTCGACGGTATCCTTCTGCAAGTCACGCAGCAGTTCCATGGCGGGCTTGGCCAGGCGGCTCTCGGTGTAACGCATGGCCGCCGCGCCGTCGCCATCGATGTTGCCGAAGTTGCCGTGACCGTCGATGAGCGGCGTGCGCATGGAGAACCACTGCGCCAGGCGGACCATGGCCTCGTAGACCGCAGAGTCACCGTGCGGGTGGTACTTACCGATAACTTCGCCGACCGTCCAGGCCGACTTTTTGTGTGGGCGGTTGGGGTAGATGCCGCTCTCGTTCATCGCGTACAGGATGCGGCGGTGTACCGGCTTTAAGCCGTCGCGCACGTCCGGCAGGGCACGCGCTGTGATAACCGACATCGAATACTCGATGAACGACTGCTTCATCTCGCGACCGAACTCCGAAATCTGGAGCTGGCCGCCGTTGATGTCCTCGCCGGCCGAGGCGCCACGATCGACTTCGCCAAAGCTCTCCTCGAGCTCACCGTCGTCGTCCTCTTCCTCATCATCATCGGCATCGGGGTTATAGGCGTCCGGATCGCCGTCCTCGCCCTGCTCAGCACGGGCAAGCAGGCGCTTCAGATCATCGGGCATACCGGCATCGCCGGCCTCGTCCATACCCTCGTTATTGTTGATATCGTCTGCCACGTTACCTCCTCTTAAGCGTCAAGGAATCGTGCATCATGTGCATGCTTCTCGATGTACTCGCGGCGATAGCCGACCTCGGAACCCATCAGCTCGCGCACGGCGCGGTCCGCCACCACGGCGTCCTCGATCGACACACGCTGCAGAATGCGGGTCTTTGGGTCCATCGTCGTCGAGGCAAGCTGTTTGGGGTCCATCTCGCCCAGGCCCTTGTAGCGCTGGACGGTATAGCCCTTGCGCTTTTTGGTGATCTTGCCGTCCTTGGCCTTGCCGTCCTCGTCGTTATCGTCGGGGTTCAGGCCCAGACTCTGGATGGTGTCGCGCAGGATCTCGTCTTCGGGCTGGCGGCCGTTGGGATACACGTAGTGAATCTTGTTGCGCACCTTAATGCCAAAGATGGGCGGGCAGGCAACATAGACGTAGCCGGCATCGATCAGCGGACGCATGTACTTGTAGAAGAACGTCAGTAGCAGGATGCGGATATGCGCACCGTCGACGTCTGCATCGGTCATGATGATGATCTTGTGGTAGCGCGCCTTGGTGATATCGAAGTCGCCGCCGTCGCCGGCACTCGTCGTGACGCCGCAACCGATCGCGGTAATCAGCGACTGGATGGTGTCACTCGAGAACGCGCGATGGTCACCAACGCGTTCGACGTTCAAAATCTTGCCGCGCAGGGGCAAAATCGCCTGGATGTCTCGGCGACGGCCGTCCTTGGCCGAACCGCCTGCCGAGTCGCCCTCTACGATGAAGAGCTCGGTCAGCTCGGCATCGCGCACCGAGCAGTCGGCGAGCTTACCGGGCAGGGACGCCGTCTCGAGCAGGCTCTTGCGGCGGGTCGCCTCGCGCGCCTTGCGGGCGGCATTGCGCGCCTTGCAGGCCTGTTGCGCCTTCTTGACGATCTCGCGAGCGGGCTTGGGATGCTCCTCGAGGTAATCGGCAAGGCCGTCGGTCACAATCTTGAGTGTGAGCGCGCGCATATAGGAGCTGCCGAGCTTGGCCTTGGTCTGGCCCTCAAACTGCGGATCGGGCAGCTTGACCGAGATAACGGCCGAAAGGCCCTCGCGCACATCGTCGCCGGTCAGGTTGGCGTCTTTTTCCTTGAGCAGGTTCTGCTTGCGCGCGTAATCGTTGATCACGCGGGTGAGCGCGGTGCGGAAGCCCTCAAGGTGCATGCCACCCTCGGGGGTGTAGATGTCGTTGGCAAACGACATGACGTTCTCGCCGTAACCGCTATTCCACTGCAGAGAAACCTCGACCTCGCCCATCTTGGTCACAGGCGCGTCCGGGTCCGATTTGCCCTCGATGTAGATGGGCTCCTTAAAGGCCTCGGGGACGTCCTTGCCCTCGTTGAGGAACTTGACGAAGTCGATGATGCCGCCCTCGTAGCAAAACTCCTCCACGTGGGGAGTCGCCTCGCGCTCGTCGGTCAGCACGATTTTGAGGTTCTTATTGAGGAACGCCGTCTCCTGCAGACGGTTGTGCAGCGTATCGAAATCGTAGATGCAGGTCTCGAAGATCTCGTCGTCGGGCCAGAAGGTGACGGTGGTGCCCGTCGAATCCGAGGTGCCCACGACCTCCATCTTCTTGACGGTCTTGCCGCGCGAGAACTCCATCTCGTAGGTGTTGCCGTCGCGACGAACCTGAACGACCACGCGCTTGGACAGTGCGTTGACGACGGAGATGCCAACGCCGTGCAGGCCGCCCGAGACCTTATAGGCCGAGTTATCGAACTTACCGCCGGCGTGCAAGATCGTCATGACGACCTCGAGCGTCGGGATCTTTTTAACAGGGTGCTCGTCGACGGGGATGCCGCGCCCGTTGTCGACGACCGTGATGGAGTTGTCGGCGTGGACCGTCACCTGGATCTCGGTGCAGAAACCGGCCATGGCCTCGTCGACGGAGTTGTCAACGATCTCCCACACCAGGTGATGCAGACCGCTGGCGCTCGTCGAGCCGATATACATGCCCGGGCGCTTACGAACGGCCTCGAGACCTTCGAGAATCTTAATCTCGCCGCCATCGTAATCGTTTTCGTTTGCCACACGTCCTCCTTCAGTCAAGAAAATGTGTACAGCCTTACTAGTTTATCGTAAAAAAATACCCTCGGGAACGAGGGTATTTGGCTCTACAAGGCCACCAGATGCGATTTAAGGCTCTTTTTTGCTTTGCACGCCCTTGGCCCACTCGGCACTGGCTCTCATGGCATTCTCGAGGGCCTCGCGCAGTTTTTGGTCTTCGATGGGCGCCACTTGGCGCTCAATCTCGGTGCGCTCGGCCTCACTTAGGTCGGCGTGCGGAGCCGGCGGGCGCTCGGTCGTCGCCGGACGCAGGCGCTCCTTGGCGGCGGGCGGCGTGTGACCGGGCGCGGTGGTTTTGAACACCAGGCCGTCCACATGCGCACCGGCGCGCTCCATGCGCGCGCGGATGATCTCGCGCAACAGCGTCATTTCCTGCGTCCACGAGGGCGAGTCGAGATATACCAGCAGCTCATTGGACTCGGGCAGGTAGCGCAGGCCCGTCACATGGCGCCCCTCGCGCGTGCCCGAGCACACCGCATTCCAGGCGCGATAGACCGCACGAGATTCCTCTGCGGCCTCCATCTGCGCACGGCGCTCAGGGGTCGCAGCCGCCAGGATGCGCTGGCGCTCTGCGTTCAAAAAGCCACTGAAGGCGACCGTTTCGCTCTCGCGCTCGTAATTAGCACGTCTCACCCATGCTCACCACCTTGGCTCGATCAAGCAGGTCATCGGTAAAGTACCCCAGGTTGGTCGTGGTTATGACCGTCTGGATATCATCGCCGATCAGCCGCAGGAAAGCACCGCGGCGTTCGCCGTCGAGTTCGCTCATCACGTCGTCCAAAAGCAGCAGTGGGGCGGTGCCCAGGACATCGCGAGCCACGGCCACCTCCGCCACCTTCCAGGCCAGAACCAACGTTCGCTGCTGACCTTGGCTGGCAAATGAACGGGCGGAGCGACCCGCCACAGCAAACTCAATCTCGTCGCGATGCGGTCCCACCAACGTCACGCCGCGGCGAATTTCCTCGTCGGCGTGCTCATCAAGGGCAGCCAGCATGCGCTCGTACGCCCAGCCCTTCAGCTCTTCGCGATCATCGACCTGGGGCAAATCCCCCAGCGTGGACGCATAGGACACGTTGGCGGCTTCACCGGACGCCACTTGCCCGTAGGCAGTACGCACATGGCCCGCCAGCCGGTCGAGCAGGGCCAACCGGTGCACGAGCAGAGCCGCGCCCGCGCGGGCAATCGAATCGTTCCACGCTCCGAGCATCTCGCGGCAGCACCAGGCCTCCTTGAGCAAGGCGTTACGCTGGGTCACGCAGCGACCATAGGTGCTCGCAAGATCGGCATAGCGTGCGCTCAGTTGCATGCCAAAGTCGTCGAGGGCGGCGCGGCGCACACTGGCGCCTCGCTTAACCATGTCCAGATGGTCGGGGCAAAACAGCACGCTCGGCAGAACCCCGCGCACACCGGCGGCAGAGCATCTCTTGCCGTTGCGGCTAAACGAGCGTTTACCGTCCTCCGCGCTCAATCCCATATCAAGCACGCGGCCGTCGCCCTCGAGCCTCAGCTCGACCTTGCACGAGCCCACGCCGTCATGGACGAGCTCGGCTGCGGTCGGATGCCTAAACGAGGCGCCGCTCGTCAGCAGCTGCAGCGCCTCTATGAGATTGGTCTTTCCCGCCGCGTTGGGTCCCGCAAGTATCGTCACGCCCTCGTCCAGGGCAAGGCGATAGCTATCGAAGCTGCGGTAGTGCGCGACGGAAAGATCGCAGGCGAACATGGTCATAGGGCAGTTGCTAGATGCGGACCGGCATGACCAGGTACAGGTAGTTGATCTTGTCGTAGGACTTGAAGATGCCCGCCTGCGAGTAGCTCTTGAGCTCCAGCGTGATCTCCTTCTCCTTGGACAGGGCATTGAGGCACCCGAAGATGTAGTGGTAGTTGAAGGCGATGGTGCCCGACTCGCCCTCGGCCTCGACATCGATCGTCTCCTGCGCAAGGTCCTGGTCATTGGAAATGGAGGACAGGCCCATCTGCCCGTTCTCGACATCGATCTCGAACTTGACGGCGGGGTTGGCGCTCGCGATAACGGCCACGCGCTTGAGGGCGGCGTTAAAGGCGGCGACGTCGATCTTGACGCTCGTCACGCACGAATCGGGGATGAGCTGCTTGTAGTTGGGGTACACGCCCTCGATGCGGCGCGACACGTAGGTGGTGTTGCCGGCCTCAAAGACGACCTGGGTGTCGGTAGCCCCGATCATGATGGTCGCCTGGCTGGCCATGATGTTCAGCGCGTCGTTAAAGGCGTCGGCCGGAACGTTGAGTTCAAAGGAGCCCTCGAGGGTTGAGGTCTCGACCTGCGTATCGCACACGGCCAAGCGGAAGGAATCGGTCGCCACCAGGCGCACGGTGTTGTTCTCGACCTTCATGTGCACGCCACCCAGGATGGGGCGGGCCTTGTCAGTCGAGGTGACGCGCCACACGCGGCCGACCATTTCGGACAAGATATCGGTCGGCAGTTCCACGGCGCTCTCGATGGCATAGGCCGGAAACTCGGGGAAGTCATTGGCATCGAGCGTGTTCAGGCGGAAAGAGCTCTTCTCACAACCAATCAGCACCTGGCGCTCGGACAGCTCAAAGGTGACCGGGGCATCGGGGAGGGTCTTGGTGATATTGGAGAGCATCTTACAAGGGATAACCATCTCGCCCTCTTCTTCGACATGTGCCGCGATGCGATGACGGATCGAGATGGTGTAGTTAGAGGTCTGGAATTCCAAGATGCCGTCTTGCGCCTTGACGAGCACGCCCGACAGGATGGGAAGGGTGGATGCCGAAGCGACGCCCTTCATAACGACGCCGATGGCTTGTGTAAGCGAGCTCTGGCTGACGGTGAACTTCATCTTTTAATACCTTTCTATAGATATAAATATCTTAATAATAGTAATAGCACTGACGAAACTGTTGATTACTCCCAAAGACGCAGGTCAGACCCAGAAAGAGAATCGACAGCAACCTGTGTGCAACGGGGGTGGTTTTCCACGTTCAAAACCTGCGCAAAACTTTTCATCACCGCGGGTTGGGTTTTAAACACCTTATGCCCGTGGTTTCGACAAGTTTTCAACAGGTGTCTCTATTTCCCTACGAGCGCAGTGTAATTTTATCGCGCAGTGACTTGAGGTCTTCGGTGACGGTGCGGTCTTCCTGGATCATCTTCTGGACCTTTTTGTAGCTCGTGCTGACGGTCGAGTGGTTGCGGTTGCCAAATTCGGCGCCCACCGCCGTGGTCGTCATTTCGCACATCTCGATGGCCAGGTAGATAGCGATATGGCGTGCTTTGGCGATATTGGCGTTGCGACGCGGGCCGATGAGCTCCTCGTGTGTCACGCCGTACTGCTCTTCGATGACGGACTGAACCGTCTGGACGTTGATCTTTTTGGCCGATGTGTCGAAGTACTGGCTGGCGATGGCGTCGATATCGTCAAAGGTGAGCTCCCCGCCCTCGCGCTCGCGGTCACCCGCCTCGCCGGCGCAGCGCTCGCAAAAGCTCTCGAGTTCGCGGATGTTGGTGCCCGAGACCTCGGCCATGTGTTTAAAGTGTTCGTCGGTCAGGTGCCCGCCGTCGCCCCCATAGGCCGCCAGCAGCGAGTCGTCGCCTGCCTCGGGGGCAGCGACGATGGTGTTCTCGTAATAGCGCTGCAAGATCTTGTATTTCATCTCGTAGCTGGGCTCTGCAACCAGGCAGAGCATGCCGGCGTTGAAGCGGCTGGTCAGACGCTCGTCCATGCTTAGGTCCTTGGGGGCGCGGTCTGCCGCGATGACGACCTTCTTGTTGTTGCGGATGAACTCGTCCATGAGCTGGAAAAAGTAGTCCACGCTCGCGCGCTTGCCGATGATGTTTTGGATGTCATCGATGATGAGCACGTCCACGCCGTGGTACGCCTGCATGATGGGAGCGTTGCTCTTCTTTTGACGGTCGAACTCGGTCATCAGGTCGTCCAGATATGCCTGGGAGTTGGCATACTTGACCTTAATCTCGGGCGACTTCTCGGCGAGCTCGTTTTTGATGGCAAGCAGCAGGTGCGTCTTGCCCAGGCCCGATTTGCCGTAGATGAACAGTGATGTGCATGTGCCGCGCTCGTCCGCGAGGGCGGCAAACTTGAGTGCCGAGCGATAGGCATGGCTGTTTTCGGGGCCGTAGACAAAGTTCTCAAAGGTAAATTTTGAGTTCGCGGCGAGCGGGGCTCCATCCGTATTCTGCTCGGCCGGCACGGTCGGTGCTGGCATGGGTGAGGTGGGGGCCGCGGCTTGCGTGGATTTAGTCGGCGCCCCGCCCTTCATCTGGTTCATCATGCGACGAAAATCGTCGGCCGAGAGCGTGTTTTTGATTGCAATGCCCGAATCCGCGCCCGCCGCTGCGTCGTGAGCGATGGGCATGTGCGTGACGGGCGCGTTCGTTGGCGTCGCCGCCGCGGTCGGCAACGGTGCCATGGTTTCACGGGAAACATCGCTGTGCTGGTGCTCGACCGTCGACGCGTCGCCTGCGGAGGCCGGCACCGCCGGGGAAGCAGCGGGAGCCGTGGCGGGCGCCGTGGCGGCAGCGGATTCCGTCGCGGCGCCTTGCGGTGCCACGATGTCGAGCGCGATCGGTGCAAAGGCGATTTCTTCCAGATAGGCCTCAATAGTCGGCTGATGCTTTTTGAGCTGCGCGATGGCAAAGCGCGAGGGGGCCTCGATCGTGAGCGTATCTTCGGTCAGGCTTATGGCGCGCGATTGCCCCAGCATGTTGATGAGGCGTGCATCTTGGCCGTCGCGCTGGCAAAAGGCGATGGCATCCCCCAGGATGATGCTTGCTTCCTCGTCCACTGTCTCTCCCGTTCTTTAGCTCTGAGCTCGCACGCGAGCGGCGCCGAGTTCGGTCAGATGGTATTTCTGGCCATGCTTGATGACCAAGCCGGCCTGCGCCAAGTCATTGAGCGTGCGTGACCAAGTGGGGGCCGAGTTTCCAAGCGCCCTCGCCAGATCGGTTGCACCGCACGCTTGATTTTGCGCCAGATAGCCCAGCGCGGCGTTGCCGCGATCGCTTACGAACACGTCCGGTTGTGGCTGCGCATGCTGATTTGCTGCATTAGGATACATCATTTGAGCTGCTGGTTGTTGAGAACTCTGCATCGGTGGCATTTGCTGTTGAAAACTTTGAGGCCACTGTTGGTGAGGCTGCGGAGGCATCTGCTGGGCCCAGGGGTTGTACTGCTGCTGCGGCATCTGCTGGTACGGCTGCTGATATCCTTGCTGGTACTGCTGCGGGAACTGCTGGCCGTACCCCAGTGGCGGCATCTGCTGATATGGATATCCCTGTTGGTACGGCTGATAGCCCATTTGCTGGCCACCCGGTGCCCCTGTCGCCTGCTGCATTGCTGCTGTATCCTGATTCGCCAGCGACATGGCCTCTGGCATGCTTGGCGGCATCGACATCGATGCCGCTTGGGGTTCTTGTGTAGGAGGCATTCCGGGCTGCTGCATCTGTCCCACGGTGGGCTGCATCTGCTGCGCTGCCATGGGCTGCTGCGCAAAAGCTCCCGGCAGGGGATATGTGGGCTGCTCCGTCTCGGGCCGCACGGCAGCGCCGCGTCCGCCGGCACGCTCGATTTCCTGCACGCGTTTAGGGTTCAGGCTTACCGTAACCACGGTGCCGTTGCCCATGTTGTCCTCGATGGATACGGCACCGCCGGCGTTTTCCAAATACTCCTGCACCATGGGAAACCCTGCTCCGGTTCCACGGATATAGCGCTTCATCTTGCTGTTTGCGCTGGTAACGCCAAAGTCGAAAGCACGTTCCTTGTCGTCGATGCCGGGTCCTTGGTCAGCAAAGCGGATGGTGTCTCCGCCGTCCAGAATCGAGATGATGGGCTCGGCAAAGTGTGCGTGGATAAAGTTTTCGACAATCTCGCGGATGACCATGAGCGAGATATGGCCACCTTGTTCTTTCATGCACTGGTAGACGGTGTTGGTCGTCTCTTCCAAATACGTGCGGACATCTTGCGGATCAATGACGATCACCCGCGGTGTCGACAGCATGTCGTCATAGACGGCGATGCGCGCGGCGTACATGGCTTTTGGCGCCTGCGTGGTCGTCTGCTCGCCTTCCGCACGCTCTTCGCGCACGCCGGTGATGTGCTCGTTGTCGGGTGCCGGGTCTCCGGAATCGACCATGGTGTAAAAGTCGTCAGACATGCCGCTCGCAATCTTTCAAAAGGTTTCGAGCAAATAGTAGCTCACCGTGCAACGTTTCTCATCTTTCGACAACTTTTCAAAACTTGTTGAAAACTTTGGAAAACGGGCGAAAAGTTCTCAACATTGCCAACATGACCTGTTGAAAACTCGATGAAATATCGTGAAAGGTTGCCATGCACCGCTAAATCGAGCTTGGCTTATGGGGGAACCGTGTGAACTGCGCAACCTTTTACCTTTGATTTCTTGACATTTGAACATTGATTTCCCTACAATCTTCAAGCTCACGTGTCTATATCTGCGTCCGCGTCCCCGCGGACACTCGAAATGCAGCAGGAGGAACTTAAGATGAAGCGTACGTATCAGCCTAATAAGCGTAAGCGTGCCAAGACCCATGGCTTCCGTGCCCGTATGGCCACTAAGGGTGGTCGTGCCGTGCTCGCCCGTCGTCGTGCCAAGGGCCGCAAGCGTCTCACTGTCTAGCAGCGATACACACATCTCGCATGAAGACTATTAAGTCTCGGCAAGATTTCGAGCATGTGTTCAGTCAGGGGCGTCGTTTCAATCACCCTCTGATTCGAATGACCATATGTGAATCGGTTGGCGAAGGCGACTCCGGAAGGGTCGCCTTCGTTGGTGCTAAGCGACTCGGTTGTGCCGTCGTGCGCAACCGATCTAAGCGTGTGATGCGCGAGGCCGCCCGCAGCTGCGGATTTCCCGTTGCGGGTTATGACATCATCTTGTTTGCAACTCCCAAGACTAGGGTTTCCTCGCCGCAGGAGATGGACAAGGCGTTGCGTTCGCTTATGAAGCGCGCCGGCGTTGCCGGGGAGGAGCGATGAGCAATCACGTTTTGCGACGTGTTGCCATCGCTCCTATTCGCATATATCAACAGGTTATTTCGCCCTTATTGCCTGACGCCTGCATTTATTACCCAACGTGCTCGCAATACGCTATCCAGGCGATTGAGAAGCACGGTGTTTTGAGAGGCTGCTGGCTTGCCGTGAGGCGCATCGCTCGCTGCAATCCCCTGCACGTCGGCGGTTATGACCCTGTGCCCTAGCGGGCACTCGCTATCGGAGGAAAACTTACATGTGGGATTGGATCGTTAACATCCTTTTCGAGCTGCTCAAGCTCATCCAGACCTTTGCGGTCGACTGGGGCCTGTCCATCATCATTCTGGTGGTCATCATCCGTCTGCTGCTGACGCCGCTTATGCTCAAGTCGACCAAGTCGACGGCTCGCATGCAGGTGCTGCAGCCCAAGATGCTCGAGATCCAGGAGCGCTATGCCGACGATCCCCAGCGTCAGGCCGAGGAGATGCAGAAGTTCTACAGCGAGAACAAGTTCAACCCCATGGCTGGCTGTCTGCCGCTGCTGATTCAGATGCCTATCCTGTTCGCCCTGTTTACATTGCTGCGCAACCTGCCGCAGTACTTTAACGACGGCACGTTCTCGTTCTTCAACATCCTGCCCGACCTGACCACCACGCCGAGCGCTTCCTTTGCCGATGGCTTTATGGTTGCACTGCCTGCGCTGGTTTGCCTGATCCTGTTTGCCGTCCTGACCCTGATTCCGCAGCTCTATATGTCGCGCAACCAGACCGGCCAGCAGGCTCAGAGCATGCGTATGATGGCCGTTGTCATGACGGTCATGATGCTTTGGATGGGCTGGAGCCTTCCCGTTGGTGTTCTGCTGTACTACGACGTCTCGTCTGCTTGGCAGGTTATCCAGCAGATTTTTGTGACGCAGAAGGTCATCGACAAGGCGAAGGCCGATGAGGAGGAGCGTCTTAAGAACGCTCCGCTGCAGGTTGAGGTCACTCGTCGCGAGAAGAAGCCGCGCCCGCACAAGAAGAAGTAGTGGGATATCAATCTTATTTAGGTACCTAACTTTTGGAGTACGTTATGTCTGAAGAGATCATCGAGGATATGCTTGAGGAGGTTGCCCCGCAGGTCGCGGGCGATTATCCCGAGATTGCACAGCGCTACAAGGCTGGTGAAGAGCTGACCGATGAGGAGCTCGACACCATTGCCGATGTTGCGATTTCCATCCTGCGTTCCATCCTTTCGCACTTCGATGCCGCCAACTCTCCTATCGATGAGTATGAGGGCGACGAGGGTGAGCTGATTTTGGATGTAACGGCTCCCGACCTTGCTGTTCTCATTGGCCGTCATGGTCGCACTCTTGATGCTCTTCAGGTTATGTTCTCTTTGCTGGTGAGCCGCAAGCTTGGCTTTAGGTATCCGGTTGTAGTGGACGTCGAGGGATACAAGAGTCGCCGTCAGGATAAAGTCGCCTCCATGGCTCAGTCTGCTGCCGAGCGTGCCATCCGCACTCATAAGAGTGTTTCGCTTCCGCCCATGAATGCCTACGAGCGCCGACTGGTTCACATTGCACTTCGTGGCAACGATGCAGTCGATACTCATTCTGAGGGTTCTGACCCTGATCGCCATGTGGTGATTGTTGCTCGATAATCTACTCGAGCTTATGCTAAGGGGACGTGGTTTCCACGTCCCCTTTTTTTGTCAAAAGTTCTCGATACACTGATTTTTGTCAGAAAGGAGCTTTCGTTGTTAGTACTTACTGATCAGCAGGCTGACGAGATGTTGAGTCGTCTAACTTCCTATTGTAAAGAGTATTCCTTGAGCGTAACTGATGTTGAGCTGAGGAAATGTATTCAGCATTTGGATTTGGTTCTAGAAACAAATAAGACAACCAATCTCACCCGTATTCTTAACGTAGAAGATGCTGCAGTACTTCATATCCTCGACTCACTTGTTTTGCTCCCCTATATCAACAAGGCTCCTGAGGGAGCTTTGCTCGATATGGGAACAGGTGCGGGCTTCCCTGGTATTCCATTAACCATAACCACGCATCGTAAAGCTACTTATATTGACTCTGTTGGCAAGAAGGTTGATGCGGTTAATTCCTTTGTCCATGCTCTTGGATTGAAACATGCTCATGCGGTTCATGATCGTCTTGAAGAATATGCTCGAAGCCATAAGAAGCAGTTCTCTGTTGTAACCGCCCGCGCACTGGCCCCTCTACCGATTCTTGTTGAGTATGCGGCTCCGTATCTGAAGGATGGAGGGCTATTTGTTATAACCAAGGGCAATCCTTCGGATGAGGAGCTTGCTTCCGGCATGTCAGCAGCTAAGATTTGCGGCTTCACTTTGCTTCTGAATGACGCAATTGATTTGCCTGAAGGCTTGGGTCACAGGGAGTTCATTGTTCTTAAGAAGAGTCATCCAGCATCTGTCTCATTGCCTCGTGCAAATGGCGTGGCAAAGAAGAATCCGCTTGCCTAGATGTTTCACGTGAAACATAATGGATACTAACAACTTGCAGTGTTTCACGTGAAACATGGCGGTTGATATCGATTCGGAATGTTTCACGTGAAACATCCTCCGTTTGACAGCTTTAATACACACCAGGAGGGACCGTGGGATTTCGCGACGTTAAGCGTTCTAAGAGCGCAAAAGACACGCGTATCATTGCAATCATCAATCAAAAAGGCGGCGTCGGTAAGTCAACGACGGCTGTAAACCTTGCAGCAGCACTGGGTGAGCAGGGTCGTAAGACACTGATTGTCGATTTTGATCCGCAGGGAAACAGCACCAGTGGATTCGGAATTGAAAAAGAAGACCTTGATCACTGCATCTATGATGCATTGTTGAATGATGTGCCGGCAGAATCGCTTGTTCTTGATACAAATTGTAAAAAGGTATTCGTTATTCCGGCTACAATTCAACTTGCAGGCGCGGAAATTGAGCTCGTAAGCGCAATTGCTCGTGAAACCCGCCTCAAAGATTTGCTTGAGCCGATTCAGGACGAGTTTGACTTTATTTTCATTGACTGTCCTCCTTCGCTCGGCCTGCTTACTATCAACGCTTTGACCGCAGCAGACAGCGTTTTGATTCCGATCCAGTGCGAATATTACGCACTCGAGGGCGTTACGAAGCTGCTTGAGTCAATGAAGATGGTCAAATCACGGCTGAACAAGGGCTTAGACACCTATGGTGTGCTTATGACCATGTATGACTCGCGTACATCACTATCGAATCAGGTTGTTGAGGAGGTTCAATCGTACTTTGGTGATAAGGCGTTTAAGACGCTAATCCCCCGTACGGTTAAAATCTCCGAAGCTCCGTCTTTTGGAGAACCGGTAATTACCTATGCACCTCAAAATAAGGGTGCAAAAGCATATATGAACCTTGCAAAAGAAGTGATCAAGCGTGCCTAGTGTAAAGAAACGTGGCGGATTGGGACGTGGACTCAATGCTTTGGTCTCAGAGGCCGAGTATGAGACCGGCGGTTCGGCTGCATCGGCTTCAAATGCCGCATCTGAAACAAAACTACCTATTGAGGATATCGTTCCCAACCCTAATCAGCCGCGAATTCACTTTAACGAAACTGAACTTCGCGAGTTGAGCGAGTCAATCCAAGAACATGGCGTTTTGCAGCCGCTTTTGGTTCGCAAGCATGGAAACGGCTATGAGATCATCGCTGGTGAGCGTCGTTACCAGGCGTCAAAGCTTGCTGGCCTTGAAGAATTGCCAGTCATCATTAAAGAGGTAAATGATGAAGAGATGCTGGCTCTTGCTCTTATCGAAAACCTTCAGCGTTCTGATCTGAATCCCGTCGAAGAGGCTAAGGGCTATCGCCAACTCATTGATGCCAGCGGGATGACCCAGGAGGCATTGTCGAAGGCAGTAAGCAAGTCACGCTCTGCAATTACAAACTCGCTGCGTCTTCTCGATCTCCCCGAAGTAGTTCAGCAGATGATTTTTGAGGGCAAACTTACTGCTGGTCATGCACGTGCGATTCTTGCAGTTCCCTATGAGGACGCGCGTATTCGACTTGCAGAGAAAGTTGTTACAGAGGGCCTTTCCGTAAGAGCGACAGAAAATCTTGCTCCGTTGTTTTCTGCCGGAGAGACACCTAAGACGCCGAGGCCTGCAACGCCTCAGTCTTTTAAAAGGGCTGCCCGCGTGCTTCGTCAGGTTTTTAATACCAACGTGCGTGTGAAGAGCTCGCGTGGAAAGAATAAGATTGAGATTGAGTTTAAAGACGAGGAAGAGCTCTCTCGTATTCTTGGCGAAATGATTCAGTTTGATCAAGGAGGCCAAGATGAGGAATAAGATTTTAACAGCGATTGCATTGGTGACGACTGTCGCGGCTGGTGCCTTTGCTGGCTATAGGATCGCGACAGACGATGAACTTCGAGGTCGTTTGCTTCGTAGCGCGCAAGATATCGTCGATACTTCCAAAAAGAAAATGGATGTTATGACAGAAGATGTTGCCATGCGTACTGCTCAGGTAACGAAGAATCCCAAGATTAATCAAGGTTGGGTCAGCAACCAATGGGAAAATGTAGGCTATTAGGTACCTAACAATTACTCAGCATATTTTGCGGGGTCCTTGTCTGATTCATGAGACAAGGACCCCTTATTTTGGCCGTAAAAATGGGACAGGTAGCAGCTGATTCAAAATTAAGGTCAATAAATGAAACGACCCCGGTTGCATATTCTGTAACCGGGGTCGTTCGATGTTTCACATGAAACGTTTTGGGATGGGATGCGACTCCCCTATGCGTTCTTCTGAACTTTGAAGCGCTGCTTCAGCTGTCCGCAAGCGGCGTCAATATCGTTACCACGGGAGTTACGAATCGTGGTCTCGATGCCACGGGACTCAAGACGACGCTGAAGATCCTCAACCTTATGAATCGGCGACGGCTTGAGCGGGCTACCCTCGATGTCGTTAAGCTGAATGAGGTTAACGTGGCACAGCGTTCCCTCGCAGAAGTCGCAGAGCGCCTGCATTTCGGGATTCGTATCGTTGACGCCTTCGATCATGGCATACTCATAGGTCGGGCGGCGGCCGGTCTTCTCGGTGTAGAGCTGAAGCGCTTCGTGAAGGCGAAGCAGCGTGTACTTCTTAACACCGGGCATGAGCTTATTGCGCGTCGACTGGATGGCGGAATGCAGGGAAACGGCAAGCGTGAACTGCTCGGGGATGTCGGCAAATTTGCGAATACCGGGAATAACGCCGCTGGTAGAGACGGTGAGGTGACGAGCGCCGATACCGATGCCATCGGGGTCGTTGAGGATTCGCAGCGCCTTGAGAACCTCGTCGTAGTTGGCAAACGGCTCGCCCTGGCCCATGAAGACAACGCTCGTGGCGCGCTCGCCAAAGTCGTTGGATACATGAAGTACCTGGTCGACGATCTCTTGAGCGGTCAGAGAGCGCTTGAGGCCGTTGAGACCGGTAGCGCAAAAGGCACAGCCCATGCCACAGCCTGCCTGGGTGGAAACGCAGACGGAAAGCTTGTTACGACGGGGCATGCCGACGGTCTCGACGGAAACGCCGTCGTGGTACTCGAGCAGGTACTTGCGAGAGCCATCTTTGGAAACCTGCTTGGTGAGTTCAGCCGGCGTGTCAAAGGCAAAAGCCTCTTTAAGCTGCTCGCGGAAAGCCTTGGGAAGGTTGGTCATATCGTCAAACGAACAAACGTTCTTCTCAAAGACCCATTCGATGAGCTGCTTCGCGCGGAAGGCGGGCTGGCCAAGCTCGGCCACGAGCTCGCGAATATCGTTTTGGCTCAAGTCGCGAATGTCCTGAGATTTAGTCCTGGGATTCATGGAAGCCTTTCGATTTTGGGGAAACGTAGAGGGTATCGCTACAATATGGTATCAGCTGCAGAAATTATAGAGGAGGAGTCTGCCCATGCCGGGTAAAAGCCTAGAGAACATGCACGTAGCGGTCTTGGCGGGCGGTCATTCCGCTGAGCGCGAGATCTCGCTCAATTCGGGAAAGAACGTCGTGGTTGCCTTGAAGGAGGCCGGCTACACTTCGGTGGAGCTGCTCGACACGGCTGCCGATGATTTTATGGTAACCATGGCGACCGGCGGCTTTGACGTGGCGTTTATCGCCATGCACGGTGCCGGCGGCGAGGATGGCGCCATGCAGGGCGCCATGGAGACCCTGGGTATCCCCTACACGGCCTCGGGCGTGCTTGCCAGCGCCTGCGGTGCCGACAAGGAGGTCTCTAAGCTCCTGTACGCCAAGGCGGGCATTCCCATTGCCCCCGGCCTCGCGCTCGAGGTGGGCGATGAAGTCGATATCGATCATATCGTCGAGGTTTGTGGCGAGCGCTGCTTTGTGAAGCCGGCCGTCAACGGTTCCAGCTATGGCATTTCCCTGGTCCATGAGCCCTCCGAGCTGCCCGCGGCAATCGCCAAGGCGTTTGCGTACGGCGACAAAGTGCTGGTCGAGAAGTGCATCGAGGGTACCGAGATCACCGTCGGTGTGTACGGCGAGGACGACGTGCGCGCTCTGCCGATTGTCGAGATTCGCAAACCCGAGGACTGCGAGTTCTACGATCTGGACGTGAAATATGTCGACCCTACGGACATCCATCGCATTCCGGCGCAGATTTCACCCGAGAATTACGCTCGCGCTCAGGAGCTTGCCTGTGCTGCTCACAAGGCCCTCGGTTGCCTGGGTATCTCGCGCAGCGACTTTATCGTGAGTGAGGACGGCCCCGTTATCCTCGAGACCAATACCATTCCCGGCATGACCGATACGTCGCTGTATCCGGACGAGATCCGCCACACCGACGACATGACGTTCCCGCAGGTCTGTGACAGCCTGATTCGTATGGGCCTTCGTCGAGCGGGCATTGCATGCTAATCGAGGACGCGGTTTCGTCAGGAACGCCGCAGTTTGTCATCGACTCCTATGCCACGCTTGCCGAACGCGCCAAAACGCAGTCCTTCGGCCTTATCGAGGAAGATGTGATTGTCCTCGATACCGAGACCACAGGTCTTTCGGTGCAGGACAATGAGCTGATCGAGATCTCGGCGGCCCGTCTTTCGGGCCGCGAGGTCGTCGACCGCTTCGATACCTTCGTGCATCCCAAGCAGCTGATTCCCGCCGAGATCACCGAGCTCACGAGCATTACAAATGCCGATGTGGCAGATGCCCCGTCGGCCGTTGAGGCCGTAGCCGCTCTCGCCGATTTTGTCGGTGGTTGCCCGGTAATCGCACATAACGCCACGTTCGACCGCTCGTTTATCGAGTCGGTCAAAGGCGGCGTCAACGTGAGCGATATCTGGATCGATTCGCTGGCGCTGTCGCGCATCGCGCTTCCGCGCCTGGCATCGCACAAGTTGTCTTTTATGGCCGATCTGTTTGGCTGTGACTCGGTATCACACCGTGCCAATGCCGACGTCGACGCCCTGTGTGGCGTATGGCGCGTGTTGCTCGTGGCGCTCACCGACTTGCCTCAGGGCCTCATGGCGCGCCTAGCCGACATGCATCCGGATGTGCCTTGGTCCTATCGTCCTATCTTCTCATTCTTGGCAGGGCAGAACCCTGGTTCTATCTTCTCTCTCAGCGCCGCTCGTGCTGACGTTCTCAAGGCCGATCGCGCCGACGATCGGGTGGACGCCGACGAACTGCCGGTCCTCAAGATGCCGAGTCGTGAGGAGATTGAGGCAGACTATGCGCCAGGTGGCCTGGTCAATCGCATGTATCCCACCTACGAGCCGCGTGATGAGCAGATCGCGATGGCGCTCGAGGTCCGCGATGCGCTGGTCACGGGCACTCATCGTGTAATTGAGGCGGGCACGGGCGTCGGCAAATCGATGGCCTATCTGGTGCCTTTTGCCGAGGCAGCGCGCCGTAACAACATAACGGTTGGTATTGCGACCAAATCGAACAATCTTGCCGACCAGCTCATGTACCATGAGCTGCCAAAACTTGCCGAGCAACTGGACGGTGGTCTGTCATTTTGCGCTCTCAAGGGGTATGACCACTATCCATGCCTGCGCAAGCTTGAGCGCATGAGCCGCGGCCAGGTCGAGATTACCACCAAGCGCGATCCGGCGGACACGCTCACGGCGGTCGCGGTCATTATGGCGTACGTCTGCCAATCAGCCGATGGCGACCTCGACTCGCTCGGCATTCGGTGGCGCAGCGTCAACCGCCCCGACTTTACGACGGCCTCGCGCGAGTGTGCTCGTCGCCTCTGCCCGTTTTTCCCTGATAAATGTTTGGTCCACGGCGCTCGCCGTCGTGCAGCGCATGCCGACGTGGTGGTCACCAACCATTCCCTGCTGTTCCGCAATGTCGCGGCCGAGGGCAGGATTTTACCTCCGATTCGTCATTGGGTAATCGACGAGGCCCATTCCATCGAGCGCGAGGCGCGCCGTCAGTGGGCGCGCGTGGTGTCGGCGGACGAATCACGCGTTCTGTTTGAGCGCCTGGGTGGCTCGAGCACCGGTGCGCTAAGCCAGGTCTCCCGTGATTTGGCAACCTCCGAGGGCTCTACGCTCTATCTGGGCCTTACTGCCAAGGCGACGTCGACGGTTGCGCGCGCGAGCATGGCAATCGCCGACGTGTTCGATGGCGTTCGCGAGCTCGGCCGCCGTGCCCGTGGGGGTTATGACAATGCCAATCTATGGATTGGCCCCGAGCTGCGTGAATCTGACGACTGGCATGATTTCTTACAGTCGGCCTACGCTGCCATCGACGTATTGGAACAGGCTGACAAGAGCGTCGACGCGCTGGTGCAAGCCGTCGCCGCCGACAAGCCCGAGGTTGTTGTCGACCTGGGTGATATCTCGCGCCGCCTGCACGAGCTGGCCGAGAACCTCAAACTCATCATTGATGGCACCGATGAACACTACGTGTATTCGCTGCAGGTCAATCGCAGGCTGCGTGCCGGCGGAGAGTCAATGACCGCAGAGCGCATCGACATTGGCGAGGCCTTGGCAACCGAGTGGCTGCCCGAGGTTCACACGGCTATCTTTGCCTCGGCGACCATGACGGTGTCCAAAAGCTTCGAACACTTTAACCACGCGGTCGGCCTCGATCGCATCGGCGCTTCAACATCCTCATCGCTGCACTTGGACTCGAGCTACGACTTCGATTCGAACATGGCTGTAGTCGTTGCGGGCGATATCCCCGATCCGCGCGATCGCGAGAGCTATCTTACGGCGCTCGAGCGCGTGCTGGTCGACGCCCATCTTGCCATGGGCGGATCGGTGCTCACACTGTTCACCAATCGGCGCGACATGGAAGACCTGTACGCCCGCGTTGAGCCCAAGATGGCCCGTGCGGGTCTGGGGCTCAACTGCCAGCAGCGCAACTCATCTCCTCGTCGCCTGCGCGATCGGTTTATCAACGAGCCGACTTCATCGCTTTTTGCGCTTAAGGCCTTCTGGGAGGGGTTCGACGCCAGCGGCGAGACGCTGCGCTGCGTCATCATTCCCAAGCTGCCGTTCTCGAGTCCCACGGACCCGCTCTCGTGCGAGCGCAACCTGCGCGAAGACCGCGCTTGGGCGCGCTATTCGCTGCCCGAGGCGGTGCTCGAGGTCAAGCAGGCGGCCGGCCGCCTTATCCGCTCGTCGACCGATTGCGGCGTGCTGATTCTGGCCGACCCGCGCCTGGTGACGAAGGGCTACGGAAAGAAGTTCTTAACGTCGCTGCCCACGAGCTCCTACCAGCGCATCGAATCGGCGCAGATCGGGCACTATCTGCAACTGTGGCGCGCACGCCACGAGCGGCGGCGCTAAAGCGGACAGACGAGGGTTTTTGCCATATCGCACAGGCGCTTTGACAGGGCGGGGTCATCCAAGATGCGGATGGCTCCGCCCGCTGCGATTACCTGGCTCAGTAGCCAACGCTCGGAGCCGTAATGCACAGTTACCGTTGCCATGTCTGCCCCGCCGCGCTCGATTAGGGTGATGCCGGCCCAGTCCAGATGCTCCGCCATATCGAATGGCATCAAGAGCTTTGCGCTGCGCTGCGTCCGGGCAAGGGAATCGTGGAGGGATGCGACGTCCGGTGTGTGAGGCACGACGGAGTCTTCCGTCAAGGCGAGTCCCTCGATTTTATCCATGCGATAGGTGCGCTGCTCATCGACTGTGATGTCCCAGGCAATCAGGTATGTTTGGTCGCCGTTTGCCGTAATGCGCAAGGGGTCGACCAGACGCTCGCGTGGCCGTGCATCGTCCATCGAGCGATATGAGATGCGGCAGCGAACGCCGTCCTGAATGGCACAGCTCAGCTGCTGCCAGTGCGACCCGTGGTTGACGGTGTCAAAGACGCGCTGGTTATAGCCGAGCTCTTCGGGTAGAAGGGCGTGTCGAATCCGAGCTGCCGTCTGCGGCTCGATCCCCAACGATTCAAGTTCGTGGTTGAGCACAACGCCCTCGGCTGCACTCAAGCGCAACGGTAGCACACGCCCGGCGTCACCAGTGAGGACCACACGCTCGCCGTGGCATTCGCAGATGATGCGCGCACCAGATTCTCGGTCCGCGAGCGTCGAGACGATCTCGAGAATCTCGTCGAGCGATACTCCCGTGATGTCAAAGCGGCCGCAAATCTCGGTTCGTGTCATGCCGCTCTCGCCGGCGGCGTAGAGGGCCTCCATGATGTCGATGGCGCGCGAGAGTCTCTGCTCGCTGGTGAGTTTACGCACGGGCATACTCGTGCACCGTCCTTTCAATGAGGTGGTTCCACGCCTGCTTGAGCGATTTGGGGGCCATGGGCCTCATGCCGTCCATGGCGTGGGCCATGCAAAATGAGGCGGCGGCTTCAAGGTCGCGCACGTCAACGGTCCAGATCCATCCCGCATCGGTGTGTGTGAGCTCACCTCGCCCGCGCGTGAGGCCGTTGATCATATCGATCTGCGTCTGAGGGGCGAACGAGAACGTGGCTGCAACGGGCGGTCGGTCGGCGAAATCGAATTCAAAGAACAGGTAATCGTTGAGATTGAAGTCTGCGGGAATGGAGTATGCCTTTGAGGGGCGCCAAGCACGGACGATGCGGTCGCAGCGGAACGTTCTGATGTTGTCGGTGGCATTGTCCAGACCGCAGAAATACGCCGTGCCATCGTGTTCGAACATACCGTAGACGCAGACGGTGCGCTCTTTCTGCTCGCCGCGACCGTTCTGATACAAAAAGCGCAGTGCACAGCGCTCGGCAAAGGCGCTCCAAACTGCATCGACGGTGGGAGAACGGTGAATCGGCGCCTCGTCTGCGGCAGATATGCCGGTGAGATAGGCAATCTTGGACCGGATGTCGGCAAGCGGCGCGGCAAAGGCGGAGGAGCCGGCCGCAAACGTCTGGTCGATGGCGTCTAGCAAGATGTCGGCATCGTCTGCGGTGATGAGCCCACCTGCCGCAAACGTGTGCTCGCGGTCGATCGTCCACGAGCTTTCCTCGGTCTCTTGCGCGCCGGCGAGGCGAACCTCTTTGATTACGATGCCGCGTTCGAGTAGTTTGTCGCGATCGCGGCGGAACTTGCGCTTATCCGAGTCGATGTTGCCCGAGCCATACCCCAAATCGGAATCCAAGACGATTTGTTCGGTCGTCAACGGCTCGGGAGAACTGTTGAGTACAAAGAAAAGATTGAGGATGCGCTGGGCCGTTTTATCGAAACTGGGTTCCGGCGTTCCCTTTTTGTTAATAGCGGTCGTGTCGCTTGCCGTCATAGAGTCCTCGCATGGGAAGGTGGTTTGCTGCCATGATTTTAGTCCGATATGGAGATTAGGCTATATCCTTGTCCGCTCGGGGCGTTAAGATGGCCCGAATTCGGTCGTTTGCGCTCGCTCGGGGTATACTTTCGACTATATACGGTTCTAATGTGCATGCATTGGGCCTATTTGTCGGATTATGGATGTGGAGCGCACATGGCGAACACCCAGAACTATATCAACCACCTGCTGCAGAACACCGGCATCACGCCGGCATGCAGCGAAGAAGAGCGCTTGGCTGCCGAGGATATCGCTCAGATTTTCCGCAACCATGGCTTTGATCCCGAGGTGCAGGAGTTTAATGCTCCCGCGCCGAGCAGGCTGGCATTTGCTATCACCGGCATCCTTGCGTTTGTCGGCGCCCTGCTTATGGGTATCGGTGGCGCCATCGGCTTGGTCGGTACCCTGCTGGCCATCATCGGTGCCGTGCTCTATGTGCTCGAGCGTACCGGGCATCCCGTGATCTCGGGGCTGGGAAAGACGGGCGTGAGCCAAAATGTCATCGCCTATCACAAGGCTTCTGGCCCGCTCGCGTCCCCGCGAAACCGCCCGGTGGTCGTTGTCGCACATTACGACTCCCCTCGCGCCGAGCTGCTTGCCCGCGAGCCCTATGCTTCGTACCGCGCGCTCATCGCTAAGTTGCTGCCCGTCGCCACGGTTGCCCCCGCTGCCGTCGCCGTCCTGCGCATCCTGCCGCTTCCCGGCGCGCTCAAGGTTCTGCTGTGGATCGTCGCGATTCTCGCCTCTCTCGTTGCGCTCGCCAACGCGGCAAACATCATCTCCAATCGCTACATCCTTCCCTATACGTCCGGCGCGGTGTGCAACAAATCTTCTGTCGCCGCTTTGCTTGGCGTTATGGACAACGTCGCCCCCTTCCAGGGCGAGAATGAGTTCCCCGACGATGTTCCGTTCGACACCTATTTTGGTGAGCAAAAACGTCGCGCCGAGGAGATGGCACGTGCGGCGGCGGAATATGCCGCGGCCCAGCAGCAAAACGACTATGGCAACACCATCGAGTACGAAGAGCCTACCTACGAGGAGGACGAGTTTGGCCAGCCGATCGCTTCCGATGATCAGCTCGAGTCCGAACAGGGCGAGGCTTTCGACGAGCAGATCGATGGCTTTGAGGGTGCGTCTGCCGACGAGACGCTGATCGGCTCCATTGTGCCCGAGGCACAGGGCCAGGCTGTCCAAGTCGAAGAGCCTGCTGCCGAGGTTCCCGCTGCCGAGTCGGCGGAGGAGTCTGTTGTGGTCGAGCCCAGCGAGCCTGAGCCTAAGCTCTATCGCAATGCCGCCGGCAACATCCGCTTTGGTTCGGATGCCATCCGCGCACTCGGCATGCTTCCCGAGTCCTGTACGCTCGATTACGAGGAGGGCGAGGAGCCGACATTCGAGCCCGAGCCTGCCCCCGTCGCGGATGCACCTGCACCCGCCGCTGTTGCGGACGACGGGTCCGCTGCGGCTTCTCCTGCCGTTGCGGAGTCCGAGGCTATGCCTGCAATCGATCCCGCAGCGGGACTGGACATTCTGGCACCCGCCGCGCCGGCGCAGGACGTCGCGGACGAGTCTGACGATGATTATGCCGAGCAACCGCGACGCGTGTCTTACGAGAGTGATACCGATTTCTCGGCCGAGATTCCCGCGGCGACGCCCCATGCCGATATTGCATCCGCCTTCTCTTCGATTGGGGCCAGTGCTTCCAGCTTCTTTAAGGGTGCATTTGCAAAGGGCAAGAAATTCATCGACGACTTTGAGGAAAAGCGCGCCATCGCACGCGAGGCTGCCGAGCAGGAGGCTATCGCTCAGCAGCAGGCAGCCGAGGCGGAGCGTGAGCGTGCGGCGCAGGAGTTCGAACAGAACGAGGCTCAGCAGCCCGTGGCCGTCGACGCTGCCGAAGCTACGACGTCTTTTGAGTCCCAGCAACCGGCATCCGCTGATGTTGTTGAGGCGACGACGTCTTTCGAGCCCCAGCAGCCCGTTGATGGCACCATGTCGTTCGACGCCGCGCAGTTCGATGCCACGATAACGTTTGAAAAACAGGGCACCGCGATTGCTGAGCCCCTTGAGGCTTCCGATGAACAGGGCGACGCGGTGGACGATGACGAGCCTATTGATGCTGCCGAAATCCAAGATGCCACCGAGGACGAGCCCGTCGAGGCCAACTCTGACGAAGAGCAATACGCGGCAGCCGAGCAAGATGATTCGACCGAGGCCGAGCAGGAGGAAGTGCCTGCGGTTTCCGAGACTCCCGAGACGGATGAGTCGAGGCCTTATTCCACGCAGATTTTCACCATGCCGACCCCGAGTGGTTCCGGTGCCACGGTTGCCAATGTCGCTCCCACCCAGGACGAAACGGTCGATTCCCTTATGGCCCAGATTTCCTCCCAGGCATCGCCGCGTCCGCAGATGAATGTTCCCGATCCGGCGTCGGCACCGTCGCCTGCACCTTCCTCGTCTCCGCTGGCTTCGGTCCCCGATCCGTCGCTGCCGTCTATGAAGCAGGCAAACGTTGCGTCTCGCACGTCACTGTTCGACCTTCCCGACCCCTCGGCTCAGGTCGATGACCCCTTCGCGACGGCGCAGGGTCCCGAACCCACGTCGGCGCCCGTTGCACCTTCCATGCCCGTCGCGTCGGGCGCGCAGCCGCTCGAGACCATCTCGGCTCCCGCTTCGGCCGCGCCCAAGCCCCGCAAGCGCGGTCTGGGCGGTCTGTTTGGTCGTAAAAAGAAAAACGATCAGGACAGCATGAGTGACTGGCTGGGTGTCGAAGACGATTACGATGCTAAGAAGTCTGGCCGCGGTATCGGCTCGTGGGATAACTTCGAGGACGATAACGACGGCTGGAAGGGCGGCGCCACGTCTTCCGATGGTGCATCTGACGAGGACATGCTCTCGGCTGTCGCTTCTATGGGCGATGACGAACTGCTTGGTCATGATATCTGGTTTGTGGCGACGGGTGCCTCGGATTGTGATGGCGCCGGCATGAAGGCGTTCTTGGCCTCGCATCGCGATAAGCTCCGCGGCGTATTCTTCATCAATCTTGAATCCGTCGGCGCCGGTAGGCTTTCGGTAGTGACGGTCGAGGGCGAGCAGCAGCTGCTCAAGGGCGATCGCCGCATCATGAATCTGGTCAGCAAGGTCTGCAAGTCGTTCCATGTCGATTGTGGTGCGCTCGAGATGCCCTATGCCAAGACCGATGCCTATGCCGCACTCGAGGCGAGCCGTCGTGCCCTCACCATCGCCGGTGTGGACGGCACGCGCCTGGCTTGTGCTCGCACCGAGGACGACCTGCCCCACAACGTTAACCCGACGAACATTGCCACGGTATCCGAGGTCGTGACCGAGGTTATCCGCCGTTCGTAGGCGGAGCTCTAAGGAGTCAACGTGTTTTCGTTCATTAAACGTCATTGGCCTGTTTATTTGATTCTGACCCTTATTGCCGTCGCTTTGGGATTTGGGGCTGCCTATATCGTGGGTGTAAAGGGGTCGACCCCCGCATCCGAAATCAGCGAAGAGGTGGAGCAAGAGCAAAGTACGGGTGCCGATGGAATCCCCGAGTCCGAGCAGGCGCTCGTCGACAGCGGATCTTCATCTGCCGAGTAGATGTGGCGATTTAAATGATTGAAAGCGGGCGAGGCGGGAGACTGACTCGCCCGCTTTTTATCGCGTTAGCGCTTCTTTGGGATCGACCTAAGGCGAGCGAACCATAGGGCTGCCGCACCCGAGGTCAGGAGCGCGGTGATGCAGGCGGCGATGGGAACTGATCCTGTTGCCGGTAGGTCCTGCGGTAGGGTGCAGCGCTGAACGACACGATCCTCGTCATGTGACTCAAGTTTGTCGCCGCCGCCGTTGCGACAGAGGTCGACACGGGCGCTGTTGGCAACTGGTGCCTGGGGCGTATGGGAAGAAGTTGCCTGCATATGGACTACTGCACTCCGGGCGTCTGTACCGAGGGTTGCCTTGGCGTCATCGAGATCGTCATGTTCGTTTTTAAGGTCTTCGCGCTTCCAAGAATCTTCGTCGCACCTGGTTGCAAAGTCGGCGTCCACCGCACCGTACTCAAGGCGAATGCCCGTTACGATGGTATCGACGGGAAGGTCGAGCTCATTTACCTCAAGCGTGATTGATTTTGTGGTCGGGACATCGGTTTTCCAGAGTTGCCAGCCTTCGTAATCAACGAGACGACGGTCCCCGCCCAAGCTCTCTTTAACTTCGTCGGACTCAAGCCAGGGGTTTTCATGTCCATCGTCAAGTGTTGCGTTTGCCTGTTCGTCGATGCCTGACGAGCCCAGTGGCGTTGTGCGGTACCACACGTTGCACAGACCGTTGAGGTCGCCGATGGCAATAGGGGTTTCGATTGAGACGAGTCTTGCCGTACCGTCCTTGGCGCACTCAAGATCATCGGTAATCGTGAACTCATCAACCCAGGTGGTCGACTCGTTTCGCGCATCGACGGTGTAGGAGAAAAACCCTTCCGCATCGGCTTGTGTCGCGGCGCGGTTTTTGCCATCGCCGTTAGCCAAGAGGCCATCCCCGGTGGGCTGGGCAATTTCTTGACGCTTGTCGACCTGTCCCTTGATCTCGATCGGTGCGTCCTTCATTGCGAAAGATTGGACTTCTCCCGTAGCCTTCACTTCAAACGTTATCTCCTCGGCAAGGTCGTAGGTTCGCGGGGACATCATTTCGCGCAACGTGTAGGTGCCGGGCGCAAGATGTTCGATACGGTGCGGTTTATCGGATGAGGTCCAGGAGTCTATTTCGGTTTCGTCTTGTCCATATAGGGTGAGCTGAGCGCCCTCCACCTCTTGTTTTCCGGTTAGGTCGACTTTTGAGATATCGGTCTTGGTGAAATCGTCGGATACTCCGAGATGGGCTTCGATGACGGACGTTGTCTGGTCGGCATATGACAGCTCGACCGTATGGGGACTTTGGTCTAGGAGATATCCTTCGGGCGCTTGGGTCTCAACGACTTCGTAGCATGCGGTTCCACATCCCAGCGAAAGATGGCTCGCACGGGCGGACCCCTGCTCGTCAGTCGTTACGGTGGCGACGGTTTCGCCGTCCAGGGCAACGATACTGCCGTCGGGGCGAATAATATCGCCTGCGGCTCGGATATCAAATACAGCCCCCATGAGTTTGCGCCCGTCGGTAGCGTCGGACTTTACGATTTCGATGCTTCCGGTTGCCGCATCGTCGAAGTATGAGGCAATCGCAACGGGCGTTAGATACCTGTCGGCGGGGATTGTTATCTCGAGATCCTCTCCGACAAGATAAGGTTTCTTTGCCGAGACTTCTCGCACGTAGTAGGTACCCGGGTTAAGAGACTCGGGCAGCGTGACGGTACCAGTTGCGTCGGTCGTAAAGGTGTTCAGGACATTGTGGGTCGGATACCAGCACGTTTGTGAGATGGGCTCGTGGTTGCTGTCGAGCAACTGGAAGCTAAAACCTGCAAGGGGAACTGCGGCACCGGTCTGAGCGTCGCGCTTAACAATCTGGAGATGCGTCGACAGGGCATGGTTGTCCACGATGTACTGAAGCTCGGCACCGTCGGCAATCTGTTCAGCCGAGACGGCCCATTCTCCTGCCTGTTTAAAGCCTTCGGGGACGGATTCTGGGACCTCTCGAAGTGTATAGCCGGCACGGTCGTAGGGGATGGCTCCGTGGGCGCCATCGGGTCGCTTGCCGGCGCCGAACCATGCTTCGGGCTGGTCTTTGGTAGAGGCAAAACCATAGATATTTGTGGTCAACGTGCCAACAACCTGTTGTGAGCTATTGCTGATGACTTCAAAGACAACGCCTTCCGCGGGCTGCTCCAAGCCAGACTGATCGCTGTTGCCATGATCTTTGAATTTGGAAATCTCAAGGTCAAATGCAATCGGAATATCGGAAACGCGAGATTCGAGCTCGACGACGCCCGAGTCGCCCAGCTGGTCGGCTCCAACGGTGTAGGTCCAGCTGTCGCTGGGCAGCAGGTAGCCCTCGGGGGCCTTCGACTCATAGATGGTGAAGGTTCCCAGGGGAACGTTATCAAGGGCCGCTCGACCGTTTTCGTCGGTCGTGAGGGTTTGCGTCCATCCGGGGGTGGATTGAGAGACGCAGGTAAACTCGGCACCGGCAAGCGAGGTCCCCGCTTGGGCTCCAGCGTCCGTTGCGGCGTCGGTCTTTACGATGCGCAACGTGATGGTGCCTGGCTGCTCATCGATTGTGACATGACCACCATTGCCTTCCGTGGTAAAGGGGATGCGGTCGCGTCGAGGGATATAGCCTGCCGGTGCCTTTGTCTCTACCAGGTAGTATGCCGTGTTAGGTAAAAGTGTTGCCTGTGCTCGGCCGTTGCCGTCCATTTTGAGCGTGCCCACGCGCGCGTCGCTCACGCTCTCGAAGATATCGAATGTTGCCCCGTCAAACTGATAGGTGCCGTTTCCGCTGGTAATGACGGTGTTCGCGGACTTCTTTTGGAAAGAAACAGAGACCGCTGGCAGCACGTAGAGCATGTCTTGACGTTTGCTGCCGCCCGATATGGGTCCCAAATAGCGCCGTGCGCGGTGCGGAGCGGCTTTGATGCCTCCCGATTTTGCATTGTCGTGAAGCCACCGTGCGGCAGCCACAACCTCATTGTCGGCGGTAAAATGCCCGCTCTTTGTTTTGCCTTGAGCTGTTGTATAGGAGTAAGTGCCGTCGACATGGGTGGTGCCGTTAAGCATCCATACGGCAAGTTGAGTGGCGGCACGGGCGCGATCGGGCGACAGGCTGTAACCGCCAAATGACGTTGCGGAAGGATATCCGTGACAAACGATTGCCGCGAACTCGTCGTCGAGCCACACCCAGCCTTGATCAAAGTTGAGCCATGGGCCGCCCGGTTTGGTGGGGCCGGGGCGCTCCTGGTTCATGCAGTAGGCAATCGAGGTGTCTTGAGCTTCATACTTGCCGATGAAGAAGGGTCCACAATCATCGCTAATAGTGCGGAAGCCGAGCTGGTCGTAGCCATCGACGGCAAATGCGGCTCCCGGTGCCAGGCAGCCGAAAAGCAGGAAGAGGAGCAGGAGCAGCGGACCTGTTGCGATTGCGCTGTGGACAGAGTGCGTGGGTGCGTTGGACATGGCTGCTCCTTATCCCTCGTGCGCCGCACGGGGAGACTGCGACGCGTAGGATGAGGCTACCCCCGAGGTTCATGCGGGTAAGTACCGGAGCCTGACCAAAAGCTTGCCCGATTTCTGACAAATCGAGCTCAAATACAACAATCAGATAAAAGTGCAGGTAGAAGATGGTAAGAAAAGAAAGACAAAGGTCCTCATCTCCACAATTGGCGCGGTTTTCAAATGATTCTCCACAGCTAAAACAAGCATCACCACCCTTGTATCGAACAAGACAACCGCGTTATACTAGCCAACGCACAAGCGGGCATCGCCAAGTGGTAAGGCATCAGCTTCCCAAGCTGACACTCGCGGGTTCGAGTCCCGTTGCCCGCTCCAGTAAAAAGCACAAGCACGGCAGCGTTACGTTGCCGTGCTTTTTACTACCAAGCGCCGGGACTCGAACCCGCCAGGGTGCGAGCGTTAAGCGAACGCGAAGCGTTTGTAGCGAGCAGGCGAAGGCGCCGACAGGCGCCTGAAGCCGGTGCGGATTTGCGAAGCAAATACGCGGACGTCCCGTTGCCCGCTCCAATTCCAAAATGTTAGGTTAATGCCTGCTGCCCATACTTGCACCTGCGCACGGTACAATGGTTGGGTTACGACCAACGTGCCAATAACCAAAAAGGAGCCGCTATGATCGATCGCTATACCCGCCCGGAGATGGGACACATCTTCTCCCTCGAGAACAAGTACGCCATTTGGCAGGAGATCGAGGTCTTGGCCTGCGAGGCCCAGGCGGAGCTCGGCAAGATCGGTATTTCCAAAGACGAGGCCCAGTGGATCCGCGACCATGCCAACTTTGAGAAGGCGAAGGTCGATGAGATCGAGGAAGTCACGCGCCACGACGTCATTGCCTTCCTGACCAACATGAAGGAGTACATCGATGCCGATGTTCCCGAGGGCGACCCCAAGCCCAGCCGCTGGGTTCACTATGGCATGACCAGCTCCGATCTGGGCGACACGGCCCTGTGCTACCAGCTCACCCAGGCCTGCGACCTGATCATCGAGGACGTCAAAAAACTCGGCGAGATCTGCAAGCGTCGTGCCTTCGAGGAGCGCAATACGCTCTGCGCCGGCCGCACCCATGGCATCCATGCCGAGCCGATGACCTTCGGTATGAAGTTTGGCTCTTGGGCATGGGAGCTCAAGCGCGATCTCGATCGTCTTGAAGATGCTCGCAAGAACGTTGCCTTCGGTGCCATCTCCGGTGCCGTCGGCACCTACAGCTCCATCGAGCCGTTCGTCGAGGAGTACGTCTGCGAGCACCTGGGCCTGGTCCACGATCCGCTGTCCACGCAGGTCATCAGCCGCGATCACCACGCCTACCTTGCCGGCGTGCTTGCCACTACAGCGGCCACCTGCGAGCGCATCGCGACCGAGGTCCGCAACCTGCAGAAGACCGATACGCTCGAGGCCGAGGAGCCGTTCCGCAAGGGCCAAAAGGGCAGCTCCGCCATGCCGCACAAGCGCAATCCCATCACCATGGAGAAGGTCTGCGGCCTGTCGCGCGTCGTGAAGTCCAACGCTCAGGTTGCCTTTGACAACGTTGCCCTGTGGCACGAGCGCGACATTTCGCACTCTTCCGCCGAGCGTGTCGCCCAGGCCGATAGCTTCATCGCGCTTGACCATATGTTCCAGTGCCTCATTCGCGTTATCGACGGCCTGCAGCTGTATCCGGCCCGCATGATGGCCAATCTCAACAAGACCCGCGGCCTCATCTTCTCCTCCAAGGTCCTGCTGGCCCTCGTCGATACGGGCATCACCCGCGAGGACGCCTACGCTATCGTGCAGGAAAACGCCATGGCCACCTGGCACGAGGTGCAGGATTGTGTCTCCGGCCCCACCTTTAAGGAGCGTCTCGAGGCCGATCCGCGCTGCACCGTCAGCCAGGAGAAACTCGACGAGATCTTTGATCCGTGGGACTTCCTCACCCGTATCGACACGGTCTTTGATCGTCTGGAGCAGCTGAGCTTCGAGTAGGTTCGGGCATAACGTTAGCTTTTTAGGGCGCTTTGCTGGTAATGTGTGTTGCCGGCAAAGCGCCTCGTTGCATTTAGGGAAAGACGGGGATAATAGTCGTCTCGAATAACATTCTGAGAGGGGATCGCATGATTTCGTTTGATTACAAGCCTCAGGGCGTGTGTGCTCGCAATATTCACCTTGACCTTTCCGATGACGGCAACAAGGTGGTGGGCGTTGAGTTTACCGGCGGCTGCGACGGCAATCTCAAGGCTATCTCCAAGCTGGTCGAGGGCGCTCCCGCCGATCGTGTAATCGAGGTTCTCGCCGGTAATACCTGCGGTATGAAAAAGACCTCCTGCGCCGACCAGCTTACGCGCGCTATCGAGGCCGCTCGCGCCGAGATCGCCTAATGGGTATCGCCGATCACATCAAGAACGGAATATCGCGTCGCGGCTTTGTGCTCGGTGGGGTTGCTGCGGGCGCTGCCACGGTGCTTGCCGGATGCTCGAAAAAAACGGGTACCAGCGATGATGCCGCCGGCGAGCCGCAGGTTATCAAGGATGATTCCAAAATCATCTCGATTACGGATGAGTATGAGGCTGTCGACATCGATCTTGAGCCGGCGGCGTCGTGGACGCTGCCTCTGGGTACGCTGCTGTACTACTGCGACGGCGATTACGCCGCGGCAATGATGGCGCCCGCATCGGCACTGCACGCCAACACACTCGGTGTGCTCAACCTGGGCGATGGCTCGCTTACCACATTAATCGAGGATCCTATCGAGGGCACGGGATATGCATTCTACGATGTCCGTGCCGGCGACGGCGTATTCGCGTGGGTTGAGATGAACTTTGCCAATTCATCGTGGAAGCTCTACGCTCAAAATCTGTCGGGCGCTTCGCTCTCTGGCGACGTGGTTGAGCTCGATCGAGGTGGCAAGGACTACGATCCGCCGCTGTTTACGGCGTTCGGGTCATCAGTCATCTGGTATAAAATGCCCTCGGCAGGTGGCAATAAAACGAGTAGCGATTCGTTTTGCTATCGTCGCTCGCTTGATGAATCCAAGGCCGAGATAATTTGGAAATCGACGGGTCGCTTTGCATCGGCCCCGCGCGCGAGCGACGGCATTTTGACCATCTCGCCGCGTGTCCGCAACGACGAGGGCGTCTACTACGGCATAACGGCAATCGATTTGACCGACGGCAACAACACCAAACGTGCCCAGCTAGTCCTTCCCTCGTCAGTCTCGCCTTTCGAGGCCGTATATATGGGCGATACCTTCGTGTTTTCTATCGAGGCGGCCTATAGTGGCGTGGGCAGCCTGGGCAACATGGGCACGTATATCGGTAATGGGGGAGGACCGTATCTCTTCCTGTCCCGTGAGCCGCTCGCATGTGCGGCTGGCAAGAAGAATAAATACCTTGTTAAGGTACAGGCGTCGCATTTCCTGATCGACACCTCTGCCAAGACCTATGGCTCGCTGCTGTCGCCCGACCGCGCTTTGGAGTATGGCGATTATCCAGCTACGGCGGGAAAATCGGACTCATTCCTTACGTACGCCACGGTGCGCAACAGCCAGGGTATACCAGAGACGGTCACTGCACGCCTATTCTCTCTTTAAGCTTAGAGGGGTTAAAAAGGCGCCAACAGGGGAATAAACGCGTTGTAATTGTGAGTACCGCCTGCCGAGCTGCCGCGTCATAGCGGCATCCGGCGGGCTCAGGTGCGTTAAAATGGGCTTGTTCTTAGCTAATTGAGACAGGGGGGCCGTGTTATGGCTTCAGATGCAAAAAAGATTCTGCTGGTCGAGGATGAGAAGGCAATCCGTGACGCCGTCGCTGCCTATCTCGAGCGCGAAGGCTACTGGGTTGTGGGCGTCGGCGACGGCCAGTCCGCGATCGAGGAGTTCGAGAAGCATCAGTTCGACCTGGTCGTGCTCGACCTTATGCTCCCCAAGATTCCCGGCGAGCGCGTTTGCCGCACCATTCGCGATACCTCGGATGTCCCCATCATCATGCTGACGGCTAAGGGCGAGATCGAGGACCGTATTATCGGTCTTGAGCTCGGCGCCGACGACTATCTGATTAAGCCGTTCTCGCCGCGCGAGCTCGTCGCCCGCGTTCGCGCTCTGTTCCGCCGTGCCCATCAGGCCGACGAGCCCGCCGTCGAGGTACTCGACTTCGGCGATCTGGTCATCGATATCTCGGGCCACAAGATCTTGGTCGAGGGCAAGGAAGTCGATCTGACGGCTTCCGAGTTTAAGCTGCTCACCACGCTTGCCCGCCATCCCGGCCGTGTGTATAACCGCATGGAGCTGGTCGAGAAAGTGCTCGGGTATGACTTTGAGGGCTATGAGCGCACCATCGATAGCCACGTGAAGAATCTTCGCGCCAAGCTGGGCGATGATCCCAAGAAGCCCAAGTGGCTCTACACCGTCCATGGTGTCGGCTATCGCTTCGAGGCTCCGGCCAAGACCGATAAGTCGGACGAGAAATAGGGAAATCACATATGACACCTGCGCGCTTTGAAATCGGACAAAAGCACAAGCAGGAGAGCGAGGCGGGTTCCAAGGCTAGTTGGAACACGCCTCGTTCCGATTCACGGCCAACGATGAGCTATCCCTCGCGCATGGCACTTGCTTTTGCTCTGACATCGCTCATGACGGTATTGGTGCTGGTGGGCGTTGTCTCTGTTGTGTGGGGCACGGTCTTTTCGGATTACACACGCTCCAATATCGTCGAAATCGCAAACTCCGCTGCCGAGAAGTTGGCGACCTCATATGAGGAAAACGGCTCTTGGACCGCGGGAGAACTGCGCACGGTCGCAACGTCGAGTTTAGTTTCCGACGATCTGGGCATGCAGGTCGTCAATAAAAAGGGTGTGATCGTTTATGACGATTCCTGGCCCTCGGCAAGCGCCACCGCCGATGTACGCGAAAACCAGGCTACGACCGACGACACGAGCGGCAAGAGGGCATCGCATAGCCCGGTCTCGTCTGCTCCAACCGACTCCGATAGCGTTGCTAACGTCGAGATTGTAACGTCTTCCGGCGAGCATGTCGGACAGGTAAAGCTGTGGGCCATCGGCTCCGACGCTCTGCTCACCAAGGCGGACTCTGCGTTTAGGGAGAAGACCTTTAACGCCATGGCCCTCGCCGCGGTTGTTGCAATCTGCATTTCGGTCGTTATCGGATCGCTCGTGTCGCGCATGCTCACCAAACCGATTCATCGCATCACCAGTACCGCAAAGCAAATCCGTGACGGCGACCTGTCGGCTCGCACGGGGCTGCGCGGCGATGACGAGATCGATCAGCTGGGAGAGACCTTCGACGAGATGGCCACCTCACTCGAAAAGGATATGAAGCACGAAAAGCGCCTGACCTCTGATGTTGCCCACGAGCTGCGCACGCCGCTCATGGCCATGCTGGCAACGGTCGAGGCCATGCAAGACGGTGTGTATCCCACCGACGATGAGCATTTGGAGACCGTTGCTTCCGAGACGCGTCGCCTGGCTCGTCTGGTGCAGCAGATGCTCGACCTATCGCGTATGGAAAACAGCACGGCTCCGCTCAATCTAGAACCGGTGGACATGGTTCCGTTCGTGCGATCGATTGTGAACGGCCAGGAGCGTCTGTTTGCCGACCGTGACCTTCGTCTTCGCTTTGCAGATGAAACCCAAGGGCACGACGATGTCGTCGAGGCCGATCCCGACATGATCACGCAATGTGTTATCAACCTCATGAGCAACGCCATGCGCTACACCCCCGAGGGCGGTTGGGTCGTGGTGTCGGTGCTCAGTGACCGCAGGCACGTCAGCATTGCCGTTTCTGATACCGGCATCGGTATTGCCAAGGACGATCTGTCGCGCATTTTCGGGCGGTTTTGGCGCGCCGATGCCAGCCGCGCCCGCGAAGCTGGCGGCCTGGGCGTCGGCCTCGCCGTGACCAAGCAGATCGTCGAGCGTCACCATGGCTACATATCCGTGGAGTCGGAGCTTGGAAAGGGTACGACTTTTACAATTCATCTGCCCCGCGAGCACACGGCGGACGCGGCATCTACTACAATGGAGCACTAGCTTTTCGCTATTCGGTGAAGGAGGGGCCGCGTCCCTGCCGCTCCGAGTTTGCGAAAACATGCGGGAAAGAACCCGCATTTCTGTCGTATTTAGGTAAGGAGTGACTCACGTGACAACGATGGAGCGTCGTCCGGATTCCCGTGGCAAGGTTCGTGATATTTACGATGCCGGTGAAAACCTGCTGATGGTCGCCACCGACCGCATTTCTGCGTTCGACTTCATTCTTCCCGACGAGATTCCGTTTAAGGGAGAGGTGCTCAATCGCATCTCGGCATTCTGGTTCGATAAGTTTGCCGACATCGTTCCCAACCATCTCGTTTCCATCGACCCGGCGGATTTCCCCGAGGAGTTTGCTGAGTATCGTGACTACCTCGCTGGCCGCGCCATGCTGGTTAAGAAGGCCCAGACGATTCCTATCGAGTGCATCGTCCGCGGCTATCTGACCGGTTCGGGCAAGAAGACCTACGACGAGAACGGCACCGTCTGCGGCATCCAGCTGCCTGAGGGCCTGACCGAGGCTTCCAAGCTTCCCGAGCCGTTGTTCACGCCGTCCACGAAGGCCGAGATCGGTGACCACGACGAGAACATCTCGTTCGAGCGTTGCTGCGAGATCGTGGGCGAGGACATCGCCACGCAGATTCGTGACCTTTCCCTCAAGATCTACAAGGCCGCTGCCGAGTACGCCGCGACCCGTGGCATCATCATTGCCGACACCAAGTTCGAGTTTGGTGTCATCGATGGCAAGGTCACGCTGATCGACGAGTGCCTCACGCCCGACTCCAGCCGTTTCTGGCCTGCTGCCAGCTACGAGGAGGGCAAGATCCAGCCTAGCTACGACAAGCAATTCGTCCGCAATTGGCTCAAGGCCAACTGGGATATGACGGGGGAGACCCCGCACCTGCCCGCCGAGGTCATCGATGGCACGTCCGAGCGCTATCGCGAGGCCTTCCAGATCATCACGGGCTCCCAGTTCACAAGCATGAAGGAGAACGCATAAGTGAGTACCCGTAGCGCCACGAACAAGCGCGCGCAATCCCACGAAGTTACCGGGGTTGCGCGCAAGTCTGCCGCATCTGCTAAGCCCGCCCGCCAAGCAGCGAGCTCCGTTCGCGTCGTGCCGGCTTCGTCTAAGGCACGCCGCAAAGAGCTCGAGAAGGGCGAGAACCTCGAGGGCCTCTCTAAAGAGGAGAAGCGCGCCCGCAAGGCTAAGCAGCGCGCCAAGGAGGACCGCATCTATACGGTGTCGAATATCCTCCTCAAGCAGGACGAGGACTACACCAAGCGCCGTCGCATCTGGTGGATTGTGCTCGCCATTGGCATGGTGCTCGTCGTGGCAATTTGGGCCTCGCTGTACTTCGCTCCCGCTGGCATGGTGTCCAGCCCTGTCCAGATGGTCGGCATCGTTTTGTCCTATGTCATCATCCTAGGTGACTTTATCTACGACTTCGCTCGTATTCGTCCCTTGCGCAACATGTACCGCGCGCAGGCCGAGGGCATGTCCGAGAACAAGCTCAACGCTCTTATCGAGCGCGCAGCTGCCGAGGAGGACAAGAAGGACTCCAAGAAGAAGTAGCGTTTGCATACATACTTATCGCTAAGATATAAGGCGCGTCGTTTTTGCGGCGCGCCTTTTTACTGTTCTATAGATAGATGGAGTGGCACATGATTCGAGCTGCCCTGACGGTCGAAGAGGCCCTGGAGGGTATGAAGTCCCTGGAGCCCAAGATTAAAAACTATGCGCGCCTGGTTGTCCGCAAGGGCGTAAACGTTAAGCCCGGCCAGGAAGTCGTCGTTCAGTCTCCGGTTGAGTGCGTGCCGTTTGCGCGCGTGGTGGTCGCGGAGGCCTATGCTGCCGGCGCCGGCCACGTGACGGTCATCTGGGCCGATGATGCCGTGACGAGGCTCACGTACGAGCATGTCGAGAAAAGCTATTTTGAGCAGACGCCCGAGTGGAAGCGCCTGCAGCTGGATTCCCTGGCCCAGGACGGTGCCTGCTTTATCTTTATCGAGGGTGCGGACCCCGCCGCCCTTAAGGGCATCGATCCCGCTAAGCCCGCTGCAGCTTCTAAGGCAAAGAACACGCAGTGCAAAGTTTTCCGCCGTGGACTGGATTACAACATCAATCCGTGGTGCATCGCCGGCGCTCCGGTCGTGGCTTGGGCGCGCGAGGTGTTCCCGGGAGACGCCGATGAGGTTGCAATCTATAAGCTGTGGAATGCGATTCTGCACACCGCTCGCGCCGATGGCCAGGACCCAGAGAGCGACTGGGAGCTCCATGACGCCGCATTCGAAAAGAACCTGCGTTTCCTGAACGGCAATCGTTTCGACTGCCTGCATTACACCGCGGCAAATGGAACCGATCTGACGATTGGCATGACGAAGGGTCACGAGTGGGCCGGCGGCAAGGGCAAGACGCCCGATGGGCACCCCTTCTTCCCCAACATTCCCACCGAGGAAGTCTTCACTTCGCCCGATCGCATGCGCGCCGACGGTATCGTGTACTCGGCCATGCCGCTCATCCACCACGGCAATAAAGTCGACGATTTTTGGATTAAGTTCGAGGGCGGCCGCGTGGTGGACTACGACGCCCGCGTGGGCAAGGCAACGCTTGCGAGCATCATTGACACCGATGAAGGTGCCGCTCATCTGGGCGAGGTCGCGCTCATTTCCAAGAACACTCCGATCCGCGAAAGCGGCGTTCTGTTCTATGACACGCTCTATGACGAGAACGCTAGCTGCCATCTCGCGCTAGGTGTCGGTTTCCCCGAATGCATCGAGGGTGGGTATGACATGTCCAAGGAGGAGCTCCTGGAGCATGGCGTTAACGTCTCGAGCACGCACGTCGATTTTATGATCGGCACGGACGACATCGATATTACGGGCATTACGTCTGATGGACGTGAAGTTGTGATTTTCCAGAACGGCCAATGGAGTTGGGAATAGTCCCAGACCGTGGTACAATGCCACCCGCGGGCCGTTAGCTCAGCTGGCAGAGCAGGGGACTTTTAATCCCAAGGTCCAGGGTTCGAACCCCTGACGGCCCACCCAAAGATTGTTGAGACGGTCAACTTCGGTTGGCCGTCTTTTTTGTCGCCCTTTCATGGGTTCGAACCCGTCGGGGCGCGGAGCTGAGTAAACGCGTGAGCGTTTGCCAGCGCAGCGCGCAAGGCGCGAAAGCGCCGCAGCGGCCGCCTGCGAAGCAGGCTGAACCCCTGACGGCCCACCCAAAGATTGTTGAGACGGTCAACTTCGGTTGGCCGTCTTTTTTGTTGCCGGTGCACGGGTTCGAACCCGAACTTCTCTATATATAAGAACGCTTGGCGAACAAAACCTGCCTTTTACCGACGGGAAACAAATAGCTGATGCTTTTGGAGTAAAGTGGCGCTCCAGAGATGACCGATGCCTTAACACCTATAAACCAGCTGGTCATCGCCAATATCAGAAGCCAATGCTTCAGTTATAACCTCAGGGACGCGACTGAGGGACATATTCGTTTGTGAACAAAATATGGAGTGCCAGATTCCCGCCCACGGGGCCCCTCCGGTCTGGCAATATATCTCCTTGCCGCGCGGCCCGGTCGGACCGGATGAGCCGCAAAGCGTGCACCTTGAGAA
>JAGZQF010000003.1 GCA_018382295.1 Collinsella sp.
CCTGTTGTTGTGGTGATTTCAGATTCTAGGACGAAGGCCGTTCTTCGTTAAACGGGCGCTAGGGCGTCACCCTTACACCAACATTTTCGACGCGATCTCCATGCGCGCCTTGGCCTGGGACGAGCCGTTGGTTTGGGTTACGTGGAAGGTCGTCGCGGTGCCCGCGGGGGCGTCGTTCCACGAGACGGTGAAGGCGACGCCGTTTTGGGCTGCGGTGGCGGAGTGGGCGTAGGTGGTTTGTGATGTTGCGGAGATGGCCTCGGGCGTGGGGTTGGTTTGGGTTCGGAGGGATGGGGTGGGGGTGCCGGTTGCGGCGATGGTGCCGTCGTCGCTTTCCGTGTTGACGTCTCTGGTGCCGGTGGATGTTGCGGTGCCGTCCTCTACGGTATCTGCTGTCGCATTTGCGTTGGTGCCGTCTTCGGCCTTGCCTGTGTAGCTGCTCGTGGCGTCGGCTTGCGCCTGCTGCTCGGCTGTTGGTCGAGGCTGTATGGCTTCCGCGATGGCTGCCATGGGCATCGTCGCGCCGATCATGGACGTGCACGCGATCGCGCAAAGCAGGTAGTAAAGGGGTCGTTTCATAGCGGAGCCTCTCGGTGAGCAGCCAATAGGGACCGAAGGCAGCTCCAGGCCAGCACTCCGCACATATTTTGTTGGGGATTATTTTACGGGAACCCCCGTCAGCATCAGGGAACGTTCTGGGGAATGTTGGGGAGGGGGGAGTGGCCTAGAGCTACATTGTTACTTGTTTCGGGTTGGTTGTGCAGCTGTTGGTAGCTTCAACATGAGAACACCTTGTGTCTCCTTGAGGCTCGCCATCAGGACGTTTCAGAGGGGGCATGAGACTACCGCCTTGTTCCGACTATGCGTGGGCGTACGCCCCATGCGCTCCTCTTTGGTTCTTGTCGTCGCTATTTATTCATCATTCGTCTGGCTGGGACCCGTCGATTTTGTACTCCCTTGCGACCACGAGCACGTTATGTAAGTAGTGCTTCTAGACGTGGACAGTGCGGGTTTTCGCTTTCTGCGACGGTTCGCACCGTTTCGGCTCTAGGCGCCCTGGCGCTTATCAATCTTGCTGTATGGGATTCCTCTTTCGTTCGACAGCTTGACGGCCTGAGCGTAACGGGGTGTGCAGAAGGATGTTTAATGGCGGTTCCAGCCAGCAATATTTAGCCGTGTGGATGGTGGTGTCGATTCGCAATGTGGGCGGTGTTGAAAGGGCCTAGGGCTCAAGTGGGCGGCAAAGTGGTTAAAATAAATGCATTCAGCGAGGCATTAATTCGGAGGCAGCGAAGTGGATTGCAGTGATTTTGACCCTCAGCTTTGTATTGTCCAACTCACGGACTTTCATTTCGGCGAAGAGCTACAAGTCAATTATCATGATCGAGTAGACGATATTTTAGATACAATTAAATTAAGTATTACATCTGGAACCGTATTATTACTTGTTACTGGAGACATTGCCTATTCCGGTAAGAAGAAGGAGTATCAATCCGCGTCTTTGTTCTTTGACTATTTGATTGAACAGTTGGGTAAGCCTGAATATCAATTGATAGTTTATTTGTTGCCCGGTAATCATGATTTGCAAGGCCCACGTAAGTCTACTGAACGCTTTGTTGACGCTCAATACGATTTTGATATCAAGAAGATGGCGTCATTCTATAAATTTGCCAATAAATATGACAATCAATTTGTTTTAGGACAGCCGGATCCAATTACTTTTGAGGTTGAAGGGACCAAGATCTCGGTATCTGGATTTAACAGTGCTCCCTTATCTACTCTTGCAGGCGATGATAAAGGTTTTCATTTATTAAGAAGCTTTGAGAGCGGTCTGCTTGGTAATACTCCGGACTCGGGCCTACATATTTTTGCTTCGCATCATGGTCCAGAGTGGTTCCACGATAATGATCGTCTTAACTTGGAGAAGATGCTATCCAACTCCTTTGACTTTGCTTTTACTGGACATGAGCATATGGGACAAAGTCGTTGCGTTGGCGGTTTGACTGGTGAATCCTGTGTCGTCGTGCGAGGAGGAACCTATTCACTTTACGATGATGATCAGAGCTCCTATAAAATGGTTTTAATCCGTTTTGGAGAGTTGGGCAGCTATGAATTTGTGGAAAGGGTCTATGGCTGGGATGCCTCTGCACGAGTTCATACGCCTATTGATGAGGACTGTTCTTATCATCGTTACATAAAATCTAAAACATACTTCAGACCCCGCTCGGATTTCGTGAACGAGCTATTTAAATCTGAAGGTAATTCTGACGAGTCATTTAAGGACTCATTTGTGTTTCCTTCTTTGAAAGAAGAGATTGCTACTGGCACAAAAGACGGTGAACTAAGAATCAATGATCAAAGGAAAATAACTGATATCCATTCTTTTATGGAATTACTGCTTGATGCTAAAACGCTTGAAATCCATAGCGATATTCGTGCGGGCAAGAGCTCTTTGCTTAAAGCCATATACCGCGAGTCGTTGTCGATGGGCTATTCGCCCTTATTGCTGACCCCTGATTATTCAACTGGCTCCATCTCGCGAACGCTATCAACCATTATCGAGGATCAGTATGGTGATACTCGGGAAGCTGTTGAGCGTTTCAGGCGGATTCCGCGTGAAAAGGTACTTCTGCTCGTTGATGACTTTGACTCTCTTAAGAGAAAAGCAAAAAAGTCAGATGTCATTAAGTCGATGCTTAGGACTGCTGGCAATATTGTTTTAATTACCGATATTAGTTTCTCGTTTGAATTGGATGAAACGGTTGAGGCCGATTTCCGACACTTGCTCATCTGTCCTTGGACGAAAAACAAAAGAGATGAGCTGATTCAAAAGCGATGCAAGGGCACCGGGCTTTCCGATGGACAGATTGATGATCTTATTGCCATTGTTGATAAAGCTGTTCACTCTCATTTTCAATTGTTTGATATGACTCCGCCCTTTATCAATCAATATATTGATTTTTATATTTATGAATCTGGCGCGTCTTTTATCAAGGGGGACTTGCCGTTCACGTCAATTATGAACACAAACGTCAAAAGGAAGATACGTAATGCTGTATCAGATGACGAGAGGCAGCTAGTCGATGAATTGGCTGATGCAGTTATTGCTGTGCTAATGAAGTTGGCTCTTAAAATTCACTCTGATCGCACGGTTATTTTTTCGAGCATGACATTTTCTCAAGTGGCTAAGAGCTACCTGAATGATTATGGCATTCCTGCTGATCCAAAAACAATTATGAACGCTTCTGTTCAGTCTGGCGTGCTTGTGGTAAAAGAAAGTGGCTTTGAGTACTCCTTTTCATCTAGAAGTTTGTATGCCTATTTTGTTGCTCAGGCAATTGATTTTGTGTTAGACGAGGATGTTGATGAGGGCGAATCCTACGTATTGCGCCTTTTGGACGAGCTTGATTTTCCCATAAATGAAGAGATACTTGTTCTGCTCGAGGGAACCCGATTCATCCCTTGGCTAACTAAAAAACTCCTTGAAATGGCATCAGGTGCCGTGGATGGTTCTGATGTCATCTTTTATCAGGGAAAGACATATAAGTGTTTGAGCGGGTTGGAAGGCCTTAAGATTGCTCCGCCCTCTCAAGAAGGGGCGGGTGCCATCCGCAGCGTAACTGACGAGATGGAACAAAGAAATTGTGAAGCTATCGAAAGGGTTAGTTACGCCGGCGTTTATGAATATGAGGTTCCTAAAACAAGGAATGCTTTTCAGTCGGCAATTATTGCCTTGAAATATGTTGCTATTGCAGGACGTTGCCTTAATCGTCAGCAGGTGAAATTAAAAGAATCACTGAAGGCTACTGCCAGAGAGCGGATCTACTGCGTGACCGGTGCCGCACTCAATCTTCTATTAACGGCGATTGATGAGTCCTATGACGAAATGGTTGAAGATGTTGCTAGCCAGCTTGATTCTTCGGAAGAGGCTAGGCCAATAATTAGAAGGCTGTTATCGATGGTTGCGTTGTCTGGTTGTATTGGACAACTGGATACGGTAGCGTCTAATGCCTGTGGACCGCTTAGCGTTCTGGGTTTCTCCAAGATTATTGACGAAAGTGATTTTTACCCGCTATTTATGCTCGCACTATATCTGCGGTCGAACTCCGAGAAGGAATTTTGCAACGTAGCAAAGAAATCCATTAAGTCTGCGCGGGAGCATGCCGCATGGCCTTTTATTGTGGCGATTACGGTTTTGTCTGCTGGATATATTGTTGAGCATCCTCATATGAGCAAATCTGCACGTCAATCCCTTGTTGATACTGTGTTCAATGGTAACCAGAAAGCAAAGGCGAAATTCCTGAAGTCTGCTCAGGCTTAGGTAGTGATGATATGGCTTTGCGTTTGCTTGCCAGTTTACCGAAAGCGGTGATTCCCTGTTCAAGGCCAAGTTTTCCTGCTCTGCTATAGGTAATCAGGTTAATGAAGATTACGTCGCAGTTGGGTCGACATATGCTGTGCTACTCGATGGAGCCTCTGGCATCACCGGTACGCGTGTGCTGCCGCATCATTCTGGTTCGGACGCTCAGTGGTTCAGTCATTTTGTTGGCGGCCGCATTTGTGAGTATTTAGATGCATCCCGTGGGATTGTCGATTCTATACGCCTCGCGGTAGATGATTCGCGTGACTATATCGGCGAACATGGCGTGACGGCCAATGAGGATCTGTTTCCCTCTTCCACGTTGGTGGTGGTCTCTGTTTCAGGCGATTCGGTCGATATTGTGTCCCTGGGCGACTCTCCGGTGTTCACTTGTCTTAAAGACGGCTCGCTCGTGACCATGTCTGATGCGAGGATTGCAGAGCTCGACCAAGCAGCGGTGGACGCGATGGTTGATTGTTCGCGTGGCTGCGCAATGACGGGAGTGCAGAAGCGTGCTTCTGTCAACGATATATTGCTCGCGAACCGTCAGCTTAAAAACAAACCCGAGGGTTATTGGATTCTTGATCCGACTGGGGTTGCCTTGGAACATCTCAATGTGATGCGGTTTTGCATTGAGGATATCGATTACGTTTGTGCTATGTCAGACGGGCTGGAGCGAGCATTTAATCTGTTTGGGTTGGCCGATCCCGCAGCGTTTCTCGCTGGCGCGACTCATGAGTCGTTTGATGAGCTCCTTGTCCGTCTACGCGCCGAGGAAAATCTGGACCCAGACTTTGATCATTATCCACGGCTTAAGCTGCACGATGACGCATCGTGCTTTATGTTGCGGCTGTAGGGGATAAGGCTGGCCTCATTTGACTGGCAATCTAAAAGTAATTACTTCTGGTGCATACGTACAAATTAGCATCGAAATGGTAGACCTGGCCAACCAAGATACGGCAATCAACCTTGGTTGGCCACAAAGCAAGTTGACTTATTTATGTAAGGAGTTTATTGAAAGTCAACTTCAACCTGGCTCTCCTCATAAATATTAAGCTCGTTTTCGACTCTAATGCGGTTGACCTGCCAGCCTAGTGCGTTGCACTGCTGAATGAAAGAGTCGATGCGATTGACTCCAGCGAGTTCGCGAACGGTGATTACGACGGCAAACTTTTGCGGTTCATGGGACCCATCTTGATATCGTGAGGTCTTGCGTATCTTCAAACCCCAGAGAGGGTTTTCATATGCCTTTTTTGGCCTGCTTCGATTGGTTAGGGAGTCAGATATTGACTTCGTATTGTCCCACTTCTGAAGGCTCTTTCTGGCAGTTTCTTCGTCAGTGTAGTCTTCTTTCTCTCCCTGCGTGTTTGCTTTGAGGGAACTGAGCTTGCCTTTGTTCAACCTTCCGAAATGTAAATCAAGCTCCGTGCAGGTATAGTCAACCCCTTGATCGCGATTGCATTTTGGAAAGTAGCAAAGGGTTGCCCGTGCGACAGAAGGATGAGTGTTTCTGACGGCTGGAATCGGTATCTTGTAGTTGTATGTTTCGTAATCGGTGACGGTCCCCGTAATGAGGAACTTAATTTCATCGTTTCTGCTTTTAATTACATCGTTAATATGAATCGGTACTACACCATAGCCAAGAGTGTTCATATCCGAATGCTGATTCCATGATATTGATGAATCGATCAAGAGCGCCTTCGCTGACTCGCAGCTAAGGTGCATTTTGTAGATTAGATAAGCTGCTTTTCTTGCGACAAGGGGCGCTGCGAGGGATGTGCCCATATCCGTTTTTGGCCTGTCGCTTCCATAGCAGTTGAGCGGTTCGTCTATGTCTCCACCATAGTATGAAACATCGGGCTTATGCTGAAAATGGAGCACAGGACCTCTCCGAGTATATGAAGCGGGACTTTTATCACGCCTTACCGAGTTGACTACGAGAGCGTTGACGGAGTCCGCTGGAGACCCTATTCGGTCTGTTGAGCCATCGTGATTGTTTGTGCCGGCAACGACAAACAGAACATCATATTCTGCCTGCAATTTATCTAGTAGGGCGGCTTCGGGTGATTGTATGTAAAGGGGAGGCGTTAATGCGCCTGGCTTGGAATGTCATATTGAGTTGCCAATTGGCAACAAGTCGAATATAGTTAGCATTATGCTAACTAAGGGGTGGTTATGAATCGAACCAAGCTCCGACCGACATATTCACTTGACGAAGCGAAGTCTTTGGCTTGCTCGGGAAAGATGATTGTAAATGGTAGGGTGCGCAGACACCTGATGAATCAGTTTGGTTATTTGGACATCGATCATTTCCTTGCTGACCTATTTGATTATCTGAAGCCTGATGATTTTAGAAAATCCATCGCGCTCGATATGGATGGACCTCTGCATGATGTTTACGCAGATGTCTACGTGTGCCGAGATTTTGAATGCGAGGATTGGTACGTTAAGTTTTCAATTGATTCCGAAGGCAATGCGCATTTAAACGTTTTGTCTGCGAACATCGATGGATACATTCATTAAAGGAGGAGTCATGCGTTGCATGGAATGCGGCAAAGAAATGCAATTTACCACGGCGCCAATGACTGAAATTTACCGTGGCGAGAAAATTACCGTAAAAGGAATTGAGCATTATGTTTGCGAGTGCGGTAACGATGAAATGACTACTACAGAGGCGACTAAGCTTGCCCATGCACTGGCTTCCCAATATGCTAAGGCTCATGAACTTTTATCTCCCTCGGATATAAAGGATTTGCGCTCCGATCTTGGTTTGACTCAGCATGAGTTTGAGTCGCTATTAGGGGTTTCAAAACCCACGGCGTCTCGTTGGGAGAACGGGGCATCGCAGCAATCTATTACCGCAAATAACCTTATGAAGCTCATTCGAGATGTTCCTGAGGTGCGCACTTATCTGGGACTTTCTTCTGGTGAGATGGCCTCAAGACTTAATGCGTCACGATTTTCGGTGATACTGGGAGGAGAAGCCCCGGCTTATAGGGACTCGGCTCCTTTGGCAGATGAGAATGCCTTTCGATTGGAGATGTAAATGGAATCGCTTCAGAAGCAACGCATTGAATCTCCGTTGATTACATGCGTGACCAGAAAAGTGGACAGTTTATCATTTGATGGCGGGATGATTCCGAAAGAGGGCGTCAATAAGTCTGACGTTGAATGCAACGTCCGAAATGCTATTACCAGTGCATTTTCGGACGAAAACGGAGTCAGGTTTCGTCAGCTCAACTTAGTTATTGAGCTTTTACCTGGCGATGAGGGCCATTATTACCGTTCCGAAATATCCGTTTCTGGCATATATCGCGCTCCTGCGGATTTAGATGACGACGCTTTTGACAGGGAGGCACTTAGCACAGGAATGCAGGACCTGTATTCCTATGCAAGGGGCATTATTGAAAATGTCGCCGCTGGTGGAGTATGGGGGTCACTTTATCTGCCACAGATTGGATTCACTATCTAGCTCTTGATGTCCCCACATCCTCTAAAAAAGTTCTTAAAACAGCCTTAAAGGCGTTCCAGCTCGCGTTGACAGCGTAAAATACGCATGTTTGACTATGAACGAAGTGGATTTTAGGGGAGGGGTGCGCCATGGAGGTGCTGGTTGTTGGCAACACCGCATATGTTGACGATGACTTTTGTGCCAAGGCGTTCCCCGGGGACCATGTCCAGGTCGTCGCTGCCGCGGAAGCGCGCCGCGATGAGTCATCACCCCATGCCTCGTGGAAAGAGCTTCTGCAACACCTGGATCAGGCCTACGAGTTCGACCGCGTGGTCTACCTATCCAATTACCTTACCCCGCATACCGATACCGTGGGCGATATCGAGCTGCTGCGCACGGTCTTTCGTGCGTGCGCGGGTCGCCGGGTCCAACTGCTGTATGTAGCGGGGCCCGCGGGTGCCGAGGGTGCCGCCGATGCCGCGGGGCGAACGGGCAAGGGCATTATCGCGCACGCAGCCAACGACCTGTGCCGCTACTACGCTGCTCGCGAGGGCGTTCAGACCAAGATCCTGCGCGTGCCGTTCCTGTATACCGCGTCTGCCACGCTGGAGGACCCGTTTTTGGTGCCGCTGTTCGACGCGTGCTCAACTGGATCGGTCGCTCTGCAGGGCGCGCAGGATGCGGCGTTTCCCCTGCTGTGTGCCGAGGAGCTTGCGGTGCTGGTGCGCCGCATCTTCGATAGCTGGGATGGTAACTTCGAGACGCTCGACGTTGCCGATACCTTCCATCACACGGCGGGTGAGGTGGGCGAGGCTCTCAAGGCGCTGTTCCTAGGGCTCTCGGTTGCCTATGGCGATTCTGCCGGCTACGCCATGCCCGTCAGCGACATCGTTCGCGTTCGTTATGGTTGGTTTCAGCGCTACGACCTGATGCGCGATCTTTCGACCATTCAGGCGCGTTGGGATGCCGGTCGCGCGAAGAAGGTCAACCCCTTGCGTGCCGCCATCGACCGCATCCAGATGCGCTCGCTGCCCATCAAATGCCTGGAGACGGGGGTTGCCTGGGTTCTGTTCGAGGTGCTGGAGCATCTGTTCTCACAATCGGCCCAGCTCAACGTGCTCGATTATCGCCTGCTCTACGTGGTGTTGATCGGCACGCTGTATGGCTTGGACTTTGGCCTGGTTGCGGCGCTGCTGGCGTCGGTGGGTTTGGCCGCGAGCTACTTTACTCAGTACGGCTATACCTTCCAGGGCCTGTTCTACGAGCCGTCCAACTGGCTGCCGTTTATTGCGTACTTTGTTGTGGGTGCCGTGTGCGGCTATGTCCAGCTGCGCAACAGCGAAGCCATTAGGGCGGAGCGCGATCAAAACGAGCTCGTGCGCAACCGCAATACGTTCCTTACGCAGCTCTACCACGACGCGATCGAGGACAAGCGCGCGTACAGGCGCCAGATCGTGGGTCGCCACGACAGCTTTGGCAAGATCTTTGCCGTGACGCAGGAGCTCGATGTGCTCAACCCTCGCGACATCTATCGCAAGTGCTGCGAGCTTCTGGGTGAGATCCTCGAGAACGATTCGGTGGCGATCTACCATGTTTCGGGCGGGGCATTTGCACGCCTGGTGGCAGCAAGTCCCGCGATTGCCGAAGATGCCGCACGCTCGCTCACGCTTGAGCAGCTTGCACCTCTTTTGGGCGACGGGGGTCGTTCGAACCTGTGGGTGAACCGCGAGCTGACGCCGGGACTTCCCATGTTTGGATACACGATCGAGCGCGACGGGGCACCCGCCGTGTTGATCTTTGTGCGTAGTGCGGCCGAAAACCAAATGACCCTCTATTATCAAAATCTGTTCCGCATCTTGTGCGGGCTGGTCGAAAGCGCGCTGGGCCGTGCTTTTGACTATGAGGCGGTGGCGCAGGATAAACGCTGCGTTGGCGGCACTTGCGTGCTCAAGCAGGCTGCCTTTGGCCAAGAGCTCGCGGCGGAGCAAGCGCTGGCAGATAACAAGATGGGGAGTTTTTTGCTCCTGCGCGTGGTACCGGGCGTGGAGCCTGTCGGCGAGCTGGTAGGCGCAATTGGGTCGGCAATCCGCGAGAGCGACGCGGCGGGCTTGGTCGACGGCGACGTGCTCTATCTGCTTATGCGCCAGGCAAAGGCGTGCGATCTGCCCATTATCCGCGAGCGCCTGAGCGCAAAGCGGATTGCGGTGGAGCCCGTCGACGGCGAGGACATCGTGGCGCTGCTGCAGCACATCTCTTACACCGGTGACGGTGAGGGGGATGGCGCTTGATCTCGCTTGTCGTTGCTGCCGTCTTGCTGCTGATTCATGCGCTGGTTTGCCTGATGCTGTGGACGCTCATGAAGCTGGGCCTGCTGCCGGTGCGCGGACACATGCTGGCTGTGATAGTGCTGGTGTCGCTGTGGGGCCCGTTGCTGGTGGTTCTGCTATCGGTCCGCAGCGCGGTGTTTTGCGAGGGGCTGAAAGAGTCTGCGCTGGAGTCGCTGCGCTTCAACGACGACCTGCATCGCAGCATCTTGGTGCACGACCGTGACGCCGATGCAGGCGTGGTCCCGCTCGAGGAGGCGCTCATCGTCAACGACCCGGCATACCGGCGCCGTCTAATGCTTTCCATGCTCACCGAGGAGCCCGACGCGTACCTGGCGCAGCTACAGGCGGCTAAGCTTAACGACGACGTTGAGGTGGCGCACTATGCCGCGACGGCGGTGGCGCAGATCTCCAAGGAGTCCGACCTTAAACTGCAGCAGCTGGAGCGTGCCTTCAAGACGGACCCGAGCGCGCAAAACCTCAACGAATACTGCGATTTTCTTGGTGAATACTTGGGCTCGGGTTTGGCTGAGGGGCGCGTGGCTCAGATTCAGCGCCAACAGTACGCGCGCCTGCTTGCGCGTCGCTGCGAGCGCGAGGACACCTTTGAGCTGCGCATTCGATATGCGACGGCGCTGGCCGATGTCGGACAGATCGACGAGGCGCAGGCCGTGATCGACCAGCTGGTGTTCGACGTGCCCGAGGAGCAGGAGGTTTGGATGCTTTGCCTGCGCCTGGCCGTGATGCGCCGCGACGGTGACGAGGTTCACCGTGTGACCGATGCGATTGACAAGCAACATGTGTATTTGAGCGCCGACAACCGCGAAAAGTTGGCGTTTTGGCGCGACGGGGAGGAGGCCAGATGAGCGTGGTGCAACATATCCGCGACCGTGCGGGCCGCTTTCGTTGGATGGGACTGTTTGTAGTGTGGGCGGTCTTTATTGCCATGGCCGCCGTGCTGCTGGTGGAGCGTGCCGGCGTGCAGTACAGTGCGGGCCAGCATAAGCTGGGAATGCTTGCCGCCAACGATGCGGTGCCTGCCTCCTCGGCAATCTTTGGCCAAAAGCCCACATGCCTGGTCATTACCGATTCCGATCAAGCTGGCGTCGAGGACGTAAAGGAACAGTTCGACCAGATTTTGCTGGACATGAAGATCGCGCACCGCGACGTGGACCTTGCCCTGGATGGTGCGGATGCCATTCCCTCGCTGACCTCCTTCGATCGCGTGATTGTGCTTATGCCCTCGCTTGACGGACTGGGTACGCATCTGACCGATCTGATGAGTTGGGTGAGTGCGGGCGGCTCACTCATGCTGGGCATGACGCCAGATAACTCGAACTGCCTGCAGGCTATTGCTTCCAAGCTTGGGATCGAATCGGCCGGATATGACTATGCGACAGCCGAAAGTATCGTTCCGAGCGAGGACTTTATGCTGGGCGGGGGAGAGCGCTACGAGTTCTCAGACCCCTTCGATTCTTCGCTTTCGGTTTCATTGCGCGAAACGGCGCACGTCTGGGCTAAGACCGGCGATGCGGGCACGCCGCTCATTTGGTCTAACGATTGCGGCAGTGGTCACACCGTGGTGTGCAACATTGGCATTTACGACAAGGTCATGCGTGGGTTCTATGCTTCGGCCATAAGCTTGCTGGGTGATGCCACTGCCTATCCGGTCATCAACAGCGCCGTGTTCTATTTGGACGACTTTCCTAGCCCCGTGCCCTCGGGCGATGGTACTTATATCAAGCGTGACTACGGCCTTTCCATTGCGGATTTTTACACCAAGGTCTGGTGGCCCGATCTGCAAAAGCTCGCGCAAAAATACGGCATTCGCTATACCGGCGTGATGATCGAAAACTACGAGGACGCGGTCAACCAGACCGAGCCCGCGCGCCAACCCGATACCACGCAGTTCCTCTATTTTGGCGGCATGCTGCTGCAGATGGGCGGAGAGCTGGGCTTTCACGGCTACAACCATCAACCGCTCGCGCTCTGGGACATCGACTACGGCACTTTGTACGACTACAAGACGTGGAAGAACAAAGAGACGCTCGTCGCTTCGCTCAACGAACTTATCGCGTTTCAGGACGAGGTCCTGTCCAACGCTCATGGCTCGGTTTACGTGCCGCCGTCGAATATCCTTTCGGCCCGCGCGCGCAAGCTCATCGGCACCGACGTTCCGCGCATTAAGACCATTGCCAGTACGTATTTTGAGGATGGCACCGACCTGCCGTACGTGCAGGAGTTTGGCGTGGCGAGCGATGGCATTGTGGAGCAGCCACGTATTGTTTCGGGCGGCATGGTCGACGATTCCTATATGCGCCTGGCAGCCGTGTCCGAGCTCAACATGCACTACGTGAGCACGCACTTTATGCACCCGGACGACCTGCTCGATCCCGATCGCGGCGCCAAGGATGGCTGGGAAGTCTACAAGGGCGGCCTGACCGACTACCTGGACTGGCTTACCAAGTCTGCGCCCGACCTGCGCCGCCAGACCGGCTCGGATTGCTCGGGCGCCATTCAGCGCTTTTCGTCGGTTACGGTGAGCTTGGATACCAGTGCGGATGCCTGGACGCTCAGCCTGGGCAATTTCCACGACGAGGCTTGGCTCATGTTCCGCGCCAACGACGGCGAGCCGGGCGCAGTCACGGGTGGCGAGATTACGCATCTGACGGGCGACCTGTACCTGATCAAGGCCACGGACAAGACGGTGACCATTGCGCGCAAGGAGGGTAGCGACAAATGAGAATCTGCTTGGTACTCGAGGGTTGCTACCCCTATGTACACGGCGGCGTATCCACCTGGATGCACGGCTACATTACGGCCATGCCCGAGCACGAGTTCGTGCTGTGGGTGATTGGCGCGCATGCTGCCGACCGCGGCAAGTTTGTCTACGAGCTGCCCGGCAACGTGGTCGAGGTGCACGAGGTGTTCCTGGACGATGCCCTGCGGCTTTCGGGTGAGCAGCACGAAGCCAGTTTTAACGACCGTGAGCGCGAGGCGCTACGCCGCCTGGTGTCGCTCTCCAATCCGGATTGGGACGTGCTGTTCGACATTTTCCAGCGCCGTCGCGTGCATCCGCTCTCGTTTTTGCAGAGCCGCACGTTTATGGATATCTTTCGCGACGTGTGCCTGGCCGAGTATCCCTACACGCCCTTTGCCGATGCATTCCACACCATGCGCTCCATGTTGCTGCCCGTGCTCTACCTGTTGGGCAGCGAGGTGCCGGTGGCAGATGTGTACCATGCCATCTCGACCGGCTACGGTGGCCTGCTCGCCTGCCTGGGCTCAAGCGTTCACCATGCGCCGGTGCTGCTGACCGAGCATGGCATCTATACCCGCGAGCGCGAGGAAGAGATCATTCGCGCCGATTGGGTGGTGCCGTCGTTTAAGGACCGCTGGATTCGCTTTTTCTACCTGCTTTCGGAGGAGATCTACCGCCGCGTCTTCCGCGTGACGAGTTTGTTCCATAACGCCCGCAAGACGCAGATTGATATGGGCTGCGATGCGGACAAATGCCTGGTCATCCCCAACGGCATTCAGTTCGACCGCTTTAAGGACATTCCCTTAAAGCCCGATGACGGCTGGGTGGACATTGGCGCGGTGGTGCGCCTGGCGCCCATCAAGGACGTCAAGACTATGATCTATGCCTTCTTTGAGCTGCACGAGCGACTGCCCAAGGTGCGCCTGCACATCATGGGCGGCGTGGACGACGAAGAGTACGGCGCCGAGTGCCACGCGCTGGTCGATACCCTGGGCGTGCGCGACCTGATCTTTACCGGTCGCGTCAACGTGGTCGAGTACATGGAAAAGCTCGACTTTACTATTTTAACGAGCATCTCCGAGGGCCAGCCGCTCAGCGTGCTGGAGTCGCTTGCCGCGCGCCGTCCCTGCGTGACGACCGAGGTGGGCTGCTGCCGTGAGCTGCTCGAAGGCGCTCCGGGTGACGACTTTGGCGTGGCGGGATTTGTGACGCCGCCCATGTATCGCAAGGGCTTGGCCGATGCCATGGAGCGCATGTGCGTGAGCCGCGCCCGTCGCATTGAGATGGGGGAGCGCGGGCAGCGTCGCGTTGCCACGTACTATTTGCACGAGCAGATGCTCGCCAACTATCGCGCGCTGTACGACGAGACGGCGTGTGCGTTTAACCTGCCCAGAGAGGGGGAGTAGCCGGTGGCCGGAATCGGTTTTGAGCTCAAGCGCCTGTTTAGGCGCAAGGGCCTGTTTGCCACGATGCGCGCTTACGGCTACGCCGGCATTGTGTGCACGGGCCCGATGCTGTTGGGCGTGCTGCTCCAGGTGGGCATCTTGGTGCTGTGTGGTCTGTGGGGCGTGGGCCGTGCCAACCAGGATCTGCTGGTGTGCATGGTGACCTACACGCTGCTGGCGTCGCTTACGCTCACGAGCTTTTTCTCCATGCCGGTCACACGCTTTTTGGCTGACATGCTCTTTGCCGAGCGCGAGGATGAGATCTTGCCTTCGTTTTGGGGATCTAATGCCATCATGCTCGTTGCTGGCACCGTGCTCTACGGCGCCTTTTTGCTGTTCTCGGGCGCCACACTGCTGCAGGGACTGCTGTGCCTGTGGCTGTTCAACATTATGATCGTCAACTGGAACGGCATGAGCTACCTCACCGCCATCAAGGATTACCGCGGTATCCTGTGCAGCTTTGCGGCTGCCATTGGCGTCGCGTGCCTATGCGCCCTGGCCGCGCTGGCACTGGGGCTGCCGCCGGTCGAGGGCCTGTTGGCATCAATTGCTCTGGGCTACGGCGTCATGCTTGCCTGGGACGTGGTTCTGCTATACCGGTATTTTCCTCAGAGCGACCGCAGCCCCTGGCTCTTTTTGCAGTGGCTCGATCAGTTTATGCCGCTGGCGCTCACGGGCCTGTTAACCAATCTGGGGCTCTTTGCGCACCTGGTGATTATTTGGGCCGGTCCCATTGGCGTGCAGGTCAAGGGCTTCTTTTATGGTGCGCCCTACTACGATGTGCCGGCGCTCATCGCGTTTTTGACCATCCTGGTCACGACCGTCAACTTTGTGGTCTCGGTCGAGGTCAACTTCTATCCGCGCTATCGCGACTACTACAGCCTGTTCAACGACGGCGGCGTGGTGGGCGACATTGTGGTGGCCGAGGAGGAGATGCTCTCCACGCTTAACAGCGAACTGCGCTTTTGTGCGCTCAAGCAGCTGTTTGTGACCGCGGCGGTCATTTCGCTCGAGACCACGGTGCTGTCGGCCCTACCGTTGGGCTTTAACAACCTGATGCACGGGTATTTTCGCGCGCTGTGCGTGGGCTATGGCCTGTATGCCGTGGGTAATACGGTGATGCTCATCTTGCTGTACTTTACCGACTTTAAGGGGGCCGTGCTGGCTTCGGGCCTGTTTGCCGGTGTGGCCGGGCTGGCGACTGCTGTGTCGTTGCTTTTGCCGCAGCAGTTTTACGGCTTTGGCTTTTTGTTGGGTGCGGCGGTGTTTTTTATCGTGGCGCTGCTGCGGCTCGATACCTATACCGCTAACTTGCCGTATCGTATCCTGAGCCAGCAGCCCATTGTGGCGACCGACAAAACGGGTTGCTTTACACACCTGGGCCGCTTGCTCGACCGTGCCGAGCAGCGCTATGAGGAAGGTCGCCATAAGGGTGAGCCGCATGGTGCGTTTGAGCGCGCAGTAGTTCACGTGTATCGCAACCATTGGGGAGGTTCTGATGACCGATAGAATGATGTCCCGCCGTCGCCTGTTTGAGGCGGCTGCCGGTGCGCTGTTGCTTTCGGGCTGCTCGGTGCAGGAAGACTCCTCGACCAAAAAGGTCAAAAAGCAGGACAAGATTAAAAAGGCCGAGGCCTCCGATCAGTCCAAGCATCTTCGCGATAAAGATGAGCTGTACGAGGTCTACGACGACTCGGGTATTGTGACCATGTACCTGACGGTCTCACGCGGCAACAGCTCCGAGAACACCGACCACAGCTGGGCCGAGATCAACACGTACTCGGTGTATGACTATGCCGACATGGGCGTGACGCGCTATCAGGTAATGGGGCTTTTGCAGGCGGGCGACGAAGACGGCCCGGTGGCCGGCGAGGTTGGCTATGGCGAGGAAGCGCCCAATGCCACCGTGCAGGTGCGCGGTCAGACATCGAGCAACAACTCGCAAAAGAATTACAAGGTGGAGCTCAAAAAGGGCAAGGGTACCTGGCGCCAACAGCGCGCGATTGCGCTCAACAAGCACATGGGCGAGGGTATGCGTTTTCGCAACAAGATGGCCTACGACCTTATTCGCGGGATTCCCCAGATGATGGGCCTGCGCACGCAGTTTGTGCATCTGTGGGTGTGCGACCAGACCGAAAAGTCCAACGACACCTTTGAGGACTATGGCTTGTTTACGCAGGTGGAGCAGCTCAACAAGACGGCGCTTAAGGCACATGGCCTGGATAAGAACGGGCATCTGTACAAGGTGAACAGCTTCGATTTCCATCGCTGCGAGGACACCATTAAGCTTGCTGACGACCCCGACTACAACCAGGCAAACTTTGAGGGCATGCTCGAGATTAAGGGCGATTCGGACCACACCAAGCTCATCGAGATGCTCGATGCGCTCAACGACGAATCGCAAAAGATCGATGACGTGCTCGGCACCTACTTTGATACCGAGAACCTGGTCTATTGGTTGGCGTTTCAGATCCTGACGGGCAACTGCGATACGCAGAACCGTAACTGCTATCTGTACAGCCCGCTTAACTCCAAGGTCTGGTATATCCTGGATTGGGATAACGACGGCATGCTGCGTAAGCTTGAGCTGAGCCTGACGGGGTTCTCGGATTATGCGAGCTGGGAGCGCGGCGTAAGCAACTACTGGGGCAACGTGCTATTCAATCGTGCGTTGCGCAGCAAGTCGTTCCGCAGCGAACTCGACCGTGCCGTCAAGGACTTGCGCTCGTATTTGACCGAGACTCGCCTGACCAAGATGATCAAGCACTACCGCGAGGTGACTGAATCCCTGGTCTTTGCTTCGCCCGATATCGATAATCTGCCTGTCACCAAGGATCAATACGAGCAGATCGCCGCGGCGATTCCGGCCGAGATCGAAGAGAACTATAAGAGCTTCCGCGAGAGCTATAAAAAGCCCATGCCGTTCTACATCGGTGTGCCGCAGATTGATAACGGCAAGCTGCGCATTAACTGGGATGCGTCCTACGACTTTGAGGCGCGCGACATTCGCTACACCGTAGAGCTTGCGCTCGATTACGCCATTACTGACGTGATCTTTAAGGCCGAGGACGTGCTGCTGCCGGAGGTAACGTGCGATGCCCCCGATACCGGCCAGTATTTTGTGCGCGTGCGCGCCACCAACTCCGACGGCTTTACGCAAGATGCGTTTGACTACTATGTGACCGACGATGGCAAGCACTACGGCATGAAGTGTTTTTACGTGCAAGACGGCGGTAAGGTCGTGGAGGATACGTATGAGGAGGGCTAGCGCGCTGCTTGAGCGCTTGGCGGCCCCGCCTGTGCGTGCCACGCAGGAGCGTTACCGCCACGAGCTCAAATATCTCATTAACGAGGGCGAGCACGCCGCGCTTGCCTGTCGCATGGCGCCGGTGTTTAAGCTGGACAAGCATGCGCGGGCGGGCGGCTACACCATTCGCAGCCTGTATTTTGACGACTACTGCAACTCGGCCTACGAGGAAAAAGACGCCGGCATTCTCATGCGCAAAAAGTATCGCGTTCGCATCTATAACGGCAGCGACAAGGTGATTAAGCTCGAGCGCAAAAAGAAGTACGGCAGCTGGATCTACAAGGAGGACGCGCCGCTCACGCGTGGCGAGTTTGAGCAGATTCTGGCCGGTGACTACGACTTTTTGCTGAGGAGCCCCTATCCGCTCTGTCGCGAGTTCTACATCGAGTGTATCTGCAACATGATGCGCCCGCGGACCATCGTGGACTACGAGCGCGAGCCGTGGGTGATGGATGAGGGCACCGTGCGCATTACCTTTGATAGTAACGTGCGTGCCGCGGTGGGAAGCTTCGATATCTTTGACGTGACGCTGCCCGCGCTGCCGGTCCTGGAGCCCGGCAAGCTGGTGATGGAGGTCAAGTTTACGGAGTTTTGCCCGCAGCTGGTGCGCGATTTGGTGCCGCCGGGCGCGGCCGAGCTTACGGCGGTCTCTAAGTACTGCCTGTGTTACGAAAAGACCGCCTACCTGCGCGGATTTAACTACTGGGAATCGGATTTTGGGAACCGAGGGGATATTTAGACCATGAGCACCAGGGACTATTTTAAGAACTCCGTTTTGGAGGCGTTTGGCCAGGTCGACCCTGCCAAGATCGGCCTGTCGCTGTTCGTGGCGCTCGCCATGGGCATCCTGATCTATTACGTCTACAAGCGCTTTTTTACCGGCGTGGTGTATTCGCGTAGCTTTGCTGTGACGCTTGTGGGCATGTGCGTGCTTACCTGCATGGTCACGCTCGCGATCTCGACGAACGTTGTCATCTCGCTCGGTATGGTCGGTGCTCTGTCCATCGTCCGCTATCGTACAGCGGTCAAGGACCCGCTCGACTTGCTGTACCTGTTTTGGGCCATTACCACGGGCATTACGGCGGGTGCCGGCATGTATGCGCTCGTGGGGCTCACGGCAGTGGTGATCGTGGCCATGATCGCCGGCTTTGCGAGCCACCAGGACAAGGCGCGCGTGTACATGATGGTCATTCACTACACGGGCCAGACCACCGGTGACGATATCGTGCGCGCCTTTGGGCGCACCAAGTTCACCGTCAAGTCCAAGACTATGCGCGGCGACAAAGTCGAGATGGCCGTCGAAGTGTTCTCGGACGGTGTGGATATGCCCTATGCCGACGCCATCCGCGCGCTCGATGGCGTGGAAGACCTCACATTGATCCAATATAACGGCGAATACCACGGGTAACTATGTTCCGGCGTTTTAACAAACGCCGGACCGCTCGACGCTGCGCACGCATCTGCCGGGCGATCTGCCGCTCAAACCGTCGCTCGCGTACATGAAGTACGCGTCGCTCCTCTTTCGCGGCACCTCGCCACGGTGGCTGCGCGCTCGCTGACGTTTGCTTGACCTGGGCTGTTGAAATGATCCATGTGGCTCGCCCCATTTGCTCAATTTGCCGGTATGGGTTGGGTATCATTGTGTAAGCGATTTCAATGACAGGGGTGCTCGTGGTAAAGATGAAAGATGTGGCCGAGCTGGCGGGCGTTTCGAGCGCCGCCGTCTCGCGCTACCTTAACGGTGGATATATCTCGGCGGACAAGGCCGAGCGCATTAAGCAGGCGATTGAGCTGACCGGATACGTGCGGTCCAGCCAGGCGCGCGCGCTGCGCACCGGCTCCACCAAACTCATCGGTGTCATTGTGCCTAAGATCAACTCGGAATCCGTGAGCCGCATTACCGCCGGCATCGGCCAGGTGCTCGGTCGTCGTGGCTACCAGATGTTGCTTGCCAATACCGACAATGCCCCCGATCGCGAGCTCGAATACCTCGATTTATTCCAAAACCACCCGGTCGATGGCATTGTGCTGGTAGCAACCATGATTACCGACGAGCACCGTCGGGCGATTGAATCGTGCCGTGTGCCCATCGTGCTTATCGGTCAGAATGTTGAGGGCGCGGCGTGCGTCTATCACGACGATTACGAGGCCGCCTTTGAGCTGGGCCATGCGCTTGCGGGTCGCGTGGACGGCAAGATTGCCTATATTGGAGTTACCGAAGAGGACCGTGCGGCCGGTTATGACCGCCGTCGCGGTTTTGAGGCCGGCTTGCGCGCCGCGGGCAACCCGCTCGATGCCGCCTTGATTCGCCTGGGCTCGTTTACGCTCGACTCGGGCTATGGTGCGGCGCGTGAACTGCTTTCCGTCGACCCCGATGTTTCGTTTATCGCGTGCGCGACCGACACCATGGCGGCGGGCGCGCTGCGTGCCATTGATGAGGTTCGCGGCATGGGCGAGGGTATACACCGCGTGAGCGGTTTTGGCGACAACGCGTTTTTGCGCGCGCTGACGGGCGGCATTCCCACCGTGCATTATGGCTACCTGACCAGTGGCGTCGAGGCGACCAATATGTTGCTCAACACGCTCGATGGCGTGGAGGGGGAGAGCGGTCTCAAGACGCTCAAACTCGGCCATCAACTTATGAATGTCTAGGCTTTGGGCATGTCTGCCTGCCTTTGAGGCCCCTGTTTTTGCGGTAAAACTACCATTCGCCGGCTGTTTCCTACCGTTCACCCTACTATGAAAACGATTACAGACATATGAAACTGAAAACGATTACAGTGTAAGTGTCAAAGGTAGTCGGGTGCGCATGCACCCGTTGGAGGAAAGGGAAGTCATGGACTACCGCAAATCAGCCCAAGAGGTGCTCGACAACATCGGTGGCGCCGGCAACGTTGTTTCGGCCGCACACTGCGCCACGCGTCTGCGCCTGGTGATTGCCGATAACGCGAAGGTTGACAAGGAGGCCCTCGAGAATATTGACGGCGCTAAGGGCGTCTTTGAAGCCCAGGGCCAGCTCCAGATTATTTTTGGCACTGGCACCGTCAATAAGGTCTACGAGGAGTTCATCGCGCTCAGTGGCGTCGAGGCTGCCACCAAGGCCGAGGTCAAGGAGGCCGCGGCGCAGCAGCAGAACATCTTTATGCGCGCCATTAAGGTGCTCGGCGACGTCTTTGTCCCCATCATCCCTGCCATCGTGGCCTCGGGTCTGCTGCTGGGCATTATGAGCGCCCTCAACTTTATGGCCTCCAACGGCTTTATCGCGCTCGACACCAATAACTTTATCTACAAGATTGCCGACCTGGTCTCGGGCACGTCCTTTGGCATTCTGCAGATCCTGATCGGTTACTCCGCCGCTAAGGCCTTTGGCGCCAACCCGTATCTGGGCGCCGTCGTCGGTGGTGCGTTCATCAACTCCTCGCTGCAGAGCGCCTATACGGTTGCCTCCGAGGGCGTGCAGACCATGGTCACCGTCATTCCCGGCGTGTACAGCTTTGAGTGGGTTGGCTATCAGGGCCACGTGATCCCGATCGTCATCGCCTGCGCCATCCTCGCCTTCTTGGAGAAGCGCCTGCACAAGATCGTTCCCGAGATGTTCGACCTCTTTGTGACCCCGCTTGTCTCGGTGTTCGTGACCGTGCTCGTGACCCTCGTTGCCGTCGGCCCCATCTTCGTGTGGGCCGAGAACGCCATTCTCGGTCTGATTCAGGCCCTGCTGACCCTGCCCTTTGGCATCGGTTCCTTTATCGTCGGCCTGTTCTATGCCCCCACGGTCGTTACCGGTATCCACCAGATGTACACCGCCATCGATCTGGGCCAGCTCGCTCAGTACGGTGTGACCTATTGGCTGCCCATCGCCAGCGCTGCAAACATCGCCCAGGGTGGTGCCGCGCTCGCCGTTGCCTTTAAGACCCGCGATGCCAAGATCAAGGGTCTGGCGCTTCCTTCGGCCCTGTCCGCCTTCATGGGCATTACCGAGCCTGCCATCTTTGGTGTGAACCTGCGCTTCTTTAAGCCCTTCATCGCCGGCTGCATCGGCGGCGGTTGCGGTGCCCTGGTCTGCGCGCTCACTTCGCTGGCTGCCTCCGGCACGGGTGTTACGGGTATCTTCGGTATCCTGCTGTGCCTGGCCCAGCCTGTGCAGTACGCGATTATGTTTGCGATCGCCACGCTGGTTTCCTTTGCCGTCTCGTTCGTCCTGTACAAGGACGAGCCTAAGGCTTCCGAGCAGGCTTAAGAGCTTTTGATTGAGGAACACCCGCGGGCTGTATGCTCGCGGGCGTTTCCCGTATCTGGTGCCAATCTCTGGTGCCTTGTTACTTTCGATCCGTTAGGACTTTGATATGTCTAATGCACTTGGTCGCGACCTTGCAAAGCTGGTTGCCGCTGTTGACGCTGCCGCCTCTGAGTGCGGTCATGGCGCGTATGGCCAGCGCTTCCATATTATGCCGCCGGCGGGCTGGCTCAACGACCCCAACGGTCTTTGCCAGGCGGGCGGCGTGTTCCATGCTTATTTTCAATATGCTCCGTTTGATGTTGAGGGCGGCGTTAAAGCCTGGGGTCATGCCACGAGCCGCGACCTTATGAAATGGGAATATGTTGGCGCGCCGCTGCTTCCCGACGAGCCGTTCGACTGCCATGGCGTGTATTCGGGCTCGGCATTGGTCGAGGACGGTCGCATTCGCGTGCTCTATACCGGCAACGTTAAGCTCCCCGATGCGGACGGCGTCTTTGACTATGTCAACTCCGGCCGTCGCGCCGACACCGTGTATGTCGAGAGTGTCGATGGACAGACGTTCAGCCAAAAGCGCGTGGTGCTGGCGTCTGAGGATTATCCCGAGGATTTGACCTGCCACGTGCGTGACCCCAAGGTGTGGCGCGATGATGATGGGCGTTACCACATGGTGCTGGGTGCGCGTCGTCGAGTTGACGGGCCGCACGTCGAGAGCCGTTTTTGTGCGATGCACGGCGAGGGTGCCGGGCGCGATGTGGGCGAGATCTTGGTGTATGGTTCGGCGGATATGCTGAGCTGGGAGCTCGAGAGCCGTGTGTCTACGCCCGAGCGTTTTGGTTTTATGTGGGAGTGCCCGGGATACCTTGAGCTTGAGGCCGATGGTGGTGTGCCGGCGAGGTGGCTGTCCTTCTCGCCCCAGGGGCTCGAGGGTGGTCGTTGGGACCGCGGCAACGTATACGCTGCTGGCTACATGCCTGTAACGGGCGACATTACCGGTGGTGACGGTGCCTATGAGCTGGGCGAGTTTCGCTTGTGGGACGCCGGTTTTGACTTCTATGCTCCGCAGGAGTTCACGGCCGAGGATGGTCGCCACATTCTGCTCGGCTGGATGGGCATGCCTGATGAGCCGACCTATGGCAACGCTCCCACCGTGGTGTGTGGCTGGCAGCACTGCATGACGGTACCGCGTGAGCTTACAGCCGGCGCCGGCGGCGTGGTGCTGCAGCAGCCGGCTCGCGAGATCGAGCGCCATTATGCCTCGGTGCGTGTGGGGCAGGGCTCGTTGGAGGTTGCCGACGATACCTGCTTTGACGTTGTTGTTGACGGTGTCGATGGCGCGTTTACCGCGACCGTTGATGACGAGCTGAAGCTGGAGTTTGTGCCCGCCGAGGGCGAACTGCCCTCGCGCTTTGAGATGCGATTTACCGATGAGGGTCGCGCTTCTGCCGGCTGCGGTCGTACCGTGCGTTGGGAGCCCGTCGACGAGGTTCGTAACGTGCGCATTGTTGGCGATGTCTCGTCGGTCGAGGTGTTCGTGAATGATGGCGCGCTCGTGTTTTCGACGCGCATCTATCCCGAGGCCTATGGCGTGACCGTTGACGCTCCGGGCACGAGCGTGAACTATCACACGCTCAACATCTAAGCGATTCGTCGCATATCGGCGCTATACTGCAGCCGTTGCCCACGATGCGGGGAACACCCGCATCGTGGGTTTTTGTTTTGAAGGGACGGTGCCGTATGGGCGTACAGCAGCTAGAAGAGGCCTGGGCTTTGAGGGCCGGCGCGCGTGAGGCGCGGTTGCTTGCGGCCCCGCATGTGCCGGCAGCGCTGTCGCAGCTGGGGATTGTGCGTCCCGGTGACCGCCTAGTGGCCTTTGCGGATGACTTTGCCGATGCGTTTGCGCGCGGCTTTGATGGCTGCGACGTGGCTATGGTGGAGGAGTCGTCGGTTGCGGCGTTTGCTGCTGCGTCCGATGGCTTTGATGCTTCGTTTGATGCCGAGGGGCCGCACCTGTGGTGGTTCGTCAACTCCATTGGCGGGTTTGGACTGCGCGTGCCCGATCTTCGTGCGCTGGGTCGGGCGGCGCGTGAGGCCCATGCGCTGCTGGTTGTGGACAACACCGTGGCGTCAGCTTTTGGCTGCGATTCGCTGCGGCTGGGTTCTGCGCTGTCGCTCGAGGCGCTCGATCGCGTATGCGCCGGTGATGCTCCGCGCAAGTTGGTTGCCGTATCGGTCGCGCGCTCGCAGCTCAAGCGCCATCGTGTGGATGCCGCGGCCGAGTGCGCGCATACCCTGCTTGAGGGCTGTGGCTTGGCCAAGTTTGAATTGACTGCTGACGAGGCCGGTGTGCTGGAGCGGGGACTGGACTCGCTCGACGTCCGTATGCAGGCGCATTTCGACCGCGCCCGTGCGCTGGCCGAGTATCTGGCCGCCAACGAGATGGTGTGCAACGTGCGCTATCCCGGACTGAGCTCGCATCCCGACCATGCGGTTGCGACAGGAATCCTCGAGCACGGCTTTGGCCCGGCAGTTGAGTTTGACCTTATCGAGCGCAGTGCGGGTGATTTCTTCGATGCTTTGCCGGGGGAGTTTCGTACATCGCCCGCCGGCGGCGCAACGACGCGCCTCTCGGCCACGCGCGGCAAGCAGGGGAGCACCATCCGCCTCTTCGCCGGCACCGACAACCCCCTGGTCGTAGCGTCCGCCCTAGATAACGCCCTCCGCAACTAGCTAAATCATCCTCGACTCCATAAGTTGCGGTGAAATATGGATTGATTTACGGCTTTATCGGCATAAACAGTCCCTATTTCACCGCAACTTAGAGAGGGGGTTGCGTAGCTAAAAAGCCCCGTCCCAAATTGGCTATTCTTTGATGCTGGCGATGAGGGCGTCGGCTTTGGTGGCAATGACCTTGTTTATGTCGGCCTGCAGCTTCTCGTAGACCGCTATGGCGCGCTCTCCGGCGGGGGTGAGGGTGGATCCGCGGGCGCCGTCGCGCTCGATGAGCTTGCAGCCCAGCTGCCCTTCCGCCTCGTTCACAATGCGCCAGGCTTTGGAGTATGCCATGCCCATGCTCTTGGCGGCACGGTTGAGCGAGTGCTCTCGGGCGATACCCTGCAGCAGCAAGACACAGCCGTGACCAAATACGCCCGGCAGATTCTTGTCGCACGCTTGAATGACCAGCTTTGCCGTCGTCTTGTACTCCATACGCTCCACGTCTCCCCGCTAAAGTGTTTGCTGGGCAAACGCAAAGCCTGCGTCAAACCCTCATGTGCTCTTCTTAAATCATGCATTGTAGCAGTCAAAGTGCGCTAAGATACTTCCCCAGTATTGGGCGCCCAAGGTTGGGCTGGGTCCTACGAGGCCTGCAGCCGACCGGTCGCATGGAAAAAGGAGAAACATGGCTACGTTCTTTCCCGGTGAGTCCCACACGTTTTCGGAGTATCTGCTGGTCCCTGGTTACTCGTCCTCGAAGTGCATCCCCAACAACGTCTCTCTTAAGACGCCGCTAACCCGCTTTAAGCGCGGTGAGAAGCCGGCAATCACCCTGAACATCCCCATGGTTTCCGCCATCATGCAGTCCGTCTCGGGCGTCGACATGGGTGTCGCGCTCGCTACCGAGGGTGGCCTGTCCTTTATTTACGGTTCCCAGAGCGCCGAGTCCGAGGCCGCTATGGTCAAGGCCGTCAAGGATCACAAGGCCGGCTTCGTTCAGTCCGATTCCACGTTGACCCCCGACATGACCATGGAGCAGGTCATCGAGCTCAAGGAGAAGACCGGTCACTCCACCATGCCGGTCACCGACGACGGCACTCCCAAGGGTAAGCTCCTGGGCATCGTCACCAGCCGCGACTATCGCCCCAGCCGCGATGACCACCAGACGAAGGTCTCCGAGTTCATGACCCCGCGTGAGCAGCTCATCGTGGGCGACAAGAACATCAGCCTCAAGGTTGCCAACGACGTCATCTGGGACAACAAGCTCAACGCCCTGCCCATCGTCGACGACTACGATCACCTGATGGGCATCGTCTTCCGCAAGGACTACGACAGCCACAAGACCAACCCCAACGAGCTGCTCGACGGCGACAAGCGCTACATGGTCGGCGCCGGTATCAACACCCGCGACTATGCCGAGCGCGTGCCGCTGCTCATCGAGGCCGGCGCCGATGTCCTGTGCATCGACTCTTCCGAGGGCTTCAGCGAGTGGCAGAAGCGCACCATTGAGTGGATTCGCGCCAACTACGGCGAGGACGTCAAGGTCGGTGCCGGTAACGTCGTCGACGCCGAGGGCTTCCGCTTCCTGGCTGACTGTGGTGCCGATTTCATCAAGGTCGGTATCGGCGGCGGTTCCATTTGCATTACCCGTGAGACCAAGGGTATCGGCCGTGGCCAGGCCACTGCGTTGATCGACGTCTGCCGCGCTCGCGACGAGTACTACGAGGAGACCGGCGTCTACGTGCCCGTGTGCTCCGACGGCGGTATCGTCTACGACTACCACATGACGCTTGCCCTTGCCATGGGTGCCGACTTTATGATGCTGGGCCGTTACTTCGCCCGCTTTGACGAGAGCCCGACCGAGCGCGTCAACGTCAATGGCCAGTACATGAAGGAGTACTGGGGCGAGGGTTCTGCGCGTGCCCGCAACTGGCAGCGCTACGACCTGGGCGGCGCCGCGAAGCTCAGCTTCGTCGAGGGCGTCGATTCCTACGTTCCTTACGCCGGCTCCCTCAAGGACGGCGTGGGCGGCACGCTCTACAAGGTCAAGTCCACGATGTGCAACTGCGGCGCCCTCTCGATCCCCGAGCTCCAGGAAAAGGCACGCCTAACGCTTGTCAGCTCTACTTCCATCGTCGAAGGCGGCGCCCACGACGTAGTCGTCAAGGACTCCCAGCAAAGCGTCAGCTACCGCTAAGCGGCTTTCCCAAGCACCGCACCTTGCCGTTCAAACCGTCGCTCTCGTACCAAAGTACGCGTCGCTCCTCTTTCATGGCAATTTGCGGCACTTGGAAAACCCTTTCGTGCTAGAACGAGTTTCAAACAAAGGTTGATTCAAAACCACGTTATTTAGATAAAGCGAGATGCCCGCAAGTCGCAGGCATCTCGCTTGTCGTATTTGCTATCATCAGTCAAGTTAACCTTAGGGTCGGTCGGCTTAGCTTTGTTCGCTACAAGTTCCGCACGCAAAGAAGAGCACTAAATGTGCTCTTCGTCTTGCGCAGGACTGTCCGCAGTAGCGAACAAAGCTAAGCCGACCGACCCCAGCTAAGATTAAAGGAGCTGATATGTGCGATTGCACAGATCATAAGGACGAGATTCCTGCCTACGACGCGCAGGCCATTGAGTCCAGGTGGATGAAGGCCTGGGAGGACTCCAACCTCTTTGCCGTCGACACCGACGACAGCAAGCCCAAGAAGTACGTGCTCGAGATGTTCCCGTATCCGTCGGGCGACCTGCACATGGGCCACGCGCGCAACTATACCATCGGCGATGCCATGGCCCGTCAGGCCCGCATGCGCGGCTACGACGTGCTGCACCCCATCGGCTTTGACGCCTTTGGCCTGCCCGCCGAGAACGCCGCCATCAAGCACAACACGCAGGCTGCCGCCTGGACGTATAAGAACATGGACCAGGCGCTCGCCACGATGAAGCGCATGGGCTTCTCCTACGATCTGGATCGCATGGTCAAGACCTGCAGCCCCGACTACTATCGCTGGGGCCAGTGGATCTTTGAGAAGATGTGGGAAAAGGGCCTGGTCTACCGTAAGAAGAACCCGGTCAACTGGTGCCCCACCTGCAAGACCGTTCTGGCCAACGAGCAGGTTACCGAGGGCAAGTGCTGGCGCTGTGGCACCGAGCCCGAGAAGCGCGACCTTGAGCAGTGGTACTACAAGATTACCGAGTACTCTCAGGAGCTGCTCGACGACCTGGAGAAGCTCCCCGGCTGGCCCGAGCGCGTCAAGCAGATGCAGGCCAACTGGATCGGTCGCTCCGAGGGCGCCGAGGTCGACTTTACCCTGTGCGACCAGGATGGCGAGCCCATCGAGGGCGACGAGGGTAAGATCACCGTCTTCACCACGCGCGCCGATACCCTTTTTGGCGTCTCCTTCTTTGTCCTGGCTCCCGAGTACGCCGGCCTGCACGAGCTCGTCGAGGGCACGGAGTACGAGGAGGCCGTCACCAAGATCGTCGAGGACTCCAAGCATATCTCTGCCGTCGAGCGTGCCCAGGGCACCCTCGAGAAGCACGGCGCTTTTACCGGCCGCTACGTGGTGAACCCCGTGAACGGCGAGAAGGTCCCCGTGTGGGTTGCCGATTATGTCGTTGCCGACTACGGTACCGGTGCCGTCATGGCCGTTCCCTGTGGCGACCAGCGCGACTTTGAGTTTGCCCGTAAGTACGACCTGCCGATCGTGCCGATCATCCTGGACGATGACGATCGCGCTGCCGTCGAGGCCAGCGGCGAGACCATCGATACCTTCCATGCCGAGACCGTCGACTGGGATTGCGCCCACGCTGCCGAGGGCACGCTCGTCCAGTCTGGCAAGTACACCGGAATGCGCGGCGGCAAGCACTCCGAGGGCGAGGCTGCGATCGTGGCCGACCTCGAGGCCATGGGCTGCGGTCGTCGCAAGGTCGAGTTCCGTCTGCGCGACTGGCTCATCAGCCGTCAGCGCTATTGGGGCAACCCCATCCCGGCTATCCACTGCGAGCACTGCGGCATCGTGCCCGTGCCCGAGGATCAGCTGCCGGTGACGCTGCCCGAGAACCTGGACCTGGGCGCAGGCGAGACCCTCGCCGAGTGCAAAGAGTTCTATGAGACTACCTGCCCGGTCTGCGGCCGCCCGGCCAAGCGCGAGACCGATACCATGGATACCTTTACCTGCTCCAGCTGGTATTACCTGCGCTATACCGATCCTCACAACACCGAGCTGCCCTTCTCCCGAGAGGCCGCCGACCGTTGGATGCCTGTCGATAACTACATCGGCGGCATCGAGCACGCCATTCTGCACCTGCTCTACAGCCGCTTCTTTACCAAGGCCCTGCGTGACCTGGGCCTGCTGAGCGTGGACGAGCCCTTCACCAACCTGTTGTGCCAGGGCATGGTCAAGGACGAGAACGGCGACACCATGTCCAAGTCCAAGGGCAATGTCGTGCCTCCGAGCTCGGTCATCGAGCCCTACGGCGCCGACACCATGCGTTTGGCGATCCTGTTTATCGCCCCGCCCGCGAAGGACTTCGACTGGGATCCCAAGGCCGTTGAGGGCGCCAACCGCTTCATCAAGCGCGCCTGGCGTATCGTTTGGCAGCTCGTCCAGTCCGGTGACGCCAACGTGGCCTTCGACAAGTCCGCGCTCGACGAGGTCGCGATGAAGCTCTATCGCGAGCGTCACCGCACCATCGCCAAGTGCACCGAGGACTTCGATCTCGGCCAGTTCAACACCGCCATCTCGGCCGTCATGGAGCTCGTCAACGCGGCGAGCGCCTACCTCAATGCCACTGAGGGTACCGCCCGCGACAAGGCGCTGTGCTACGGCGTGGCCAAGGATATCGTGAGCGTGCTGGCGCCCATCTGCCCGTTCTGGGCCGACGAGCTGTGGCACGAGGCGCTCGGCTGCGAGGGCAACGCCTATACCGCTGCCTGGCCCGAGTTCGACCTGGCCGAGTCCGTTGAGGACACGGTGCAGATTGTCGTCCAGGTGCTCGGTAAGGTCCGCGGCCGCGTCGACGTGGCCCGCGATGCCTCCAATGAGGATATGCAGGCTGCCGCCGAGGCCGCCGTCGCCAAGTGGCTCGAGGGCAAGACGGTCGTCAAGGCCATCTGCGTGCCCGGCAAGCTGGTCAACTTGGTGGTCAAGTAAGCGCTGCGCGCAAAGCTGACGCATAAAAGACGAGGGGCGATTCGGTTGGGTCGTCCCTCGTTTTTCATGTACCTGCCCTGATGTCTGCGGTCAATTGTCCTATTCTTGTGGAGAAGCTGTGCGCACGCTGACCTGCAGATTCGTACTGTGCTTGCACGTTTCCGCAGCTATTGGTATAGTTTGCTTGCAAATGAAGTTGTAATTGAAAGAAGTGGGGTTTCGGCCCCGCTTCTTTTTTGTATGGATGGAGGTGCCGCAATGGTCAAGACCAAGACCGAGCAGGCGATTATCGACGCGCTCGAGGCCGTCGCTCCCCAGCACGATATCGACATCGTCGACGTCGAGCTCGTGGGTGCCACCAAGGCCCCCTGCGTGCGCGTGCGTATCGAGGGTGCCGAGGGTCAGAGTCTTTCGCTCAACGACGTCACGGCCAACACCAAGTGGGTCGGCGATGTGATTGAGGAGCTCGACCCCATCTCTTCGAGCTATACGCTCGAGGTGTCGAGCCCGGGTATGGCGCGCCCGCTGCGCCGCCCGTGCGACTTTGCCCGCTTTGTGGGCGAGAACTGCGAGCTCACCTCCACCGCCACCGAGGGCCGTCGCAAGTACGCCGGCAAGATTGCCGCCGCCACCGAGGCGAACGTGACCCTCGAGCTCGAGGACGGCGAGTCCGTTACCCTCGATTTCTCTGATGTTAAAAAGTGCAAGTTGAAGCCCACCTACGACTTCAAGCCCGCGAAGGAAGGAAAGTAAGATGGCAGCATCCGACATGATGTCCGCCCTGATGGAGCTTTGCCAGGAGAAGCACATCGACCAGCTCTACCTGATCGACCGCCTGGAGCAGTCGCTCGCCAAGAGCTATGCCGAGATCCTGCATCTTGAGTGGGGCGCCAAGGTGACCATCGACCGCACCACCGGCAAGATCTACGTCTACCGCTTGGAGCCGATCGACGATTCCATGGACGAGGAGGGCAACTTCACCGAGTTCGAGGAGATTGACGTCACCCCCAAGAACACGAGCCGCATCGCTGCCCAGCACGCCAAGGCCGAGATCAACGCCATCGTGCGCAACTCCGCCCGCGAGCAGATCTACGAGGAGTTCTCCGGCCGCATCGGTGACCTCATCAGCGGTACCGTGCTGCAGTCCACACCCGACTTCACGATTGTCAAGATCCGCGAGGGCGTCGAGGCCGAGCTGCCGCACTTCGACCAGCGCCGTTACGAGAACGAGCGCAACGAGCGTCCGATGGGCGAGCGCTACCTGCACAACCAGCACATCAAGGCCGTGATCATCGACGTTCGCGACCCCAACTCCAACCTGCAGCCGGTTCGTGGCGAGCACAGCCGTCCGCCGATTGTCATCTCCCGTACCCACCCCGAGCTCATGCGTCGTCTGTTTGAGCAGGAGGTGCCCGAGATCTATGAGGGCACCGTCCAGATCAAGTCGATCGCCCGCGAGCCCGGCCAGCGCTCCAAGGTCGCCGTCCACTCGCTCGACGACCGTCTGGATCCCGTGGGCGCCTGCGTCGGCCCCAAGGGCAGCCGTGTTCGCGCTGTCGTGGGCGAGCTCCGTGGCGAGCGCGTCGACGTCATCCTGTGGGATGCCGATCCTGCCGTCTACGTTGCCAACGCCCTTTCGCCCGCTAAGGTCACCCGCGTCCTCATCGACGAGGAGAAGGCCTACGCCGGCGTCATCGTGCCCGACGACCAGCTGTCCCTCGCCATCGGCAAGGAGGGCCAGAACGCCCGCCTCGCCGCGCGCCTGACCGGCTGGCACATCGACATCAAGTCCGAGACGCTTGCCGCCGACATCCTCAAGAACGTTCCCGTTCACGAGGAGCCCGCCGCCGACCTGATCGGTGACGAGGAGGACGAGGACGTCCGCCGCTGCGAGTACGTGTCCGAGGACGGTATCCAGTGCCGCAACCAGGCTCGTCCCGGCTCCCGTTTCTGCGGTGTCCACGACACCGACGCCTTCGATGATGCGGAGGACCTGATCTAGCGCGCGTTCGCGCCGGGCGGGTCCCGGCGCGTCTTCCACGCTCGTTCAGTCTCTAGGCACCCAAGGTGCCAGAAAGGGTAGGTGAAGTCATATGGCAAAAGTCCGTGTGTCCACCCTGGCCAAAGAGTTCGGCATGACCTCCAAGGAACTGATGGGTCATCTTGCCGAAATGAAGATTCCCGCTAAGTCCGCTTCCTCCGCCCTGGAGGACGCTTACGTCGCCATGGTCCGCAAGCAGCTCGCCTCGGTGATCGAGGCCCGCGCCAAGGAAGTCGAGGCCGCCAAGCAGGCCGAGGAGGAGGCAGCCGCCGCCGAGGAGGCAGCGCGCGCTGCCGAGGCCGAGCGTGAGCGCATCGCCGCCGAGAAGGCACGCGAGGAGGAGCGCCGCCAGTTCGCCGCCGCCCAGGCTGCCGAGGAGGCCGCCCGTGCCGAGGCCGAGGCCAAGAAGAAGGCTGAGCAGGAGCGCCTTGCCCGCGAGAAGGAGGAGGCTGCCCGCGAGGCCCAGCGCCGCGCCGTCCCCGCTTCCGACTCCGGTTCGCGCTTCCGCTCGCTGCTCGACCAGATCGCCGCACAGGAGACCGTGCTCAAGGAGAAGAAGGACGCCGAGGAGAAGGCCAAGGCCGAGCGCGCCTCTGAGCGCGGCAACCGTCGTAGCGGCAACAACGACCGTCGCGGTGGCCGTCGTAACGATCGCAACGCCTCCGACAACAACTCCGATCGCAATGCCTCCGAGAGCCGTCCGCACAGCCATCGCACCAACGCCAGCAACAACGTCGCTGCCGGCATGGACTTCCCCAACCCCGATAAGCAGGGTAAGGGCAAGAAGCGCAAGGGCGGTCACGGCAACGATGAGGACCACTACAGCCGCATGGCTCGTGAGGCCGAGGAGTACAGCCGCGAGAAGGTGCTCGAGGAGGCCCGCGCCGCCGTCGAGGAGGCCTCTCGCGAGTCCACCGGTCGCCGCAAGAAGCGCAAGGAGAAGCGCGAGCGCGAGGCTGCTAAGGCTCAGGAGGAGCGCAAGATTGAGGAGGCGCTGGCCCAGGGCGTGAACCCCGAGGAGCTCGACGCCATCAAGGTCTCCCAGGGAGTTACCGTCCAGGAGCTCGCCGAGGCGCTCGACGTTCCGGCCAACGACATCATCAAGCGCCTGTTCCTGCTGGGCACGCCGCTTACGATGACGCAGTCCATGTCCGACGACCTCGTCGAGCTCGTTGCCGACGACCTGGGCCGTCAGATCAAGATCATCACCCCCGAGGAGGAGAACACCTTCTCGTTCTACGACGATCCCGCCGACCTTAAGCCCCGCGCCCCGGTCGTCACCGTCATGGGTCACGTCGACCACGGCAAGACGAGCCTGCTCGACGCCATCCGTCACACCGGCGTCGCTGCCGGCGAGGCGGGCGGCATTACCCAGGCCATCGGCGCTTCGCAGGTCATGATCAACGACCGCAAGATCACCTTCATCGATACCCCGGGCCACGCTACCTTTACGGCTATGCGTGCCCGCGGCGCCAAGGTGACCGATATCGTCATCCTGATCGTGGCTGCCGACGACGGCGTCATGCCTCAGACCATCGAGTCGATCAACCACGCCAAGGCCGCCGGCGTACCCATCGTCGTCGCCGTCAACAAGATCGATAAGCCGGGCGCCAACCCCGACCGCGTGCGCCAGGAGCTCACCGAGTACGGCATCATCCCCGAGGAGTGGGGCGGACAGAACATGTTCGTCAACATCTCGGCCAAGCAGAAGATCGGTATCGACGACCTGCTCGAGACCGTGCTGCTCCAGGCCGACGTTCTCGAACTCAAGGCCAACCCCGACACCTTTGCCTCCGGTAACGTCCTCGAGGCCAAGCTCGACAAGGGCCGCGGCTCGGTTGCCACGGTGCTCGTGACCCGCGGTACCCTGCACGTGGGCGATACGCTGGTCGCCGGTCTTACCTACGGCCGCGTCCGCGCCATGCTCGATCCCAAGGGCAACGCCGTCACCGAGGCCGGCCCCTCCGACGCCGTCGAGATCCTGGGCCTGCAGTCCGTGCCCAACGCCGGCGACGAGTTCCGTGTGTTCGAGGACGAGCGCGAGGCTCGCGCCCTGGCCGATGAGCGTTCGCTCAAGGCCCGTATCGAGGAGCAGAGCCGCGTGAAGCACGTCACGCTCGAGAACCTCTTCGAGACCATCGCCGACGCCGAGGTCAAGGAGCTCAACCTGATCATCAAGGCCGACGTCCAGGGTTCCATCGAGGCCCTTCAGGACTCGCTCGACAAGATGGATCAGTCCGAGGTCCGCATCAACACGATCCACTCCGCTGTCGGTGCCATCAACGAGACCGACGTCGTCCTGGCCGACGCCTCCAACGCCATCATCATCGGCTTTGGCGTGCGTCCCGACGGCAAGGCCCGCTCCGCCGCCGAGCGCGAGGGCGTCGAGATCCGTTGCTACGACGTTATCTACAAGTGCCTCGAGGAGCTCGATGCTGCCCGTATCGGCATGCTCAAGCCCACCGAGGTCGAGGTTTCCACGGGTACCGCGACCGTCCTGGACACCTTCAAGGTGCCCAAAGTCGGCATCGCCGCCGGTGTCCGCGTCGAAGAGGGTGAAATCGCCGCGACCGATTCCGTACGCCTGGTGCGCGACGGCATCGTGGTCTTCAACGGTAAAATCGCTTCGATGCGTCACTACAAGGACGAGGCCAAGAGTCTCAAGAGCGGCTCCGAGGGCGGTATTGGCCTGGAGAACTTCCAGGACATCAAGCCTGGCGACACCATTGAGGGCTACCGCATCGACCAGGTTGCCCGTACCGAGTAGGGGGTAGCGCTATGAAGCAAACGCAGGCAACCCGCCGTCTGGGCGAACAGCTTCGCGAGAAGCTCGGTTATATCCTGCTCTTTGAGGTTTCCGATCCGCGTCTCGACCTGGTCACCTTGACCGCGGTCGAGGTCGCGGTGGACCGTTCGTTCGCGCGCGTGTACGTGTCGTGCGACGCGAGCCGCTACGACGAGGTCATGGAGGCGCTCGCCAGCGCCAAGGGTCGCATCCGTAGCCTGTTGGCCCGCTCGCTCGATTGGCGCGTCACGCCCGAGCTCGATTTTCGCATCGATCGCTCGACCGATGAGGCCGAGCGCATCACGCGCGCGCTGGAAAACGTTCCCGCCACGCTTGCGATCGAAAAGGACGAGGACGGCTATCCCATAGCGGATGCCGCCCAGGAGGCAGCTTTAGATGAGTAATTCCGCCGACCTCGCATCGTGCGAGTCTGCAGATATTCAGCGACGCATCCTCGAGCTCATCGAGGATGCGTCCTCCATTGCGATTTCGGGACATACGTCTCCCGATGGCGACGCCCTGGGCTCCGTGCTGGGTCTGGGCTTATCGCTTATGAAGTTTTTCCCCAACAAGGACATTGCCCTGCTGCTGGCAGACGATGACCCGGTTCCGCGCATCTACCGCTTTATGGAGGGTGCCGACCGTCTGGTGCCGGCATCTGCGTATACCGACAATCCGGACCTGTTCATCTCGGTGGACGTGCCGGTCGTCGAGCGTCTGAACAACTCAGCCGAGGTGCTCCGCCGCTCGTCGCATGTGGTGTGCTTCGATCACCATCCGGCGCGCGAGGAATTTGCCGAGCTGAGCCTGAGGTGCGTCGGCGCCGCAGCCTGCGCCATGATCATCGACCGCTTTTTGGACAATTGCGGCATTGTCGCACGTGATGGCGTTGCGACCTGCCTGCTGTGTGGCTTGGTGACCGACACCGGTCGTTTCCAGTACCAGAACGCCGATGCTGCCGCGTTCCATGCTGCTTCGCGCCTGGTGGCGCATGGCGCCAATCCGGCTCGTGTCGCACTCGAGGTCTATCAGAGCATGCGCGTCGAGTTTTTGCACCTCAAGTCCATTGTCATGGGCCGTATCAAGACGGTCGCGCACGGGCGCGTGGCGTATAGCTATGCCTTCCAGAGCGACCTTGAGGCCTGCGGCGTCACCTCGGATGAATGTGACGGTCTGGTCGATGTGGTGCGTTCGGTGATGGGCGTCGAGGTCTGCCTGTTCTTAAAGGGCATCGACGGCGATACCAAGGTGCGCGGCAACCTGCGCTCCAAGGGTGACCTCGATGTGTCCGAGATCGCTGCCAACTTTGGCGGTGGCGGGCATCATGCCGCCGCCGGCTTTTCCAACAACGGAACGATTCGCGAGACGCTCGCCGTGGCACTTCCCATGCTGGCCGAGCTGGTGGGGGAGGATCCCGCTTCGGTGACCGTCGAGCTCTAACATTTTGGATGGTACATGGCTCGTCGTACGCCTTCTCAATTGAATATGCTGCTCGCCGTCGATAAGCCGGTGGGCTGCACGTCCCACGACGTGGTTTCGCAATGCCGACGCGCCCTCCATGAGCGGCGCGTCGGTCATGCCGGAACGCTCGACCCCATGGCATCGGGCGTCATGGTGGTGGGCGTGGGTCAGGCCACACGTCTGCTGGGCATGCTTACGCTTGATACCAAAAGCTACGTTGCCGATATCTCGTTTGGCGTCGAGACCAATACCGATGATGCGGACGGCGAGGCGGTCCGCACGGTGGCTGTTGCCGACGAGCTCCGCGATCCTGCCTATGCGCGTGAGCGCTTGGTCGCCATGCTGGGTCCGCAGATGCAGGTGCCGCCGGCGTTTTCTGCTATCTCGGTCAATGGCGTTCGCGCCTACAAGTCTGCTCGCGAGGGCAATGCGGTGGACCTACCTCCGCGCCCCGTCGAGGTCTATGCCGCCGACCTGATCGCCGTGGGCGGCGAAGGTGATACGTGTGTGTGGACCGTGGCGTTCTCGGTGAGCAAGGGCACCTATATCCGTGCGCTCGCTCGCGACCTGGGCCGCGCTTGCGATAGCGCCGCGCATATTTCCGCGCTGCGCCGCACGGCCTCCGGTGTTGTTTCCATTGGCGCTTGTCATGCGGTCGAGGAGCTTTCTCCCGAGTCCGCGGCTGGCTTTGCCCTGGATCCCATTGCGGCCCTGGGCGCCACACGTGTTGACTTGCCGGGCAATCTTGCCGACGACCTTCTCTGCGGCCGACGCATTCCCGTTGAGCGTGCGCTTGCCGATTTCGATGCCTCGAAGGCGCCGTTTGCGCTGGTGCTCGATGGGGGACTCAAGGCGCTCGCCCGCATTGAGGGTGGCCGCTTTGTCATGGAGCACGTGTTTCCGCAGGCAATCGGCGGTGTTCGATGATGTTGTCCGCTCGCGAGCTCGCGCGTATCTTTTTCGCGGGCGAGTCGGACGAGGCTCGCATCGTTACTGCCGATGTGTTTGATAAGTGTGAGCACCTGGGTGCCGCATCGATTGCCATCGGCGTGTTCGATGGCGTGCACCGTGGACACCAGGAGCTCATTGCGGCGCTTGTCCGTGATGCCCGTGCCCATGGCTGCAAGGCGGTCGTAGTTACCTTCGATCCCGACCCGGACGTCGTGGTGAGCCCTTCGCCCGCTCAAAAATTGATGACGACGGCCGACCGTCTGCATGCCCTGGCTCAAACTGGGGTCGATGCGGTGGTGGCCGTTCCCTTTACGCCTGAGGTTGCGGCGCTTGACCATGTTGCTTTTCTCTCGCTGGTGTCGCGTCTGGTCGACATTCGATCGATTCGCGTTGGCAGCGACTTTAGGCTGGGTCGTGGCGGTGCTTCTGGTGTTGACGAGATGCGCGCCTGGGGTGCCGAGCGCGGCGTTGACGTATGCGGGCACGACTTGCTTTGCGAGGGCGGTGAGGCCATTTGCGCCACCCGCATTCGTCATGAGCTGGGACAGGGCCATGTGGAGCTTGCTGCTGAGTTACTCGGCCGTCCGTATATGGTGCGTGGCGGTGTTATTCGCGGCCGTCACGAGGGCTCTGGCATGGGCTTTCCCACGGCAAACCTGCAGGTTCCCGACGGTATTCAGGTGCCTGCCGATGGCGTGTATGAGGGTCTGGTGCTGGTCGATGACACCGCGTGGCCCGCTGCCGTGAACGTCGGACTGCCGCCGACGTATGCCGACGATGTCGCTTCGGCGCATCTCGAGGCTAATTTAATTGGTTATACGGGCGACCTGTACGGCTCTTCTGTTTCGCTGGCGTTTACGCGTTGGCTGCGTCCGTCGCGCGTGTTCGATTCGCTGGATGAGTTGATCGCGACCGTCGAGGGTAATATCGAGGATATTCGTCACAACTTGGGTGATCAGGGGGTGAGCATCCGTGATTAGCGATGAGGAAAAAGACCAGGTACGCGCTGCGTCTGACCTGGTTGCCATCGTGCAGGAAACGGTCGAGCTCAAGCCTCGCGGCCATGAGTTTTGGGGATGCTGCCCCTTCCATGGCGAGAAGACGCCGTCCTTCCACATTATCCCCGCCACGCAGGTGTGGCATTGCTTTGGTTGCGGCGAGGGTGGCGACGTTTTCACGTATATCATGAAGCGCGAGAACCTGAGCTTTCCCGAGTCAATCCGTTATTTGGCCGATCGCGCGGGTATTGAGCTGCATGACACCGGAGATCGCCGCGAGCGCGGCACCAAGCGTGCCCGCATCTACGATTTGTGCGCCGAGACCGCCCAGTTCTACCACACCATGCTTATGCGCGGTAAGGACGGCCGTCCGCGCGAGTACTTTGCCAGCCGCGGCATGGGTGGCGACGTCTGCCGCCGCTACTGCCTGGGCTTTGCACCGGGCCGTAACGCGCTGGTGTCGCACCTGTCCCAGGCGGGTTTTACCCCGCAGGAGATGATCGATGCCAACGTTGCCGTGAGCCGCGGGCGCGGGCAGCTTGCCGACCGCTTTTACGACCGCGTGATGTTTCCCATCTTTGACGAGCAGGGTCACAATATTGCCTTTGGCGGTCGTATTATGGGCGACGGCCAGCCTAAGTACCTCAATACCGCCGAGACGAGCGTGTTTCATAAAAAACGAAACCTCTACGGTTTTAATTGGGCCAAGGAGTTTATCGTCGCGCAGGATACTGCCATCGTGGTGGAGGGCTATACCGACTGCATCGCCTGTTGGGAGGCGGGGATTAAAAACGTTGTCGCTACGCTGGGCACCGCGCTCACGGAGCATCACGTCAAGACGCTCACTCGTTTTGCCAAGCGCATCGTGTATATGTTTGACGGCGATGCCGCCGGTCAAAAGGCTGCTCGCCGTGCGATTCAGTTTATCGAGCAGGATTCTATGGACCTGCGCTGCGTGGTGCTGCCCGACGGTAACGATCCCATGGAGTTCATCACGGCGCATGGTGGTGAGGCACTGCAGGCGCGCATCGACGCTGCCGAGCCGCTCATGGACTTCGTGTACCGTTCGCTGCAGGAGTCGAGCGATATCACCACGCCGGGCGGTCGCGCCAAGGCGCTGGAGGACGCTCTCACGCTCATCTATCCGCTGCGCGATAGCTATATGATCGATACGTACTTTATCCAGATTGCCGATCTGCTGGGTTTGGATCTGGAGACGGTGCGCGCGAGCTCGGGTCGTGTGTTTCGCGATGTCGCCAAGCGCGAGGATGCGGAACGACGTCGTGAGCAGAACTATGAGCGCCAGCGGGCACAGACTGAGCGGTCCGGTAGCGCGGGCGGTCGGGCGTCGGGTTCTCGCGATGCCGGTCGCGGTGCTTGGGCATCGGGCGCGACGCCGCCGGTGTCCGCGCCGGTCGAAGAAGAGCCGTACGACTACGTCCCGCTCGATGCCTACGGCGCCGCGCCCGTGGAGGTCGTCGACGACCTGCCGCCGATCGATGTGCCTGATGGTATGGGCGCTGTGCCTGTGGCTGACGGTTCGGGCGCACCGGCTGCGGCGGCGCCGATGGTTCTTACCGATCTTGAACGCAAGTCCTTGGCAGGGGAGCGCGAGCTGTTGACGATGCTCACGAGCTACCCCGACCTGTTCCGCACGTATGCCGACCGCATCTGCTCCATCGAGTGGGTTGACCCGCGTCACGAGTCCATTGCATGGGCCGTTCTGGCAACGCCGCCGGGAACCGATCCTGCAGCCTGCATGGATGCGGCGCGCTCAGTGTGTCCCGATGCGGCAACGCTTGTGAGTGCCGGGCGCATCTCCGCGACGAGCAAGCACCCCACCGAGACGAACATCGTGTTTATGCTTGATACGCTTGAGCTCTACACCATCAAGCGTCGCATGCGTGCCGCACAGGCCAAGCTGCGCCAGGACCGTTCACTCGATGATGAGGCCCGTCGCGCGCTAACCATGCAGGCCGCGCAGGATTCGCAGCGTCAGCGCGAACTGCAAAAGTCAATCGGCGGCGTGGCGGACCCGTTCCGTTTGATTGGCCTGGAGGCCGCAGGCACCGAACAAGCCTAGATGTTGTGGTCAACCAGCGTATTCTCGCCTATATCCAGCCCTCTTTTTGGGTATAGACGTTAATGTGTGTGCTAAAGTATTGAGTCCTGTGGACTATGAAGGGAGAATCTGTGCCAAAAAAGACTGAGAGCACGGGTACTGGGCTGGAATCCTACGTTGCAAAGCTCATGGGCAACGGCTCAAACAGGACTTCGGTAACCGAGGACGAGATTCAGGTCGCCCTGAAGGATATCGATGTTTCTGACGAGCAGCTCACCGCGGTGTATTCCGCGCTGCGCAACAGCGGCATCCAGATTATCTCCGCGAGCGGTAACGACGACGCCCCCATGGACGTCGACGATGACGATAACGATACCGATACCGACGATTTCGATGACGACGACGAGCACGATTCCGGCTCGCTCGACGATCACGAGCTCAAGATGGCCCGTCAGGCCGACGCCGAGATGGGTTCTTCCAAGAGCAAGAAGAAGCGCACCGTGCGCACGTCCCGTTCACGCTCCCGCGTGCGCGGCATCGATGCCTCCACGGTGATGCTGACCGGCGACCCGGTCCGTATGTACCTCAAGGAGATCGGCAAGGTCGACCTGCTGACCGCCTCCGAAGAGGTCGATCTGGCCATGAAGATTGAGGCCGGTCTTGAGGCCACCGAGAAGCTCGAGGCTGCCGAGGCAGGCGAGCTCGAGCTCACGCGTACCGAAATGCGTCGTCTTACGCGCATTGAGAACGTGGGTCTCGAAGCCAAGCAGGCACTCATCAGCGCAAACCTGCGTCTGGTCGTCTCCATCGCCAAGCGCTATGTCGGTCGCGGCATGCTGTTCCTGGACCTTATTCAGGAGGGCAACCTCGGTCTGATCCGCGCCGTCGAGAAGTTCGACTACCAGAAGGGCTTTAAGTTCTCCACGTACGCCACGTGGTGGATCCGTCAGGCCATTACGCGCGCTATCGCCGACCAGGCCCGTACCATCCGTATTCCCGTGCACATGGTCGAGACCATCAACAAGCTCGTCCGTGTGCAGCGCCAGCTCCTTCAGGACCTGGGTCGCGACCCGACCCCCGAGGAGATCGGTGCCGAGATGGACATGAGCGCCGACCGCGTTCGCGAGATCCAGAAGATCTCGCAGGAGCCCGTGTCGCTCGAGACCCCCATCGGCGAGGAAGAGGATTCCCAGCTGGGCGATTTCATCGAGGACTCCCAGGCTATCGTTCCGCCCGATGCGGCCAGCTTCTCCATGCTGCAGGAGCAGCTCACCCAGGTGCTCGATTCGCTTGCCGATCGTGAGCGCAAGGTTATCGAGCTGCGCTTTGGCCTTGTCGACGGACATCCCCGTACGCTCGAGGAGGTCGGCCGCGAGTTTGGCGTCACGCGCGAGCGCATCCGCCAGATCGAGTCCAAGACTCTGGCCAAGCTTCGCCACCCGAGCCGCTCGAGCAAGCTCAAGGACTATATCGAAAGCTAGTCAAGCAAGAGGCGCCCTCAAGCACATCCGCTTGAGGGCGCTTTCATGTAGTCGTTGGGGACGTTCTTGAATGACTGGTCGTTTAAGAACGTCCCCAATGACTAGGTCGGAAAATTTCTTAAAAAAGTTCTTGCCCTGAGCTGATTCGTCCGTATAATAAACTTCGTTGCTTGAGAGCACGCACCTATTCCTCGGTAGCTCAATGGTAGAGCACGCGGCTGTTAACCGCGCTGTTGTAGGTTCGAGTCCTACCCGGGGAGCCAGAATTTTTCAGCCCTTTCTGTTGGGCTTTAAATTCCTCGGTAGCTCAATGGTAGAGCACGCGGCTGTTAACCGCGCTGTTGTAGGTTCGAGTCCTACCCGGGGAGCCAGGTTGTAAAACCCGTCGCTTATGCGGCGGGTTTTTTCATGCCGCGATCGCTGTTCGCGAACGTTACCGTATCAACATTTCGTGTCGAGGATGTAATCCCGAGGCCCGCCACCTCAACATGGCGCGGTCGTTGTAGAATATTCCAATGATTGCTCCCACGAGATGGTGCCGCGAGCACCAGATAAGGAGATTCTTGTGTCTGAGACCATTAACGGCAGCCTGAGCGTCTCGAACGACGTTATTGCCGATATTGCCGGTTATGCCGCGATGACGTGCTATGGCGTCGTCGGTATGGCCGAACAGCTCCAGGGCGCCGAGAGCGTGCGCCTGCTTGCCGGTCAGCGCCTCCGCAAGGGCGTGCTTGTCTCCGCCGACGAGAACGGCCTTACGGTCGATCTTCACGTCGTGCTCGAGAACGGCGTCAACATGAAGTCCGTCTGCCACAATCTTTCGAGCTCCGTTGCCTTTACCCTGCAGGAGATCGCCCAGATCGATCCCGCCAGCCTTAAGATCGGCATCCATATCGACGCGCTCAAGAGCCGTCTGAACTAGCATCCGAAAACGGAGATTCAAATACCCATGATTGCAAAGACCATTCGCACCTGTTTTCCGATCGCTGCGGCTGCCGTTTCCGACAAGGCCGAGGAGATCAACAAGCTCAACGTCTTCCCCGTACCCGACGGCGACACCGGCACCAACATGTCGCTCACGCTCGCCTCGGTGACCAAGGAGCTTTCCGCCCTTCCCGCCGATGCCGATATGGAGGCCATCGCCGGCGCCATCACCCACGGCTCCCTGATGGGTGCCCGCGGTAACTCCGGAGTCATCACCTCGCAGATTCTGCGCGGCGTGGCCGAGGGTCTTGTCTCTGCCGACGAGCCTATTACGTCCGCCAACATTGCCTTCGCCTTCCGTCGTGCCGTCAAGGTTGCCTTCCAGGCTGTCCGCAAGCCCATCGAGGGCACGATCCTCACGGTCCTGCGCGATGTCTCGACCAAGGCCGATGAGTGCGAGAAGAAGAAGTTCTCGGCCGAGGATGCGCTCGATGCTATCGTCGTCGAGGCGTACCAGTCCGTCGCCCGCACGCCCGACCTGCTGCCCGTTCTGAAGGAGAACGGCGTGGTCGACTCCGGCGCCTTTGGCTTCGCCATCTTCCTTGAGAACTTTGTGGCTGCAGCACTTGGCCGCAGCACCGTTGTCGAGGATTTCTCCGCCACGTTTGATTCCGCTGTCTCTGCCCGCGACGCGGCCCTTGGTCGCGTTGAGATCGAGGCCAACGACGATTGGGAGGGCTCGGAGTTCCGCTACTGCAACGAGTTCCTGTTTAAGGCCGACGCCCCGTTTGACGAGGACGAGTGCCTTAAGTTCCTGGGTTCCATGGGCGACTGCGAGCTTCTCGTGGGCGCCTATCCCGACTACAAGATCCATGTGCACTCCAACACCCCCAACCTGGTGCTCGAGCACATGCTGCAGCTCGGTCAGATCTATGAGGTCTTTATCCACAACATGGAGATGGAGGCCCACGACCGTACCGCCAAGATCCACGAGGATCAGGAAAAGGCCGCCGAGCCCGCCAAGGCGCTGGGCTTTGTCGCCGTTGCCGCCGGTTCGGGCGAGGCCGACATCCTCAAGTCCCTCGGCGTTGACGTGATCGTCTCGGGTGGCCAGACCATGAACCCCTCGACCGCCGATCTGCTGGGCGCCGTCGACCAGGTCAACGCGACCTCGGTCATCATCCTGCCCAACAACGGCAACATCCGCATGGCTGCCGAGGCCGCTGCCTCTGCCTGCACCGATAAGAAGGTCGCCGTCGTTCCCACCAAGACCGTTCCCCAGGCGTTCTCCGCGCTGTTCGCCGTCCTGCCCGATTCCGAGCTCGAGGACGCCGTCGCCGCCATGGTCGACGCCATCAGCGAGGTCCGCGATGGCGAGGTCACCCGCGCCGTGCGCGATTCCAGCGCCTCGGACGGCTCTCCGATTCACTCCGGTGACGTCATGGGCATCATCGCCGGTTCCATCGACGTGGTCGGCTCCGATGTGAAACAGGTCACCCTCGACTGCATCAACCGTATGCAGGAGGAAGAGGAAGGCGACGCGCTGACGATTCTGGCCGGCGAGGAGCTGTCCGACGAGGCCTTCCAGGAGATCGTCGACGCCATCGAGGAGGCTCAGCCCGACTTGGAGATTGATGCCCATCGTGGCGAGCAGCCGCTCTATCCCGTGATCTTCTCGATCGAGTAGGCATCTGAGCATGTCCGAGCTATGCTCCGTGCCGCGCGTCTCGGAGCGCTTTGCCCAGAGCAATGCGCTCGGCGAGGATATCGCGCGACTCAAATATGTTTCGGGTAAACGTGAGGAGGCCCTTCGCCGTCTGGGAATCCGGACGGTGGGGGACCTCCTTCTCCATATCCCGCATCGATATCTGGACTTTACCCGCTCATGGTCCATCGAGATGGCGCCCATCGGGACCGTGTGCACCATCGTTGCCACGGTCGACCGCATTGTTCAAAAGCAGCCTCGTCCGCGCATGCAGGTGACCGAGGTATCGCTCGTGGATGACACGGGTGTGCTGCAGGTCGCCTTTTTCCGCCAGCCCTGGATTGCCCAGCAGCTTAAGCGGGGTGACCGTCTGGCCGTGATGGGTAAGGTCGAGTTTGCCTACGGCTTTAAGCAGATGGCCTCGCCGCATTTTGAAAAGCTTGAGGATGGTCGTGCCGCGGGTACCATTTTGCCGGTCCACTACGTAAGTGATGGCGTAAGCCAGGCATGGATGCGTCGCATTGTGAGCGGTGCTCTTGAGCTCGTCGGCAATCCCTTTGATCCCATCCCGGCACCGCTGCGCGCAAAGCGCAAGCTCATGAGCAATGCCCGTGCGCTTCGTTCGATTCACTTTCCCTCGAGTATGGCCGAGCGCGACATTGCGCGCCGCCGTTTGGCCTATGAGGAATGCCTGTACCTGCAGCTCGCGCTTCGTCTGCGCAATGACGGCGGCTTGGTCGAGGTGGTTCCCTACGCCCACACCGCGGGTGAGCACCTTGTTGCTCTTAGGCAGGCCCTGCTGTTTTCGCTGAGCGACGAGCAGGAGGCCGCATTCCAGGATATTTTGCACGATATGTGCGATGATACGCGCGTCATGAACCGTCTGCTGCTGGGCGATGTCGGTACCGGCAAGACGGCCGTTGCCGCCTGTGCGTTGGCCGTAGCCGTCGATAGCGGCACCCAGGCCTGCGTCATGGCGCCTACGGGCGTGCTGGCTCGTCAGTATGCCGATAAGACCGGCCCTTTGCTCTCTCAGGCCGGCATGTCTTGGGCGCTCCTGACGGGCGCCACGCCGGCGGCGGAGCGCGAGCTCATCCATTCGCAGTTGGAATCGGGCGAGCTTGACGTGCTCTTTGGTACGCATGCCGTGCTTTCCGAAGACGTGAATTTTAAGCACTTGTCGCTCGTGGTCATCGACGAACAACACCGCTTTGGCGTGGGCCAGCGCAATGCCTTGCGCGCGAAGGGTCCCGGCGCGGACCTGCTCGTCATGACGGCGACGCCCATCCCGCGCACGCTGGCGCTCTCGGTCTACGGCGACCTGGATACGAGCATCATTCGCCATCGTCCCGTCCCGGGTGCCGGCGTGACGACGCGCGTCCTTACCGAGTCGAGCCGCGACCTGGCCTATGGTGCCATCCGTGAGGCACACGAGAAGGGCCAGCAGGCCTACGTGATCTGTCCGCTTGTGGAGCCGAGTGACTCGGCCGACGAGCTCGAGGATGTGCCCGGTATCGCCCGTGACGACGAGGGCCGCGTGACCGTCCCCGTGCCGCTGCACGATACGGCAACCGAGCTCGACCGCCTGCGCCTGGCGCTGCCGGGTCTTACTGTCGAGCGCCTCCACGGCCGCATGCGGGCGGGGGAGAAGGATCGCGTGATCGACGCCTTTAAACGCGGCGAGATTGACGTGCTCGTCTCGACCACCGTGGTCGAGGTGGGCGTCGACGTGCCCAATGCCACCGTGATGGTCATCGAGAACGGTGAGCGCTTTGGTTTGGCCGCCCTGCATCAGCTTCGTGGACGTGTGGGCCGTGGTACCGTGGCGGGCACATGCCTGGTCATGACGCACTCCAAGGGCAACGGCGGTACATCGGCGGCACAAGATCGCCTGCAGTCGCTCGAGAAGACCGCAGATGGCTTTACGCTTGCACAGATGGACCTGCGACTTCGCCACGAGGGCGAAATCTTGGGTTACCGTCAGCATGGTGGCGTGACCCTGCGTTTTGTCGACCTTGATGCCGATGAGGAGCTCATCGAGTGGGCGCATTTGGACGCGGTCGAGCTCTTGCGGTATGCTAGTAATCTTGACTCTGTGGCGACGCGTCCCCTGCGCGATGCGGTCGCCAAGCGATATCGACATATTTTTAAGGAGGTCAGCGGAGGATGAGAATCATCGGCGGTGAATGGCGCGGTCGCAAGATCGAAGAACCGCGCGGTCGCGATGTTACGCGTCCGACGACCGACCGCGTGCGCGAGGCGTGTGCATCCATGGTCCTATCGGCCTTCGGCTTTGATTTGGACGAGGTTCGCGTACTGGATGCCTTTGGCGGCTCCGGTGCCCTAGGCATCGAGATGCTCTCGCGGGGCGCCCGTTCGCTCACGACGTTCGAGATCGATCGCAATGCCGCGAGGCTCATAACCAAGAATATCGAGTCGCTCTGTCGCGATCGCGCTCGTTGGCGTGTGGTGACGGGCGATGTCCTTGCGAGCGCTTCGCGCGGCCGCGTGCCGGGCGGCCCCTTCGATCTGGTCTTGCTCGACCCGCCCTATGCTTTTGGTGCCAAGCCGGTCGATGAGCTGCTGCAGAACCTGGCCCAGCAGGGTCTGCTCACCCCGGGCGCCTATGCTCTGTTTGAGCATGCTGCCGCCGACGCGGGTGCACATCCTGCCGGCTTTGTAACCGTGCGTGAGAAACGCTATGGCATCACCTCGGTCGATCTGCTCCGTTGGGTCGGCGAGGGCGAGGATGACGACATCGCCACCGATGCCGATGACAGCGACGGCACGACGTTTCAGGAGGATGCCCATGAGTGACACCATTAACCGCGTCATCGTTCCGGGTACCTTCGATCCCATCACGTTTGGCCATATCGACGTCATCCGCCGCGCCCGCCGCATTTTTCCCAGTGTGATCGTGGCCGTTGCCGAGTCGCAGGGCAAAAACGGCGTGGGCACCACGTTTACGCTCGATGAACGCGTGGCGCTGGCCCGTGAGGCACTCGGTGATATCGATGGCGTCGAGGTCCTGCCCTTTACCGGACTGCTCGTCGACTTTGCTCGCGAGCAGGGTGCCGGTGCCGTGGTCAAGGGCCTACGCGCCATGACCGACTTTGAGTATGAGCTGCAGCAAGCCGACCTCAACTACCGCTTGGATAACGAGCTGGAGTCCATCTTTGTCATGAGTGCTCCGCAGTATGGCTACATCTCGAGCTCGGTTGTACGCCAGATCGCCTCGCTCGGTAGTGATGTTTCGACGTTTGTGCCGGCTAATGTGGTCGAGGCGCTTAAACATCGCTTTTCGTGACGTTTTTTATTGCCAGGTGGCATGTGGTAAACTAGCACGATGATATGTTACCTATGAAAGGAGACCGGATGCCGGGCGAGAATTTTCCTGGCGACAGGATCGTGAGCCTTGTCGACGAGCTCGAGGGGCTCATCCAAGAGGCTAAGACGCCGTTCGGCAAGAACGCCCAGATGAAGGTCATCGATGCCGACGTCTTCTTTAACATCCTCGATGAGATCCGCATGAGCTATCCCGAGGAATGGCAGAAGTCCCGCCGTATCCTCAAAGAGCGCGAGGAGCTTATGGCTTCCGCCGCCGCTCAGGCCGATTCCATCATCGCCGACGCTCAGCAGCAGGCCCTCACTATTGCCGGTGAGCAGGAAATTGTTCGCCTTGCGCAGCAGCAGGCCGACGATATCCGCGACCGTGCCCAGCAGTATGAGCGCGAGACGCGCTATGCTGCCGAGGATTACGCCGAGCAGGTCTTTACGCACCTGGAGGAGAACCTCAAGAGTCTGACCGGCACCGTCACCCGTTGCCGCCAGCAGCTCAATGAGGGCGCCGCCCAGCAGAATGGTCAGTGGTAATGGCTGAGTTCCCGAGCGTTACCGTCGATCTTTCCGAGCAGCTCGAGTTTCCCGGAGACTCGTATCCGCTGACCGGTAAGGTCGATGTCGCTGCCTACACGGTGGGCGAGAAAGAGTACCAGCTGCAGGACGGTATCGACTATGACGTGGTCTTTACCAATGCCGGCACCGGTGTTCTGCTTACCGGCATGGTTCGCGCGCACGCCACCGGCGAGTGCGACCGTTGCCTGGAGCCTGCCTCGTTTGACATTGCCGGCGAGATCGAGGAGTTCTATCTCTTCCATGAGCCCGAGGACCCCGAGGCCTACGAAGACGGCTATGAGCTCCTGGGCGAGGATCGCGTCGTCGATCTGGGCGAGCCCATCAACGACGCCGTTGTCATGGACACGCCGTTTGTTGTGCTCTGCAAGCCCGATTGCCGCGGTCTTTGTCCCGTTTGCGGCGCCAATCTCAACGTGGAGCAATGCGATTGTGCTGCCCAAGCCGAGGCCGAATGGGCCGAAGCCACGGAAAATCCATTTGCAGCATTGAAGAATCTCAAGCTTGACGAGTAAAACTGTGGTAGTATCGCTACTTGCGCGTAATCGCCACACTGGATAGTTCATAAGGAAGGTCACTATGCCCGTACCTAAACAAAAGCAGGGTCGTATCCGCACTCACACCCGCCGTTCCGCCAACATGAAGATCTCGGCTGCGGCTCAGTCCACGTGCCCCCGTTGCGGTGCTGTCAAGCTCCCGCACCACGTGTGCCCTAGCTGCGGTTTCTACAAGGACCGCGAGGTTATCGTTACCGAGTAACGGTATACTCTGGATACGATGCCGTTCCAACTGGAACCACAATGGCCGGCTCATTGAGTCGGCCATTTTTGTATAAGGAGCATGTATATGAGTAACGTTCGCGTTTGTGTAGACGTTGTGGGTGGAGACGAGAAGCCGCAGGTTGTCCTCGACGGTATTGAGGCTGCACTTGCCGCCGATCCCGATATCGAGGTCTTGGCAGCTGGTCCCGCCGAAATCGTCAATCCCTTTGCAGCTTCCCATGCACGTGTTGAGGCCCTTGAGGCGCCTGACGTTATCGCCATGGATGACGATCCCATTCGCGCCGTGATGACCAAGCGTAAGTCGTCGATCGTGCTTTCTTGCCGCGCCATTAAGAAGGGCAACGCGGATGCGTTCTTCTCCGCCGGCTCCACCGGTGCCATGACCGCCGCCGCCACCGCCTATGTGACGCCGTTTAGGTATCAGGCCGAAGGCAAGAAGCAGCCGGTGCGTCCCTGTCTGACCAATGCGCTGCCCAATCGCGCCGGCGGTCTGACGGTGCTGTGCGACATGGGTGCCAACCCCGATGTGGAGGTCGATGACATGGTGCGTTTTGCCCAGATGGGTAGCGCCTATGCCCGCGTCGTCCTGGGCATCGAGCATCCTCGCGTGGGCCTGCTTGCCAATGGCACCGAGGATGAGAAGGGCTCCAACTTTACCAAGGCCTGTTTCCCTGCTATGAAGGCCGCCGTTCCCGGCTTTGTTGGTAACTGCGAGGGCACCGACCTCACCTCAGGTAACTTCGATGTCGTCGTTGCCGATGGCATGTCGGGTAATATCGCTCTCAAAGCTACCGAGGGCGCTGCCAAGTTTTTGCTGCAGGAGCTCAAGGGCGCCTTTATGGCCTCGCTCGGCACCAAGATCGCCGCGCTGCTCATCAAAAAGCAGATGCGCGAGATTAAGGCCAAGCTCTCTGGCGACGCCAAGGGCGGCGCGATTCTTCTGGGCCTGCGCGGCGTGGTCCTGATCGGCCATGGCGCCACCTCGGTCGAGGCTGTCAAAAACGGTACGCTCGCGGCGGCCGAAGCCGTGCGCGCCGGGCTGGTCGAGAATGTCGCCAACTCTATGGACAGTATCGTTTTGTAAGAGCGAGTTAGAGCGCTGTTATGTGCTTCGCGGCGCACGTCGTGGGGTAGAATCAGAACCGTGTCTTGGTACCGCCCGGGCGGTACCATTCTTTTGGTATTCATGTACTATGAGAGGAAGCGCTATGGACCGCTCCGAAATCTTCGACAAGATCGCCGAGGTCGCTGCTGACGTTCTGGGCGTCGATGTTGCCGAAATTAGCGAGGAGACCACCTTTGACGACCTCGATGCCAACTCGCTCGAGCGCCTGCAGCTGGTTACGGCTATCGAGGACGAGTTCAACCTCGAGATCGATGACGAGACCCTGCTCTCGCTCAACTCTGTCGCCGACGCCGTCGACGCTATCGAAGCTGCCAAGGAGGCCTAAGTCTTGGCTTTATCCGAACGACTTACGCGCGCCCAGGAAATCCTGGGCCACGAGTTCAACAATAAGGTGCTGCTGCGCGCGGCCCTTACGCATCCCTCGGCAGTCGAGGGCCAGCCGGTTTCTGCCAGCTATGAGCGCCTTGAGTTCTTGGGCGATTCCATTTTGGGCGCTGTGGTCGCACGCTCCCTGTTTGAGTCCTATCCCGAGTTTGACGAGGGCAAGCTCACTCGCTTGAAGGTGTCGCTCGTCTCGGGCGCCACGCTATCCGAGGTTTCTCACGAGTTGGGCATCGACGACATCATTATCTTTGGTGCCTCCGAGACCGGTACCGGTGCGCGCGGCCTGCATTCGGCCCTCGAGAACGTCTATGAGTCGCTCGTGGGCGCGCTGTACCTGGATGCCGGCTGGGACGTTGCGGCGGAGTTCATTCACCGTACGCTTAAGCCGCATTTGGCTTCCGAGCGTGCCGAGCATCCTGCGAACCCCAAGTCGTTTTTGCAGGAGTGCGTGCAAGCCGACGGTCACGAGCCCCCGGCGTACAAGCTCGTTGGCTCCGAGGGCCCGGCGCATGCGCCCACCTTTACCGCTGTGGTTTTGATCGATGGTATTCGCCAGGGTCGCGGCTCCGGCTCCTCAAAGAAGGAAGCCGAGGGAGCTGCCGCGCTTGAAGCGCTCGACCGCATGGGTTACACCACCAACGGCGTGATTCTGAACAAGAAGCACGTGTAAGCGAGGAACCGTGTATCTCAAGTCCCTTACGCTCAAGGGGTTCAAGTCGTTTGCCGACCGCGCCCATATGACGTTTGAGCCGGGCCTGACCGTCATCGTCGGTCCAAACGGCTCGGGAAAATCGAACATCTCTGACTCGATTCTGTGGGTCCTGGGCGAGCAGAGCGCCAAGCAGCTGCGCGGCCAGGCCATGGAGGATGTCATCTTCTCGGGCTCGTCGGCGCGCAAGCCGGTGGGTGTCGCCGAGGTCACGCTGGTGCTCGATAACTCGGACCATATGTTGCCCGTCGACTTTGACGAGGTCGCCATCACCCGTCGCATGTATCGCTCGGGCGAAAGCGAGTACCTCATCAACTCGAGTCCGTGCCGCCTGATGGACATTCAGGACATCCTGCACGATTCGGGCCTGGGCAAGGATACGCATTCCATCATCAGCCAGGGCAAGCTCGACGCCATTTTGCAGAGCCGCCCCGAGGAGCGTCGCGCCCTCATCGAGGAGGCCGCCGGCATTTCCAAGCACAAGCGCCGCAAGGAGCGAGCGCTCAAAAAGATTAAGTCGATGGACGAGCACCTGATGCGTGCCCGCGACATCAATAAGGAAATCGCCCGTCAGCTGCGACCGCTGGAGCGTCAGGTCGATCGCGCGCGCAAGTACAAAGAGCTGTCCTCGCGCGCGAACGAGCTTACGCAGATGCTGGCTGTCGATGAGCTTCGTTCGCTGCAGTCGCAGTGGAACGACCTGGAGAGCCGCTCCAAGGAAGGTGCTGCCGAGCTGGAGCTTGCGCAGTACCGCCTGGGTGAGAAAGAGCGCGAGCTCGAGAAGCTCCAGGTTATGCTTGAGGAAAAGGGCCTGTTTGTGGGCGACTTGGGCGAGCAGCGCCGCCATATGCAAGATGTGGTCGGCCGTATTAACTCCGACATGCGCCTGCTCGAGGAAAAGGGTCACAACATGGTGTCGCGCCTGTCTGACATGCGCGGGCAGATTTCGAGCTCCGAGCATCAGCGTCGTCGCGTGGTCGAGGAGCTCGAGGACGCGCGTGCGCAGCTTGAGGAAGTGACCGGCGCGCACATGCAGGCCCAGGAGGACGTTGACGCCGCTGGTCCTGCCGCCGCAGAGCTCCACGAGCGGCGCGTGGCGCTCGACAATCAGATTTCGCAGCTTACGCGTGAGCAACGCGATGTGCAGCGCGTGGCCGACAACGCCGCGCTCGAGCTCGCCAAGGTGAAGGACTCGCTGAGCAATGCCGAGGTCGAGGACAACATGTATGCCTCGCGCCTGGAGCAGATCGACGAGCAGCTCGAGGAGGTCATGGCTTCGCTCGAGAGCCGTCGCGACCGCGCCGAGGAGCTTGAGGGCGCTCTTGAGGAAGCGCGCCAGGCTCAGGTCGATGCGCGTGAGGCCACCGAGACGGCACGCGCGGCCCTGAAGGACCTGCGTGCCCGTGAGAGCGAGGCACGCAACAAGTTATCCGAGGTGCGCTCGGAGCTTGCCAGCCAAAAGAAACTCGATGCCCGCATGGCCGACAGCTCGCCGCTCGTGAGCCGTCTGGTGGGTGCGCTGGGCGACGATGTCTTGGGTCGTCTGGGCGACGTGCTGGAGGCCCCGCGCGAGCTTGAGGGCCTGGTTGAGCAATTGCTCGCCGGCGATATCGATGCGCTGCTGTTTGATGACGCCGCCACGCTTGAGCGTGCCGGTCGTGCGGCTCTGGACCAAAAGAAGGCCTCGGGCGAGGCACTGCTGGTGGCGCGCGGCGTGAGCGGCTCTACCGCCGCTGAGGGCGCCTCCGGTACCCGTCTGGTTGATCGTCTGTCCGTGCGCGCAGGCTACGGTCCCGTCGTCGAGGCGCTGCTCGGCGGCTATTACGTCGTTGACGATCTTGCTGCCGCGCTGTCGGCGCCGGTCGTTGAAGGCGTGACTTACGTGACCCCCGATGGCGCCCGCGTTGCCTGCGGCGGCCTGGTGCGCGTGGGGCTTGATGCCGGCGAGGCTTTGGGTGCCTTGGAGCGCAAGCGCCGCATCCGTGAGCTCGAGGGCCTGGAACCCGATCTGGCTGCCATCTTTGAGCATGCTTCGGACCAAGTCGTCGAGGCCAACGTTGCCGTCGAGGAGGCCCGTGCCGCCGAGGGCGATGCCGCCGGTGAGATCGCCCGTCTTGAGGGCGAGCGCCGCTCGCTGCTCTCCGAGATCGGCCGCTTGGAGCAAAGCGCCAACAATGCCGAGGTCGAGCGCGTGCGCATCTCCAAGCGCCGCGAGCAGGCTGCCGAGGCCGTTCGTGCCGCGCGCCCGCGCGTTGACGAGCTCACCCGTTCGCGTGACGAGGCGCGTGCACAGTCAAGCGACCTGGGTCTCCAGATTGCCGAGGCCAACGATGAGCTCGATCGCGTTCGCCGTGACGATTCCGAGGCCGCCGGTAAGCTCGCCGATGCCAAGGTGCGCCTGGCCCAGACGAGCGAGCGCCTGCGTTCGCTGAAGGGCCGCGTGCCCGACCTTGAGCATCGTCTTGAGGGCATCGACCGTCGTATCCGCGGAACACGCCAGGCTTCGCGCTCGCTCGAGCTGCTGCGCCTGCGCGTCGACCCCATGCACGAACGCTATTCTGCCCTGTTGGAACGCGCGTCGGATTGGGCAGCGCGCCTGCGTGACCAGGCCTCTCTGGAGGAGGCGGACTCCGCTTCGCTCAAGAAGACCATCGAGGATGCCAAGGCAGAGGTTGCCCGCGCTAAGGAGCGAGTCGATACCGCCTCCGCCGCGCAAAACGAGTTCAAGGTCGCGCGTGGCAAGCTCGAGGTGCAGGTCGAGGCTGCCATCAAGGCCATTACCGCCGATGGCACGACGGTGCTCGAGGAAGCGCTCATGCTTCCGGTGCCCACGGACCGCGATGCCGCCGAGCGCGAACTCAACCAGCTTGTGCGCCAGATCAACAACCTTGGTCCCGTTAACCAAGTTGCCATGGAGGAGTACGAGCAGCTCAAGCGCCGCGCCGACTACATCGAGGAACAGCTGGCCGATCTGGAGAGCGCGCGCAAGGCGCTCACCAAGATCACGGTGGCCATTGATCGCAAGATGCGGAAGGCCTTCCTGGTGACGTTTGAGAAGGTCGACGCGAACTTCCGCGAGATCTTCGCTATGCTCTTCCCGGGCGGCCAGGCTCATCTGGAGATGACCGATCCCGAGCATCCTGCCGAGACGGGTATCGAGGTCGTGGCGCAGCCGCGCGGCAAGCGCATCACCAAGATGATGCTCATGTCGGGCGGCGAGAAGAGTCTGACGGCGCTCGCCCTGCTTTTTGCCGTGTACCGCACACGTACGGTTCCGTTCTATGTGCTGGACGAGGTCGAGGCGGCGCTTGATGACGCTAACCTGTCCAAGCTCATCGGAGCCCTCGATGTGCTGCGTTCCGATACGCAGCTCTTGGTTATCTCGCATCAGCGCCGTACTATGGAGGACGCTGACGTCCTCTATGGCGTCTCGATGCAAGCCGACGGCGTCAGTCGCGTCGTCTCGCAAAAACTCGATCGCGAAACCGGAAAGGTCGTGAATGCATAATGGGATTCTTCGATGCTCTCTCGCGCGGACTTGAGCGCAGCCGCGAGGCCCTCAACGAGGTCTTCTACTTTGGCGGTGAGGTCGAGGAGGATTTTTGGGAGGACCTGGAGGACACCCTCGTAATGGGTGACATGGGCGCCGAGGTCGCTATCAAGGTCTCCGATGACCTGCGCGATGCCGCGGCCAAGAAGAACCTCAAGACCGCTCCGCAACTTCGCCGCGCCCTGGCCGAGCAGCTTGAGCAGCACTTTGTGCCCATCGAGCGAGATCCGTTCTCCGATACGCCGAGCTGCGTGCTGTTTGTGGGCATTAACGGTGCCGGCAAGACCACGACGGTCGGTAAGATCGCGAGCGCCATGGCTGCCCGCGGCAAGAACGTGGTGATCGGTTCGGCCGACACCTTCCGCGCCGCCGCCATCGAGCAGCTTGATGTGTGGGGCCAGCGCGCTGGCGTCCCCGTCATCAAGCGCGACCGCGGCTCCGACCCGGCAAGTGTTTGCTACGACGTGCTCGACGAGGCCGACAAGCGCGGCAGCGACCTGGTGCTTATCGATACCGCCGGCCGTCTACACACGAGCCCTGAGCTCATGCGCGAGCTTGCCAAGGTGGTCAATGTGACCCGTAAGCGCGCCGCCAATATGGCCGCCGGTCCCATGCCGGTTTCGGTCGTGCTTGTGATCGACGCCGCGACGGGCCAAAACGGTCTGAACCAGGCGCTCGAGTTTAACGAGGCGCTGGGCCTGGACGGTATTATCATGACTAAGCTCGACGGCACGGCTAAGGGCGGCATCGCCATGGCCGTGGCCGAGAAGCTCAAGCTCCCGATCCTGCGCATCGGCGTGGGCGAGCAGGTCGATGACCTGCAGGAGTTCAATGCCAAAGATTTCTGCCGCGCCCTGGTGGGCGAGTCCAATTAAGGAGTGACTAGTGTTTGATTCCCTGAGCGATCGCCTCAACGACACATTTGACCGCCTGCGCGGCAAGGGCAAGCTGACCGAGGCCGATATTACTTCGGCCATGCGCGATATTCGCATGGCGCTGCTCGAGGCCGACGTTAACTTTAAGGTTGTCAAGGAGTTCGTCGCCAAGACTAAGGAGCGCTGCATGACCGCAGAGGTCATGGAGTCGCTCTCTCCGGCGCAAAACGTCGTCAAGATCGTGCTCGACGAGCTTACCGAGATGCTCGGCTCCACCGAGAGCAAGCTCGTCTTTAGCAACCGTATTCCCAATGTCATCATGCTCGTGGGCCTGCAGGGCTCCGGTAAGACCACGGCTGCCGTAAAGCTGGCCTACCTGCTCAAGAAGCAGGGTCGCTCGCCGTTGCTCGCCGCGTGCGACGTCTACCGTCCCGCCGCTGCCGACCAGCTGGCCACGCTCGGTGGCGAGATCGGCGTGCCAGTCTTCCGCGGTGACGGCGCGCACCCGGTCGACATTGCCAAGGGTGCCATCCAGGAGGCCGTCGACCACCTGCGCGATGTGGTCATCGTCGATACCGCCGGTCGTCTGCAGATCGACGAGCAGATGATGCAGGAGGCCGTGGATATCAAGAAGGCTGTCAAGCCCGATCAGGTGCTGATGGTCGTCGATGCCATGACCGGCCAGGATATCGTCAACGTCGTCTCGACCTTCGCCGAGCGCACCGACTTTGACGGCGTGATCATCTCCAAGCTCGATGGCGACGCTCGTGGCGGCGGCGCGCTTTCCGTGCGCCAGGTGACCGGCAAGCCCATCAAGTTCGTGAGCATGGGCGAGAAACCCGATTCGCTTGAGCCGTTCTACCCCGATCGTATGGCCAAGCGCATTCTGGGTATGGGCGACGTTGTCGGAATTATCGAGAAGGCCCAGGAGGCCGCCGATGCCGAGCAGCTCGAGGCCGCCGAGCGCATGCTGCGCGAGGGCTTCACCATGAATGACATGCTCGACCAGATGAAGGCCGTCAAGAAGATGGGCGGCATGAAGGGCATCCTGGGCATGCTCCCCGGCGGCCAGCGTGCGCTCAACCAGATGGGCGGCAACCTGGACGAGGGCATCTTCGACAAGAACGAGGCCATCATCATGTCGATGACCAAGGAGGAGCGTCTGCGTCCTTCCATCATTAACGGCCAGCGCCGTGCCCGCATTGCCAAGGGCGCCGGCGTGACTCCCACCGAGGTCAATAGCCTTATGAAGCAGTGGGGCGAGATGAACAAGATGATGGGCCGCATGCGCACGATGGCCAATCAGGCTCAGGCCGGCGGCAAGAAGGGCAAAAAGGGCAAGAAGGGCAAGAAGATGCGCATGCCCAATATCCCTGGCCTGGACGCTATGGGTCTGGGCGGCATGGGCGGCCTGGGTACGGGCGGCCCCAAGTCCGATATGGACCTGCTGCGCCAGATGGAAGCGCAGATGCGCAATAAGAAATAACGACTGGTTGAGTCGTGTATGGCGAAGGCCGCCTGGATCGTATTCCAGGTGGCCTTCGCCGTTCGTTCGCAGGTTGTCGCACGCGCGGAAGCGTGTTGACGTTGAGATGCTTGCCGTTAGTGGCAGCCGCAGCCCTCGTGGCCCTCGTGCTCGTGATGGCCGTGGCAACCACAGGATTCGCCGTGCTCATGGGCGTGCTCGTGGTCATGGCCATGGCAGTCGCAGGTGGCCTCGTCGTTCTGTGCGAGCGTGCCGGCAATGAGGGCCTCGACGCAGGCATCGCAGCTGCCCTGGGCGCCCGCATAGACCGTGATGCCGGCTTGGGCAAGCGCGTTGATAGCGCCGCCGCCGATACCGCCGCAAATGAGCGTGTCAACGCCACCGTTGGCAAGCAGGCCCGCCAAGGCGCCGTGGCCGGTGCCACCGGTGCCTACGACCTGCTCGTTGAGCACCTTGCCATCCTGGATGTCGTAGATCTTGAACTGCTCGCTGCGGCCAAAGTGCATAAAGATGTTGCCGTTGTCGTACGTCGTTGCCACCCTCATGGTGCCGACCTCCTTTGCTGGCCATGCGGCCGTCGTCGTGGCGATGGGGGAGTACGCGATATTGCCGCCCGCGATGACGAGCGCTCGTCCGTTGACCAGCGCTTCGGCCACCTTGCGATGCGCGCGGCTGCAAATGGCCGCCACCGTTGCGCGGGCGATGCCCATCTGCTGGGCGACCGCCTCTTGGTTGAGACCTTCCAGGTCGCACAGGCGCAGCACCTCAAGCTCGTCGACGGTCATGTCGATGGCATCACCGCTGGCCAGGCCATCGGGGGTAAAGCCGCGGTATTCGGGGATGATCCCGACGCGGCGCAGTTTTTCGCGTCTTCCTGCCATGCACACTCCTTATCTGACATATGTCAACAATAGGATAACGCGTTAGTCGTTGGGCGCAAGGCATTTCTGTCATATGTCAGAAAAAGGCTAAGATGCCTCGTTGCCGCATGCGGAGCCGCGCTGCCGTGCATTGCGTGTGCCGGACTAAGTGTCCAATTCGACACTCGCGCGCCTGGGCTACAATAAATCTCGCTTATAGGCGACTGACAGGAGGGTCAATGAGCAAAGCTGATCAGCAGTTTGTAACCATGTGCCGCGATATCTTGGACCATGGCACCACCACCGAGGGCCAAAAGGTCCGTCCGGTGTGGGAGGACGGCACCCCTGCCTATACCATTAAAAACTTTGGTGTCACGGCGCGCTATGATCTGCGCGAGGAGTTCCCCGCGCTCACCCTGCGTCGTACGGCGCTTAAGTCTGCCATGGACGAGATTCTGTGGATCTATCAAAAGAAGTCCAATAACGTGCATGATCTCAACAGCCATATCTGGGATGAGTGGGCCGATGAGACCGGTTCCATCGGTAAAGCCTACGGCTATCAGATTGGTCAGAAGAGCCATTACGCCGAGGGCGACTTCGACCAGATGGACCGTGTGCTGTACGACCTTAAGCACACGCCGTATAGTCGCCGCATTATGACCAATACGTACGTGTTTAGCGATCTGTCCGAGATGCACCTTTATCCGTGCGCCTATAGCGTGACCTATAACGTGACGCAGCGTCCTCAGGACGACAAGCCGACGCTCAACATGATTCTCAACCAGCGCAGCCAGGACATTTTGGCCGCGAACAACTGGAACGTGTGCCAGTACGCCATTTTGCTGATGATGGTCGCGCAGTCGGTCGATATGATTCCCGGTGAGCTGCTGCACGTGATCGCCGACGCCCATATCTATGATCGTCATGTCGATATCGTCCGCGAGCTTATCGAGCGTCCGCAGTTTGCGGCACCCAAGGTAACGCTCAACCCCGATGTGCATGACTTCTATGCGTTTACGACCGATGACCTGATCGTCGAGGGCTATGAGCACGGCCCGCAGGTCAAGAACATTCCCATTGCGGTGTAGGTGGTGCTCATGACGTGTAAGCTATCTGCTATCGTCGCCGTGTGTGACGATTGGGGCATTGGGTGCGAGGGCGACATGGTGGTGTCCAATCGCGCCGATATGCGCCATTTTGTGGCCTGCACCAAGGGCTGCCCGGTTATCATGGGACGCAAGACCCTGCTGAGTTTTCCCGGCGGGCGTCCGCTCAAGAACCGCCGCAATATCGTGCTCACCCGCGACGAGAGCTTTGCCCCCGAGGGCGTCGACGTGGTGCATAGTATCGACGAGGCGCTCGCCGCGGTTGCCGATGAGCCCGTTGCCTGGGTGATCGGTGGCGGCGATGTCTATCGGCATTTTTTGCCGTATTGCGTCGAGGCCGAGGTCACGCATAACCACTGCGTCCATGTCGTGGATACGTACTTTCCCGATTTGGAAGCCGATCCTGCGTGGGAGATTGCGCAGCGTAGCGGGGTCGCGACGATTGCCGCCGGTGAGGGTGACGAGGGCGTCGATTATGAGTTCGTGACGTATCGTCGCATCGAGGCGTAAATCGTCTGGCGTGAACGGTATCATCGGGTTGATTGAATGCATGGGGCGGCGCTTAGCGTCGCCTCGTTTGGTATAGATGTGCTGTAAAGAAGGGTGCGGGCTGGCTGCTATGACTGATGCCGTTGAGGTTCTGCGAATTGATTCGCTCGAGGACGAGCGGCTCGATGCCTACGTGCGACTGACCGAGCGTGAGCTTCGCTGCGTGCTGGAGCCGCAGAAGGGCATTTTTATCGCTGAGAGTGCCAAGGTCATCGAGCGTGCGGTTCGCGCCGGATATGAGCCGGTGAGCTTTCTTCTGGGCGAGCGCTGGCTCGACCAGATGATGCCGCTGTTTGACCAGCTTGTCGTGCGCGAGGGAGCGGGTCCGGTTCCCGTGTTCGTGGCCTCCATGGAGCTCATGGAGCAGTTGACGGGCTTTAACGTGACGCGCGGCGCGCTGGCGGCGTTCCGTCGCCCGCGTCAGATTCCGGTTGATGAGTTCTTGGGCGGCGTTGTCGAGGCGGCGGGGGGTCGTCCGGTGCGCGTGTGCGTGCTTGAGGGTATTGTCGATCACACCAATGTTGGCGCGATTTTCCGCTCGGCTGCCGCATTGAACGTTGACGGTATTTTGGTCAGCCCGACGTGCTGCGATCCACTGTATCGTCGCTCGGCCCGCGTGAGCATGGGCACCGTGTTTCAGGTGCCGTGGACGCGCATTGGCAGCGAGGCTCGTGTGTGGCCGCATGATGGTCTGAGCGCGTTGCACGATGCCGGTTTTTCGTGTGCCGCTATGGCGTTGACGGACGACTCTGTTTCGCTTGATGATCCTGTACTGCGGAAGATTGATCGCTTGGCGATTTTTATGGGCACCGAGGGTGCCGGCTTGGGCGCCAAGACCATTGCCGGCTGTGACCACGCGGTGCGCATTCCGATGGCGCACGGGGTCGATTCGCTCAACGTGGCCGCGGCGAGCGCCGTCGCCTTTTGGCAGCTGTGCCCGCACGTGAGCAATGAGTATCACTACCAGCCGGGTTTGTATCACTAGGCAGATATTTTGCACTGGGCTCTGATTCGGGGTGTTTCGGTCGACGCCGGTCGGTGCTAAGCTGGTATTTGCTTTGGTCTTAAATTGCCGTTTTGTTGTTTAACATACGTTGGCGGGGAGGGCGTGTGGCTAAGAAATCTACGGCTATCGATGTAACGCAGGGTGTCATTTGGCAACAGCTGCTGTCGCTGTGCGTTCCCATCTTTTTTAGTTCGTTTTTTCAGCAGGCCTACACGCTTATCGGTACGTATATCGTTGGCCAGTTTGGCGGCAAGCTCGCGCTGGGTGGCATTCAAGCCACGATGGTGCTCACCGAGCTCTGCATTGGCTTTTGCGTTGGCGTCGGCGCCGGCTGCGCGGTCATTACCGGTCAGTATTTTGGCCAGCACGATGATGAGCGACTGAGTCGTTCGGTCCATACAGCCATGACGCTCGCGCTGGTGGGCGGTATCGCTTTCTCGATTCTTGGCATAGTGTTCGTTGAGCCCATGCTGGTGCTTATGAACACGCCGCATGAACTATTGGCCGAGGGCGTGGCCTATGCTCGCTGTTATTTTGCCGCGATGGTTGCGGCACTGCTGCTTAATATGGGAACCGCACTGCTGCGTGCCGTGGGCGACACGCGCGGCCCCGCCGTGATCATTGCCTCTGGCTGCCTGGTTAACGTGGTGCTGGATATCATTTTTGTCGCTGTGTTGCATATGGAGGCGCTGGGCTGCGGCATCGCGGTGGCGCTGACCATTTGCTCCAATGCAACGATGATCGTGTTGCGCATGATGCGCGCTCCGGGTGCATGGCGTCTTTCGCTGTCTAAGCTCGGTATCGATCGCGGTATTTGCAAGAGTATGATCTCGTGTGGTCTGCCACTCGGTTTTCAATCGGCTGCCTATTCGATCTCGAACGTGCTGATCCAGGTATCGGTTAATTCGTTTGGCGCCGATGTCACGACTGCTTGGGGTCTATCTGGGCGCCTGGATGGCATTATCTGGATGGTGACCGAGGCGCTCGGCGTATCGATCACTACGTTCTCGGCGCAGAACTTTGGCGCGCGCAACTACGAGCGCATGCGCAAGGGCTACCATACGTCGCTCGTGCTGTCGTTTATGCTCATTGGTGGCCTGTCTGCCGTGCTGCTGGTGTTCTCGGGCCCGCTGTCGCGTTTGTTTGTCGACGATGCTTCGATTTCGGCGTACACCACGACTATCCTCCATTTCATTGCGCCGTTCTATGCGATTTTCTCGATTATCGAGAACGCCTCGGGTTCCATCCGCGGCGCCGGCGTGAGTTTGCAGCCTATGATGCTCACCATCTTTGGCACCGTTGTCTTGAGGGTGATCTGGGTGTTTGCGATCATGCCCTTCGATCCGTCGCTCGAGCATCTACTGCTGGTCTACCCCGTAACGTGGCTCATTACGGCCACGATGTTCACCATCTACCACCACAGCGGCAACTGGCTCGGCCGCGCCACCGCCTAGCCATTCGGGACGTCCCCAATGGCTAGTATTCGATGCCTTGGCGGGCTAGGAGTCCTTCGTCGAAGTAGTGTTTGATGGGGCGCATTTCGGTGACAAGGTCGGCGAGGTTCGCGAGGGGCAGCAGGCCGCGGCCGGTTAGCACGAGCTCCGTGGTGGCGGGCTTCTGCGCGATCAGCCCCTCCACATCCTTGCGCGTTACAAAGCCGCGGCGCATCGCTTCGCCGAGTTCGTCCAGGATGAGCACATCGACCTGCGAGATCTGCTCGCGTGCTAGCTCCAGAATCTGTGCCGCGCAGGCCTCGGGCGTGTCGCGGTCGGCTTGTACGATGCGCAGACCCAAACGGGGCGCCGCATCATGCTCGGCGCAGTGAAGTTTCTTGGCAAACTGCAGCCTAAGAACGTCGAGTCCGTAGCCCGTCGCGCGCAGCGCGAGCCCCAGCGCAGCCGTCGTCTTGCCCTTGCCGTCGCCTGTATAGATTTGAACCTTGCCGACTTACAGTGATGCCATCTCTGTCCTTTCGTGCCCGGCGTCGGTTTATCGCCGGCCGGGTTGGGTATTCTAGTTAGCATTATCAACCCCAGTAGATGGAGTTCAAGCAGATGGAGATGGATGACAACAAGCGTAGACGGAATATGATCCTCTACGTGCTCATCGCCTTCGTCGTCTACCTCGTGCTCTCGACCGTTCTGTTCCCTAACATCGGTCACACGCAGCAGATTACGAAGACCGATTACTCGACGTTTGTCAAAGCGCTCGATAAGAAGAGTGTCGACAAGGTCGAGTACAACACGGACGATTACTCGATTTATTACACCAAGAAGGGCGAGGACGAGAACATCGCCTATAAGACGACCGGTGTGCCGAACGATGCGGGCTTTACCGATCGCGTGCTTGAGTCTGGCGCTTCGCTGGAGTCGGTCGTTCCCGATAAAAACTCGGGTTTGATGACCTACTACCTGCTCACGCTCATTCTTCCCATGGCGATTTTCTTCCTCATCGGTTGGTGGCTCAACCGCCGCATGAAGAAGGCTATGGGCGATGACGGCCCGTCGATGAACTTTGGCGGCGGCGGTTTTGGCGGCGGCGGACTGGGTAAGTCCGGCGCGCGCGTGATCGCCTCCAAGGACGTGGGCGTGACCTTTAAGGACGTCGCCGGCCAGGAAGAGGCCAAGGAGTCCCTCAAGGAGGTCGTCGACTTTCTGGAGAAGCCGCAGCGCTACGAGGAGATTGGCGCCAAGCTGCCGCGCGGTGCTCTCCTTGTTGGCCCTCCGGGTACCGGTAAGACCCTGCTAGCCAAGGCTGTTGCCGGCGAGGCTGGTGTTCCGTTCTTTAGCATTTCGGGTTCTGAGTTCGTCGAGATGTTCGTCGGCCGTGGCGCCGCCAAGGTGCGTGACCTTTTTAAGCAGGCCAAGGAAAAGGCCCCGTGCATCGTGTTTATCGACGAGATCGATACCATCGGTAAGAAGCGCGATGGCGGCGGTTTTAGCGGCAACGACGAGCGTGAGCAGACGCTCAATCAGTTGCTGACCGAGATGGATGGCTTCGATAACCACAAGGGTATCGTTGTCCTTGCCGCAACCAATCGCCCCGACAGTCTCGATCCGGCGCTGCTGCGCCCCGGTCGTTTTGACCGCCGCATCCCCGTCGAGTTGCCCGATCTGACCGGCCGTAAGAACATCCTCGAGCTTCACGCCAAGAGTGTGAAGACCGAGCCGCCGATCGATCTGACCGCGATTGCCCGCGCCACGCCCGGTGCCTCGGGCGCCGACCTGGCCAATATCATCAACGAGGGCGCCCTGCGCGCCGTTCGCGAGGGTCGCAAGCGTGCAACCCAGGACGACTTCGAGGAGTCGGTGGAGGTCGTCATTGCCGGCCAACAGCGTAAGTCCACGGTGCTTTCCGACCACGAGAAGCAGGTCGTTTCCTACCACGAGATCGGCCATGCTATCGTCGCTGCCCGCCAAAAGGGTTCCGCGCCGGTTACCAAGATCACCATCGTGCCGCGCACGAGCGGTGCTCTTGGCTATACCATGCAGGTCGAGGAGGACGAGCGCTTCCTGACGACACGCCAGGAGGTCTTGGACAAGCTCGCCGTCTACTGCGGCGGCCGTGCGGCCGAGGAACTCATCTTTGGCGAGATGACGACCGGTGCCGCCAACGATATCGAACAGGCCACCAAGCTTGCCCGTAACATGGTGACGCGCTTTGGTATGTCCGACGAGTTTGGCATGATGGCGCTCGGTACCGTGCAGAACGCGTATCTCAATCAGGACACGTCGCTCACCTGCGCCCCTGGTACGGCCGAGCGTGTGGACGCGATTGTCGCTAAGCTGATCGAGGACGCGCACGATCGCGCCCTGCAGATCCTCAAGGAAAACAAGTTCAAGCTCCATGAGCTGGCTCGTTATCTGTACAAGAAGGAGACCATCACGGGTGAGGAGTTCATGAACCTCCTCACGCGCGAGAATCCGCTGATGCCCAAGCAACAGTAACGCCGCGGTCGAGCCAGTAAACGCCGACGCCCCATTTGAGCAGCTTTCTCAAATGGGGCGTTTTGCTTGAGAGGGATGGAAATGAAGATCGTGGTGAGCGCCTGCTTGATGGGCGAGAGCTGCAAGTATAACGGGCTTGACAACTATCGTCGCGAGTTGGTCGAGGCCTGCGAGCGTACAGGGACTGAGGTCCTCTTGGTGTGCCCTGAGGTCTTTGGCGGCCTGCCCACGCCGCGCAGGCCGTCCGAGATTGTGAACGGCGAGGTCCGTACCTGCGAGGGTACCTCGGTCGATCGCGAGTTTCGCCTGGGCGCTCAACGTGCGCTCGACATGTGCGAGCAGGCGGGCGGCCCGTCCGAGATCGTTGCGTGCATTTTGCAGGATCGCAGTCCGTCGTGCGGCGTGGGCCATATCTACGACGGATCCTTCAGCGGCACGCTCACAACAGGTAACGGTGTCTTCGTTGACCTGCTCCTGCGCCACGGCTACCGCGTTATCCCGGCTAGCGAGTTCGACTCGAGCATGTTACGGCAATAAAAAACCGCCACAAAGGTATTGTCCCCTTTGTGGCGGTTTTGGTCGGTTAGGCCAGGATAGAATGGCCGTAGGCGTTGGCGGCCTTGATGGCGGCGGCGAACTTTTCGTCGGTGAAGGGCTCCGGGTTGCCTTGCTTCCACTCGTTGGTGGCGTGCGCGTATTCGCACAGGGCCGGGATATCTGCCTCGGTAAGGCCAACCTGCTCAAGCGTTACGGGCAGCCCCATCTGCTTGTTAAAGGCGGCGTAGCGCTCAAGGTTCTCGGTATCGCCCGTATAGGCAAACAGTACCAGCACGCCCAGGCTCACGACCTCGCCATGCAGGTAGGTGCCCTCACGCGGAATGCTGCAGGTGGCGTTGTAGAACGCGTGCGCCACGCTCGAGTTGTAGTAATAATCGTTCTGGTTGGTCAGGTTCGAGACATAGCCCGTGTTGACAACGATGTCGAGCGCGATCTGCTTGACGGCCTCGCTCGACAGATTCTGGCGCACATCCTCAAGACCCTGCACACCATAGGTAAACAGCGGCTCGGAGCAGGTGTGGGCGAGTGCCAGGCCAAGACCGGCGGTGTGCTCCAAATTACCGGCGCTCGTGGCGTACTCGACCTCGGGCTGCTTGGACAGGGCGTCGCCCACGCCGGCCCAGAAGTACTCTGCTGGCGCCTCGGCGATGATCTTGGGGTTGATGAAGATGTGCGCGGGGCGGTTGGGGTACGAATAGCCCTCGAGCGAGCCGTCGTCGTTGTAGACAACGGCAATGGCGGTCGCGGCGGAGCAGTTGGAGCAGATCGTCGGCACGGTAAAGACGATCTTCTTGAGCTCGATTGCCGCTGTCTTGACGGTGTCGAGTGCCTTGCCGCCGCCACAGGCGATAAGCACGTCGGCTTCCTGGCAGGCGGGGGAGTTTACGACCTTGGCGATATTGGCACGCGTACTGTTGGTACCGTAGACGCGCGTCTCCAGGACCTCGACATCGGTACCTTCAAGTGCCGCCTCGATTCCCGGCAGCGCCGCAGCCAGGGCTCGCTTGCCGCCAATGATGGCGACTTTCTTCGCGCCGTACTCCGCCAGTGCAGTTGGCAGCTTGGTAAAGCAATCCTCGCCAACGGTGTAGTCGCTCATTCCAATTGTGCGCATAGCAGCCTTCTTTCGTTCGATAAAGTGCTTTCAGGTATTTTGCTCCTAGTGAAGGCTTGTAATAGCGAGAAATTTCGAACGTATAAAACCAGTGTTGAGGGTTTTTTGCCGACGCGGAACGTGCTAGCATACACCGCATAAGCGTTGATGGGGACGAGTAGTCGGCCGTCCGCATGCTACAGAGAGCGGGAAGCGCTGAGAACCCGTGCATGCGACCGATGAAAATCACCCCGGAGCTGCGGTCCCAACGGACGTGCCGCGCAGACACGTCTTAGTAGATATCGCCGAGATGGTCGTCGATACAGGCCAGCCGAGTAACGGATGCGAGCGCGCGAATACGCGGGCGAGGGCATCTAAGCTGGGTGGTTAAACGAAGAGCTTTTGCGGGCGTACAGCTCGTTTTGTGGCGCTTCGTCCCAGCTTGTAGGGACGGGCGCTTTTTTGGTGCCCAACGGGCGTGTGCGCCCATGACATGAAAGGGGTACCGTGGCAAACGAGTACAAGCAGACGATGAATCTGCCCAAGACCGGTTTTCCCATGCGTGCCGGTCTTTCCAAGTCCGAGCCCAAGCGACTCAAGGACTGGCAGGACAACAAGGTCTACGAGCAGGTTCTGAAGAAGAACGAGGGTCACAAGAAGTTCGTGCTGCACGACGGTCCTCCGTACGCCAACGGCCCGATTCACATCGGCCATGCCATGAACAAGATCTCCAAGGACATGATCAACCGTTACTGGATGATGCAGGGCTATGAGGTTCCCTATGTTCCCGGTTGGGACTGCCATGGCCAGCCGATCGAGCATAAGGTCGAGGAGAAGCTCGGCACCGAGAAGTTCAACCAGACCTCCACGGCTAAGATCCGTGAGCTTTGCAATAAGTTCGCTGTCGAGAACATCGAGCTGCAGAAGGCCGGCTTCCGTCGCCTGGGCGTGCTCGGCGATTGGGACAACCCCTATCTGACGCTCTATCACCAGCATGACGCCGCCGACATCGAGGTTTTCAAGGCCATGTTCGACAAGGGCATGATCTATCGCGGTCACAAGCCCGTCCACTGGTGCAAGCACTGCCATACCGCACTTGCTGAGGCCGAGATTGAGTACTCCGACGAGACGAGCCCGTCCATCTTCGTGCGCTTTGAGATGACCTCCAAGCCCGCCGGCCTCGAGAACTTCGACGGCCCGGTTGACTTTATCATCTGGACGACCACGCCGTGGACCATCCCCTCCGACCAGGCAGTTTCTCTCAAGCCCGGTGCCGCCTACGTCGCCGTTGAGCACGACGGCCGCGCCGAGGTCATGCTCGAGGACCTAGCTCCCAAGTGCTGCGAGGAGTTTGGCTGGGAGTACACCCCGGTTGTGGTCGACGGCAAGCCCTATGTGGTTCCCGCCGAGACCTTCCATCACATTCACTATAAGCAGCCGATCTTTGACGGTGTCGAGGGCGTTGCGCTGTTGGCCGATTACGTCGGTGTCGATGACGGTACCGGTATCGTCCACAACTCGCCCGGTCACGGCGTCGACGACTACTTCGCCTGCCTCAAGGAGGGCATCACCGACATTTGCATGCCGGTCGATGACGACGGCAAGTTCTACACCGGCGAGGAGTTTGGCACCGGCGGCCCCTTCAGCGGCATGGATACCGACGAGGCCAACCCGCACATCATCGAGTTCCTGCGCGAGCGCGGCACCCTGGTCCTCGAGAAGAAGATCACGCACAGCTATCCGCACTGCTGGCGCTGCAAGCACCCGGTGCTCTTCCGTGCTACCGACCAGTGGTTTGTCTCGATGGACAAGACTGGTTTGCGCGAGCAGGCTGGTAAGGAGGTTCGCGAGAACGTCAAGTGGTATCCGGCTCACGCCGCCAACCGCATCGGCGCCATGGTTGAGCAGCGTCCCGACTGGTGCATCAGCCGTCAGCGCAACTGGGGCGTGCCTATCCCCAGCTACACCTGTGCCGACTGCGGCGAGAAGGTCATGAACGACGCTACGCTCGACGCCGTCATCAAGCTCTTCCACGAGAAGGGCTCCGACGCCTGGTTCACCGACGCTCCCGAGAGCTACCTGGGCGAGGCCTGCGTCTGCCCCAAGTGCGGCGGCCATCACCTCAAGGCCGATAAGGACATCCTCGACGTGTGGTGGGATTCCGGCGTCTCCTGGAAGGCCGTCTGCGAGTACCGTCCCGAGCTGGAGTATCCGGCGGATGTGTACCTCGAGGGCTCCGACCAGCATCGCGGTTGGTTCCAGAGCTCGCTGCTCACTTCGGTGGGCGCCAACGGCCATGCTCCCTACAAGGCGGTCGTCTCGCAGGGCTTCACGCTCGACGGCCAGGGCCGCAAGATGTCCAAGTCGCTCGGCAACGTCATCGACCCCAATAAGGTCTGTGACGAGATGGGCGCCGACATCATCCGCCTGTGGGTTGCTTCCGTTGACACCAGCTCCGACGTGTCCATCGACCACGAGATTCTTGCCCGTACGTCCGATGCCTACCGTCGTTTCCGCAACACGCTGCGCTTCCTGCTTTCCGAGCTCGAGGGCCAGTTTGAGCCTGAGACCGACGGTGTCGCCTTTGCCGACCTGCTGCCGCTCGACAAGCTCATGGTTGCCCGTCTGACCCAGGTTCAGGCCGAGGTCGACGACGCTTACTCTTGCTACGAGTTCCCGCGCGCTTACCGTGCGCTTTATGACTTCGTGGTTACCGAGCTTTCCAACGTGTATCTCGACGCCCTGAAGGACCGCCTGTACTGCGACAAGCCTGGCTCGCTCGAGCGCCGCAGCGCCCAGACCGTGCTGGCCGAGCTCTTCTCGATGCTCATGCGCGATCTGCAGCCGATTTTGTCCTACACCGTCGACGAGGCCATGGCCTACGCGCCTGCCGGCTGCGTCGACCACCAGAAGTACGCCGCGCTGCTCGATTGGTATAAGTCGCCTATCACGGTCGACGAGGCCAATGAGTTCGAGGGCGTGCTCGAGGCTTCACTCGAGCTCCGTAGCGCCGTGACCAAGGCCCTTGAGGATGCCCGCTCCGTCGGCACCTTCACTAAGAGCCAGCAGGTCCGCGTCAAGGCGGTCGTTCCCGCCGAGATGTACGCGCTGCTGACCGGCGACAAGGCGGTCGACCTGGCCGAGTTCTACATCGTTTCCGATGTTGAGCTGACCCAGGGCGAGGAGCTCTCCGTTGCCATCGAGGCTGCCGAGGGCGAGTGCTGCGACCGTTGCTGGAATTACCGCACCACCGTCGGCGAGTACAACGGTCACGCACATATCTGCAAGCGCTGCGCTGACGCGCTGTAGGTTACGGCGTTCGTAGAACGCCGTAACCTACCGACGCTGCAAACGCTCCTAAGCGGCAATCTGACGTTCAATCGTCGGTCGCGTACCAAAGTACGCTTCCCTCCTCTTTCACGTCACCTTGCTCGCTTAGGGACGTTTTCGCTGTTGATGACGGTAATGCGGCGTTTCTATGGACCTAGTCGTTGGGGACGTTCTTAAACGACTAGTCAAACAAGAACGTCCCCAACGACTACCTGTGTCATATTTAAGCGGCATTCTTTTTTTCGGAATGTCGCTTTCGTTTTGTGCTGGTTATTTCGCTTGCGTTGGTGGATATGTCGTGCGCTCTGCGTATGGCAATATAAGATGGTTAATTGCGTTCAACGGAATCCGATTGTTCTGAGGGCAGGGGATTGATTTGGGTCGTACTGGGGATATGACGCCGCCTTTGGGTTGGCGGTTGGGTGTTGCTGGTGGGGTGGCGCTGGTTGTGCTGCTTGTTGACCAGTTGACCAAGCTTGCGGTTCGTGCCGTGGGCGATGCACTGCATGTGACCGTCATCCCCGGCGTGATCGACTTCCTGTTTGTCCGCAATATCGGCGCTGCCTTTAGCATGGGCGAGGGGCATGGCATCGCGTTTGCCGTGCTGGCGCTGGCGGTCATTGTCGCTATTGCCGTGTACCTCGTTCGTGCACCTCAGCTCGCCCATCTTGAGGTTGTGGGCATGGCGATGGTTGCGGGCGGTGCTATCGGCAACGCTATCGATCGTTTGGCCTTTGGCTTCGTGACCGATTTTATTGCCACCACCTTCATCGACTTTCCCGTCTTCAATGTGGCCGATATCGGCATTACGGTCGGTGTTGTGCTGGCGCTTATCGGTTACATTTTCTTGAGTCCCGCCGCTCGCGAGGTCGATGCGACTGCTGAGCTCAATGCCCGTGATGAGGCCCGCGCTAAGCGCAAAGCCAAGCAGCGTGGGGAGCGTGCCCGCAAGATTCGCGAAAGGAATGAGCGTTAATGGCCGACATCCATATTCTTGTTGCCGACGATTGCTCTGGCCAGCGTCTCGACGCCTTTCTGGGTGCCAACGACGGCTGCCCCACGCGCTCTGCCTGCGCGCATTTGATCGAGGGCGGCGCCGTAATCGTGAACGGCGAGACCTGTCTGTCAAAAAAGTATGCCGTACGCGCCGGTGACCGCATCTCGGTCGACCTGCCCGAGCCGCACGATCCCACCGATGTGATTCCCGAGGCCATCCCGCTCGACATTCGCTATGAGGACGACTATCTCATTGTGCTCTCCAAGCAGCGCGGGCTGGTGTGCCATCCCGCCCACGGCCACGAGAGCGGCACGCTTGCGAACGCCTTGGTCTACCACTGCGGTATCGATCATCTTGGTACCGTGCAGGGTGAGGACCGCCCCGGCATCGTGCATCGCCTGGATCGCGATACCTCGGGCCTTATGCTCGCGGCAAAAGACGACGACACCCAGCGCGCGCTTCAAAATCTCATTCGCACGCGTACGCTCGACCGCCGCTATATCACGCTTGTCCACGGGCACATCGCCATGGACGAGGGCACCATCAATACCGGTATTGCCCGATCGACGCGCGACCGTGTCAAGATGGCGGTTTCTGACGATCCTTTCGCCCGCCAGGCCATTACGACCTTTAAGGTCCTCGAGCGCTTCGATTCCATGCGTTTTGACGACGGCTATACGCTCGTTGAGTGCCATCTGTTTACCGGTCGCACGCACCAGATTCGCGTGCATATGCGTCATATCAACCACGCCTGCGTGGGCGATCCACTCTACGGCAAGTGCGATGCGCGCGCCGACCAGGGCCTGACCAGGCAGTTCCTTCATTCCTGGCGCGTGGCGTTCGACCATCCCGTGACGGGGGAGCGCATTGAGTGCCGCGACGAGTTGCCGTGGGATCTCGCTGCGGTTCTCGACGATCTGGCTCCGCGCTCGCTCGGTCGCACGGCCGTTGGAGATGAAATCGTTCCGCAGCTCGGTCTTCTCGAAGCCTAGCCAGTATTAGGTGGTTTCTTGAACTCGGTAAGCCTGCGGTAAGATATACGATTGTTTACGTTACGCGTTGCTGGGAGCCTGCATGCTCGCCTTTTTACAAACCAACACACCCATCGTGATCTTCAACCAGATTGTCGTCACGCTGCTCACGGTCTGCTTTCTGTACCAGGTGGTCTTCTTTGTCATTGGCGCTCTTCGTGGCGAGGTCGCGCCTCCCAAGGCCAAAAAACTCCATCGCTATGCCTTTTTTATTGCGGCGCATAATGAGGAGGCCGTGATCGCCAACCTCGTTCGCTCCATCAAGGACCAGGATTATCCGTCCGAGCTCATCGAGGTTTTCGTGGTCGCCGATGCCTGCACCGACAACACGGCGCAGCTCGCGCGCGAGGCCGGTGCCATTGTTTACGAGCGCAATGACCTGGCCCGCAAGGGCAAGAGCTGGGTCATGGACTTTGGCTTCGACCGCATTCTCAACGAGTATCCCGACACGTTTGAGGGCTACTTTATCTTCGATGCCGATAACGTTATCTCCCGCGATTACGTTTCCAAGATGAATGATGCCTTTGACCAGGGCTTCCATGTGGTCACGAGCTATCGCAATTCCAAGAACTTCGGCAGCTCGTGGATCTCGGCAGCTAATGCCACGTGGTATCTACGCGAGGCGCGCTTCCTCAACAACGCGCGTAATATCTGCAAGACGTCCTGCGCTGTTTCGGGTTCGGGTTACCTTATCTCGTCAAGCGTTATCGAGGGCATGCACGGTTGGCAGTTCCACACGCTGACCGAGGACATTCAGTTCACTACGTTCTGCGCTATTCACGGTATTCGCATTGGCTATGCGCCGGCGGAGTTCTTTGACGAGCAACCCGTGACGTTCAAGGCATCCTGGAAGCAGCGTATGCGCTGGACCAAGGGCTTTTACCAGGTGTTCTTTACCTACGGTAAGCATCTGGTCAAGTCGACGTTCCGCTATCATCGCTTTGCCGCCTACGACATGTTCATGACGATCGCCCCGGGTATGCTGCTATCGCTGATCTCGATGCTCGCTAATGCGACGTTCTTGATTGTGGGTGGCCTTTCGCATGGTTTCTTGGCTACCGAAGTCGAGATGCAGGCGTGCGCCGCTTCGCTCATTATGACCTTCGCCATGATGTATCAGACCTTCTTTATCCTGGCGCTGCTCACGACTATCTTTGAGTACAAGCACATTCACTGCGCGCAAAAGTGGCGTCTGGTGACTAACCTGTTTACCTTCCCGATCTTTATGTTCAGCTATATCCCCATCACGGTGGCCGCGCTGTTCCTGAAGGTCGACTGGGTTCCTACCCAGCACGCCGTCAACGTTACCCTTGACGAGGTCATGCAAGGCGCCAAATAACCACCACCAAAACCACCGCAAAGGGGACAGGCACCTTTGTGGTGGTTTTTGCTTTTGCGATGCAGCTCGAGGAGGAGTCCGATGGTCTATATCCCGTTTTGGATTTGCATCTTTGCCGGCGTGGCAATTGATGCCCTAGAGCGACGGTTTCCCAATGGGCTTGCCGGCGCATGTGCCGTGGCGGCGTTGGCGGGCGTTTGGCTCGACCTCGGTTTGAACACAGCGCTTGACCACGCCGGTCTTGCGGTCATCGTCTACCTTGCCCTTGTGCTCACTGAGTCGCTCTGGCGGCGCCTTCGCCACGCGCCGGGCATCGGCATGGGGGATGCCAAGGCGCTCTTCGCGCTTTGCACGCTCGACCCTATGGGTGGCATCGTGGCATTTGCCGTCGCACTCCTGGCCCTGGCCCTCTCCTGCCTCTTCACAAAAACGCGCTCCCTGCCATTGCTCCCGTTTTTAGTGCCGATTTTTGCCATAATCGAGGTCGTGGGCTGCACTTTGTAACCGATTGCGCATCCTTCTTAAGGAGCATGCCATGGCAACTAATCAAGAAACGGCCGTCATTAAGGCGCGCATGGACCGTATTCCCTCGGCGTTGTCGCCCGAGCTTGTCGAGCGCATTGCCGCCGATCGTGCTTCGGGCTATGTCAACCCGTATCGTTGCAACGACGATCAGGTCATTCGTCGTATTGATCGCGCCGCCGACAAAGGCACGCTTATGCGTCCGGCGTTTATGCGCGATACTGAAAAGATACTTCATCTTCCGGCGTACACCCGTTATGCAGGCAAAACGCAGGTCTTTAGCTTCCGTAGCAATGACGATCTGTCACGCCGCGGTTTGCACGTGCAGCTCGTCTCCCGCATTGCGCGCGATATCGGTCGCGCCCTGGGGCTCAATTGCGATCTGATCGAGGCGATTGGCCTGGGTCACGACTTGGGACACACGCCTTTCGGCCATGCCGGCGAGCGCTTCCTCAACGATATCTATCATGAGCGTACGGGGCGTTATTTTTTCCATAACGTGCAGTCGGTCCGCGTGCTCGACGCACTGTACGGCCGCAACGTGTCGCTCCAGACGCTCGACGGCGTGCTATGCCATAACGGCGAGTACGAGCAACGTGTGTTTGAGCTCTCGGACATGGGCTCCTTTGACCAGTTTGACCAGACGGTTGAGGATTGCATTGCCACGGGCTATAGCGCAATTGAGCATCTGCGTCCCATGACGCTCGAGGGCTGCGTCGTTCGCATCTCGGATATTCTTGCCTACGTCGGTCGTGACCGTCAGGATGCGATCGCGGCGGGCCTGCTTTCGCCCGACGCTTTTGATGATGGCCGGGGCGGTGCCTACAACAGTTGGATCCTCACGCATGCCTCCATCGATATCGTTGAGCACAGCTATGGTAAGCCGCGCATCGGGATGAGCGAGGACCTGTTTGAGGAAATTCGCCGAGCCAAGCGCGAGAACTACGAGAAGATCTATAGCAAGGGCGGTATCGAAGGCGATTCCGAGGCGGAGCTGCGCGAGGCGTTCGTAAAGCTCTACGACCGTTGCCTGCGGGATCTTAACAGTGGCGACGAGTCCTCTTACATCTTTAAGCACCATATTTCGCGCATTGAGCAGCAGCTTTCCTACTATGATCGCACCTATGCCTGGCAGGACGACAAGGATCAAGCCGTGGTGGATTATATCGCGAGCATGACGGACGGTTATTTCTGCGAGCTGACGAGCAAGCTGTTCCCTGGTCTGGAGTTTCCGCACCGTACCTATATTAACGAACGGTAGTTCGTATTAATTCGGTATACTGTTAGTGGAAAACGTTTTTGATTGATACACGGGATGGCTATGGACGACCTTTTTTCTGCTTCGACGCGCGAGCGTTCCTTTCAGAATGCGCCGCTTGCGGTGCGCATGCGCCCCAATTCGCTCGACGAGTACGTGGGCCAGCAAAAGGCCGTCGGTAAGGGTTCATGGCTGCGTGCCGCGATCGAGCACGACGTGCTTTCGAGCGTGATTCTGTACGGGCCTGCCGGTACGGGCAAGACGACGCTGGCCCACATTATCGCCAACCATACCAAGAGCGAGTTTGTTGAGGTCAGCGCCGTCACGGGTACCGTGAAGGACCTGCGTCGTGTGATTGATGAGGCCAAGACGCGCCTGAATACGTACGACCGCCGCACCATTCTATTCATCGATGAGATTCACCGCTTCTCTAAGTCGCAGCAGGATGCCCTGCTGCATGCAGTTGAGAACCGTACCGTCATTATGATTGGCGCTACGACAGAGAACCCGTACTTTGAGGTCAACTCGGCACTGTTGTCGCGCGGGCGCGTGGTGGAGCTTGAACATCTGAAGGATGAGGATATCGCCACGCTTATTGAGCGTGCGCTCGAGGCACCACAGGGCTTGAACGGAAAGTTCTCGGCCGATGAGGATACGGTCAAGACCATTTGCACGCTGGCAGCGGGTGACGCTCGCTCGGCGCTCACGACGCTCGAGCTTGCGAGCGAGATTGCCGTCACGCGTCCCGATACCGAGGGAACGCCAGCGCCTGCGGCGGGGGAGCGCTATCCCATCACCGTGGATGACGTGAAGATTGCCAACCCGCGTCGCGGCTTTACGTATGACAAAAACGGCGACATGCACTACGACATCATCAGTGCGTTCATCAAGTCCATGCGCGGTAGTGACCCCGATGCCACGATCTATTGGCTCGCGCGCATGATCGATGCTGGGGAGGATCCTAAGTTTATCGCTCGCCGCATTATGATTCACGCTTCTGAGGATGTTGGCAACGCCGACCCGCAGGCGCTTTTGGTGGCGCATGCCGCGTTTAAGTCTGCCGAGGTCATTGGCTATCCCGAGTGCCGCATTAACCTGGCTCAGGCTGCACTCTATGTGTGCTTGGCGCCAAAATCCAACGCGTGTGAGGCTTCGATCGATGCGGCGCTGGCCGATATCCATTCTAGTGGGCTTCGCGAGGTGCCGAGTTATCTGCGCGATCGCCATCGCCCGGGCAGCGATGAATACGGTGTGTATAAGTATCCACATGATTATCCCGAAGGCTGGGTCGATCAGCGCTATTTGCCCGAAGGCTTGGAACGCGGTGCATTTTGGCAGCCTGCCGGGCGCGGCTGGGAAGAGTGGCGCGTAGAGCAAAGCGAACGAGACCGCAGCGGGAATGCACCGAGGTAGCTGCTGATAATTTTGTCCCACGTTGCTGCTCTTGGCATGTTCGGTCCCCTTTGGGGTACCATGAAAAGCGTCTGTATTTCGATTCTTCCGGGAGGCTTGTATGAGTCCCATTCAAATCGCCCTGCTGCTGCTCGCCGTTGCCGGCGTGTGGGCCATCGCTGAGCTCGCGCTTACCCTGCGCAAGACCCGCAATGTTGTCGACTCGCTCGATAAGACCGTGAACGACCTCAACAACACCATCGCCGAGGCTCAGCCTGTGGTGGCAAAGCTCGATGGCGCTGTCGATGAGCTTACGCCGGCGCTTGCCCAGATGGAGCCGCTGCTTAAGTCGAGCAAGACGGCAGTTGATGCCCTTACCTCCAATCTCGTAGAGGTCGAAGCCGTGGTTCGCGACATTTCCGAGGTTACGGGCAGCATGGCCGAGGCCAGCAATGCTGTGTCGAGCGTGACCGACTCTGCCGCCGGTGCTGTGCAGAAGCTCTTCAATAAGGTGAAGGCTCCTGCAGCCGACGCCGATCGCAAGCTCGCCGCTGCCGCTGCGGAGGCCGAGCAGCCTACCGAGCGCGTCCTAATTGGCGAGGACGAGGCCGCCGCGGGCGACGATGATGGTCAGAAGTCTGTATCCAAGCCGGCTCAGTATTACACCTATACGCCCGCCGAGACTTCTGAGGAGTCCTGCGATGAGTAGCGAAGCAACCTGCCCTATCACGCTGACCGTTGCCGGTGACCCGCGTCTCGCTCGCCTTGTGCGCATGACGGCAGCCAACGTTGGTGCCCTGTGCTCTATGTCTGTCGATCGCATCGAGGACATCCGCATGGCTGCTGAGGAGGCTTTCATCTTTGGTTGCACCGCGGTCGACTGCGATGACATCACCATCAAATTCGATGTCGATGAGACCCACGTTGGCATGACTATTACCTTTGGCGACCAGGCTACGGTCGATGAAGACGACCAGGCTGCGGTGTATGCCGAGCTCATCCTCGCGAGCGTGTGCGACTCCTACGAAAAGACTACGGCGCCCCTGACGCTTTCCCTCGACCTCAAGGCGGATATCTAATATGACCGAACGTTCCCGGAGCGGCAAGACCGCTTGGGACAAGGAGAAAACCCGCGAGCTGTTTCGTCGTTACAAGGAGACCGGTGATCCGGACGCCCGTGAGCAGCTCGTCATGTCCCATATGAACCTGGTAAGGTTTCTTGCCAACAAATTTAAGAATCGCGGCGAGCCGCTCGACGACCTCATGCAGGTCGGCTATCTGGGCTTGCTCAAGGCTATCGACCGTTTTGATCCCGAGCGCGGACTCGAGTTCACGACGTTTGCGACACCCACTATCCTGGGCGAGATCAAACGCCATTTTCGCGACAAGGGCTGGAGTGTGCGCGTACCGCGTCGTCTGCAGGAGCTCTCGGCCAAGGTCAACCAGGCTACTGACAAACTTACCAACGAGCTGCAGCGTTCGCCCAAGGTTGAGGAGATCGCTGAGTATCTAGATGTGACTGTCGATGAGGTCCTCGAGGCTATGGAATCGTCTTCGGCCTATACCTCGGTGCCCATCGAGGCTCCTGGTGCGTCCGATTCCGACGATGCCCCTTCGATTCTCGACCGTTACGCCGACGACGACAACGAGCTCGACTTTACTGATGACCGCCTAGTGATCGAGGAAGCCATCCGTGATTTCTCGCCGCGCGAGCGCGAGGTGATCGAGCTGCGCTTTGTGAAGGGCATGACCCAGATCGAGATCGCCAAGAAGCTGGGTATTTCTCAGGTGCAGGTTTCGCGTCTGCTGCGCCGCACGCTTAAGAAGATTCAGGACAAGATCGACCCCGACGGAGTGATGATTCGTTCATGAGTGAGCACCCCCAACAAACCGATCGCGTGCTGCGCGACACCCGCATTCTGACGCTGCGCATTTGGGCTGTTGTCGGCTGCATTGTCATCGCCGCTGTCATCTTTAACCTTATGGGCATCCTGGCGCCGGTTATCGAGTTTCTCGCTGTTGGTTCCATCATTGCCTTTGTGATGTCCCCGATCACCAACTGGCTCGAGCACCATGGCGTGAATCGCGGCATCGGTTCGCTTATCGCGCTTATTGTTGTTGTTGCCGTGCTCGTCGGTGTCGTTTGCATCTTGTCGCCGATTCTCTTTGGTCAGATCATGGAAGTCCTGAGCCGCCTGCCCGAGCAGCTTCGTGTTGCGGGTGGCGATCTCAACGAGATGATCTCGCATGCCAAGACGCTCAATAACACGCCGCTCAAGGAGTATTTGGACGATAATCTTTCGTCGCTGGTTACCGTGGCATCGAAGTATGTGTCTCAGATTGCTGCCGAGCTTGGCCGCGGTGTGTTCCCGCTCATCACCAATACGGCCTCGCAGTTGTTCGTGATCTTCCTTGGTCTGGTGCTTGCCTACTGGATGGCCTGCGACTACCCTCGCATGCATCACGAGATTTGCACCATCATCGGTCAGGAGAAGGAGACCTCGTACCGCTTTATGGTCGCCATCCTTTCTCGCTCTGTCGGCGGCTACATGCGCGGTATGGTCGTGACGTCCATCTGCGGTGGTTTCCTCGCCTTTATCGGCTTCCTGATTATCGGCCATCCGTATGCGGCGCTCATGGCTATCTTCACTGGCATCATGCACTTGGTTCCGGTCGTCGGTCCCTGGGTGAGCGCGGCAATCGCCACGGTACTCGGCTTTATGTTCAGCCCCATGTTGGCGTTATGGACGCTCATCGTGACGATGGTCGCGCAAAACGTCACCGACAATGTGATTTCGCCTAAGGTCATGCAGAGCTCAGTGCAGGTGCATCCCATTATGAGCCTTACGGCTCTCGTTATTGGTTCGGCACTCATGGGGCCCATCGGCATGATTATTGCCATCCCGCTTTGTGCGGCCCTCAAGGGCATCTTCGTGTACTACTTCGAGAATGAGACCGGCCGTCAGCTTGTGGCCTATGACGGAGCCGTGTTTAAGGGCACGCCGTACCGCGATGCCGATGGCAACCCGGTCGCCGCCTACGACGCGCTCGGCGACGACACCTTCATCTATGAGTCCGAGCTCATCGGTAACGAGACTGCGCCCGAGGCCCAGGCCATGCCCAAACCCGAGCTCGATAATCCCTGGATGAAGCTCTCGGGCCTTCAGCCCGATGCTACGGGCTTTTTCAAGAATCCCTTCGCCAAAGACGACGATTTCAATATGAACGACGACACCAAAACCGGCATCGACGGCTCCATGGACGATTCGGATTCTAAATAGGTTCTATTAACGTTTCTTGAAGTTGTAAATGACAAGAAACGCGACCAAAGCGATTGATAAGGGGCCGGCTACATAGAAAAAGAGAACGTCAATTGCGCGTAGAGTGTAATAAGCCTTATCGCCGGACATTACTGTATACAATACGTATCCAAATGATGGTTGGTTTGCGTACCAGCATGAGAAGGCCAAGAGCGCTAAAAGTGCTACAACCAGAAGTGCATTCAGGACAAATCGTTTGCTTTTCATCGATCGCTCCTTCCGGGTGAATCTTATATGCAATTATACAGCAGTCCTTTTTCAAAGGATCGCGCAGTACTAAATAACGTGCACTTTCGCTGGAGGGTCGCTGTTTGGCGACCCTCTTTTTTGCACTTGCGCGGCGGGATGGTAATATCGTTACGTTTGAACTGTTTCGATGTGAAACCGAGGAGATTCCCTCTATGAGTGCTGACTACCCGTCAATGACTACGGCCGAGATCCGCTCCAAGTTCCTCAACTTCTTTGAGGAGCGCGGTCTTAAGCTCTATCCTTCTTCGTCCCTCGTCCCCGACGATCCTTCACTGCTGCTTGCCAACGCCGGCATGAACCAGTTTAAGGAGTACTACCAGGGCAAGAAGACCATGAAGGAGATTGGCGCGATCTCCTGCCAGAAGTGCGTCCGCACCAACGACATCGACTGCATCGGCGAGGACGGCCGTCACCTGTCGTTCTTCGAGATGCTCGGCGATTTCTCTTTTGGCGGCGTCTCCAAGGAGCAGGCTTGCGCCTGGGCCTTTGAGCTCATCACCAAGGAGTTCAAGCTGCCGCTCGACCGCCTGTACTTTACCGTCTTTACCGAGGACGATGAGACCCATGACGTGTGGCGCTCCCTGGGCGTTGCCGAGGACCACATCTCCCGCTTGGGCGAGGACGACAACTTCTGGGCCGCTGGCCCCACCGGCCCCTGCGGTCCGTGCTCCGAGATCTACTTTGACATGGGCGAGGAGGTCGGTTGCGGCAGCCCCGACTGCAAGCCCGGCTGCGACTGCGACCGCTTCCTTGAGTTCTGGAACCTCGTGTTTACCCAGTACGACCGCCAGGAGGACGGCTCCATGCCGGAGCTGCCGCACCGCAACCTCGATACGGGCATGGGCCTGGAGCGCATGGCTGCCATCATGCAGCACAAGACCGCCAATTACGACGGCGATCTGATGCAGCACCTCATCAAACTCGGTGAGGAGATTAGCGGCAAGACCTATGACGCCGATGACTACTCCGGCGCCAGCCGCTCCCTGCGCATCATCGCCGACCACTCCCGTGCTGTCGACTTTATGATCTCGGACGGCATCCTTCCCGGCAACGAGGGTCGCGAGTACGTCCTTCGCCGTCTGCTCCGCCGTGCCGTGTTCCACGGTCGCCTGCTGGGCATCGAGGGCGCCTTCCTGACCAAGTTCATCGACGAGGTCAACGCTCAAATGGGCGAGGCCTATCCCGAGTTGCTCAAGAACGTCGCGCTCGTCAAGGGTATCGTTGCCTCCGAGGAGGAGCGCTTCTCCACGACGCTCGACAACGGCCGCGTGTACCTGGACGAGGCCCTGGCAGCGCTTGCCGAGGGCGCTGTGCTTCCGGGCGATGTCGCCTTTAAGCTGCACGACACCTTTGGTTTCCCCATCGATCTGACCGTCGAGATCGCCGGCACCGCTGGCCACGACGTCGACATGGACGGCTTCACTGCCTGCATGGAGGACCAGAAGGCCCGCGCCCGCGCTAACGCCAAGGGCGACGCCTGGGGTAGCTTCAACGACGTGTGGGTCGAGCTTTCCGACAAGGTCGCAGCGACCGAGTTCGACGGCTATGACAACGATGTGATCGAGGGCGCCAAGGTTGTCGCCATCGTGCGCAACGGCGAGTCCGTCGAGTCCGCAGCCGCGGGCGAGGATGTCGAGGTCGTGCTCGACCGCACCCCGTTCTATGCCGAGATGGGTGGTCAGCAGGGCGATGCCGGCAAGCTTTCCGCCGAGGGCGTTGTTCTGACCGTTGCCGACACCAAGAACCACAACGGCCTGTATGCCCACGTCGCGCACGTTGCCGATGGCACGCTGACTGTCGGTGCCGCTGTGACCGCCGCTCTCGACGCCGAGCGCCGTGGCTTCCTGCGCCGCAACCACACCGCCACGCACCTGCTCGACGCTGCCCTTAAGCAGGTCCTGGGCGAGCACGTCTCCCAGGCCGGCTCGCTGGTGACGCCCGAGCACCTGCGCTTTGACTTTACGCACTTCGAGGCCCTTTCCTCCGAGCAGCTCAAGGCTGTCGAGGACTTGGTCAACCAGCAGATCTTCGCCTCCAAGCCGGTCGTGACCCGTGTTATGGGCATCGACGAGGCTAAGGCTGCCGGCGCTGTTGCTCTGTTTGGAGAGAAGTACGGCGATGTCGTCCGCGTCGTCTCCGTGGGCGCCGAGGACCAGCCGTTCTCTCGCGAGCTCTGCGGTGGCACGCACGCTGCCAACACCGCCGAGATCGGCCTGTTCAAGATTATTTCCGAGTCCTCTACGGGCTCGAACGTCCGCCGTATCGAGGCCGTGACCTCTAAGGGTGCTCTCGACTATATGGCCGACCGCCTGGCACTCGTTGACGCCGCCGCTGCTGCGCTCAAGTGCCGCGTCGACGAGGTTCCCGCCCGTGTGGAGAACCTGCAGGTCGAGCTGCGCGAGACGTCCAACAAGCTCAAAAAGGCTCTGACCGGTGGTTCCTCCGACGCCATTTCCAGCTCCATCGAGGGTGCTGTCGAGCTCGGTGGCTACAAGCTCGTCGTTGTTGAGCTCCAGGGCCTTGAGGCTGCCGACCTGCGCAACGTATGGGATACCGTGCACCAGAAGGTCGCCGGCCCTGTCGCTTGTGTCGTCGCCAGCGTGACTGAGAAGGGCACTCCGGCCCTGCTCGCTGCCGGCTCCGATGACGCCGTGAAGGCCGGGTTCCACGCCGGTAATGTGATCAAGCAGATCGCGGGTCTGGTCGACGGTCGCGGTGGTGGCCGTCCCAACATGGCCCAGGCCGGTGGCAAGAATGCTGCCGGCATCGCCGATGCCCTCGCGGCCGCCAAGACCGCGCTCGGCGCCTAAGAATCTAAGAAGTCACTGTGGTCGCGCTTGCGCTGGACATAGGGGAGACCAGGATTGGCATCGCCGTCTCGAGCCGTGATGGCAAGATGGCGATGCCCGTCAAGGTGCTCCCGGCCGCCGAGGTCACCGGTATGGCCAAGACGTTCCGCTACCTGGTCGAAGACTATGAGCCCGACATCCTGGTAAGCGGACGTCCCCTGACCATGGGCGGTGAGCCCGGCCCCCAAGCCGAGCGCGTTGCCGCCGTGGCGCAAAAGATTGCCGACGAGCTCGATCTTCCGCTGGAGTTTGAGGACGAGCGTCTGTCCTCGCAAGAGGCCAAGCGTATCCTGCGCGAGCAGGGCCTCAACGAAAAGCAGATGAGGGGCAAGATCGACATGATTGCCGCCAGCCTTTTTTTGCAGACGTGGCTCGATCGTAAAAACGAGGAGGTTTCGCATGCCTAGTGCTTCCGATCCGCGCCAGCCGAATCGTACACGTCAGCCGGCGTCGCGCCCTGCCCAGCCTGGCCAGCGTCCGGCACAGCCGACGCAGCGCGCAGCTCAGCCTGCCGCGCGCCCGGTGCAGTCCTTCTCTCGTTCGGCCCAACCTGTTCAACGGACGGGTCAGCAGCCTTCTGCTCGTTCGGTTCAGCATCCGGCTTCTCACGCGGCTCAGCAGCCCACTGCTCGTACGGCCCAGCCTGCAGGCGGTACCCGCTTTAAGCAGCAGGCACCTACCCAGCGAACGCAGGCCCCCCAATCGCATTCTCATCACGCCCGCGGTTCGCATGGCGTTGCTCCGGCGACCCGCTCGAGCTACAACACGCATACTCGTCGCGGTGCTCAAAAGAAGAGCTCTCCGGTTCCCATGATCATCGGCGTTGTGGTGGCGGTGCTTGCGCTTGTCGCGATCGTTTTCTTTGTCGTGCCGGCCGTCAAGGGCTTCTTTGCCGGTGAGGATACGAAGGTCACGGCTGGTCAGCAGGTTACGGTAACCATTCCCGACGGTGCTTCGGGCGATACGATCGCCTCGATTCTCTCCGAGAACCATATCGTCGAGAATCCCAAGGATTACTATGCGGCGGTGAAAAAGCTCAACGCCGATATGTCGCTCAAGCCTGGTACCTATTTGTTCACCACACTCATGGACGCGACCAAGGTTGTTCAGCAGCTCATGGAAGGTCCCAACGCGGGCTCCAATGCGCTAACAATCCCTGAGGGCCTGACGGTCGATCAAGTCGCCGATCGTGTGGCCCAGGCCTACGATGGCATCTCTAAGGAAGACTTCCTCAACCAGGCTAAGGCCTCCAACTACGTGGACGACTATAGCTTCCTTAAGGGCGCCGCCAACGACTCGCTTGAGGGTTTCTTGTTCCCCAAGACTTATTCGTTGGGCGATTCGCCGACGGTCGATGACGTGATTCGCGCTATGCTCGATCAGTTTAAGACCGAGTACAAGTCGCTTGACTTTGCGAGCTGCGAAGCCAAGATCAAGGAACGCTACGGTGTGGAGATGTCCGACTACGACATCGTCAACTTGGCCTCTATCGTTGAGCGCGAGGGCCTCAACGCCGACCAGCGCGCGCACGTGGCCTCGGTCTTCTACAACCGTCTTGCCGGCAAGCTCGATGGTCTGCGCTATCTCAACAGCGATGCGACCATGATGTATGTCACCGGTGGCGAGGTTACCGCCGACGACCTGCAGAGCGATAGTCCGTATAACACCTATAAGCATGAGGGTCTGCCACCCACGCCCATCTGCTCTCCGTCGCTCGAGGCACTCAAGGCCACGCTTGAGCCGACCGACTCCGATGACCTGTATTTCTACATTACGCAGGACGAGGAGTACTTCTCGCAAACCTACGAAGAGCATCAACAGTCTTGGAATTAGCATGAGGATTTTTAGCCCCAAACGTTACGTTGCCTCGGTCGATCGCATCGACCTTGATACCCTTTGGGCCGACGGCAAACGCGCCATTCTGCTCGATCGCGATAACACCCTGGTGCCGCGTGACACCGAGCAGGTTCCCGCTGCGGTTTCCGCTTGGCTCGATACCGCCCGCGCCAAAGGCTTTAAGCTGTGCATGGTGTCCAACAACTGGCATCGCGACCAGGTCATGGCATCAGCACGCGAGCTGGGACTCGAGGCCATCAGCCATGCCATGAAGCCGGCGCCGTTTGCCCTCAAGGCGGGTCTTAAGCGCCTCGGCGCCACGGCCGACGAGGCGGTGCTGATCGGTGATCAGCTCTACACGGACGTGTGGAGCGGCAACTTCGCCGGCGTCGATACCATCCTGGTAAAGCCGCAGGCCACGCAGGACCTGTGGTATACGCAGATCTTCCGTATCTTTGAGCGCCGGGCCCTGCGCGACCTTCCCTGCGAGGAATAGGTCTCGTCATGTCCCAGCACACCAAACACGGCTGCGACCATATCTTCTTTATCGGCTTTTTGGGCGCGGGCAAATCGACGCTCGCGCGTAACGTCGGCACTATGTTCAAGCGGCGTTTTATCGATACCGACCGCCTAGTCGTCCGCCGTTGCGGCAAGTCGGTAACCGAGATTTTTGAGACCGAGGGTGAGGATCGTTTTCGCGAGCTCGAGACCTCGGCGCTCCGTTCGCTCCAAAGCGAGCGCAGTCTGTTGGTTTCGTGCGGTGGCGGTATCGTCGAGACGCCGGTGAATATTGAGCTGATGCACGAAATGGGTACGTGCGTGTACCTCGAGGGCGACTTTGAGGATTCGATTCGCCAGATTCGTCGGTCCGACACGCGCCCCGATTTCCGCTCGCCCGAGCATGCCGCGCGCTTGTTTGAGCATCGCCGTCCGCTGTATCGCCAGGCCGCCGATATTACCCTTGATATTCGCAACAAGTCCTTCGAGGACGTTTCCTACCTTTGTGCCGAGATGCTTTTGGAGCGTGGACTGCTATGATTCGCCGCCAACTGATCAATTTCCAAAACCGCAGCGTCGATGTCCGTGTCGGATTGGGCGCGTTCGATGAGCTGTCGCGTATGTTTGCCTCGGCTGTGGGCAAGCCTAAGCGCGCGATGGTGGTTTGGAACTCCGCCTCGTCAGAACGTTTTGATGAGGTCGTCGAGCATGCGCTGGTCGACGCCGGTTTTGCCGTGTCGCAGTTCTCCCTTGAGGTTTCGCCTGCTGGTGCCACGCTGGCCGATGCCGATGCTATCTTTGGCGCCTTGTCTGCCAACGGCATTACCTGCGACGATCTGGTTGTCGCCGTTGGCGATGCCGCAACCTGCTCGGTTGTTAGCTGGTGCGCCAACCAGTGGTGTGGCCGAACCGAGTGCGCGCTGCTGCCGACGACCTTTGACGCCATGCTCACGGTCGCGACGACCATGAAGCCGCTCATTGCCTCGTCGTCGAATGCGCTTCCCGCTATCGCGTTCCGTCCCGAACCGGGCTTGGTCGTGTGTGACCTCGACCTTGTTCGCGAGGCGGACCCCGAGGACCTCAAGCTCGGCTATGTGGTACTTGTTGGCACCATGCTTTCGAGCAGTAAGTCCCGTTGGAATCAGTTTACTGAGACCGTCCCCGAGATTCTCGCGGGCGAGGAGGTCGCGCTCGTCAATGCCGTTCAATGGTCTCAGACTGCCCGCAAGGACGTACTGATGGCCACGAACCCGAGCGCTCGCCATGCGCTCGATTTTGGCAAGACGGGGGAGCGTACCCTGCGCGCCTGCTTGGGCGATGCCGCTTCGCAGGCCCCTGCCTACCAGCTGTTGTCCGAGGGCATTCGCTTTGAGGCACGCCTTGCACATGATGCCTGCGATTTCGATATCGATTACGTCTTTGAGGTCGATGACTGCTTGGAGGACTTTGGTATCGAGGAACTTGCCTTCGATCTGGAGTCTGCCGCATATATCGAGGAGTTCCGCAAGCAGCAGTTTGCACGCTCGAACCGCAGCATGTTGCCGCTGCCCGCGGCACTCGGCGCCATTCGCCTAACGAACGTTGAGGACGAGGTTCTTAAGCGCCATGCTCACGCCTACTTGGCTTCTCGTAAAGAACTTCTCTAAGATTTATTGACTTCCATCCTCTTTCGTATCATGTTGAGGGGCGGGTTTCCAATCGGTTGCGGATCGCATGCGATTCCGTCGTTCGGTTGAGACCCGTCCCGTCTATATAGAGACAACAAGAAAGGAATCTGCATGTCTGAGTTTGCTGCCGGTCCTGCCGGTCGTATCGAGCGTGTCCGTGCGCTGATGGCCGAGCGTGGCTACGACGCCATCGTGGTGCGCGACGAGGCCAACCTTCGTTGGCTTACGGGCGTGAAGGGCGTTTTCGATTACACCTTTGAATTCCCGCACGCGGCGTTTATTACGGCCGACCAGTGCCTGTTCCATACCGACTCGCGCTACCTCAACAGCTTTGAGGAGAACACGCCCGCCGGCAGCCCCTGGGTTTACGACATGGACGAGGGTGCCATCCCCGGCTGGGTCGCCGGCAAGATTGCGGCTAACAAGTGCCGTGTCTGTGCTGTCGAGGACGATATGCAGATTAACTTCTACCAGGGTATTCAGCGCGGCCTGGAGGACCGTTCCGTCGCCTGCATCCTACCGCTGATGCACGACGACATCCGCAAGATGCGCGCCATCAAGGATGCCGAGGAGATTGAGCTTATGCGCCATGCGCAGTCGATCACCGATGCCGCTTTCCAGCATATGCTCGGCTTTATTAAGCCCGGTATGACCGAGAAGCAGGTTCGCAACGAGCTCGAGAACTTTATGTTCGCCAACGGCGCCGACAGCCTTGCCTTCGGCTCCATCGTGGCGAGCGGTCCCAACACCGCCAACCCGCATGCCGTGCCGAGCGATCGCGTGATCGAGAAGGGCGATTTCGTTCTCATGGATTACGGCGCGGGCTACTGCGATTACCGCTCCGACATGACGCGCACCGTCGTGATGGGCGAGCCCACGCAGGAGCAGCTCGACCTGTACGCGCTCGTGCGCCGCACGCACGAGGAGTGCGTCGCCGCCATCCATCCGGGCGTTGAGGGTAACGACATCTTCAAGCTTTCCAAGAAGATCATCGGCGATGCCGGCTATGGCGATTACTACAATCATGGCCTGGGCCACGGCGTCGGTATCGACATCCACGAGCTGCCCAACTTCAACCGCAGCAAGAACACCATCGCGATCGGCTCGGTTGTCACCATGGAGCCCGGCGTTTACCTGCCCGGCGTGGGCGGCGTGCGCCTGGAGGATTACGGCGTGGTCACCGAGAACGGCTACGAGCCTTTCACCAAGACCCCGCACGACCTGCACGTCATCGATTGCTAGCCCATTTCGATAGATTTTTGGGGCGGGGCGTCCGAATCGATTCGGACGCCCCGCGTTCTCTTTTTATGCGCTCGCCGCAGGCGCCGTCTGCAAGTGTATAATTTCTGTCGTATGTAATTTGGACGCTTGTGCGTTCTGCCCATAACAAGAAAGGTCGCTATGCCTACCATTTCTACCGCCGACTTCAAGAACGGCCTCGGTCTCCGTATCAAGGACAAGGTCTACACCATCGTCGAGTTCCAGCATGTCAAGCCGGGCAAGGGCGGCGCGTTTGTGCGCTACAAGACCCGCGACATCAAGAGCGGCCGCGTCGTCGAGAACACCTGCAACGCCGGCACCAAGTTCGAGAGCGTCATGCTCACCACCCGTGAGTTCCAGTACCTCTACAACGATGGCACCGACTACATCTTCATGGACAACGAGTCCTATGAGCAGGTTCCCGTTCCCGAGGACATGGTGGGCGAGAACTCCAAGTGGCTGCGCGAGAACGACATCTGCCAGCTGCTCTTCGCCGACGATGAGCTCATGGGCGTGACCCCGCCGATGTTCATCGAGACCACCATCGTCCAGACCGACCCGGGCTTTAAGGGCGATACCGTCCAGGGTTCCACCAAGCCGGCCACGATCGACACCGGCGCTGTCATCCAGGTCCCCATGTACCTCAACGAGGGCGAGGTCATCAAGGTTGACACCCGCGACGGCAAGTTCGTCTCCCGCGTCTAGCAACCAACTCTTCTAGGAGGACTCATGCCCCAGGAAATCAAGATTGACGGCATCGGCATTTCGCCCGATGTTTTGACCGCCATCGTCTCGCGCGCCGTGTCGGATGTCGAGGGCATCGCCTCCGTTGGCGTCAAGGACCTTGCCACCAACCTTGTCTCCATGATGCTCTCGTCCAAGGCCCCGGCTTCCGAGCCGGCTGTCGAGGCCGAGGTCGTTGGCGACAAGCTCGCACTCACCGTGCGTGTCGTGGTGTTCTTTGGCTATCCGTTCAAGAAACTCGCCGAGGCCGTTCGCGCTGCCGTGGTCGCTGCCATCGATGCCCAGGTTGGCGTTGAGGTTGAGCGTGTTGACGTTTGCATCGACGGCCTCGTTTTCCCCAAGGAGTAACCTTTGAGCCTTAAGGTTTATCGCGGGCGTACGCTTGCCCGCAGTCAGGCGCTGCAGCTGCTGTTCCAGGCCGAGGCCACGGACAGCCCGCTCGAGCGCGTCCTCGAGGGTGATTTCCTGATCTCGAAGGGTCCCCTCGACCCCTATGCGCTGGAGCTGTGCCGCGGTGCCTACGAGCATATCGACCGCATCGACTGCGCTCTGCGCTCCGTTGCCAAGAACTGGGATCTTATGCGCATGCCCGGTGCCGACCGCAATCTGCTGCGTATCGCCGTTTACGAGATGCGTTTCCTCACCGACGAGGAGGTCTCGGACGCCATCGTGATCAACGAGGCCGTCGAGCTTGCCAAGGCCTATGGCACCGACCAGTCCGCGTCGTTCGTCAACGGCGTGCTGGGCAAGATCGCTCGCAGCGAGGAGCTGCCGGGCGAGGACCTATACCAGGAGCTGCTGGCCGAGGATCGCGCTCGCGAGGAGGCACAGGCTGCCGAGGCTGCCGCTAAGGTTGCGGTTGCCCAGGCTGAGGCTGGTGTGTTGGCCGAGGATGCGGACGCTGCTGAGGCCGTCGAGGCCGACTCCGTCGAGGAGTAGCCATGCCAGAGGGTTCTGTCCGTAACTTTGATGAGATTTCGGACCGTCTGGATCAGATCATCGCTACCGTTCGCTCCAAGGATACCTCCTTGGAGCGTTCGCTCGATTTGTTTGACGAAGCGATTGAGCTGGGCTCCCGCGCGGTCGATATGGTCGACAAGTTTGAGTTGACGCCGCGTGAGGCCGACAAGCTCGAGCAGGAATACGATGAGGATGCGGCAAACGAATCCCAGGATAGCTAGGCCGCATCTCCGGATACGAATGGTTGATGGCATTCATGAAACGCGTGCGTCTTGATGACGAACTGATTTCACAGGGCATCTGCGCCGATCGCGCGGATGCCCTTCGCACTCTTATGGCCGGCTTGGTCTCGAGTGGCGGTGAGCGCTTGACTTCGCCGGGCCTTAAGGTGATCCCGGGGCTGCCGCTGCATGTGAAGGGGCGCATTCCCTATGTTGGCCGCGGCGGTCTTAAGCTCGAAGGCGCGCTTGATGCGTTTGGCATCAATCCGACGGGCCTTGCCTGTCTGGATGTGGGCTGCTCTACCGGCGGCTTTACCGATTGTCTGCTCAAGCGCGGAGCTGCGACCGTTGTCTCGGTGGACGTGGGTCGCGCCCAGTTCGATTGGTCGTTGCGCCAGGACGATCGCGTGACGCTGCATGAGCGCACAAACGTGACGCAGCTGCCTGAGCTTGGCTATGCCGGCACTATCGACCTGGCTGTGTGTGATGTCTCGTTTACCAGCATCGCGAACATTATCGATGCGGTACTGGCGTGCCTGGCGCCTACGGGTGCATTCTGCACGCTCGTAAAGCCGCAGTTTGAGGCTCCGGCGGCGCTGGTGGGCGAGGGCGGCATTGTGACCGATCCCGCCGTGCGCCGCGATACACTCGTGGCGGCGGTTGAACTCTTTGCTGCCAAGGGCCTGTTCCCGGTCGATGTGTGCGTGTCGCCCATTCATGGTGCCAAGGGCAACGTTGAGTTTTTCCTGTACGGCACGAGATTTGACCCCGGCGATCGCTCGCAAGACGAGCTGCAATCCCAGGTATCGGTTATGAGCGAGAAAGTTGCAACGCTATGAAGGTCTTTCTGGTTCCCAATTACTACAAGCAAGAGGCGGTCGAGAGCGGCCTGATGCTCGAGCTTTGGCTGACTCGCCAGGGCTATGAGGTCGCATGGGCTGCCGACCAGCGATCCAAGATTCAGAGCACGCCTGATATTGACGGCTCCGATCTGGTCATTACGCTCGGCGGCGACGGTACGTTGCTGCGCGCTGCCCGCATCCTCAACCATCGTGAGATTCCTATCCTCGGTCTTTCCTATGGTCACCTGGGCTTTCTAACTGCTGCGAGCCCCGAGGAGCGCGACATCCTGCAGGTCGTGAGCGACGCCCTGTCCGGTGAGCTGCACGTGAGCCGTCGCGCCACCATCGCCGCGGATATCGTGTCCGTGCGCGAAGACGGTACGAAGGATGTCGTGCGCACCTTCGCCCTCAACGACATGGCGCTTACCCGCGGTCCGCTGTCCGATATGGTCGAGTTCGACATCACGGTGTCCGGCCATCATATCGACCGTCTGCGTGGCGACGGCGTGGTCGTGTCCACGGCGACTGGTTCTACGGGTTACGCGCTCAGTGCCGGTGGCCCCATCGTGAGCCCCGACTATACGGGCATGGTCTGCGTACCCATTGCGCCGCACACCATTCAGGCTCGTGCCTTTTTGACCTCGCCGAGTGATGTCGTCGAAATCTTTATGTCCGATGATCGCCCGAGCGTTCCGGCGATCGCTATCGATGGACAGTTTATTACCTGCGATGGCACCGTTGAGAGCGTGGCGGTGCGCCGCGGGCCCGGAGATGTGTTGCTGCTGGATTACGGCCCCGAGAGCTTCTATAACTCGGTGAGCCGCGTATTCTACGGAGTCCGTCATGATCGATGAGCTGCAGGTTTATAACATTGCACTCATTCGCGAGGCGACGCTGGTGCCGAGTGCCGGCCTGACTGTCCTGACTGGCGAGACTGGCGCCGGCAAGACCGCGCTGCTCTCGGCCCTCAAGCTAATTTTGGGCGAGCGTGCGGATTCGTCGACGGTGCGCGAGGGCGAGGCACTGGCGAGCGTCGAGGCGCGACTCTTCGACGGGCCGCACGACACGGAGGGGTTCACCGTACAGCGCAGCCTTTCTGCCGAGGGCCGCAGCCGCGTGAAGATTGACGGTCGCATTGCCAGTGTGCGCGAGCTTTCGGAGCGCGTCGGCGTGATGATGGATCTGTGCGGCCAGCACGAGCACCAGCGCTTGCTCGATCCGGCGCATCACGTTGCGATGGTCGATGCCTGGGCGGGACGCTCTGCGCTCGAGGCGCTCGAGCACTACCGTGCTTGCTTTAAAGCCTCGCGCGCGGCTGCCAAGGAGGTCCGTCGCGTCGAGGAGGCCTCACGTGCGCGGGGGAGTTGCGTCGAGGAAGCGCGCTTTGCGCTCGAGCGCATCGGCGAGGTCGACCCCAAACCGGGCGAGTATGAGGAACTCGAGGAACTGCTGCCGCGCTCCGAACATGCCGAGGTACTGGTTGCCACAGCTAACGATGCCCATGCATCGCTTGCCTCCGAAGGGGGAGCGCTCGACGCCGTGAACAGCGCCGTGGCAGAACTTTCCCGAATGGCTACCGTCGATCGCAAACTGGGCGACATTGCCGATGCGCTTTCGGATGCCTGTATCTCCCTTGAGGATTGCGCGAACGAGCTTCGTACCTATCGCGATGGCGTCGCCTTCGACCCGCGCGAGCTCGCACGCATGCGTGAGCGATATTCCGACCTCAAGGGCCTGTTGCGTCAGTGGGGTCCCACCATGGACGATGTTTTTGCCATGCGCGATCGCTCGCAAGAGCTGCTGTCCCTGGTCGATGATGGCGATGAGCAGATCAAAAAGGCGCGTGAGGCACTCGGGAGCGCCGAGCGCGAGTTGTTTGCCGCTGCCAAGGCACTTAAGCGCGCACGCAATACGGCGGCCCCGCGCTTCTGCCACGAGGTTGGCCGCCAGATGGCGCGCTTGGAGATGGGTAGTGCCGAGCTCGTCTGGGAGTCGCGCGATCTTCCCCGTGCTGAGTGGACGCCCGTTGGTCCTTCGAGCTACGAGCTGCTATACCGCAGCGGTGCCGGCTTGACGCCACGTCCCCTGCGCCGCATTGCGTCGGGCGGCGAGCTCAGCCGCGTCATGCTTGCAAGCAAGGTTGTCCTCGGTAACGCGGACGGTGTCGATACGCTGGTGTTTGACGAGGTCGATGCCGGTGTCGGTGGCTCCACGGCGCGTGCACTCGCGGGCGTGCTGGCAGATCTCGCCTCTACGCATCAGGTGATTGTCGTAACCCACTTGGCGCAGGTCGCCGTCATGGCCGACAAGCATTATGTTGTCAGCAAGGAACCAGGCGATGTTCCCCAGACGCATTTGGACGAGGTAACCGGCGAAGCGCGTACCGCCGAGATCGCCCGCATGTTGAGCGGCGATCAGTCCGAGGCTAGCCTGGCGCACGCAAAGCAGATGCTCGAAGAAGCTCGAGGTTAGGTCGTATCAGCGGTGTTGGTGGGACAAAATAGACTGAAATTTTTGTCCCACTACGCATTTTACTCCACAACCTTATCCGGCTGGATGAGCTCTTCGTAGTAGCTGATATGCTCGCGGGCGTCTTCGATTTCGGGCAGCAGGAAGTTGTAGATGACCTCGATGATCATCGTGGCGCTCATCTTGGAGAACGCGAAGTCGCCCGTTGTCAGTAGTGCTTCGTGGTTGACGGTATTAAAGGTGTAGTCTGCCAGGCGCGCGAGCGGGGATTTGCTGTCGCTGCTGATGACGACTACGGTTGCGCCGCAGTCGCGAGCCGCTTTTGCCATGCGATTCAGACGGCGCGACTTGCCGGAGTTTGAGATCAGCACGATAACGTCACCGGGGCGCAGCGTGAGCGCAAAACCAATCGAGGTCTCGCTGATGGTGCTTGCCATGCAACGAAGGCCCAGCTGCGAGAACTTGAACGTCGCGTCGAGCGCGACGGCGTTGGTGTTGCCTACGGCCGCAAACTCAATAACGCCGGCATTCTTAAGCGCGTGTACAACTGCGGCCAACGTGTCGTGATCAATGCCGTCGATGGTCGCATTAAGCTCACTCACCTTGGCGGCGAGGATATTTTTAAGGCTCTGCTCCATGTTGTCGAGCGAGACCTCGTCGGTCAGGCCCTCGTTGCGCTGACTCTCTAAGTCGCGCGCCAACGAAAACTGAAAGCTGCGGAAGCTGCCAAAGCCCAGCTTGCGGCAGAAACGCGAAACGGTCGCCTCGGACGTGGCGGCAGCGCGCGAGAGCTGAGCCGCCGTGAGGCGTGGCGCCTCGGACTGGTGCTCCAATATATAGTCGACAATGCGCTGCTCGGACTCGCTGTATCCCTGGTGGGTACTAATGAGGGAAAGTGCGCTTTTGCTACTATCGGTCATGGATGGCTCCTGGTTGGCATGAAAATCTAACTTGATTTGCAATGCCATAGTATACGGGCATTTTCAATTACAAGATACACCTTGCCGTTTCAAGTGTTGATGGTAAACTTTCACTTGCCGTTTACGGTTATGAAAGAACCTTTCACCGGAGAATTGCGCCTTGTCTCTTCTCACGCGGACGGTAGGTTGGTATCTTTCAGTTGTGGAAAAACGCGCATCGAAGCGCGTGTAGGGGAGCGCCCGCGGGCGCTGTACTCAAGAAGGAGGGACACATGGCTAAGTTTGACATCATCGCCGCGACCGGTTGCCCGACCGGCATTGCGCACACCTTCATGGCGAAGGAGGCGCTGGAGAAGGCAGCTGCCGAGCGCGGTCTGACCATTAAGGTCGAGACTCATGGCCAGGTCGGTGTCGAGAACGAGCTCACCAAGAGCGAGATCGCCGGTGCCAAGGCCGTCGTCGTCGCAGCCGATAAGGATGTCCAGGCTGAGCGTTTCGCCGGTAAGCCCATGGTTTCCGTTGGTGTTTCCAAGGCCTTGTCTGTCGAGACTGCTGGTAAGCTGATCGACCGCGCGCTCGCCGCCAAGGGCGACGACACGGTTGCCGCTGCCGCCGATGTCGAGGACGAGGTCGAGGAGAAGGAGTCCATCGGCCACGTCATCTACAAGCACCTCATGAACGGCGTCAGCCACATGCTGGTCTTCGTCGTTGCCGGTGGTGTTCTGACCGCCATTTCGTTCCTGTGGGGCATCACGTCCTTTGATTCGACGGCTGCCGACTACAACAGCTTTGCTGCGATGCTCAAGATCATCGGCGGCATCGCCATGAACCTTATGGTTCCGGTGCTTTCCGCCTACATCGCCGAATCCATCGGCAAGCGCCCGGCGCTCGTCCCCGGTTTCGTTGCCGGTATGATTGCCATCCAGGGCCTGCCTGTTAACGCCGAGACCGGCATGATCGACGCCGGTGGCGCCGGCGTGGGCTTCGGCTTCCTGGGCGGCATCGTCGGCGGCTTCCTTGCTGGCTATGTCATCCTGCTGCTCGAGAAGGTTTTCTCTAAAATTCCCGCGAGCCTTAATGGCCTGAAGGCAATCTTTCTGTATCCGCTGTGCTCTACCGCCATCGTCGGCCTGGTCATGCTCGGTATTTCCGGCCCCATGGCTGCCATTAACCAGGGTATGATGGATTTCCTGCAGAGCCTCGGTAACTCCGGTCCGGTGATCCTTGGCCTGGCCATCGGCTGCATGTGCGCCTTTGATATGGGCGGCCCGGTCAACAAGGCTGCTTACGCTACTGGCACCTTCCTGCTCGGTACCGCTCTCGAAGCTGGCGTCGGCACCGAGACCTACAACTTCGGCACCAACTTCATGGCTGCCGTCTCCGCCGCTTGCATCGTTCCGCCGCTGATCACCACCTTCGCCGTCGTTGTCGGCAAGAAGTACTTCAGCCAGGAGGATCATGACGCCGGTATCGTCAACCTCATCCTTGGTTGCACCCACATCACCGAGGGCGCCATTCCGTTCATGACCAAGAACATCTGGCCCGTCATGCCCATCATGATGCTCGGTTCTTCCATCGCTTCCATCTTGACCATCTTCTTCAACGTTCACGATCCGGCGCCTCACGGCGGCTTCCTGGTCCTGCCCGTTGTCGAGAACGGTCCGCTGTGGGTCCTCGCGATCCTCATCGGCGCTGTGGTCGGTGGCATCCTGTTCGTGGCCTTCAAGAAGTACGATTTCGAGAAGAATCAGAAGGCCGCTCCTGTAGCCAGGTCCGTTGAGGCCCCCAAGGCCGCTGCCGTCGAGGCCCCCAAGGCCGAGGCTGCCGACTTCGTGAAGGTCGAGAATGTCTTTGTCGCCGAGGACTTCGCTTCTCGTGACGAGGCTCTGAGCTTCGTTTCCAACCAGGCTGTCAAGGCCGGTATCGCCAGCGACGCCGACGCCGTGATGAACGCCTTCCTGGCCCGCGAGGCCGAGGGCACCACGGGCATGATGGAGGGCTTCGCCATCCCGCATGCCAAGTCCGACGCCATTACCGAGGCTGCCGTCATCGTCGTCAAGGACGAGTCCGGTGTGACCGGTTGGGACACCATGGACGGCGCTCCCGTCAACGTGGCCATCGCGCTGCTCATCCCGGGTGCCCAGGCCGGCACCACGCACCTTAAGATCCTGTCCAAGGTCGCCGAGGCGCTCATGGACGAGGACTTCCGTGCCACCGTCAAGGGTTCCACCGACGCCGCCGAGATCGCCAAGACGATCAACGCCCGCCTGGTCTAATCCCCCAGCCCGCGAATAACATCGCCCCCTGTATATAAGGCGGAGTCCCTCCCCAGGGCCTCCGCCTTTTTTCTATCCCTCCCATAAGTTGCGGTGAAATAGGGACTGTTTAAACGATTCAACCCCAAATTCAGTCCCTATTTCACCGCAACTTACAAAAGGGCATAGAGGGGGCTACCTATCGAGTCTTTGTCGCGAACAGATCATTAGCCAGAATTCCGTTCGCACGATATTGCTCTGGACCGACCGAGTTTCTGCAGCTTGCTCGCCCACAGGGGGCCGGGCGCGGCCTGTGAGATTTATCGCGAGTTCCGCACGAGCCGAAGAGCACTTAATGTGCTCTTCGTGCGAGCAGGACTGTAGAGCAGGAAATCTCACAGGCCGCGCACGGGCCCCTGTGGGCGAGCAAGCGGACGACAAACACATCTGTCCAACAATTCGTCCGAAACATAATGAAAAACCGTTTGATGTGAGTTAATATAAACAACGTCGTGAATCTGACTCCTGCCACATACATGACAGGGGTTAAACACAAAAAAGGAGTCAACTATGGTTTCTGAGAAGGCTACCCTCGTTAATCCTCAGGGTCTGCACATGCGTCCGGCTGGTCTGTTCGCCTCCACCATGGGCAAGTACGCCTGTGACGTGACGGTCGTCACCCCCGAGAAGGAGGTCAACGGCAAGTCCCCGATGGCCCTCATGGCTGCTGGTATCCCCTGCGGCACCGAGGTCGAGGTCAAGTGTGACGGCGCTGACGAGGCCGAGGCTCTGGCTGCTGCCATCGAGCTCATCAAGAGCGGTCTTGGCGAGTAGAACTCAAACGGGTCGCATGTTGAACAACTAAGTTCATATTTGGGGGCGCAGTGACCTGTTGTAAGGTAACTGCGCTCTTTTGTCATGGATATGGCAAAACGCTTTATCACATGACACGGAGAGAGGAATGGGAATGTATCAGGGAGTCAACGCTTCCGAGGGCATCGGTATCGGCACCGTCATGGTCGCCGTCGATCCCGACTTGACGTTTGAGCCGCATGAGGTTGCTGATTCGGCAGCAGAGAAGGAGCGCTATCAGTCCGCTCTTTCGGTCTTCTGCGAGAAGACCCAGGCTCAGGCCGACCACATGAAGGAGACGGTGGGCGAGGCCGAGGCCGAGATCATGAGCGGACACATTGTCCTGGCTCAGGACCCGGGCATGACCGACGCCATCAACGCCGCCATTGACGGCGGTACCTGCGCCGAGCAGGCGCTCATGGACACCTCGACCATGTTCGAGAACATGTTCCTGTCCATGGACGACGAGATGTTCCGTCTGCGCGCGGCCGACATCGCCGACATCCGCACCGGTATTCTGGCCGAGCTGCTGGGCAAGGAGGTCGTCGACCTCTCCGTCCTGCCCGAGAACACCGTCGTTGTCGTGCACGACCTCACGCCGTCCATGACCGCCACGATCGATAAGGCCCACGTTGCCGGTATCGTCACCGAGACCGGTGGCCGCACGTCGCACTCCGCGATCATTGCGCGTGCCCTCGAGATCCCGGCTGTCCTTTCGGTTTCCAACAGCTGCACCGCGCTGCGCAACGGTATGACCGTCGTCGTCGACGGTGGCAAGGGTATCGTCGAGGCCGATCCCGACGAGGAGACGCTCGCTGCCTACACCGCCAAGGCCGAGGCCTTCGCTGCCGAGAAGGCAGCCCTCGAGGCCTTCCGTGGCAAGCCGTCCGTGACTGCCGATGGCATCAAGAAGATCATCGCCTGCAACATCGGTAACCCCGATGACGTGCCCAACGCGCTCGATCACGACGCCGAGGCCATCGGTCTGTTCCGCTCCGAGTTCCTGTTCATGGACTCTGCCGAGCTTCCTTCCGAGGAGGAGCAGTTCAACGCCTACCGTAAGGTCGCCAGCGCGCTCAAGGGTGCTCCGGTCATCATCCGTACGCTCGATGTGGGTGGCGACAAGGAGATTCCGTATCTGCATATGGTCAAGGAAGACAACCCCTTCATGGGCTTCCGCGCCGTGCGTTACTGCCTGGCCAATCCCGACCAGTACAAGGTCCAGCTCCGCGCTCTGCTGCGCGCTAGCGCCTTCGGTGACGTCAAGATTATGATCCCGCTCGTCACCTGCGTCGAGGAGGTCTTGGCTGTCAAGGAGCTCGTCGAGCAGTGCAAGGCCGAGCTGACCGAAGAGGGTCGCAAGTTCAACGAGAACATCGAGGTCGGCATCATGGTCGAGACGCCTGCCGCTTCGCTGCTCGCAGACCGTCTTGCCGAGGTTGCCGACTTCTTCTCCATCGGCACCAACGACCTGATCGGCTACACCATGTGCGCCGACCGTGGCAACGACACCATCTCCAACCTGTACCAGGTGTACTATCCCGCCGTGCTCCGCTCGCTCAAGAACATCATCGAGAGCGGCGTGAAGGCCGGCATCATGGTCGGTATGTGCGGCGAAGCCGCTGCCGATCCGCTGCTCGAGCCGCTGCTGATCAGCTGGGGCCTGGAGGAGTTCTCGATGAGCGCTCCTTCTATCCTGCGCGCCCGCAAGACCATCAGCCAGTGGACCAAGGCCGAGTGCGACGAGCTCGCCGAGAAGGCGCTCGCCTGCAACACCGCAGCCGAGGTCAAGGCACTGCTCGAGTCCGCAGCTCGCTAATTTGGTATCAGAGGTAACCGCGTGGTTGGAATGGGCCGGCCACGCGGCCCTCACATATACAGGGGGTACTGTAAATGTTCTACACGCTAACCGCTAACCCGGCTGTCGACATGACGGTTTCAAGCTCTCCGCTCGAGCCCGATGAGAACGTCCGCACCGGCTCGGCCAGCTACACGGCTAACGGCAAGGGCCTTGACGTGTCCTTCGCCTTTAAGAAGATGGGCGTTGACACCGTCGCACTCGGCTTCTTTGCTGGCTTCACGGGCAAGTTCATCGTTGAGGAGGTCATGAACCTGGGTTGCCTCTGCCGCCCGGTCTGGACCGACGGTATCACGCGCATTAACACCTACGTCAACGATGGCCAGCACGAGTACGGCATCCTGAACCCGGGTGCTCCGATCACGCCGCAGCACCAGGAGGAGCTCTACAACATCCTGGACACCGCGGGCGATCTTGAGTGCCTGATCGTCTCCGGCTCCGTGCCTCCCAAAGCTACGCCCGACTTCCTGGCTCAGGTCATGGAGCACGCTCAGGCTCGTGGCGCCGACGTCGTCCTGGACTTGTCCTCCGACAAGCTCAAGGAGCTCGCTCACAAGAAGCCGCTGCTCATCAAGCCGAACCATCACGAGATGAAGGCCATCTTCGGCGTGCCGGTCGACACCGACGACGAGGTTCGCGTTGCCATGAAGATGGCTCACGACGCTGGCGTTCAGAACGTGCTGCTCACCCGTGGTAGCCGCGGCGACGCTTACTTCTCCAACGGCGAGGACATCTGGTACGCCAAGCGTGAGTTCAACATCAAGCTGGTTTCTTCCGTCTGCGCCGGCGATTGCACCCTCGCTGCGTTCCTGCACAAGTGGTACAGGGATCGCGACAACGTCGAGGAGGCCATGAAGCTCGCTATGGCCACCGGCGCTAACGTTGCCGAGTCCGTCGGCATTGGCGACTTTGGTCACGTCGACGAGTACAGCAAGCGCGTTGCTGTCCGCAAGCTCGATCGTCAGTAATCGAAACGCGACATATTCGTGCACATGCGGCGCCCCGGTTTCGGCCGGGGCGCCTTTTTGTTCCGCCAGGGGGGTGTCCTGCCGTACTTCATCGCTTCCACACCGTTCACCGAGTTGTCCTAGCCTTTTGTCGATGCGTGGAATATACTTTCATTAACACGTTGCTTCGTGAAAGGAACATTCATGATTTACACGCTCACTGCAAATCCCGCCATTGACTACAACATCGCCTGCGACGGTCTTGACGCCAACACCGTCACGCGTACCCGCAACGCCGTCTACACGCCCAACGGCAAGGGCCTCAACGTCTCGTTTACGCTTGACCACTACGGTGTCGACACCACGATCCTGGGTTTCTTCGCCGGCTTCTCGGGTGAGTTTATCGTTAAGGGCGCCGAGGCCCTGGGCGTGCCCGTCAAGCCCGTGTGGACCGACGGTATTACGCGCGTCAATGTGTTCCTCAACGCCGGTCCCGACACCGAGTACAACATGGTCAATGCCGGTGCCGCCATCAATGAGGCCAACGAGCAGGAGATGTTTGAACTTATCGATTCGCTCGATGACATGACCTGCCTGGTCATCAGCGGCTCGCTGCCTCCCAACACTTCCGAGGGCTTCTTGGCCGAGGTCCTGCGCCGTGTCAAGGCCAAGGGGGCCGAGTTCGTCCTCGACATCTCGAGCCATCAGCTGACAGACCTCATTGCTCTGGAGCCACTGCTGATCAAGCCCAATGACGACGAGCTGCTTGACATCTTTGGCATCAAGGTGAGCGGTGGCGACGACGAGTCCGTCAAGGGCGCTATGGCCGAGCTGCACGCCAAGGGCGCCAAGAACGTGCTGCTGACCCTTGGTGGCGCCGGTGCGTACTTCTCCAACGGCGAGCATATCTGGTTTGCCAACCGCACCTTCGACGTCAAGCTGCTGTCGACGGTGTGCGCCGGCGATTCCTCGCTCGCTGCCTTCCTGTCCGTGTGGCACGACGCCCCCGAGCGCGTCGAGGACGCCCTGCGCCTTTCGATGGCCACTGGCGCCAACGTGGTCGAGTGCCCCGGTCTGGGTGATTTTGCCAAGGTGGACGAATATAAGAAGCACATCGAGGTTCGCCAGGTCTGCTAGTTCCGGCACCTTGTCTGAATAGTTTGATTATTTCGCATCCGTCTTAGACTAGGACGGATGCGTTTTTGTTCAAGACTTTAGTCTGCTGGCCGCGCAGCGGCCAGCTTTAAACCACCCGCTACGCGGGTGGAGACAAGCGGCTTTACAAAGCCACCCCTCCGGCC
>JAGZQF010000025.1 GCA_018382295.1 Collinsella sp.
GTTTTTCTCCATATTTGGACATGTGTTGGGGTTATATCCCATTCAGATAGCGCTCGGTATTATTGGTGCAATCGCGATAGCAATTACCGCCGTTGTTTCTTTAAAAATTGGTGGAATACATGCCTTCAAGAATTGATGTATCGATTGACGAGCTGCCAGAAGTTTCGAGCCTTCTTGATGGCTACGGGTGTACGCGTTAGCTTTGAATCGGTGGGCCTTAATGCCGAGGAATATCAGCGTTTTATCGATGCTTGCGGAATAGTAATGGTCTCGGGCGAAGATTGCTATATCTTACCAGGGATGAACCGTTTAATCCTGCCCCAGACTAGTGACTTATAATTGCGGCTTCCCGTCTACGTCTGCACTAAACGTGGATGCGGGAAACTTCCCCTTAATGCAATTCACAATATGTTGAAAACTCAGGTCGTGGAACGCGATGGGTTTTAGTTTTTTTGGTACTGCAGTCGGCAATTTACTCTGCGGGTTTGGCACTATGAAGGAATTAGGCTTTTCCTGTAACGTTAAAATTACAACGATTGGTGGTTGCAGCTCTGCTTAGCAAATCTAATCCCTGAATATTAAGCACATTACGCGACAGGTGTACTTTACTGTTCTATCCCTTTTTGCCCGTAAAGACAGGGGGTCTTCTTCCGGTTACCTTTTGTTTTTGCAGGGGAGGGGCCATTTTGACGGCTACTACATACGAGATTGATCTTATTTGCGGTCCATCGAAATCGTTGGACGACATTAAGTAGCTAAAATAGCCCCGTTCCAAAAAGACTGGTTAACAAACCCCGTGCCAAAAAGATTGGTCTTAGGCGTGGTCGCGCCAGTCGAGAACGCGCTGCTTCATGCCTTCGATGTCGAGCACGCCTTCGGCAAAGCCCTTGCGCACGAGCTCTTCGGGAACAAACTCGTCGTAGCGGTCAAAGTAAGGCACCTCGCCGGGATAGACGAGCTCGATGGGGTCGAAGTCCTTCTCGGCCTCGGCGGCGAGCACCTCAAAGAATGTCTCCTCGTCGGCCTTCATCTTAAATTGCATAAAGTACGGGCGTGACGGGTCGAGTCCGCGAAGGCCCAGCTCAGCGGCGCATTTGATTTTAAGCATGCGCTCGAGTGCTAGGAAGGCGAAGCTGCCCAACCAGGGGAAGAGCACCCAGGTATCGCCGCCCAGGTTAATGAGCGGCTTGGTTCCCGCCCCCGAAATCTCGGCCGTATGACGAGCCTGCGCCAAGCGGGCCCGTGCGTTACCCATAAGGTACGGATATGTCGCGTGCTCGTTGAGCGCCTTGCGCATGCGCTCGAGCACATGCGTGTTAATGTCGCCGGGGCAGTCGCCAAAGTAGGCCGGCACCCGGCCCTTGACCTGCGTGGCAAAGACAGTGTGGCGCTTCCAGTCCACTTCCTCGACAATCCAGCAGTGTCCGGCGATGGCGATGCGCTCACCGGGCGGGGGCGGATTAACGATCGTGCCCAGCTCGGCCGATTCGCTCCGGACGGTAAACTCTTCGTTTTCTTGAAACACGGCGTAGAACTTAAAGTTGTTGATGATGCGCTCGCCCGCGAGGCCCACGATAAGCCCGCCGCCCTCAGTGACCTGGATGTGGTCGATCTTGATGAGGTGGCGCAGCAGTACGCGATAGTCATCGGCCGAGACGCGGTGGAAATAGCTGAGCGTGAGCACACGCTGAGCAAGCTCGGCCGGTGTGAGTTCGCCGGTGCTGGCGAGCGTCGACATGGTCTGGTGATAGAGCAAACTGTAGGGGAGTCGATCGAGCTCGGGCGGCTCGACCCACTTTTCTTCGCGATAGAGTTGTATGAGTGCGATGCCCTGCAGGAGCTTCCAGGGTATCGTTTCGGGCATCATCGTGCGCGGCTCGGGCTCCTCCTCGCGCATGACAAACCACATCTCGGGCGGAAGATCGCGGCGGCCTGTGCGCCCCATGCGCTGCAAAAAGGAGCTGACGGTAAACGGTGCATCGATTTGGAACGCGCGCTCCAGGCGACCGATATCAATGCCGAGTTCCAGCGTGGAGGTGGTGACGGTTGTCTGCGCCTGCTCCTCGTCGCGCATGAGCTCCTCGGCGGTCTCGCGTAGCGATGCCGAGAGGTTGCCATGATGGATCAGGAAGCGGTCGGGTTCGTGCCGGTTCTCACAGTAGCTGCGCAGCATGGAGCACACGGCTTCTGCCTCTTCGCGCGAGTTGGCAAAGACCAGGCACTTGCGGCCGCGGGTGTGTTCAAAGATATAGCCCATGCCGGGATCGGCGTTGTCGGGTGCAGTATCGGTGGGGTTGAGCAGCGCCTGCTCGGTCGCTTGGGGGATGTCGACTTCGCCTTCGGGGGCTGAGGAGGTGCGACGGTCCTTGGAGGCAGCCTTACCCCGTGCTTGCTCGCGACGTTGGCGGCGTTCTTCCTGTGTAAGTTGTCCACTATGACGCATATCTTGGGTGCTGACGGGCAGTGCTGCGGGTGCTGCCGCCTCAATGCGCTCGCATGCAAGTACCTCGGCTTCCTGCGGGCCCGTGCTCACAAATCCTCGCTGCTGCGCCTGCGGGCCCGAGTTGTAGAAGTGCTCCATGGAGATACGCCACACGCGGCGCGGCTCCTCAAAGCGGGGGATGACGCAGTCGCGTCCTGTTCCCTGTGAGAGGAAGGCGCCCGTGCGCTCGGGGTCCCCGATGGTGGCCGAAAGGCCAATGCGCCGGGGCTGCACGCCCGCCATGCGCGAAAGGCGCTCGATAAGGCAGAGCGTCTGACCGCCGCGGTCGCCGCGCATGAGCGAGTGGACCTCGTCGATGACCACATAGCGCAGATCGCAAAACATGCGCGGGATTGCCATATGCTTGTGGATTAGAAGCGCCTCGAGTGATTCGGGCGTAATCTGCAGGATGCCGCTTGGCTTTTTGATGAGCTTGGCCTTATGCGATTGCGAGACATCGCCGTGCCAGTGCCAGACAGGGATATCGGCCTCTTCGCACAGGTCGTTGAGGCGGACAAACTGATCGTTGATGAGCGCTTTGAGGGGACCAATGTAGAGGGCGCCTACGCTCGCGGGCGGGTTCTCCCAAAACTCGGTCAGGATGGGAAAGAAAGCCGCCTCGGTTTTGCCGGATGCCGTGGATGCCGTCAGGAGTACATTGTCTTGCGTGTTGAAGATGGCATCTGCCGCCGCAACCTGGATAGAGCGCAGGCTCTCCCAATCGTGGGAGTAGATGAAATCCTGGATAAACGGGGCATATCGGTCAAAAGCGTTCACGGGGCCTCCTTTCAGCAACGGGCTGAGCAAAGCAGTGGGCAACGGCTCTATATCTTGCAACATCGGTGTTTGCCCAGATAAAACCTGCCAAAATAAACCTGTCCCTTTTTGGTAGGTTAGATGGTGAACTCGGCGAAGTTGCGGTCGTCGCTTGCGGTGCCGGTGTCGTCTGTTGCGGTTGCCGATGCCAGCGCATCGCCGCCAACGCTTTGTAGCAGCTCGGCCACGTTGGCATCGGGGTTCTGACACAGGATGTCGAGCAGCTCGATAAAGTCGCGAATGACCTCACGGGGCGTCAGGTGCGTATCGGCTCCCACGCGGCCAAACTCGATCTTAAGGAAGTCCACCAAGTCGTTCTCGGTAAGCGTGGGTGTCCAGCCAAAGTAACCGGCGTGGATTTGCATGAGCTTTTCGATCAAGACCAGCAGCTCCTCATAGGTGAGTGGCTGCAGACGAATGATGGGCGCGAGCATGTCTTTGAGGTCCTCACGTGCAAAACGGCCCTGGGCGAGACGGCTGCGCAGGGCTTCGTAGGAGAACACGCCGCGGCGGCGGTCTTCGATGGAGGTTGGCGTGCCGCCCATGATCATGCCCAGGTACTGTGCTTTGCCCTGCAGCGTGTCGTTGTACATGGTCAGGATCTTCTCGTAGTTGTACTGGCGCGTGATGGCGTTGGGAATCTTGTACAGGTTTACGAGCTCGTCGATGAGCACCAGCATGCCCTTGTAACCGCTGCAGACCAAAAAACGTGCGATGAGCTTGATGTAGTCGTACCAGTCGTCGTCGCTGATGATGGTCGAGGAGCCCAGCTCGGCGCGCACCTCGCTCTTGGTGCGGTACTCGCCGCGAATCCATTTGGTCATGCGGCTCATGCTCTCTTCGTCACCCTCCGAGACAGCCGTGCGATAACGGCGGAGCATGCGCTCGAGCGGAGCGAGTTGGGCATTGATGGCCGACTCGTCGGCATCGGCGCACGAGGCGACCCAACGATCCAGGATAAGGTTGAGTGCACCGCCCTCGGGGCGCGTTTTGGTCGATATGTTGCGGATGAGCTCGCGATAGGTGGCCAGGCCCTGGCCCTGGCCACCCTGCAGCCGGCGCTCAGGCGAAAGGTCGGCATCGGCGACGACAAAGCCCTCGCCCATGGCGTGCGTGCGAATAGTTTGGAGCAAAAAGCTCTTGCCCGCGCCGTAGCGACCGACTAGGAAGCGAAAACTTGCGCCGCCATCGGCGATGAGGCTTAGGTCGGTGAGCAAGGCGCGGATCTCGACCTCGCGTCCCACGGTAATGTAGGGAAGGCCGATGCGCGGGACGACGCCGCCTTTGAGCGAGTTGAGAATGACGGCGGCGACGCGCTTGGGCACGCGGGGCGCTGCGGATGCGGTATCACTCATGGTCTAGGTATCCTCTCACGTCTGCTTCGTAGTCCTCGATAATCTGTGGTCCTGTCGCGCCAAATTCAATAACGGTGTCGCCCACCAGGTCAAAGAGCGCTTCGTTGATGCTATCGACGAGCATATCTTCGCTTTGGTCCGACCGCGCCACAGCCGATGCTGCCTGCGCCGCGTTCTGCTCGAGCAACGCACGAAGGTAGCCTTCTGCGGCGGGGACGAGTGCGGACGCGGTGTCGGCGGACATGGCCGTCGCGGGTGCGGGCGCTGGCGCGAGGAGCGGGGCTACGACGCCAAACTGCTCGGTTGAGATGGTCGGCTCGTCAGCCTCGTCCTGTTCCATGGGCGCCGCGACCGGCTCGACAATCATGTTGGCCACGGGTTCGGCTTCCGGTTGCCCAGAGTCCGCTTCCTCGACATCCGCGGTCGTGTCGTCCTCGCGTTCCTCGTCGATCAAAAGCGCCTCGCGCGTCTGCGCGGCGGCACTTCGGATATGCCCCAGCTGGCTCAGGTCGATATCGATCTTGACGGGCTGGTGTGTGGCGTTCCACGAAAGCCATGCCACGATCTCGTCATCGATGATCTTGGCCAAATACTTGGGAACCTTTTCTTCCTTCAGGGGATGGCTGGGGTCCAACGCCAAGCGCAGGCGCTGGTCGCAGGCGCGCATTATCTCACCGAGCTTACTACTCTTTTGTCTGCTGCCGTGGATGCGCATACACTCCCAAAAGCCGTTTTGGCAACGGTAGATATGGATGGGGTCCAAGCGGTATTCGCAGTCCTCGTGGCGCTCGGGCGCAAAGAAGACGGCCGAGGCAAACATGGTGTAGGGCATGGCCGTCTCCTCCCCAAACAAGCTCGCTACGATGCCGGTCTTTCGGTGCGTGTCATAGTAGCGCGCCATGCGGACATATACGGCGCATGCCACATGGCGAAGGTCGAGATGGTGCCCGCGGTCGAGCCTTGAGTTATTGAGGTTGTACGTGGAGAGTGCGTTGATGGCGGCCATGAGCCGCTCCTCGCGCGCCTCGTCAGGCGGAAGGGGGAGCGTGGGCTCTGAGGTTTTGCGACGCTTAGCGGTTTGACCGGACGGCGCCTGCGCGGGCGCAAGGTCTCGAGCCGCGCGTCGCAGCTCGATAAGGGCGTTATCGAACATGACGGTTTTAGAGTCGCGAAGCAACCTAGGGTCGAGCCCGTGGAATACGGCGTAATCCTGCAGCCATACGCGTGCGAACCGGTCGATGCCGGGCTCAAAGGCGCGATAGGCATCCCAAAAGGCCTTGATCTTGTCAAAGCCATCGAGCGGATCATCTACGCCAATGCCGCAGATCAGCTCATAGAGATATAAGAAGGCAAAGGATGTAGACGTTTCCTCGATATTGCCGCGGCGCACCTGGGCGCGCCAGGTAAAGTAGCCGCGCAGTTGTCGGTCGCTCATGGCGTTGTAGGTGGGAAAGTACGACTTGAAGGTGCCGTTGTAGTGACAATCGTCCTCGAAGTCGGCCATCAGTAAGCCCTGACGGTAAAAAAGCTCCGCCTCTGATAGCCAACGCCCCGCGCCGCCCTTGGGATCATCCTGCCAGCGCGATATCTCGCGCATCTTGCGGTACTGGTCGGGGAGGAAGTTCTGCATCTGACGGCCGGTCTTGAGAATCGGCTCGTCAGCATAGATTTTGTTTGAGAAGCGGGCGGACTGATGGGTCCGGGCCTCGGCCATAATGCGCTCAATGAGCATCTTGACGTCCTGGTCGGCCACCGCCCTCTCCTCTCCCTATACGGTGTCGGTGACCTCATATCATAGCACAGCATCAAACAGATGTTCGAGATACCGCTATGTAGATAGACTTAGAACAGGAGAGCGTAGATGACGGCAATGACGACGGCTGGCAGTATGTTGGCCGTGCGGAAGGTCTGAGGTCGGATAAGGTTGACGCCGACGCAGAAGATGAGCATGGATCCCACGAGTGAGAGACTGTCGAGGGCTGCGGTGGTCATGATGGGGGAGAGTGCGCCGGCAAACAGCGTGATCGTCCCCTGGAACACGGCGACGGGCAGGGCCGAGAAGATGCAGCCGCGGCCGAGCGAGGCCGTCATGGTGCAGACGATGATGCAGTCCAGTGCGCCCTTCAGGGCGAGCGTGGACCAGTCACCGAGCAGGCCGTCCTGAATCGATCCCACGATGGCCATGGCACCGATGCACACGGTGAGCGATGCCGAGACAAAGGCGTTGGTGAACTCGTTGTCTCCCTCGCTTCCGGTTTTGCGCTTGAGCCATTCGCCGAGGTTTTCGATGGCAGCTTCCAGGTTGATGGCTTCGCCGATGAGCGATCCGAGGGCAAACGAGACGATCAGCATAGTGGTACCGGTGGTCGACAGGGCGCTGCCGTCGATAACGAGCATCTTTTGCATGGTGCCGCCCAAGCCGATAAACAGGACGCACAGCCCCGATGCTTTCATGAGCGTGTCTTGGATGCGCGGTGTGATAAAACGGCCGCCCGCTAATCCCAAAAGACCGCCTGCAATCAAAAGCGCGACGTTGATGATCGTTCCCAAACCCGGCATGGATCCTCCCGTATTGATGCCACCTTGGCAATCGTAGCAGAATGGAACGCAGGGCATATTGCGACTTGTCTAATACGTTATATGAGTGGTATTAAGTCTGGCGTACAGCGGTTAAGCCTTAGGTTGTCGTCGGAACGTAGGGATAGTATTCAAAGCGTAGCGTCATCAGCCGTTGCGGGGACTCGATGCCCGCGGCGATGATATCGGCATCTCGGGCGCGGTCAAACCCTTCAAGTTCAATCTGGTACGAGACGTCTTCCATAATGTCCAGACGCCGCCAAGCTAGGAGCGTGTCGCCATCGAATTCCAAGGTTTTGCTTCCATCTGGGGCAACGGCGTATAGGCGCAGCTTGGCAGTGGTTGCAGGGTCGACGATCGTGATCTTTTTGATTTCGTTCCGAGTATTCTTGGCGCCTAACAAGGTGAGCAATGTTGGTGCCACGATTTCACCCGATGGCAAAAAAACGACCTCGACGGACTCCGGAAATGCGATGATGGCAGATTTGCGAACAGGTTGATTGGCCGCGGCAACTTCGATGCTTGCTGCATCGACGGTCGTCGTGTGGTCGAGTGCGGTGAGCATGCAGCAGTTGCCCTCATCGACATCTTGGGACGTCGCAAGGCCTAGGCTGTCCTCGAGTTGGGGATCGTTTGGCTCGATAACAGCTTCATCCGGTTCCTCTGAAGGGGCGGAGATGCCGTTTGTCGGCAGTGGCGCGCTGCCTGCTTTCTCCTCTGTTATGGCTGCGTTCGTGGTGCCATCTTTTGATGGGAAGGCCATTTCGTTCAATACAAAGGGAGCGACCCCGATGGCTCCAGCTCCATTCCATTCCATTTCGAGGAGCGCCGGGTCGGCAAGTACGTGCTGCCTGTCTTGCGTTTGGACATCGATCTCGATAGGGCAGGGTTTCGCCCCTCGAGTAAGGCTGAGCGACCCGTTTTGCTTATCGTCTTTGATTTTGGCGCCTTCGGCATTGTCGGCGTAGAACAACAGGGGGGTCTCTCCCGTTGCGACGGCGTCGGTGCTGGCTTTGGTTATCCGCAACGATGCCGTGAATGAGAGAGTGGGCTGCGCGCCGTCGGCGTGCGAGACAACGCAGCCCAGGCATACACCTCCTTCTTCTTCGAAAAACGCGCTGTCGAAGGCGACCTTCGCTTCGTTCGCCGAGTCATCGACCGAAGCGATGTCGATGCGTAGCTCCAAATCGCAAGGGTCGTCATCTGCATCGAGCGCAACTGAGCGCCACGTGCAGATGGCGCATCCTGCCTGGGAGCCGTTCGTCTTGTCCGAACGCTTGATATCCACGACTATCGAGCTGTCCGTGTCCTGGCGAAGGCATCCCGAGGTCGAGACTGTTGCCTGTGTGAGCGAAAACCGCTTGCATGCAATGACGCTCGACGGGTCCGGTGCGGGGCTTAGGGCTGCCGGCAAGGAGTCCGCCATGACGGGGGTCGCCCAAGCGGCGATAGGCGTTCCGGTTGCGAGTGCGCCGCAGAGCGCGACGACGGGCAAAAGGTTCTTCGATGCCATGGGGTCTCCTTGCTTTATATTGTGCGAGCTGGTTGTGTCTTATTGCTGGTTGCGTTTGATGCACAGTCCGAGGCCGGTGGCTCCCGCGCCCGCCGCAGCGACGCTTGCTGCCAAGAGCTGCTTTTCGTCGCCCGTTTGCGCCAACGGTTCCTGGCGGTCGCCGCGATCGAGCCCCGAGAGGTCGACCGTCACTTGCGTGGCGGCCTGCGCCTGCTCTTGTTGGGCAAAAGCCACTGCCGGCGCGAGCACCAGGATGCCGACGATGGTGGCCGATGCGATCGCCTTATGCCGTAGCGTGTGCACCGGGCTCGACCGTCCAAGTGATTGTTGCAACCTGATCGCCTTCGCCGGTTATATGGAAGATGTCGCGCGTGACACGGGCGACGTTTCCGCTCGTCTTGAGCTTGATCTTGTCCGAACCGCCGGCAATACCCTGATAGCCCATGTCAAAGGTTGCGTTCTTGGAGAGATCGATTCCCGTTCCCTGCGTTGCGGCGCTGGCATCTTGGAGCGCGCCGTCGGGGCCGACCTTAAAGTCGATGGAGTTCTGCGCGGATCCGGTCTTGGCGTCGGCGGCAATGGTCCAGGTGTTCATGGCGTCGATCTTCATGTTGGTGACATGGATGCCGTAGGCCGAAAGGTTGTCGATGGTGGTTGCATCTTCTGAGGGGCCCTGAAGCGTGCCGTCGGCCTTGGCGACGAACGGAATAACCGTCGGAACTTTGAAATTAACGTTGTCGATCTCGGTCCTGACCATTACCTTCGTGGTTCCAACGCGCCCGGCTGCCATGGCTGGCGTCGGCGCCGCGCCCATTGCGAGTGCGAGCGCCAGTCCTGCGCCCACGACGAGCGCTCTGGCTCCGTTCATGTTCCTGGTGATGTCCATGGTCGTTCCTTTCTATTCGCCGCGGGCCGTCCCCGCGATGATTGGACGAGTGTTGGTGACCGCGCGCAATGACGCAGCGGGCGTTAGGGGCTAGTTCTCGGCCTGTTCCACCCGGACCTTGACGCGCGTCGGATTGCCGTGGTTGTCATGGGTCTTGGTGTCGAGTGCCTGGATTTCGATATACGCTTCGCCTTCCTCGATGTCGCCGGCGGGACACGTCTCAACCGTCTTGCCGGTTTCGACGATGCCGGACTCATAAATGGTCTCGTCGTTTTGGATGACGCGGAATCGCTGGGGAAACTTGTTGTCCTGGACGTTTTGCACGTTGACGCGCAACTTGCCGCCCTCCTGCAACTGGGCGACCGGCGCGACCGAGATCGTCATCATGTTGTCGCGGACGATGGCGTCGAGCTCATCTTGGATCTCTTGGCGCGATTTGCCCTCGGCCGTCGTGACCGAGGCACCCGCTTCGGGTACGGGCTGCGACTGCCAGGCGTACAAGCCTACGGCGACGAGGGCGCAGGCGATAGCCAAGCAGACAGCGATGAGTTTCTTGCGATACCCCGGACTCGCGAATCGGGGCAACTTCTTCGCACTCATGCGGCGTCCTTGGTGGTGTAGACGCGTGCGAACGTGGACGGGTCCGCTCCAAAGAGAATGTGAAGCATCAGGCGGCGCGAGTAGATGAGTTCATCGAAGTCGGGAGGGAGCTCGATGTCGTGGATGCGTGCGATGTGGTGAGCGAGCGCCGAGAACGACTCGGGGTCGCAGATCACATCGGTGGTGACGTGGTAGACCGCCGTATCGGGGAATGCCTCTTCGTCGAAAGGCAGGAGATAGGGATCGTCGTCGACTTCGATGGCGACGCCGTACTGGGGCCAGTAATATGCCATGGGAACCTCCCTGCTTCTGGGCCAAAACTTCTATCGGTTTTGGCTGTCGACGCCGACCGTATCAGCCGCTACTTGACCAAATTCTGACCAAATGCTTGACGGATTAGCGTCTCCGCAGGTAAAAGGCGGCAAAAAATACTCCAACTTTTTTCGAGCGTCAATCGCGCGGCCGGCGACGGCGGGGCCATAAGTGTCAAAAGCATCGTCTGCCGAGGAAATCAAGCCGCTCGCCGAATTGCACGAACGTAAAAATCCTCAATTATGGAGACGGTCTCGAACACGTCAACGAAACGATGCGGTAACATCTCCCTGCAAACACTGTAGTTAGCTAAAGGGGAGTTCTGCATGTCTGCAACCATCAAACCCTTCACCGATGAGTTCGAGGAATACGGTCGCGACGAGTCTCGCTCGTCGGGCGAGGCCTCGAGCATTTCGTTTCCAACATCGGAAGGCGAGGCTTGCGCCATCCTGCGGCAGCTCCATGCCGAGCGTGTCTCGGTAACGGTTCAGGGCGCCCGGACCGGTCTTGCCGCCGGCGCCGTGCCCCATGGCGGCCACATCCTCAATACCTCCCGTATGAATCGCTACCTTGGCCTTCGCCGCGATGACGAGGGCCACTTTCTCTTGCGTGTTGAGCCCGGCGTCGTGCTGTCCGAGCTGCGCAAGCAGCTGGGCAAGAAGATGCTCCCGACCACAGGCTGGGACCAGGCTTCGCTTAAGGCTTACGAGGAATTTCAAGAAGCCCCCGAGCAGTTCTTTCCCACCGATCCCACCGAGGCATCTGCCTGCTTGGGCGGTATGGCGGCATGCAACGCCTCTGGCGCCCGTAGCTACGCTTACGGTCCCATGCGCCCCCACATCACGGGTCTTCACGTCGCGCTGACCGATGGCGACCTGGTCGAGCTTCAGCGCGGCGAGGTTTTTGCCCGGGGTCGCCACCTGTCACTTGCGACAGCGGAAGGCCGTGCGCTCGAGCTCGATCTTCCCGGCTATATCATGCCCGAGACCAAAAACGCTTCGGGCTATTTCGTCGCGGACGACATGGATGCCATCGACCTCTTTATCGGCGCCTGCGGCACGCTCGGCGTCATCACGGAGCTCGAGATTGCCCTGCAGGCGGCGCCTGCGGTCGTTTGGGGTGTCAGTTGCTTCTTCGATAGCGAAGACAAGGCCGTGTCCTTCACCGATTCCGTGCGCCCCGTCCTGTCCCATGCGGCCGCCATCGAGTATTTTGATGCTGGGGCTTTGGATATCCTACGCCGCCAGCGCGAGCAGTCGACGGCGTTTTCTTCGCTGCCGGCGCTCGACAAAGAGGCCAAGGTCTGCGTCTACGTGGAGCTCGACTGCGACGACGAGGCCCAAGCGACCGAGGAGCTGTATCACTTGGGTTGGGTGCTGGAGCTTGCAGGTGGCCGCGACGATGCGACATGGGTCGCGCGTACCGAGGTCGATCGCGAATGCCAGCGATTCTTCCGCCATGCGGTGCCCGAGAGCGTCAATATGCTTATCGACGAGCGCCGCCGCACCGACCCCACTATCACCAAGCTGGGCTCGGACATGTCGGTGCCCAACGCACGCTTGGCCGATGTCGTGGCCCTCTATCGCCGCACGCTGGCCGAAAGCGGGCTTGAGTCTGCTGCCTGGGGACACATCGGGAACAACCATCTGCATGTGAACATCCTGCCGCGCGACGCGCAAGACTACCGTCGTGGTGGAGAACTCTTTGCCCAGTGGGCTTCCGAGGTCACGGCCATGGGCGGTGCCGTTTCTGCCGAGCACGGCGTCGGCAAGATCAAGGCGGGTTTCTTGGAGACGATGTACGGCCACGAGGCCATGGTCGAGTCGGCGCGTCTCAAACTCCAGCTCGACCCTGCCGGCCAGCTGGGTCGCGGCAACCTGTTTTCGGAGAAGCTCTTGGATGAACTCGTCCAGAAAGGGGGCGCGTGAAGATGAGCGATTTCCATATGGTGGTGTGCGTCAAGGCGGTGCCGGGAAGCACCGAGGTCAAGATGGACCCCAAGACCAATACCATTGTGCGCGACGGCAAGCAGGCGGTCATCAATCCCTTTGATGCGAGTGCCCTGGAGTGCGCGCTGGCGCTCAAGGACGACTTTATCGGCTTTGGCATGGATGCGCGCGTGACGGTGGTGTCGATGGGCATTCCCGCGACTGAGTCGCTATTGCGCGACTGCATCGCCCGTGGCGCCGACGACGCGCTGCTGCTAACCGATCGCGCCTTTGCAGGTGCCGATACCTTGGCGACCACGTATGCCCTCAAATGCGGTATCGAGGCGCTCGACGAGGACTTCGACCTGCTTATCTGCGGCAAGATGGCGGTGGACGGCGATACGGCCCAGATTGGTCCCGAGCTTGCCGGCGCCTTCGAGATTCCCTGCGTGACCGATGTGAGCTGCGTGCAGAGCGCGGGCTTTACGACGTGCGGTTCGCTGGCGCTCGTTCACGGATGCGATGCCGGCGAGGAGACCGTGTATCTGGAGATGCCCTGCGCGATGACAACTGCCAAAGAGATTGGCCAGCTGCGCATGCCGAGCATTGCCGGTATTCGTGCGGCAGAGGAGGCTGACGTGTGCGTGGTCAGCGCTGCCGACGTGCATGCCGACCCCGCGCGTTGCGGCCTTGCTGGCTCGCCGACGCAGGTCGTGCGCTCGTTTGTGCCCGACCGCGATCAAACGTGCGAAGCCGTTGAGGGCACACCGACCGAGCAGGCGGCAAAGCTTGCCAAGATTATCGAGGGGATGGCATAGATGAGCGGACTGATTATCGATAGCGAAGCCTGCATCGGCTGCGGTCGCTGCGTTCGTGCCTGTGCCTCGGGCGGCATCGTAGTGGAAGGCGAGCGACCCAACCGATGCGCCCATGTAACCGACGGCTGCATCCTATGCGGTGGGTGTGTCGACGCCTGCCCTGTCAACGCTATCTCGATCGAGCGTGACGAGGCTGCTGGTGCGGTGGACCTTGATGCATATCGAGACATTTGGGTATTCGCGCAGACCGACGAGCGCGATACGGTGACTCCCGTTGCCTATGAGCTTATGGGCAAGGGGCGCGAGCTTGCCGATGCTCGCGGCTGCCGTCTGGTGGCACTGGTCGGCATGAGCCCCGAGGGCTCGCTCGGGGACCTGGAGCATCTGGTTTGCGCGGGCGCCGACGAAGTCCTGACCTGTCGCGACGAGCGCCTGCGCCAAAACGATGCGGAGGTCTACGCCCGCTTGATCTGCGATTTGGTAGCCGAACGCAAACCCGAGGCCATCCTATACGGTGCGACCGCTTTTGGTCGCGAACTGGCACCCGGCGTTGCCGTGCGTTTGCAGACGGGCCTTACGGCTGACTGCACCGTACTTTCGATGGATGCAGAGACGGGACTGCTGCAACAGACGCGTCCGGCGTTTGGCGGCAACCTGATGGCAACCATCATTTGCCCCAACCACCGTCCGCAGATGGCAACGGTGCGCCCCGGTATCTTTAAGGCTCCCGACTTCGACTACGGCCGCTCTGGCACGATCACCCAGATATCGCTTGCGGATGATGCTAAGGCTCGTGTCGAGATCTCGATTCCCGCCGAGGAGTGGGGACAGCAGCCCTCGATCGCCAATGCCGAGTGCCTGGTCGTGGTGGGTCGCGGCATTGGTTCCAAGAAAAACCTGCCGTTGATGCGAAGGCTCGCCGAGGCTCTGGGAGCCGAGCTTGGCTGCACGCGACCTGTCGTGGAGGCCGGCTGGTTGGAGTATCGCCATCAGATTGGCCAGACGGGCGTATCGGTTTCGCCCAAGCTTCTCGTGAGTATCGGTGTTTCGGGCGCCATTCAGCATCTTGCCGGCATCGGTGGGGCGGAGTGCATTATCGCCATTAACGAGGACCCGGATGCCCCCATTTTCGGTGCTGCCCAGTACAAGGTTGTTGGGGACGCCGTCGAGGTCGTCGAGGAGCTGCTGGCCCAGCTTGAGCGCTAGGCGCGCGCCAGCCAGTCGCGCATCTCGTCCTTTAGGCGGCTCCAGGTTGCCTGCGTGGCGGGGTCGGTAAAGGGCCGCGTAATGCCAAAGGGCGCGTCGAGCAGGCGGTGGATATCGCCCTGTTCGCGCGCCAGCGCGCGGCTTGCTGGATAGACGAGCTCAAACATAAAGCAGATAAGCCCCACCAAGAAGTCGGCGGGCTCATCGCGCTCATCGCGTGCGACGCAGCGGTGCTCGTCAAAGGCGGCAAGTGTCGGCGACGAGAAACGGCTGCCGAGAAACGTCTTCTCGTCCACCTTGAGGATAGTGTCGACGGTGCTGTCGGCGATGGTGCGCATAATGTCGATCTTGTCACCATCGCGCACGATATCGCAGAAGCACCGTGTACGCTCGTCGAGTTGTGCCGGCAGGCGAAAGTCGCTGTGATAGGCGATGCTCGCTCGGATGAGCTCGTCATGCGCACCGGTTTCGATAAAGTCACGGATGTCTGTCGTGGCGGGTGCATCGGCGGGATTCTCGCCAAAGAGGACCTCGATGCCCAGCGCCGCATGGCTCATGCTCTCGGCGTCCTTAAAGGTGTCCCAGCGTCGCAGCTGCTCAAAGCGGCCCATATCGTGTAGCAGGCCGCAAAGCCATGCCAGGTCAATATCTTCTGACGACCAGCCCTGCTCGCGCGCTACGGCATCGCATGCCTTGGCCACGTGGTACGTATGCTCGATTTTGAGCGCGATGCGTGGGTTGGTGGCGTCGTAGGCATCGGTGTAGCTTTTGAAGGCCGCGCGCGCCCGGTCTCGATCGATAGCTGTCATAATGACTTCCTAAAAAGATGTGTCTTTCGATCCGGTGGCAATTGTAGGTGAACTCGGTTGCTGCCGGATGATGATTCTGCCGTGTCGCTACATGCGGCTCGGAGACCTTGTCAGGATGAGAAACGTATGGTGCTCAAAATCGTTAGAACCGTCTGGCCGGTGATGCTTACCTATGTTGCAATAGGCGCGCCGTGCGGAATGATCATGGGGCAGACGGGAATGGAGCCTTGGATGGTCTTTGCTCTAAGCAGTACGTTTGTGACGGGCAGCGGCCAGTTTATGATCTGCAATCTTTGGCTGGCGGGCGTACCGGCACCTTCGATTATCGCGAGCGTTGCCGCCATCTCCTCGCGTTTTGCGCTTTACTCGGCATCGATCGCGCCGCATCTGACGGGTGCCTCGAAGCGTCAGACGCTGGCTGTTGCCGCGACACTTACCGAGGAGGCATATGGCATCTCGCTTGCCAAGTTGGTTGAAGGGGAGGATTGGGGCCCGCGCGAGTCCTTTGTGCTCAACGTGATCCTCATCGCAACATGGGGCGTTTCGTGTACGATGGGCGCCATCGTCGGCGCCGTTGTCGATGTTCCCACCGCCGTTGCAGCCTTTGTCTGCACCTCGCTCTTTATCTGCCTGCTCTTTTCGCAGCGGCTGTCGCGCGGTAACGTCGTCGCGGCGGTTTCGAGCGCGGTGTCCGTCGCCGTATGCAAGTTCTTGGGCCTCGTGAATATTGCCGTGCCGGCAAGCGTCGTGGCCGGCATTGCCATTGCGTTGGCGTGCGATGCAGTATTTGACGGAAGAGGTGCCCGCGATGCCCGTTAACGAGTTCTTGGTTCTGTGGCTGTCGTCGTGGGCTGCTATCGCGTTCTTTCGCATCGCGCCGGCGTTCGCCTTGCGCGGGCGGACCCTGTCGCCCCGCATTACCGAGGCCCTGGGCTATATCCCGCCCGCTGCCTTTGCCGCGCTGGTCGCCAACGATTTGATAAGCCCTGGCGCGTTCGACGCGGGACTCTGGCCTGCCTTGGTTCCCTGGATTGCGGCCGCCGGCGTCGTGGTCGTGGCGGGCAAGACAAAATCGATGCTGTGGTGCTGCGTCTCGGGCATCGTACTCTATATTGTCTTGAGCCTTATATAGGGCTGGCGTCGCGGGCGCCGAATCTCGTTCCATCCCAACTTGTAGAATTTTTCACCGAGCTGGTCTATTTCTTCTGGTACCATGGTCAAACTTTACTGTAGCAAAGCGTGACGTGGGCTTTTGTACCCCGTCAGCGGAAATGGGGGTTTCATGGCACAGGAAGCAACCGCCAACGAGCAAAAGAAATTCAAGGTCCCGCGCATCCCGGGCGACATCATGATCTATCCCATGATCGTCGGTCTTTTGCTCAACACCTTCTGCCCGCAGGTTTTTGAGATCGGCGGCTTCTTTACGGCTGCCTGCCGCGGTGGCTCCAATACCATCGTCGCCGCGATCCTGCTGTTTGTGGGCGCCGGCATCAGCTTTAAGTCCACGCCGGGCGCCATCAAGACCGGCATCGTCGTGCTGATTCCTAAGCTTGTAGTGGCAGCCGCGCTGGGTCTGGGCGTCGCGTACTTCTTTAACGATAACTTTTTAGGCCTGAGCTCGGTTTCCATCATCGGCGGCATTACGTTTTGCAACATGGCGCTCTATACGGGCATCATGGGCGAGTTCGGCGATGAGTCCGAACAGGGCGCCGTCGGTATCCTGTTCTTTACGGCCGGCCCCGCCGTCACGATGATCATCCTCGGTGTTTCCGGCCTTGCCAACATTCCCATTGGCACCATCATCGGATCCATCCTGCCGCTTGTTATCGGCATGGTTCTGGGTAACTTGTTCCCGTTTATCAAGAACTTGCTGGTCCCCGGCGCCAATCCCGCGATTGCCGTCATCGGTTTTCAGCTCGGTGCGTCCATGAGCCTTTCGAGCTTCATCACCGGCGGCATTTCGGGCATCCTGCTGGGCCTCATCACGCTCTTTATCGTCGGTCCCATTACCTTTGCCTTCGAGCGCCTGTGTGGCGGCAACGGTAAGGCGGCTGTGGCATGCTCCACCATTGCCGGCACGGCCATGACCACGCCAGTCGCCCTCGCCGAGGTCGCTCCGCGCTATGCCGAGCTTGCGCCCACCGCGTATGCGCAGATCGCCACTGCCGTCATCATCACGGCAATCATGGCCCCGATTCTGACCGGCTGGGTCGATAAGAAGTTCTGCCAGAGCAAGGAAGACCTGTCGCCTGCCGGTGTCGAGGCCATCGAAGAGGCTGTCGCGACCGACATCGATGGCGAGTAGCAATCGATACCCATCAATGATTCCGGCGTGCAACTCGCGCCGTTTGAGCGCCCGAACGAGAGCTGTCTTGCAGTGACGTTCGGTCGCTCTGCTATTATTCCCCTTACCCCTGCGGAGTAGGGGGTGTTTGTTGCCCAGATTCGAATTGGGCGATTCTGGCCACTTGGATATTGAAGGGAGGGCGTCTAGTGGTAAAGGCACTCAAGATCGAGATATTCCTGCTGTGCATGATTATTCTTATCGGACTTGCCGTACGAAGCCGTCGCTCCCTGTTCTCGAGCACCCAGCAGCTTTTGTTTAGCATGCTGGGCTACACGTCTGCTGCCTACATTTTCTTCGATATGATCTGGACGCTCTCGGACGGCGTGAGCACTCCTGTAGGCATCACGGCCAACTGGATTTCCAACGCGGTTTCGTTTTCGCTGTTCGCCATCGCGTGCCTCATTTGGTTTTTCTATTCCGAGACGATGCAGGGCTCACGGCTCCTGACCACGCCCTATAGGGTGGTACTTTTAACGTTGCCAACCGCATTGGTGGTCGTTCTGGCATTTACCAGCTACTGGACGCACGCTATGTTCTATATCGATGCGCAGGGCGTATATCGTCGCGGAGCGCTTTATATGATTCAGCCTATCGTTAGCTACTGCTACGTCATATATACGTCCTTGCATGCCTTTATTCAGGCTCGAAAAGTCGAAAGCCTGCAAAAGAAGGCCATTTATCGCACCCTCGCCTTTTTTGCGGTTCCCGCTCTGGTGGGCGGTACCTTTCAGATCGTATACTCGGTGCCTGACCTTTGTGTCGGCATAATGATTAGCATGTTGCTGCTCTATATCATCTGCCAGGAGCAGCTGATCTCGACCGACCCGTTGACTGGCCTCAACAATCGCAACCGTTTTGAGACCTATATGCTGTCGCTCTTTTCAAATGTGGATCAGGCCGAAGATGTATATCTGCTTATGATGGATGCTGACGGCTTTAAGCAGATTAACGATCGCTATGGACATGTGGAGGGTGACCATGCTCTTCAGGTCATCTCCGCTGCGCTTAAGGAAGTCTGCTCGGCGTCTGGTGGCTTTATCGCGCGTTATGGCGGCGATGAGTTTGTGGTGCTTCAAAAGGCGACGGCGGAGCAGGACATCATGCGTCTGTGTGCGGCAATCAGCGACGAGCTCGCGCGCGCCGAGGTCCCGTATCTGTTGCGGATGTCCATCGGCTACGCACGGGTTGGTGATGGCGTCGATACCTGGCAAGACTTGCTTCGCGCTGCCGATGCGGAGCTCTACCGCGTCAAGGCCGAGAAAAAGAAAGCCGGCATCCAGATACGCTAGAAAAAGGGCGCACGCTGGCGTGCGTGGCGCCCCTCGGCTCACCGATGTACTCCATTAAGCTAAAGTATGTGAATCCCTTCTGCTAAATAAGGGCAGCTCGTTAGGCCTTTTTGGGCCTGTTGACGATGATGATGCCGCTGCAGACCAACAGCAGGGCAACAAGTACGGTAATGGGGCTCGTGCCAGCGCCCTCGCCGAGCAGCAGCGCGCTCAGCACCACACCAAAGACGGGGTTCATAAACCCAAAGACCGAGACGCGGCTGACGGGGTTGACGGCAAGCAGGCGCGACCACAGCGAGTACGCGACGGCGGAAATGAGTGCCATATAAATGATGAGCGCGATGGCGGGGGCGATTTCGGTGGGGGATAGCGCGCCGCCCATCAAAAACCCGATGGCGGTAAGGACCAGGCCGCCGACCAAGAACTGCCAGCCGGCGAGCAAGACGCCGTCATGCTCGCGCGAGAAGATGCCAATGAGGCAGGTCGACAGAGCGCCCGCAACGGTGGAAGCCAAGATAAAGCCCTCGCCGTCGACCGTAAAGCCAAAGGTGCCGTCCGCGCCCGAAAGGTTGACGAGCGCGACGCCGGCAAAGCCCAGCACACAGCCAAGCACCTTGGCCGTATTGAGCTTCTCGGTGCGAAACGCCAGAGCGGCAAAGAGGATTGCGAGGAAGTTGGCGCTGGCCTCGATGATGGAACTCGACATGGCGCTGGCGCGCGAGAGTCCCAGGTAGAAAAAGAAGTATTGCCCGATAGTCTGGAAGAGCGACAGGATAAAGATGGGCTGGATGTCGCGAGCCTGCGGAACGAGTGGGCGGCGCTGGGCCGTGCTCATCCCAACGATAACCAGGGCGCCGGCAAGCGTAAAGCGCAAACCTGCAAAGAGCAGCTGCGAGGCGCTATCGTGCGCGGGGATGCCAAAGAGCTCGTAACCGATCTTGATGCAGGGGAAAGCCGACCCCCAGAGCGCACAGCAGACGAGGCAGCCCAGGACGAGTCCGGGCAGGGTGGCGAGATACGGCTTGCGGCTTTCCATGATGTCCTTCCTGTATGCGCGAAGCAAAAAAGAACCCGCCACCGGGTGTACCGGTGGCGGGTGTTGTTACCCGAGAGGATTGTACCCGATGGGACGCATTAAGCGAAGTAGGCCACGCCGCTCTCAAAGATCGGCATGAACTTATCGCCGGGGACATGCTCGGGCACGTTGCGGTACAGGTTGTCGCCGCGACGCTCGGCATGGCCCATCTTGCCCAGGACGCGGCCGTCGGGGCTCGTGATGCCCTCGATGGCGAGTGCGGAGCCGTTGGGGTTGACGGAAAGGTCCATGCTGGGCTTGCCGTCCTCGCCCACGTACTGCGTGGCGACCTGGCCGTTGGCGATCAGCTGGGCGAGCACTTCGTCGTTGGCGACAAAGCGGCCCTCGCCGTGGCTGATGGCGAGGGTGTAGGGGTCGTCCAGGCTGCACTGCGACAGCCACGGGGACAGGTTGGACGAGATACGGGTGCGCACCAGACGGCTCTGATGGCGACCGATGGTGTTGAACGTAAGCGTGGGCGCATCAGGCGTGGCGTCGACGATGTCGCCGTAGGGCACCAGACCGAGCTTGATCAGGGCCTGGAAGCCGTTGCAGATGCCCAGCATCAGGCCGTCGCGGGCCTTGAGCAGGCCGCGGACTGCCTCGGTGACCTCGGGAGCGCGGAAGAACGCCGTGATGAACTTGGCGGAGCCATCGGGCTCGTCGCCGCCCGAGAAGCCGCCGGGGATCATGACGATCTGGCTTGCACGGATGCGGCGGGCAAGCTCGTGGGTGCTCTCGGCGACGGCCTCGGGCGTGAGGTTGTTGATCACGAAGGTGTCGACCTCGGCGCCGGCGGCGCGGAAAGCGCGGGCGCTATCGTACTCGCAGTTGTTGCCGGGGAACACGGGGATTACCACGCGCGGGCGGGCGATCTTGGCGCCGCTGTACACGTGGATGCCCTTGGCACGGAAGTCGATGGTCTCGACCTCGGGGGTCTCGTCGGCGCTGCGGTAGGCAAAGACGCCCTCGATGCCGCTCTCCCAGGCCTCCTGGAGCTCGGAGAGCTCGATGACCTCGGAGCCGGTGTCGATGACATAGCCCTCGACGGTGGTGCCCAGGGGCTCGACGACAACGCCGTCGGCGACCTCGGGCAGCTCGGCATCCTCGGCGAGCTCGACGATAAAGCTGCCGTAGAGCGGGGTGAAGAGGCTCTCTACGTCTACATCCTCGGCAAGCTCGATGCCGATCTGGTTACCGACGCACATCTTAAAGAGGCTCTCGGCGCCGCAGCCGTAGCCGGGCGTGGAGATGGCCAGGGCGTTGCCGGTAGCAGTGAGCGCCTCGACGGCGTCAAACGCGGCGAGCAGCTGCTGGGCGTCGGGACGGTAGTCCTCGCCATAGGTAGCGGGGGCGATGCGGACGACGCGGTGCGTGAGGCCCTTGAACTCGGGCGAGACGGCACGGGCGGCCCTGCCCACGGCGACGGCGAAGCTGATCAGGGTCGGCGGAACGTTGAGCTCGCCGGCCTCGTCCTCAAACGAGCCGCTCATGGAGTCCTTGCCGCCGATGGCGCCGGCACCCAGGTCGACCTGGGCCATAAGGGCGCCCAGGACGGCAGCCATGGGCTTGCCCCAGCGCTCTGCCTCGGTGCGCAGACGCTCGAAGTACTCCTGGAAGGAGAGGTAGGCGCGCTTGTGCTCAAAGCCGGCGGCAACGAGCTTGGCGATGGACTCGACCACGGACAGGTAGGCGCCCGCAAATTGGTCGGCTTCCATCAGGTAGGGGTTGAAGCCCCATGCCATAGCGCTCGCCGTGGTGGTCTCGCCGTCCACGGGGAACTTGGCGACCATGGCCGAGCTTGGGGTGAGCTGCGTCTTGCCACCAAAGGGCATGAGCACGGTCGCGGCGCCGATGGTGGAGTCGAAGCGCTCGGAAAGGCCCTTGTTGGAAGCAACGTTGAGGTCGGTGACAAGCGAGGTCATGCGCTCGGCAAGCGTGGTGCCGGCCCAGCTGGGCTGCCACACGCTGCGGGCGCATACGTGGGCGATCTGGTGCTTGGGCGCGCCGTTGGAGTTGAGGAACTCGCGGGATAGGTCGACGATGGCGACACCGTTCCAGGCCATGCGCATGCGCGGCTCGGCGGTAACCTCGGCGATAACGGTCGCCTCGAGGTTCTCCTCGGCGGCGTAGCCCATGAACTCCTCGACGTCACCGTCGGCGACGGCGCAGGCCATACGCTCCTGGGACTCGGAGATAGCGAGCTCGGTGCCGTCCAGGCCGTCGTACTTCTTGGTCACGGTATCAAGGTCGACATACAGGCCGTCGGCAAGCTCGCCCACGGCGACCGAGACGCCGCCGGCGCCAAAGTCGTTGCAGCGCTTGATCAGACGGCAGGCGTCGCCGCGGCGGAACAGACGCTGCAGCTTGCGCTCGACCGGGGCGTTGCCCTTCTGGACCTCGGCACCCGAGGTCTCGATGGACTCGGTGTTCTGGGTCTTGGAGGAGCCGGTGGCGCCACCGATGCCATCGCGGCCGGTGCGGCCGCCCAGCAGGATGATCTTGTCGGTGGGGGCGGGGCACTCGCGACGAACGTGGTTTGCCGGGGTAGCGCCCACGACGGCGCCAACCTCCATGCGCTTGGCCACGTAACCGGGGTGATAGAGTTCGTTGACCTGACCGGTGGCAAGGCCGATCTGGTTGCCGTAGCTGGAGTAGCCGGCGGCGGCAGTGGTCACGAGCTTGCGCTGCGGCAGCTTGCCCTCGAGCGTCTCGGAAACCGGGACGGTGGGGTCGCCGGCACCGGTGACGCGCATAGCCTGATACACATAGCTGCGGCCCGAGAGCGGGTCACGGATAGCGCCGCCCACGCAGGTGGCGGCACCGCCGAAGGGCTCGATCTCGGTCGGGTGGTTGTGGGTCTCGTTCTTAAAGAGGAACAGCCAGTCCTGGTCCTCGCCATCGACATCGACCTTCACCTTGACGGTGCAGGCGTTGATCTCCTCGGACTCATCGACATCGGTCATTACGCCGGTCTTCTTAAGGTACTTAGCGCCGATGGTGCCCATGTCCATGAGGCAGACGGGCTTGGCGTCGCGGCCGAGTTCGTGGCGCATCTCCATGTAGCGGTCGAAGGCCTGCTGCACCACGGCGTCGTCGATCGTCACGTCATCCAGGACGGTGCCGAAGGTGGTGTGGCGGCAGTGGTCGGACCAATAGGTGTCGATCACGCGGATCTCGGTGATGGTGGGGTCGCGGTCCTCATCGCGGAAGTACTGCTGGCAGAAGGCGATGTCCGCCTCGTCCATGGCAAGGCCGCGCTCGGAAATAAAGGCGGCAAGGCCGGCCTCGTCGAGCTCGCGGAAACCGTCGAGCACCTCGACGGGCTGGGGCTCGGGGGTCTCCATGTACAGAGTCTCGGGCAGGTCGAGCGAGGCGATGCGCGCCTCGACGGGGTTCACCACGTAGTGCTTGATGGCATCGATGGCGGCCTCGTCCAGAGCGCCCGAGATCATATAGACCTTGGCGGAGCGCACGGCGGGGCGCTCGCCCTGGCTGATGAGCTGCACGCACTCGCTGGCGGAGTCGGCGCGCTGGTCAAACTGGCCAGGCAGGAATTCGACGGCAAAGACGGCGCCATCGCTTGCGGGGAGCTCGTCGTAGGTCACATCGACCTGGGGCTCGCTAAAGACGGTCGGCACGCAGGAGCGGAAAAGCTCCTCGTCGATGCCCTCGACGTCGTAGCGGTTGATGATCCTCAGGGCCTCGATGCCCTTGATGCCGAGAATTTCGGTCAGCTCGCCCTTGAGCTGCTGAGCCTCGACGTCGAACCCGGGTTTCTTCTCCACGTAGATACGAGAGACCATTGGTTCCTGCCTTCCTGATCGGTTGGGCGTACGGTACGGTATGCGGCAGCGGTCGGTTTACGGGGCAAGCCTCGCGGTCGCCTTGAGCCACATGTTTGTAAACGTCACTATGATACGACAGCTCGCGGCGCATTGAGGACGGCGAGGGTGCTACAGTGAAGCGCAAACAAGAGAAAGGCATCACATGGCATTCGTTTCGCTCGCCATCATCGCACTCGTGGCCTTTGCGAGTCCTTTTATCGCCTCGGCGATTCCCGGAAAACCTGTTCCCGAGACGGTCTTTTTGCTCGTGCTCGGCGCGGTGCTGGGACCCCATATGCTCGGCGTCATCCATGTAGATGCTGAGGTCTCGCTTGTGTCCGAGCTGGGCCTGGCCTTTTTGTTCCTGCTTGCCGGCTTTGAGATCGACCCCAAGAGCATCACGGGCGTCGAGGGGCGCTACGGCTTGGCGACGTGGGCCGTCACGTTTGGTATCGCCTGGCTTGCCGTGCGCTTTACCCCGTGGTTCTCGGTCAGTCATTTCGACGGTATCGCCGTGACGCTTGCCCTCACTTCGACGGCGCTCGGCACGCTCGTGCCCATCATGCGTGAGCGCTCGCTCACTGGCACGCGTGTGGGCGACTCGATTCTCGCGTATGGCACCTGGGGTGAGCTCGGCCCTGTGCTCGCCATGTCGGTGCTGCTGTCTGCCCGCACTGGCATCCAAACGCTCGTAATCCTTGGCTTGTTTGCGGTGGTTTGCGTGTTGCTGGCTGTGGTCCCAAGCCGCTCCAAGCGTGTCGGCAGCCGCTTCTTTGCGTTTGTCGAGGAACGCGCCGATACCACGTCGCAGACCTTCGTGCGCCTGACGGTGCTCATCCTGGTCACACTCGTGGCGTTCTCGGCCGTCTTTGATCTCGACATCGTGTTGGGTTCTTTTGCCGCCGGCTTTGTCTTGCGCTATATCATCCCCGAGGGCAACCATACGCTCGAGACCAAGCTCGATGGCCTGGCCTACGGCTTTTTGATTCCGGTATTCTTTACCGTATCGGGCGCAAAGATCGATCTGACGGCCGTGGCGTCGCGCCCGGGTCTGCTCGTGGGCTTTATCGTGGCGTTGTTGATTATTCGTGCCGTGCCCATTCTTATTTCTATGAGCATTTGTCCTGCGACGCGCGATGTGTCGGCGTATGGTCGCATTACCGTGGCCCTGTACTGCACCACGGCCCTGCCGATCATCGTTGCCGTGACAAGCGTTGCCGTCAACGCGGGCGCGCTGTCGCAAGATATTGCGTCGGTCATGGTTGCTGCCGGTGCCATCACGGTGTTCTTGATGCCGTTGCTCGCGCAGCTCTTCTACCGCGTGGTCGACGCCGCGCCGGTCGCCGCCGTGGCAGAAGTTGCCGAGCATCCATCCGATGCGCTCGACATCCTGCGCGCCCATCACGATTTGGCGAGCCTGCTCGCACGTGAGCACGAGCTGCTGACTTCGCATGGCCATGGTCGCGTATTCGAGGGCTTGCCTACGCTCGATACGATTGCCGAGCGTCTTTCCGCCGAGGCGGCGAGCGGCCACATCGATGCCCGCATCGTGGACGCGGCGCATCTTCTTGCCGATAAGACCTATGGTGATGAGGTCGACCCGTCCGAGCTGACCCCGCGCGAGCGTCGCCGCCTGGAGCGCGCCAAGCTCGCCGTGCGCGAATACCGCCGCCGCATGCTGGAGCTCTATGCAAGAGAAGAAGCCGAGGACGACGACGGCAAGTAGTCGATACTCTCTCGGGGAAGCCGCGTCCCGCTTTGAAGGCTCGGAACGGGATGTGGTTTCCGAAACGGGGGCCGTTGGGAAACTGTGTCCCGGAATGGGCGCTCAGAGTGGGATGCAGTTTCCGCGAGAGACCCGTTGCGGAAACGGTATCCCAGAATCGGCGTTCAAAACGGGGCACTCTTTCCGAAACATGGCCCTGAGGGAAGCTGCGTCCCGGTCTGAGTCGGAATTCCGGGACACAGCTTCCCTTTCAAACAGAAGAAGGCGCGCTGCCTGCAGTTGATGCAGACGGCGCGCCTTCTTTGTTGGACTATGTTGAGGCTGGGAGCTGAGGCTTGTGGTCCCTTAAGAGCGGGCGGCTCCGTCGACGGGGAGCACGGCGCCCGTGACGTAGGAGGACATGTCGCTCGCCAGGAAAACAAAGGCGTTGGCGACATCCTCGGGCTCGCCCATGCGACCCAGCGGAATGGTGGCGACGATGGGCTTAATAACCTCTTCGGGCAGGTTGGCGACCATATCGGTTTTGGTTACGCCGGGTGCAACGGCATTGACGCGAATGCCCACGGGGGCGAGCTCGCGCGAGAGCGACTGGACCATGCCGTTGACGGCGAACTTGGACGTGGGGTAGCCAACGCCGGAGGGCTGACCGTACTTAGCGACCATCGAGCTCGTGGTGGTGATGGTGCCGCCGTGGCCGGTCTCGGTCATGATCTTGGCGGCAGCCTGGTGGCCATTAAAGACGGCGACGACGTTGAGGTCCATAACCTTAGCGAACTCCTCGGCCGTGTAGTCCAAAAGGGGTGAGCGCTGGGAGATGCCGGCATTGTTGACGACCGTGTCCAAGCCGCCCATGTCGGATGCAGCCTGGGTAAAGGCCTCGGTCACGGCTTCGAGTGAGGTGAGGTCGCAGGAGCGGCCCCAGACCTTGGCGTCGGGATAGGCGGCTGTCAGCTTCTCAACGGCCGCATCGGCGGTCTCTTGACGCGAGCCAAAGACAGTGACGGAGGCGCCCTCCTCGATAAAACGGCAGGCGATGGCATAGCCGATACCGCGCGTGCCTCCGGTGATGATTGCTTTCTTGCCCTCGAGCAACATGGTATTTCCTCTCATCGCGGGCGGACATTCGCAGCACAGCGTAGCCGTAACCGGAATCGGCCGTGTTTGCATATCGGTGAACGGTAGCCCGCGTTACCGATGAGCGGCTCGCGCAAATGTGCCCTGTCGTTGTGCTTAGGGCAGGAGACAAAAAGGCTCCCATCCCACATCGGACGGGAGCCCTTCGAGCAAATGCGTTGTGGGGTGTAAACCGAACTAGTTGGCCATGACGCCTTCGGTCCAGGCCTCAACGTCCTCGATGCGCAGGACGTTGGCGACCTCGGCTACGCAGTCGACGCCGGCAAGCTCGGCGGTGGCAGCCTGGACGTCCTTCTCGAGCGCGCGGTGCGTCAGGAAGATGACCGAGCAAGTATCGCTGGCGCCCGACTTGCCGTCCTCGACCTGGTTGATGAGCGAGATCGAGATGTTGTGCTTGGCAAAGATGTCGACCGTCTCGGACAGGGCACCCACGCGGTCGGCGACCTTCAGGCGCACATAGTACTTAGTCTGGAGCTCGTCCATGGGCTTAAAGGCGAGGTTGTGACCATAGGGCTCAATCTCGGGCAGCGGAGCCACGCCGCGGCTGATCTGCTCGGAGAGCGACAGGATATCGCCCACGACGGCGCTCGCGGTGGGGAAGGAGCCTGCGCCGGCACCGTAGAACATGGTTTCGCCCACGGCGTCACCCACCACGTAGACGGCGTTCATGGCGCCGTTGACCTTGGCGAGCATATGGTCTGCCGGGATGAGCGTGGGATGCACGCGGACGTCGACGCCGGCGTCGGTGTTGCGTGCGATCCCCAGCAGCTTGATGGTGTAGCCGAGCTCGCGGGCCTGGGCAATGTCCTCGGCGCCGATGGTACGGATACCCTGCTGGTAGACATCGTCGGTGGTCACGTCGAAGCCGTCGACGTCGGCGGACGGGTCGGCCTCGGCATAGCCCTTTGCCTGGGCGTCGGCGAGCACGTCAGCGTAATCGGCGCCCTCGGCGTCCATGCGCGACAGGATGTAGTTGGTGGTGCCGTTGAGAATGCCAGCGATGGTCAGGATCTTGTTGCCCACCAGGTCGTGCTCGAGCGTGCTGACAATGGGGATGCCACCGCCGCAGCTGGCCTCGCACTTAATCTGCACGCCGCACGCGCGCGCCTTCTCGGCGAGCGTCTCGACATGACGGCCCAGCAGGGCCTTGTTGGCAGAGACGACGTGCTTGCCGTTCTCGAAGGCGGTGGTGAAGATTTCGGTCGCGGGGTGCTCGCCGCCGATGAGCTCGACGACGATATCGACGGCGGGGTCGGTGACGACGTCGTGCCAGTCGCTCGTAAAGGCCTCGCGCTCAATACCGGCAGCTTCGGCCTGCTCCCAGGCAAGCGCGCAGGCGCGGGTCAGCTTAAGGTCGATGCCGTAGGCGGCCAGGTACTCATCGTGGTGGCTCTTGATCAGACGGGCCACGCCGCCGCCGACGGTTCCAAGACCGATCAGACCGACGTTCACGGTGCGCAGGGGTTCGCTCATAGATAGCTCCTTCGTGCATCTTATGGATGGATTAACCGCTTAAAGGTTGAGTGCATTCTAGCGTGAACCGAGGGCGCATGCTCGCCAGGCAACAGGAGTCGCACAAAACGGCACCCCCGAAACGCTGCGGAAACATTGGAAACATGCTCGCTACAAACGGAACTCCGTAACAAACTGTCAACGTTTGCACCATAAGGTTTGCCCTGTACCGCAAGACGGCCGCACCGCGGCCAGCGAAAAGGGGGACACCATGTTTAGCATCAACAACGTACTTAACCGCAGGAGTTTCTTGGCTGGCGCCGCGGCGCTCGGTGGCACCGCGGCGCTCGCTGGTTGCTCGTCGGGTGGCTCGGACGGCGGCTCCGCCGATGACGGCAAGACCTTCAAGATCGGTGTCATCGGCCCTCTGACCGGCGCCGCGGCAACCTATGGCGTTTCGGCCGAGAAGGGTGCCAAGCTCGCCGCCAAGGATTTCTCGACCAAGGACCTCAAACTCTCGCTTAAGTCCGAGGATGACGTCGCTGACGGCGAGAAGGCTATCAACGCCTTCAATACCCTGTGTGACTGGGGCATGCAGGCGCTCGTCGGTCCGGTCACCACCGGTGCTGCCGTCGCTGTCTCGGGCGAGATTGCCGACGACATGCTCATGGTCACGCCCTCGGCCTCGTCTCTCGACGTCACCAAGGATAAGACCACGGTCTTTCAGGTTTGCTTCACCGATCCCACCATGGGCGCCAGCGCCGCGAAGTTCTTGGCCGAGAAGTACGCGGACGCCAAGATCGCCCTGTTCTACAACTCCGGCGATACGTACAGCTCGGGTGTTGCCGATGCCTTTGCCGAGCAGGCCAAGGAGTCCAAACTTGATATCGTCGATACCGAGACCTTTAAGGACGATTCCTCCACGAGCTTTACCAACCAGCTCACCAAGGCCAAGGAGGCCGGCGCCACGCTCATCTTTGCGCCGATCTACTACACGCCGGCGTCCGTTTTGCTCAAGAACGCCAAGGACATGGGCTACGACATGACGCTCATGGGTACCGACGGCATGGACGGCCTGCTCTCTGTGGAAGGCTTCGATACCTCTCTTGCCGAGGGCGTGCTGCTTATGACCCCGTTCTCTGCCGACGACGAGAAGAATGCCGACTTCGTCAAGGCATATAAGGACGCCTACGACGAGACGCCTAACCAGTTTGCCGCCGACGCCTACGATTGCGTCCACGCCATCGTCGAGGCCATCGACAAGGCAGACATCGACATTACGGCCGACGGCGCCGACATTGCCGGCGACCTTGCCAAGGCCATGCGCAAGATCAAGATCGACGGCCTGACCGGCGAGCTAACGTGGAATGACGAAGGTCAGGTCGAAAAGCCTGCTACGGCCTATGTGATTCAGGACGGTAAGTACATCGCCGCCTAAGTGCATATACATCGAGACCGGCGGGCCGTTTTATTCAGGGCAAGGACGCCTGTAACAGAACGGAAACATTACTTTCACACAATAAAGTGGCATTACTGCATAAAATAATAGAAATACGCAGAATTATGGATAAATGAACAAATCCAAAGAAAAGTTGAAATAATCGCCACTTTCCTTAACTAAAGCGTCTAGTATTTTGCGAACGCCGAACACGGCGAAGGATGGCCTGTCGGGTAACCGAAACCCGACGAGATTTGAGAGGAGAGCCGCATGTCGAGCCTCACCGGTAAGTCATTGAACCCTGTTATGAATCGCAGGAGCGTTATCGCGAGCGCAGCAGGTCTGGGGGCGATGTCCATTCTAGCCGGCTGCTCCTCCAACGGCGGCGATAGCGGTTCCGCTTCGGGCGACGCTTCGTTTAAGATCGGCACCATCGGCCCGCTGACCGGCGCCAACGCGTCCTACGGCAAGTCCGTTACCCAGGGTGTCGAGCTTGGCTGCAAGGATTTCTCGACCAAGGAGCTGCCGCTTGCCAGCAAGGCCGAGGATGACCAGGCCGACGGCGAGAAGGCCGTCAACGCCTTCAATACCCTGCTCGACTGGGGCATGCAGGCCCTCGTCGGCCCGACCACCACGGGTGCGTCGGTTGCCGTTGCCGCCGAGTGCGGTAACGACCCCAAAACGTTCATGATCACCCCGTCCGCGTCCTCCGAGGACGTCACCGACGGCAAGGATTGCGTCTTCCAGGTTTGCTTCACCGACCCCAACCAGGGTGTCAACGCTGCCAAGTTCCTGGCGCAGAAGTATGCGGACGAGAAGTTCGTGCTGTTCTATAACTCCGGCGACGCCTATTCTTCGGGCATCGCAGATTCCTTTAAGGCCCAGGCCGCTGAGTCCAAGCTCGAGATTGTTGACGAGGAGACCTTTAAGGACGACTCCGCCACGAGCTTTACGAACCAGCTGACCAAGGCCAAGCAGGCCGGCGCCACCATGATCTTTGCGCCGATCTACTACACGCCGGCGTCCGTCCTGCTCAAGAACGCCAAGGACATGGGCTACGACGTCAAGATGATGGGCTGCGACGGCATGGACGGCATCCTGGGCGTTGAGGGCTTCGATACCTCTCTTGCCGAGGGTCTGCTGCTCATGACCCCGTTCTCCGCCGACGACGAGAAGAACGCCGACTTCGTCAACGCTTACAAGGATAAGTACGGCGATACCCCCGACCAGTTTGCCGCCGACGCCTACGACGGCGTGCACGCGGTGGCCGAGGCCCTCAAGGAGGCCGGTCTTGGTGTCGACGCCGACCCGACCGAGGCCGCCGAGAAGCTGTCCAAGGCTATGCTCAAGATTACCGTTGACGGTCTGACCGGCAAGCTCACCTGGAACGATAAGGGCCAGGTCCAGAAGGAGCCCACGGCGTACGTCATCACCGACGGCAAGTACGTACAGGCCTAATTGGCCGCCTTACATAGAGCGGTTTTTGATCCCAAGCAGGGGAGGTTTTGGCCTTCCCTGCTTGCTTGGTATCTAGGGACGATGTAACGTCCCTGTTTCATACATCAACTGGAAACCTATTCGAAAGGGGGATGTGGAACATGACGGTCTTTATCCAATACCTGGTCAACGGCCTGTCCATGGGCAGCGTCTATGCCATCATCGCGTTGGGCTACACCATGGTCTACGGTATCGCCAAGATGCTGAACTTCGCTCACGGCGACGTCATCATGGTCGGTGCCTATGTCTCGTTCTGCGCCACGTCGTATCTCGGCCTCCCGGGCTGGGTATCTGTAATTCTTTCTTGTGTGGTCTGCACGGTTCTCGGCGTTCTCATCGAGGGTCTGGCCTATAAGCCGCTGCGCCAAGCAGGCCCGCTGGCCGTTCTGATCACGGCTATCGGCGTGTCTTACTTCCTGCAGAACGCCGCGCAGCTTCTGTGGGGCGCCACGCCCAAGAACTTCACTTCGCTCGTCACCTTCCAGGTGCCGGAGTTCTTGGCCAAGTTCAACGTAAGCGCCGTCTCGCTCGTCACCATCGTCGCCTGCCTGGTTATCATGGCCGGCCTGATGTTCTTTACAGGTAAGACCAAGATGGGCAAGGCCATGCGCGCCGTGTCCGAGGACAAGGCCGCCGCTCAGCTCATGGGCATCAACGTCAACCGCACCATCTCGATGACGTTTGCCATCGGCTCGGCGCTTGCCGCCATCGCCGGCGTGCTCCTGTGCTCCTACTCGCCGGTGCTGCAGCCCACGACGGGTGCCATGCCTGGCATCAAGGCCTTCGACGCCGCCGTCTTCGGCGGCATCGGCTCCATCCCCGGTGCCTTTGTCGGTGGCATTCTCATCGGCATCATCGAGGCGATGGCGCAGGCTTACATTTCCACGAGCCTTGCCAACTCCATCGTCTTTGGTGTTTTGATCATCGTCCTGCTCGTCAAGCCTGCCGGCCTCTTGGGCAAGTACGTCCCCGAGAAGGTGTAGGTGAGCGTTATGAAGTTTCTTAAAGACAAGCAGACGCGTCACGATTTTGTCACGTACGCTATGTGCATCGTGGCCTTCGCCATCGTGTTCTTTATGCAGTCCAACCATATGATCCCGCGCATGATCGCCGGTCAGTTGGTTCCCATTACGGCCTACATCGTCATGGCCATTTCCCTCAACCTCGTCGTCGGCATCGCGGGCGACTTGTCGCTGGGCCATGCGGGCTTTATGAGTATCGGTGCCTACACGGGTATCGTCACCGCGGTCGCCCTCGAGAGCGCTATTCCTTCCGATCCGGTGCGCCTTATCATCAGCATCGTGGTCGGCGCCATCGCTGCCGCCATCCTGGGCTTCTTGATCGGCATCCCGGTCCTTCGCCTGAGCGGCGATTACCTGGCTATCGTGACCCTGGCTTTTGGCGAGATCATCAAAGAAATCGTCACCTGCCTCATTGTGGGCGTCGACTCCCGCGGCCTGCACGTGATCTTTAACATCACGGGCAACTCTACGATCGACGACTTGCACCTGCTCGAGGACGGCACCGCCATCATCAAGGGCGCCCAGGGTGCCTCGGGCGTGTCGACGTACTCGACCTTCCTCGCCGGTGCCATCCTGGTCATGGTCGCACTCGTGATCGTGCTCAACCTGGTTCGCAGCCGTACCGGCCGTGCCATTATGGCCGTGCGCGATAACAAGATTGCAGCCGAGTCCGTAGGCATCTCCGTCACCGAGTACCGCATGATCGCCTTCGTGGTTTCCGCTGCCCTCGCCGGTGCTGCCGGAGCCCTCTTCGGCGGTAACTTCTCGCAGCTCTCTGCCACCAAGTTCGACTTCAACACGTCCATTCTCATCCTGGTGTTCGTGGTCCTGGGCGGTCTGGGCAATATGCGCGGCTCCGTCATCGCGGCGGCGTTGCTTACGGTGCTTCCCGAGCTGCTCCGTCAGTTCTCGGACTACCGCATGCTCATCTACGCCATCGTGTTGATCCTGGTCATGATCTTTACCAACAACCCGCAGCTCAAGGCGTTCTTCGGTCGCGTCAAGGACCGCTTTGCTTCCAAGAAGGAGGTGGCAGCCGATGCCCAGTAAGTTTGAGTTCAAGAAGGGCAAGATGGTTCCGTATCCGTCTGGCGCCATCGTTCCCGACCGCGACCTGGGCGAGCGCCCAGCACTCGAGTGCATCCACCTGGGCATTGAATTTGGCGGCCTTAAGGCAGTGGACGACTTTAGCCTGACTATCGGCAAGACCGAGATCGCCGGTCTGATTGGCCCCAACGGTGCCGGTAAGACCACGGTCTTCAACCTGCTCACCAAGGTGTATCAGCCCACGCACGGCACCATCCTGCTCGACGGCGAGGACACCTCGGGCAAGTCGGTCTACCAGGTCAACCGCATGGGCATTGCCCGTACGTTCCAGAACATCCGCCTGTTCAACACCATGACGGTGGAGGATAACGTTAAGGTCGGCCTGCATAACCAGGAGCGCTACTCCGGCTTTGAGGGCGTGCTGCGCCTGCCGACGTATTGGAAGCACGAGAAGACCGCCCACGAGCGCGCCATGGAGCTGCTGTCCATCTTTGATATGGAGCACCTGGCAAATGAACAGGCCGGATCGCTGCCTTACGGTGCTCAGCGTCGTCTGGAGATCGTCCGCGCACTTGCCACCAACCCCAAACTGCTGCTGCTCGACGAGCCTGCCGCCGGCATGAACCCGTCCGAGACTGCGGAGCTCATGGAGAACATCGTCAAGATTCGCGACACCTTTGGCATTGCCATCATGCTTATCGAGCACGATATGTCGCTCGTTATGAACATCTGCGAGGGCATCTGCGTGCTCAACTTTGGTAAGGTCATCGCCAAGGGCACGGCCGAGGAGATCCAGAACAACGACGCTGTTATCGAGGCATATCTGGGCAAGCAGGATAAGGGGGAGAACTAAATGGCAGAGCCGATGCTTTCCGTCTACAACATCAACGTCTGGTACGGCGCTATCCACGCCATCAAGGACATCTCCTTTAACGTCAACGAGGGCGAGATCGTGGCTCTGATCGGTGCCAACGGCGCCGGCAAGTCCACGACGCTTAAGACCGTCTCGGGCCTGCTGCGTTCTAAGACCGGCTCCATCAAGTTTATGGGCGAAGACATTACCCATACGCCGGCTGACAAGCTGGTGGGCAAGGGCCTGGCTCAGGTCCCCGAGGGCCGTCGCGCCTTTTTGCAGATGACGGTCGAGGAGAACCTGGAGATGGGCGCCTACACGCAGCCCAAGTCCACGGTTGCTCCGGGCCTGGAGCGCGTCTACGAGCAGTTCCCGCGCCTTAAGGAGCGCCGTCGCCAGGTCGCCGGCACCCTTTCGGGCGGCGAGCAGCAGATGCTCGTCATGGGCCGCGCCCTTATGAGTAACCCCAAGCTGCTCATGCTCGATGAGCCCTCCATGGGTCTGGCGCCGATTCTGATTGAGCAGATCTTCCAGATTGTCGAGGACCTGCACAAGGCCGGCACCACGGTGCTCCTGGTCGAGCAGAACGCGCAGATGGCGCTCTCGATCGCCACGCGCGGCTACGTGCTCGAGACCGGCAAGATTACCATGACCGGCACGGGCCAAGAGCTGCTGCACGACGACAACGTCCGCAAAGCCTACCTCGGAGGCTAACCCACCTAACAAAAGGGGCGCTGACTATCTCAGTCAGCGCCCCTTTTTAAGTTGCGGTGAAATAGGGACTGAATACGGGCTCCAGAGGCCAAAAGAGTCCCTATTCCACCGCAACTTCATGGGGATGTGTGACAATGCCCGTCGGAAAACATCTGCTGTCTTTGGGGGTCTATCTATGCTGTACGAGTTTTGTGCCGAGAACTTTGAGCGGGTGCCGGCGGCTATCGATGCCGGTGCAAGGCGTATCGAGCTGTGCGACAACCTTGCCGTTGGTGGCACCACGCCTTCGGCCGGCGTTATCAGCGCTACGACCAACTATGTCCACGAGCACGATGCACGGGCGATGTGCATGATTCGCCCGCGTGGCGGCGACTTTCACTACGACCAGGACGAGCTGCGTATGATGGAGATGGACCTGGGCCTTGCCGTAAGCGCCGGCGTTGACGGCTTGGTCTTTGGCTGCTGCAAGCCCTGCGCTGGCGGATGGGCGCTCGACGAACTTACGCTTGGCGCCCTCGTGATGACTGCGGGCTGCGCGACCGAGGAATGTAAGCGTGAGCCCATCGACATCACCTTCCACATGGCATTTGACCAGCTCTCGCCCGAGGCTCAGCTCGATGCGATTGATACACTTGCCGACTGCGGCGTTACGCGCATCCTCACGCATGGCGGCGCTGCCGGTACGTCGATCGAGGATAATTTCGATCACCTGGCTCGTTTAATCGAGTATGCGGGTGATCGTTTGACCATCCTTCCCGGCGGCGGCATCACTACGGCAAATCGCGACGCGGTCGCGGCGGCGCTAGACGTCTCCGAGCTCCATGGCACCAAGATCGTGCCGCTGGAGGTATAACCCGTGGCGCTGGTATTCGATGTTCAGCAGGCGAGCGGCAAGCCCGACGACAACCGTCGCCCCGGTACCGCGTGTCCCTTTTGCAACACGGAGGGGCTCACCAACATCATCCAGCGCGACGGTGACTGCATCTGGCTCGAGAATAAGTTCAAGACCCTGCGCGCCACCCGTCAAACCGTGCTGATCGAGTCGGCCGATCACGATGCCGACCTGGTGACCTATAAGCCGGATGAACTCCACCATGTGATGAGGTTTGCTCTGGATTGCTGGCAGCAGATGATCGATTCGCAGCAGTATCGAAGCGTGCTCATGTACAAGAACAAGGGTCCGCTTTCGGGCGGCAGCCTCGTCCATCCACACATGCAGATTGTGGGCTTGGAACAGGAGGACGGCTATGCGGCGCTGACCTCAGCCAACTTTGAAGGCATCGATGTTTGGCAGAGGGGAAGGGTTGCGGTCAACATCTCAACCGAACCGATTATGGGGTTCTTTGAGGTCAATGTTTCAGCCCCGCAGGGAATCGCCGCCAGCGATGGCGCGCGAGACCAAGCCGAGACGGACCTCTTCGCCGATGCGATTCAGGTAGCTCTGCGCTATATCCTGAACGAGCACCATGGTGGTCGCGCAGAGTCGTACAACTTGTTCTTCTACCACATGGACGGCCGGACCATTGCCAAGGCGCTTCCGCGCTGGGTGGTTTCACCCTACTTTGTCGGGTATCGGCTGGCTCAGGTCAATGCTGAGACCACGCTCGATGTCGATGCGGAGCGATTCCGCGCACATCTGGAGGCGCTCACATCGTAAAGTGAGCGCCCGCACACTGCGGACGGTTTAGCGCGCCATTGCATCGCGGCCGGCCTCGACCCGCTTGCGCTGGGCGGCGCGCTCCTCGCCGGTCAGACGCTCAAAGAAGTGTCCGATAAGCGAGGCGAGCACCTGCTGAAACAACGTTCCACACATGACGGGAAACACAACTTCGCCCGGAAAGTATTGCGTGGCGATGACGGCGCCCGAAGAGATATTGCGCATGCCGCAGGTAAAGCACATGGTGGTCGTTTCGCTATATGGCAGATGCAGCGCGCGGGCGACCAGAATGCCGACGACAAAGCCGCTGATGGCGAAGACCAAAATAAAGAGGGCGACTTCCAAGCGCACCGCGTTCATGTGCAGCACGTACTCGCTCATGGCGGTGGAGTTGGAGGCGATAACGCCCATCATCATGAACTTGCAGGCGGGCGAGAGCGCGGGGGAGAGTTTCTCGTGCCCCCAGCCGCGCGTGAGCTCGTTGATCACGATGCCGAGCACAGCGGGGATGGCGATCATAAAGGCCATGTTCTGCATCATGCTCGGCACGTCGATCGAGACGGTGGCGCCCAGCAGGAGCTTGAGCGTAAGCGGAATCGTCACAGGGGAGATGACCGAGGACGTCAGGATGATGGTGAGCGCGAGCGGGCCGTTGCCGCCGAACATGCTGATCCACATAAAAGCGGTGACTGCCACGGGCACACTGTATTCGAGCACGATGCCGCAGACAAGGTTGGGGTTGGAACCAAAGAACAACGATCCCATGGCATAGGCCGCGATGGGAATAAGCGCCGCCGAGACCAACAACGCCAGAATCAGGTGCAGCGGACGGTGGAACACCTCGGCTACCTGGTGAAAGGTGTTGCTGAGCGCACCCTGAAACGTCATAAAGGCGAAGAGGGCGGGAACAATGGGCTTGAGAACGCCGATCTGTTGAGGAAAGAGCACGCCGAGCGCCACACAAATCGGAACGATGATCTGCATGTGCCCCGCGAGGAACTTCCCCAGTCCAGCCCATTGCTTCATATGCCCCGCGACTCCCTTTATCCGCGAACTTGTTTGTATGGATATGCTAGACGCTCGTATGTGTCCGTGCGGCTGAAACGCTCGATTGTTTCGAGGGCATTACCGCCATCGTTTGCCGAAACCGCGGCGCACCGCGGCGTTTTGCGTCCGCGCTGCACGGTATAATAAATCCGTTCAACAGATCTGCCTGCCGAAGCGGGCATACACAGAGGACTCATCGCTATGAACCGTGAGAGGTATCGCGGCGACCTGCCCCTATCGGGGGTGGGTGCCTATGTCATCGCTTAAGACGACGCATCGCTGGGCGGTCGCTCAGCAAAATCCCGAGCTCGAAAAGGAACTTTCGGCTGGTCTGGGCATTCCTGGGCTGGTGGCGCGCATTATGGTCGCGCACGGCATTGGCTCCATCAAAGAGGGCCAATTGTTTTTGACGCCTTCGCTCGATCGCGACTGGGCCGACCCACTCATTATCCCGGGCATGTCGGTCGTTGCCGACCGCGTTGAGCGCGCTATTCGCAACCACGAGCACATTGCAGTCTTTGGCGATTTTGACGTTGACGGCATTACGTCGACCTGCCTGTTGACCGAGGCGCTGCGCACGTTTGGCGCCGATGTCACGCCGTTTATTCCGCATCGCTTTGATGAGGGCTACGGTCTTTCGCGCGCGGCACTCGACCGCGTTAACGAGCTCGCTCGCCCCCAGCTGATCGTGACCGTCGATAACGGCATTGCCGCCAAGGAAGAGGTTTCCTATCTGGAGAGCCTGGGGATCGATTTGGTGGTCACGGACCATCACGAGCCCTCCGACCAGGTGCCGCAGGGTGTGCCCCTGACCGACCCCAAGCTCGAGGACGAGGGCCCCTCGCGCGAGCTTGCCGGTGCTGGTGTGGCGCTCAAGCTGGTGCAAGTCCTGGGTGAGCGCCTGGGCAAGCCGTCGTATTGGCGTTCGCTAATCGAGGTCGCGGCGCTGGGCACCGTGTCCGACATGATGCCGCTCACGCCCGAGAACCGCGCGCTGGTTGCCGAGGGCATCCAGCAGATGCGCGTAACCGCTCGCCCCGGCTATATCGCGCTTGCCGCGCTCGCCAAGGCGGACCTTTCGAGCATTACGGCGGATGGCCTGTCATTCTCGCTCATTCCCCGCTTAAACGCTGCCGGTCGCATGGCTGATCCCAAGCTGGCGCTCGACCTGCTGCTTGCCCGCGATCCCATCGAAGCAAGCGCACTGGCGGCTGAGCTCGAGGAAATCAACCGCCAGCGCCGTGAGATCGAGGCGGAGCTCACGCGCGATGCCATGGCAAAGGTCGAGGAGACCTATGACGGCGGACGCGCGATCGTCGTGGGCGGCGAAGGTTGGCACGAGGGCGTCAAGGGCATCGTGGCAAGCCGTCTGACCAACCGCTACCACGTGCCGGCGCTGCTGTTCTCGATCGAGGACGGTATCGCGCGCGGCTCTGGTCGCTCGGTGGGCAAAGTTAACCTGTTTGACGCCATCGAACGCTGTTCCGACCTGATGATTCGTCGCGGCGGACATGCCGGTGCGGTGGGTGTGACCATCGAGGCATCCAAGCTCGATGAGTTCCGCCGTCGCCTTTCCGTCGTGTTGTCCGAGCTTCCCGCCGAGGACTTTGAGGACACCGACGAGGTTGCCGCCACGGTCGACCTTTCCGAATTGAATATCGAGACCATCGAGCAGATTTCCCGCCTTGAGCCGTTTGGCCAGGGTAATAAGGTGCCGCTGCTGGCTGCCGAGGGCGTGACGATGTGTGATCGCGCCGTGGTGGGTAAGACCGGCGAGCACATGCGCTTTGTGGCGACCGATGGCGCCGCGAGTGTGCCGGCTATTATGTTCCGCGTGCCGCAAATCGATAAGCTCATCAACTGCGATAGCGCTGTCGACTTGGTGTTCGAGGCCGTTGCCGAGCATTGGCAGGGTCGTGTGAAGCCCAAGCTCATGGTCAAGGATGTTCTGGTCCGCGATACCACGCTGCCCAGCGTCGACGATCCGGCATGCGAGCTTCGTCGTGGCGTGCAGCCGGCGGATTCCGGCCTGCGCTTGGAGTCGCGCAAGCGCGAGACGCTCGCCCAGCTTTCCTATACCGAGCTCACGCGCTCGCTTATCCATAGCTTTATCGGCTCGAACCAGCCACATCGCGCGCAGGTCGAGGCGCTCGATGCCCTGGCCGATCACCAAAGTGTTCTGGCCGTTATGGGAACGGGGCGCGGCAAGTCGCTCATCTTCCATGTGCATGCCGCGCGTGAGGCGGTGCTTCGCGGACGTTCGAGCATCTTTGTCTATCCGCTGCGTGCGCTCGTTGCCGACCAGGCCTATCACCTCTCGTCGACGATGGCAGCGCTCGGTATTGGTGTTGGCGTGCTGACCGGCGAGACCGTGGAGGCCGCACGCGATGATGTGTTCGCCGGCCTAGCTTCGGGCCGCACCGGTATCGTGCTCACGACGCCCGAGTTCCTATCTATCCACCGTGACCGCTTCGCACGTTCGGGCCGCATCGGCTTTGTCGTTATCGACGAGGCGCACCACGCCGGCCTTGCCAAGGGCGGCGACCGCAGCGCCTATCTCGACATGCCCGATATCCTCAAAGCCCTGGGCGACCCGGTCGTTATGGCTGCGACGGCCACCGCGACGGCTCCGGTCGTGGCCGAGCTTGCCCGCATGCTGCCGATCACTCGCACGGTGGTCGACGAGACGGTGCGCGAGAACCTGCGGCTCGAGGACGACCGTGATCTTGCAAGTCGCGAGAACCGTTTGGTGTCGATTGTGGCGACGGGGGAAAAGACCGTCATCTACGTCAATTCGCGCGACCAGTCCGTGGCGCTCGCCAAGACGTTGCGCAAGCGTGTGCCCGATTGCGCAACCCATATCGCGTTCTATAACGCGGGGCTTGCGCGTTCCGATCGCCGTCGCGTGGAGGAAGCATTCCGAGACGGAAGCCTCAGCTGCATCGTCTCGACCTCCGCCTTTGGCGAGGGCGTCAACCTTCCCGATATTCGCCATGTCGTGCTCTATCACATGCCGTTTGGCGGCATTGAGTTTAACCAGATGAGCGGCCGTGCCGGTCGCGATGGCCAGCCCGCCGTGATCCATCTGCTCTATTCGTCGCGCGACGCCCACATTAACGAGCGCCTACTCGACTGCTATGCGCCCGAGCGCGACGAGCTCGTCACGCTCTATCGCGCGCTGCAGACCATGTGGCGCTCCAACCGCGGCAAAACCGGGGACGATTCCTTTAGCGCGAGCGATATCGACATCGCACAGATGTGCCTTGCCATCGATGCTCGCACGCCGGTCGACGAGCGTTCGGTGGAAAGCGGCCTGGGAATCTTCGAAGAGCTTGGTTTTTGTCGAGTTTCGGGGTTTGACGACACCCGTCGCATCGCGATGGCCGAAAACCCCGGCCGCGTGCAATTGAGTAGGTCAATTCGCTATTTGGAGGGCTTGCGCTCGCGCATGGAGTTTTCGGCTTTCCGGAGCTGGGCGCTCGATTCGTGCGCTTCTGATATGCTAGCCAAAGTTAACCGCCCGATCGTACCGCGGGCCTAGGGGAAGGGGACCTCGATGGATGCCGCAGCCCGTACCGCCCATGATTCCACCCTCCAGCCGTTTTCGGAGATGGAGCACTATAAGCATGCCGATGAGCTGCCGCCCGAGATTGTGGCGGACAGCTACGACAAGCTGGAGCGCCTGTGCCTCAAATATATGAATGAGGACGACTTCTCCAAGGTGGAGCAGGCCTACTGCTTTGCCGCCGAGAAGCACTGCAACCAAAAGCGCCGCTCGGGCGAGATGTACATTAACCATCCCGTCGAGGTTGCCATCATTTTGGCCGATCTCAAGATGGACTGCGATGTGGTGTGCGCCGCGCTGCTGCACGATACCGTTGAGGATACAGAGACCTCGCTTGCCGATGTTTCCGGCCTGTTTGGCGATACGGTGGCCGAGCTCGTCGATGGCGTGACCAAGCTCACCAACATCGAAGTCGACAGCATGGACGAGAAGCAGGCCCTCACGCTGCGCAAGATGTTCCTCGCCATGTCCAAGGACATCCGCGTCATCATCGTTAAACTTGCCGACCGTCTGCACAACATGCGAACGCTGGCAGCCCTGCGCGAGGATCGTCGCCTGTTTAAGGCTCGCGAGACCATGGACGTGTATGCGCCCCTGGCCGACCGTCTGGGCATGAGCTCCATTAAATGGGAGCTCGAGGACCTGTCCTTCTTCTACCTTGAACCCGACGCCTACCAGCGCATCGCGCGCATGGTGGCGGAGTCGCGCGAGGTCCGTGAGCGCTATCTGGCCGAGACCATCAAGACACTCACCGACGAACTCAACCGCATTGGCCTGGAGGACTTCCAGATTAACGGCCGTTCCAAGCACTATTGGTCCATCTACCAAAAGATGAAGCGCAAGGGCAAGGAATTCTCCGAGATCTACGACCTGGTGGCACTGCGTGTCATCACGCATTCGGTGCGCGATTGCTACTCCACGCTCGGCGCGGTGCATACGCTGTGGCACCCCATGCCCGGTCGCTTTAAAGACTATATCGCCATGCCCAAGGTCAATAACTACCAGTCGCTCCACACGACGGTCATCGGCCCCACGGCCCGTCCGCTCGAGATTCAGATTCGAACCTACGAGATGCATGAGCAGGCCGAGTACGGCATTGCCGCCCACTGGCTATACAAGAAGTCGGGCGGATCGTCTGCTTCCAAGACCAATGACGCTCAACGTTTGGACGACCAGATCAACTGGCTCAAGCATTCGCTCGATTGGGCTGCGTCTGATGAGATCACCGACGCCAAGGAATACCTGCATTCGCTGAAGGTCGACCTCTTCGATCAGGAGATCTTCGTCTTTACGCCCAAGGGCGAGGTCATGGCGCTTCGTGCCGGCTCCACGCCGCTCGACTTTGCCTATGCCGTTCACACCGAGGTGGGAAACCATTGCGTCGGCGCCAAAATCAACGGTGCGGTGGCTCCGCTCACGCACGAGATTAAGACGGGTGACCGTGTCGAGATCCTGACTAACAAGAGTTCCAAGCCGTCGCGTGATTGGCTCAAGATCGTTAAGACGCCTTCCGCCAAGTCAAAGATCCGCCGCTATTTTGCCGCTGCGACCAAGGATGACGACGCTGCTGCCGGCCGCGATATGCTGGCCAAGGACCTGCGGAAGCGTGGCTATGGCATTTCTACGCCGCGTTCGACGCGTGCGCTCAACGCCGTAGCGGAGCAGTTTAACTTCAAGCAGCTCGAGGACCTGTTTGCCGCCGTCGGCGCCGGCAAGGTTGCCCCGCGCGCTGTGGGCAATAAGGTCGAGCAAATCTTGGACCCCAAGCCCGAGGAACAGCTCACCAAGGCCGAGGCTATCGCCGAGGTCGTGAAACAGCCTGCTCGCGGCTCCAACCGCAAGCCGCAAAAGCGCGGCAAGAGCGCAAGTAACGGCATTATCGTCAAGGGCGAGAGCAACAGCGGCCTGCTGGTCCGTCTGGCTCATTGCTGCAACCCCGTGACGGGCGACGACATCGTCGGCTTCATCACGCGCGGTCGTGGCGTTTCGGTACATCGCGCCAACTGCCCCAACGTCAAGGGTCTTATGGAACATCCCGAGCGCATGATCGATGTGGAGTGGGACGGCGCTGCCGACACCCTCTTCCAGGTCGAGATCGTGGTCGAGTGCTTGGACCGTATGGGCCTGCTCAAGGATGTCACCATTGCCATTGGCGATGCGGGCGGCAATATCCTTTCTGCCGCCACGTCGACCAACCGCGAGGGTATTGCAACCCTGCGCTTTATGGTCGAGATCTCGGACGCGAGTGGTCTGGATCCGCTGCTGGCTTCCATCAGCAGTGTCGATTCGGTCTACGACGCTCGCCGTCTTATGCCCGGCGAAGGCGGAGCTCAGCTCAAGCGCCGTGTGTAGGTGCGAGAGCCTCTCAGCATCATAGATATTGGTTACGTTCGAGGCATCGTTTGGTGCCTCGAACGTATTTTAGAAGGAGGGTATGCGCATGGGCGATATGACTTTGGACCTGACACCCCGAGGTGCGGCTTCGATTGAGGCGCTCGTCAACGGCCCCATTCAGACCAACAGTTACGCCGTGATTTCGAATGACGAGTGCTTAATCGTCGATCCGGCGTGGGAGGGCGAGTGTCTTGTGGAGCATATCCGCACCGCGCATCCTGAGGTGCGCGTACTCGGCTCTGTCTGCACGCACGGTCATGCCGACCATGTTGGCGGGGTTGCCGGGGTTCGAGCTGTCGTTGGCGACAGCGCGCTATATGAGTTGTGCGCTAAGGACGTGACGGTACCTCGCGCAAATATCGAGGAGCAGCGCGCCATGTGGGGTATCGAGACACCCGATCCGGGTGAGCCGACGCGTTTGCTTGCCGAGGGCGATACAATCGAGGTGGGCGACGTCTGCCTGCAGGTGATCGAGACGCCGGGGCATACGCCGGGCGGCATCGTCCTGTTCGCCGCGACCGAGCGGGGGAACATCGCCTTTGTGGGCGACACGCTTTTCCCGGGCAGCCACGGTCGTACCGATCTTTCCGGCGGTGACGAGGCGGCGATTATGCGCTCGCTCTCCAAACTTGCCAAGATGCTTCCGCCCGATACCGTTTGCTTGACGGGCCATGGCGATTCGACCACGATGGCGCGCGAACTTATGCAGAACCCGTTTATGCAGATGTAGGCTCGAAGCCGTCGTCCGAACCACGAAGACCGCTCAATCGTCAAGCTATTTTCCCCAGTGGGTCGATTCTGTGGGGCAAACGGTCAAAATTTGTCCAATCGGATGGTATTCGTGAACAAACGAACGTTTATGCTCGGGTATGTCGTGGTAAAATCTCAGGCGTTATCGGAGCAACCTTACAGGAGGTTTCTTTTATGCTCGTCAACGCAGCAGACATGCTCAAGAAGGCCGAGGCCGGCAAGTACGGTCTCGGTGCCTTCAACACCAACAACCTCGAGTGGACCCTGGCTATTCTCCAGGCCGCCGAGGAGGCCAAGTCTCCGCTGATCCTTCAGTGCACCGCTGGTGCCGCTAAGTGGATGGGCGGTTTCAAGGTCTGCGCCGACATGGTCAAGGCTGCCGTCGAGGCCACGGGCGTTACCGTTCCCGTCGCCCTTCACCTCGATCACGGTTCTTACGAGGACTGCTTCAAGTGCATCGAGGCCGGCTTCACGTCCATCATGTATGACGGCTCTCACGAGGAGACCTTCCAGCTTAACCTCGACCGCACCAAGGAGCTCGTTGAGCTTGCCCACTCCAAGGGCATGTCCATCGAGGCCGAGGTCGGCGGCATCGGCGGCACCGAGGACGGCGTGACCTCCAGCGGCGAGCTCGCTGATCCTGCTGAGTGCAAGCAGATTGCTGACCTGGGCGTCGACTTCCTCGCCTGCGGTATCGGCAACATCCACGGCGTGTACCCTGCCGACTGGGCTGGCCTTTCCTTCGAGCGCCTGGGCGAGATCAAGGCCGAGACCGGCGACCTGCCCCTCGTCCTGCACGGTGGCACCGGCATCCCCGAGGATCAGATCAAGAAGGCCATCTCCCTGGGTATCTCCAAGATCAACGTCAACACCGATCTGCAGCTCGTCTTCGCCAAGGGCGTTCGCGAGTATATCGAGGCTGGCAAGGATCAGCAGGGCAAGGGCTTTGACCCCCGCAAGCTCCTCAAGCCTGGTCGCGAGAACATCGTTGCCCGCACCAAGGAGCTCATGGAGGAGTTTGGCTCCGTCAACAAGGCGTAAGCGTCGCTAAACTTCCCACCGGAAGCCCCGTCTCCCTACACTGTTTCCTTTGCGCTCACCTGGCTTCGCCAGAAGTCGCGCCAAGGAAACAGTTCCGGGAGACGGGGCTTCCTTCGTTTAACGCCGCAGGGTTACGAGTCTGAATTAAGGTGGCTACTGGCTTCGCCAGAAGTCGCGCGACGGAATCAGCTCCGGGGAAACGGGGCCTCCTTTGTTAACTCGCTACAGGGTTACTGGGCTGAATTCATTTTTAGAGGTACCGTTTATCGGTGTTGAGGGTTCCTTTATTGGGGCTTTCTTTTTTATCTCGCTACAATGGGCTTCAAGAGTTCTAATGACTTGGAGTTTGGTATGGCTGTTATTAATGTGCTGCCTTCGGATGGGAAGGTCATTGACGAGGGTCCTGTTGGTTGCTCTGTTGATGTTTGCTGTGATGATTTCCGTCATCTCGATATTGGACTGCCGCCCGAGATTCTTCGTCTCAAGGATGCCGGATATTTGACGCAGGCTGTTGCGGCTTGTGATCGTCTTTTGGGGCAGAATCCCGATCCCTCGCTTGCTGCCTGCGTTCGTGCCGAGCGGTATCGCATGCTTGAGACGCCGCTTCATTTTTCGGTGTCGCGCGATCGGGCTATTGCGATGATTCGCGAGGAGTGGCCTGAGTTTACCGAGGAGCAGTTTGACGATCTGATTGACCGTAAGCGTATTGACTGGCGCTTTATCGATGGCGAGCTGTTCGTTCTCGACAACTTCCTCGATTCGCTTCGCGTATATCCCAAAGAGGTCCCCGGCATGCGTCCCGATCCTACGGACGGAATTGCACTGCGCAACGAGATGCTCAAGGAGATGGAGTCGCAAAACGGATTGGCTCGCGTCATTACGCTTAAAGCGTCCTTGTCTGTCCCCGGCGCTCTAGAGGGGGAGACCGTTCACGCTTGGCTTCCCGTTGCCGCCACCTGCCGCCAACAGTCTCAGGTCGAGATTCTCGACATGACGCCGGAGGGTACTGTTGCTCCCGCGAACGCTTCGGCGCGTACCGCCTCGTGGTCTTCTTCGAGTGAGCGCTCATTCTCGGTGACCTATCGTTATCACATCGATGCCGCTTATCGCGATATCTATGGGGGTGCGCTTCCGGCGCATCCGTGTATGGACGCGCCGCTGTCCGAGGATATTTCCGAGGACCGTCCGCACATTGCATTCACGCCGTATCTGCAGCAGCTGACGGCCAGTGTTGTTGACGGACTCGAGGATCCGCTCGATCGCGCTCGTGCTATCTATGATTACCTGACACAGCATATCGACTATCGCTATCAGCCACCGTACCTGCTTTTGGGATCTATTGCCGACGACTGTGCGCATTCGCTCCGCGGCGATTGCGGCGTTATGGCGCTCACGTTTATCACCATGTGCCGCATCGCGGGGGTGCCTGCTCGTTGGCAGAGCGGCCTGTATGTTGCGCCCGATTCGGTGGGGCCGCACGATTGGGCTGAGTTCTATACGCCACAGACCGGTTGGCTTAACGCCGACGTATCGTTTGGTTCCTCGGCACGCAGGATGGGGGAGGAGTGGCGTCGTCGTCACTACTTTGGCAATCTCGATCCGTGGCGTATGGTGGCCAACAATCGATTCCAGGCTGAATTTGTGCCTGCTCTCGATGGTATGCGCGAGGATCCCTATGACAACCAGATGGGCGAGACCTCGGTCGACGGTCGCGGATGTCGTCAGCGCGAGATGCTCCGCACGGTCGAACTCATCGAAATGCTCGAAGTTCCATTTTCGGACTAATCGGCAGAAAGCTGTGATAAACTAACTCACGCATTACGTGCCCGAGTGGCGGAATTGGCAGACGCAGTGGACTCAAAATCCACCGTTGGCAACAACGTGCGAGTTCGAGTCTCGCCTCGGGCACCATACATGCAAAGGAGCGTTCAAGGGGGTTGCGGCCCCCTTTTTCGTGCCGAACTCGCATGAGCGCGCGGAGCGTTAAGCAAACAGTCCTGTGGCCTGTTTGTAGCGGAGCGTGGCGAGGGCGCCATGCGCCCGAAGCCCGGGGCTTCGCGAAGCGAAGACCCTTCGAGTCTCGCCTCGGGCACCATACATGCAAAGGAGCGTTCAAGGGGGTTGCGGCCCCCTTTTTCGTGTACGTAATGTGATAACGCGCTGCACGTGTTATTATCGACAAGGCGTTGTTCCCGCAATGCCCTAAAGAGGAACCCGAGGGTTCCCACCTTTTGGCGCCAATGAGCAGCTGACTGGTCATACAACTTAGATTCACTTCCTCAAATCGAGGAAGTCTATGTGTACGACCTGGTTGTTGAGAAGCGCCGGGTTATTTTTTTATGAATGGAGGTAGGGAAAATAGCTAAGTCTGATGACACCCGCATCAACGACGAGATCACTGCATCTTCGTGCCGTTTGATTGGCGTCGATGGCTCTCAGCTCGGCCTGTTCGCCATCCGCGATGCCCAGCGCGTCGCCGACGACCAGGGTCTCGACCTGGTCGAGATCGCTCCCAACGCGGAGCCGCCGGTCTGCAAGGTCATGGACTACGGTAAGTTCAAGTACCAGCAGGCCATGAAGGCCAAGGCTGCTCGTAAGAACCAGTCCAAGGTCGAGGTCAAGGAAATGAAGTTCCGACCCAAGATCGACGTTGGCGACTACGAGACCAAGAAGGGCCACGTTCTGCGTTTCCTCAAGAAGGGCGCACGCGTTAAGATCACCATCATGTTCCGCGGCCGTGAGATGGCTCACCCGGAGCAGGGCCTTAACGTTCTCGAGCGTCTCGCCGAGGATCTCAAGCCTTACGCTACGGTCGAGTCCAAGCCTAAGATGGAAGGCCGTAACATGCTTATGCTGCTCGCCCCGATTAAGGGCGCCTTCGATGAGGATAAAGCGGCAAGCGATACCAAGTAACTAGTGTTCTGTAACCGATTAAGGAGTATTTCATGCCTAAGATGAAGTCCCACAGCGGCACCAAGAAGCGTTTCCGCAAGACTGGTACCGGCAAGCTTATGCGCGCCAAGGCTTTCAAGAGCCACATCCTGAGCAAGAAGTCCACCAAGCGTAAGCGTGGCTTCCGTCAGGAGACCGAGATCGCCGCTGCCGACCGCAAGGTCATCAAGTCGCGTCTCGCCTAAGTTCGCGTTCCCGTTTTTCGTTTTACCGTCTAGGAGTTGATAGAACATGGCACGTATTAAGCGCGCTGTTGCCGCCAAGAAGAAGCGCCGTACCGTTATGCACCGTGCGAAGGGTTACTACGGTGCCGCTTCGCGTACTTACAAGCATGCTAAAGAGCAGGTCCAGCACTCCCTGCAGTATCAGTATCGTGATCGCCGCAACAAGAAGCGCGAGATCCGTTCTCTTTGGATCACTCGTATCAACGCTGCTGCTCGCCTGAACGACATCTCTTACTCTCAGTTCATGCACGGCCTGAAGGTTGCCGGCATCGAGCTCGACCGCAAGGTCCTGGCTCAAATGGCTTACGAGGACATCGAGTCCTTCAACGAGCTGGCTACCATCGCCAAGAAGGCTCTCGAGGCCTAATAGATTCTCTTGAATCGCTAGGGGAGTGTCGCGTTGTGCGCGGCGCTCCCTCTTTTTATCTGAGGCGCGGTTTACATTGCTAAAAGCGCGGGTAGATAAACACTTACAGGTGACCGATCTCTATATATTCCTGAACCAAAGGGTCATCATCTGATACGTGCGGAAGATCCGCACCAGTCTTTCTATTACCTATAGAAAGCAATATGTTGTGTAGGACTTGTGAAGAGTGGAATTGACGTCCCACAGGGCTTCGCGGTCTGGCAATATATCTCCTTGCCGCGCGGCCCGGTCGGACCGGATGAGCCGCAAAGCGTGCACCTTGAGAACCGGATACTGCGAGGATGGACACTTA
>JAGZQF010000026.1 GCA_018382295.1 Collinsella sp.
GCCGAGGGCGGGGGTTAAGTTTGTCGCGAGTTCCGCACGCAAAGGAAAGCACTTAATGTGCTTTCCGTCTTGCGCAGGACTGTAGAGCAGCAAACTTAACCCCCGCCCTCGGCCCCGGAAGCCCTCCCTGCCGTCACTTTGTTCGAGCCGTTGTTGTTGCTCGCCGCTTCGCGGCTCGGCGGCCCCGTTCTCCGCGGCGGGGTTGTCTAAGGTTCTTGTTGAAGCTCGGCCATTGGCTCAAATGGAAACGGGGGACGCATCTGCATCCCCCGTTTTTGTTGTGATTACTCTAGGTCAATAAAGTTAGTGCTTAGGATCTTGCCGTCTTTTACTAGCATTCTGGCCATGGTGGGGCCTCGGGTGCCTCTGGGGTAGCTGGCGCTGCCCGGGTTGAGGACTAAGCAACGGCCCACTTGGGCTTCTTTGGTTACGTGGGTGTGGCCGTTGATGGCTACGTCTACGGATCCCACCGGAAGGTCTTCGCGGTAGTGGGCTACGGCGAATTTGAGGCCTTCGTAGGTAAAGAGTGCAAGACGGTCTACATCGGGGCCGTAGTCACGGTAGTAATCGTTGTTGCCCAGTACGGCCCGCACGGGGGCGATGGTGCATAGGTGCTCGTAGTCCATCTCCGACGTGAGGTCGCCGGCGTGGATGATCAGGTCTGCGCCCTCAAGCTCATCCAAGAGCGCAGGCGAAAGATAGCCGTGGGTGTCCGAGATGATGTCGATGCGCTTGGCGCTTGCACTGTTCATGGGATCCCTTCTGCAAAACCGATTCGACGTATATACAAAAAGCCCCACGGCTCCGCAGACAATTGGTCTACAGGGCTGCGGGGCCAGTGTGCTAGAGACTCAGAGCCTTCTTGAGCGGCACGACGCGGCGGCGCGAAACCGGCACGCGTTCGTCGACGCCCGTAATGCCCAGCTGGATGGCGCCCGAGGGCACCGTCTCCACATCCGTGACGCACGCCAAGTTGACGATATAGCGGCGGTGAACACGGAAGAAGCCAAAGTCGCAGAGCTTGGCCTCAAACTGCGCCAGCGAGGTCGTCGACAAAAAGCGATCATCGACGGTATAGATGCAGGAGTAATCGTCCTTGGCCATGATAAAGCGAATGTCGTCCACGGGAATGAGCACCTTGCGGCCGCCCTTTTCCACCGGGATACGCTCGATGGTCACCTTGCTGTCCGTAACAGGCTTGGTGCGTTGCATGACCTTCTCGATCGCGCGATCCAAGCGAGCTTCCTCGACCGGCTTCATCAGATAATCGACGGCATCCACGTCGAATGCCTCGACCGCATGGTCACTATACGCAGTCACAAACACGATCGCCGGCGGATTTTTGAGCTTATGCAGCGCCTCGGCAAGTTGCAGGCCCGAGGCACCGGGCATCGAGATATCGAGAAACACGACATCCACGCGACTTTCCATAAGCATCTCGATGGCGGAGCGGACGCTCGACGCCTCCGTGATCGTGCCGATCTTGCCCGTTTGCTCGAGCAGGAAGCGAAGCTCCGAGCGAGCCGGCGCCTCATCATCCACAATCATCGCACGCAGCATAGGGATAAAACCTTTCGTCAACTAACTACGCCGGGCATCCGTCGCATGACGTTGAGCCCGTAGCCTTTTATTTTACTCTTGAATGTCGAAGATGCTCTCTGACAAATCAAGATGAAGGAGCACTTTGGTGCCCTTGCCCGGCGCCGATTCGACACGCGTATAGGAGTGCGGCCCATAAAAGCGATGGATGCGCTCCGAAATATTGTGCATGGCCACACCGGCGCCGCCACCCTGGGGAGAGCTGGCGTCGGGACGGGCAGAACGCTCGTCAAACAGTCTGGCGGCGGTACCCTCATCCATGCCCACGCCATTATCGGCCACGGCAATCAAGATTGCATCCTCGCCGTCTTGGTGAACGGTCACGTCGATCCTCAGGGCGTCGTCATCGCCCATGCCATGACGTACGGCGTTCTCGACAATCGGCTGGATCACGAACGCCGGCACCAGCGTATCTTCCACGTCCTCGGACACATCGAACGTCGCAAGCACGCGGTCCTCGCCAAAGCGGGCCTTCTCAAAGGTAAGGTAGCGCTTGGTCTGTGCGACCTCGCGCGAGACCGGAATAAGCGATCCCGAGTTGTCGAGCGTGGCACGATAGAACGATGAGAACTCACGAAGCAGTTCGCGGGCCCGCAGCGGGTCGGTGCGCGTAAACGATGCAATGGTGTTCAGCGTGTTGAACAGGAAGTGCGGGTTAATCTGCGCCTGCAGCGCACGCACCTCGGCGCGCGCTGTGAGTTCCTTTTGCACCTCGAGCTCGTGGATGGCGAGCTGCGTGGACAAGATCTCGGCAAAGCCCGAGGCAAGCGCATACTGGGTACGGTCGACGGCGCGCGGGGTCTTGTAGTAGAACTTGAGCGTGCCGACGGTACGATCGCCCACCTTGATGGGGGCGATAATGCCGGCGGGGACTTGGTTGTGCGAGCCGTCCGAGCCCACGACATCCACCATACGGTTGAACGACTGCACGATGCCATGTTCGATAACGTAGCGTGTGGCAAGCGTGTGGATGGGAGTATCGGGCAGCAGTTTTTCCTCAAACTCGCCCGCGCAGGCAAGCACGTTGTCCTCGTCGGTGATGGCCACCGTCATGGCGCGCGTCTCGGGCAAAATGCGCCGGCACACCAAACGCGCCGACTCCTGCGTCAGACCGCCCTTAATGTCCTCGAGCATGGCCGAGGCCACCGAGAGCGTCTCCTCGGTGTACTGGGAGCGCACCGAATCGGGATTGAGCGTCAAAAAGATAAAGATGCACAGAAAGATGCACAGCAGCGCGCAGGCAATCACCGTGGCGATCGGCTCGATACCGGTCACCAAGGCAAAAATAAAGTACACCAGCACGCAAATGGCGCAGGCAACGGCAATGATGCGAAAGATTGATATTGAACTATCGCGCTGGGCGCGGCGGTCGATCATTCGGCCCCCTCCAGGATACTGATCAGTTGTGCGTCACGCCAAAGCCCGTCCATGATCTTGGGCCAAAAGCTCTGGAAACGCAGGTAGCTTGCAGCGTTTTGGCGCGCATAGGCCTTTGCCTCGCCGATACCATGGCGCCAAATGCACAGGTAGCCCTCATGCTCGCGGGTAAACACGCTGCGGACCATAGCGGTCTTGCGCACGCGGTCGTCGAGCTCGCGCGAAATCCACGGGCCCGGGTAGGGCATGAGCGATGCCGCCGTAACGGGAATGAGCTCCTTTTGATGCGCGGCGAATGTCAACTTGGCCCGTTCGTAGTACCAACGGTATACATCCTGCATAAAGCGCGGTGAGCGCTTTTCGGACTCCGGAGGCAGATGGCGCACGGTCCACTCGTTATCAAACCACACGTCGTAGCCAAACATGCGCATGTTAAAGAGGTAATCCAAGTCCTCGCCGCGGGTGATAAACGGGTCAAAGGCTACACGCGTAAAGGCGCGGGCGTGCAGGGCCATCAGGCCGCCGCACACGTAGTTGGATCGCGAGATGCGGGTGCCCGAGAGCGCCTTTTTCATCCAACGGTTGAACTCGATGCGCTTGGTCCACCAACGATGGCAGATGCCCGCCTTGTCCGTGGGAGCCAGCGGCGAGCCGTCGCGATCGTAGAAATAGCCGCTCTTGACCAAGATCGGCAAGCCCTGACGCGTCTGCTGCCCCAACGCATAGGTCGCGCGCTTCATAAAGTCGGCGTCGATGACAGTCTCATCGTCATCCAAAAAGATAACCGCGTCATGCCCCAGCACAGCGGCACAGGCTAGCCCCATGTTGCGGATGGCACCGTAGCCTCGCAGGCTCACGCACTCGCCCGAACCCTTGGGCGCGATCTGAGCAACCCGGTCTGCAATGCGCGAGGCCTGGGTGTTGGTGACAACGGTGACCTTGAGCGTGGGATGCGCGTCGACAATCTCGTGCACGCGCAGCGACACATCGGCTGTGGCAGAAACGGGACAGACCACCAAAAGGATGATGCGCGGGATGTCACGTACCTGCTCAAGCGAGGCCAGACAGCGGTCGAGTTCGGGATTGTCGGCGTTGAGTCGCGTCGAATGGTCATAAGTGCCAGGGGCGTTTGCGCAAGCGTCATCGCCCGCCCAATACGTTGGAATCACGACTGTGGCGTTCATGCCTTACCCTCCCTGCAACACAAAAACGGGACGCCGCCAAACACAGGCGACGCCCCGCGACCTAGCTGATTCCATCATACCCACTTGGGCAAATCATTGCTCGCAAGTCGCAATGTTTATTGCGGATAACCCCAAAAGAGTACCGTGGACAGGCACAATAGCCGCTCGCTCCTATGCGGCATGCTCTGCCGCCCGAGTCATGCGGGACAGGCGGACCAGCAGCATAAAGCCAACGACCAGCAGCACGCCAATGGAAAGGACGCCCAGCGACGGGTTGCCGGTCAGCGAGGTGACGACCGACACCAGGAAGGTGCCCATAACGCTTGCATAACGACCAAAGATGTCAAAGAAGCCGTAGTACTCGTTGGATTTTTCCTTGGGGATAATGCGGCCAAAGTAGCTACGGCTGAGCGCCTGCACGCCGCCCTGGAACAGGCCGACCATAATGGCAAGCACCCAAAACTCAAAGGCGGTCTTTAGGAAGAACGCGGCGAACAGCACAATGCCCATGTAGGCGGCGACTGCCACCAGGATCATGTTGAGCGTGCCCACGCGTCCGGCGAGCTTGCCGTAGATGATGGCGGACGGAAAGGCCACGAACTGCGTAACGAGCAGCGCCAGGACCAACTGGGTCGAATCGATGCCCAAGGCCGATCCGTAGCTGGTTGCCATGGAAATGACCGTGTGCACACCGTCGATATAGAAGAAGAACGCGATCATGTAGACCAGCACGGTCTTGTTGTGGGCGATCTCGCGCATGGTGTGTCCGACCTCGGAGAACACACCGCCCACGATATGGCCGATAGTGTCCTCGGGACCGCGCTCGCGACCGTACTTTTGCTTATAGGTGCGAATGAGCGGCAGGGTAAAGATGAGCCACCAGGCACCAGTGATGATAAACGACAGACGCGTTGCCAGCATGGTAGGGACGCCAAGAGCGGGGCCACCCATGATGAGCGCCAGGCAGATGACGAACGGCACGGTGGAACCGATGTAGCCCCAGGCATAGCCCGAGCTGGACACGGCGTCCATGCGCTCGTCGGTGGTAATGTCGGGCAGCATGGCGTCGTAGAACGTCATAGAAGAGTTAAGGCCGATGGTGCACAGCACGTACACGGTCAAAAATGCCATGGCGGACATTGGGATAGCCTGCGCCAAGCAAAGCACCAGGCCCGTGAGGAAGAAGCCCAAGAAGAACTTGATCTTGTTGCCGGCGTAGTCGGCAAGCGCGCCCAGAATGGGCATGAGCATGGCGATGACCAGCGAGGCGATCGTCTGCGCATTGCCCCAGGCGACCACCAGGTCGGCCGAAGAAGCGCCGGTATTGATGGCGTTAAAGTAAATGGGCACCACCGAGGTATTGAGCAGCACGAGGGCCGAATTGCCCACATCATACATAACCCAGTTACGCTCGAGCTTGGTGTATTTCATGGACAGGGACCCTTCGTATTCGCCCGATATGCAGTTAGTTCATCGTACCCCAATTGTCCAGAACCGCCGGTAAGGATTCGGCAAAGGGGCACGCACGGGCCCTATTCCTCGCGGTCGAACTCCTCATCGGCTTCGAGCACGCGACCGCTGTAGTTGACGTGACTGGTCACGGCATCCATGTCACCGGTCTCGATAAAACGTGCGACCGTGCACTCGTAATCGACCAGCGCGCGATCAAAGACCTCGGGGAAACTCTCGTTCGAGACCTCGTCGGTAAAGGGATTCTTCCATGTCAGATGGCCCAGGTTACCGGTGCGCTCGGGCAGCTCCGTCGTCACGCGATGGGCAAGGCCGTCGAGCAGCGAGTAGTCGTGCACCAAGCCCTCAACCAGCGAGATCGCGCGCGTCTTTACGGAGCCGGCCGGCTCAATCGCGCGGTAAAGTCGCTGCATATTGGCAACGGCAGCACCGTACTCCCCCGCCGGAATGTCTATGCCGTACACGCGTCCGGCAACATAGCTCATCAGCACGCCGGCCACGCGATTGATGCGATCGGTGGTGACGATCTCGCCCGCCGGCGGGTAATCGTCGACCGTAGCGCCATCGCGTTTAAGCTGCAGCATCAGTACATCCAGGTCGCTCTCGATCACGGCATGGACCTGACTGCTCGAATCCTCAAGCTCTGAATCGGACTCGACAATGCCAAACTGCTGCTCATAGACAAAGGGATGGGCGTTGCGGTCGAGCACGTAATGAGACAGCAGGCCCAACGCAAAGGCGCGACCCAAGCTGGCGTCGCGCGGCAGCAGATGCGACACGCCGTCGCGCAGGCACGCGAACTGGCGAGACATGCGCGACCGATGCATGACCTGCGCCAGCAGCGTGCAGTCGGAAACACGCGGTGTCAGAATGTGAAAGAAAAACGGGTCGGGGCCTTGGTTGCCCAAGATAAAGGCAATGCGCTCTTCATCGGACGTGATGACGCCCTGCGGAAGACGGTCGATGCTTTCCTCGCCAAACAGATGATGGGTGATAAGCGCGGGCATAATGATCCTTTCGATTTCATTCGATGCCACCCATTATGCCCACCGCGCGCCCATGCCAAACCTGCGATGGTAAACGACGGCATGCAGACCGTCTACGCAAGCCCCAGGTGCGACTTGACCTCGGCGGCACGACGACGGGACACCGGTACCGTCGAGTTCACGCGGTCGAGCCTGAGCTCCATCAACCCCGTGGAGCCAATCTCAACATTGTGCACGTCTTCCAAATTGACCAGGTAGCTGCGATGAACGCGAATAAAGCCCTCGGAGTCCAAGCGACGCTCGAGCGAAGAGATCGACTCATTGATCAGGTACGTTCCCTCGGCGCAGATGGCGTTGCAAAAATCGGCGCGCGCCTCAAAGTAGCAGACGTCTGCGGCGGGAATGAACACCTTTTTGCCCCCGCGGTCCACCGTCAGACGCAAAGGCTGGCGCGGAGCGTGGATAACACGACGGACACCCAAGGCTGCCTCGATCTTGTCGAGTGCCTTTGACAGGCGTGCGTCCTCGACCGGCTTGACGACATAATCGACGGCATCGAGGTTATAGGCATCAGCCGCATACTCGGCAAACGCCGTCACAAACACAACCACCGGCGGCGTCTTTAGGTTCTGCAGCGTCTCGGCAAGCTCAATTCCCGAGCGACCGGGCATGGTAATGTCTAAAAACAGCACGTCGGGCTTGTTCGACAGAATCGACTCCACGGCTTCGGTGACATTGCCCGCCTCGGCAATCTGGCCCACACGCGTATCCTTTTCCAACAGATAGCGTAGCTCAGCCCTAATGGGAGGTTCGTCATCAACCACCAAGATGTTCCAGCCTTCGGACATATGTGCTTCCCCTCTTTTTCTCTCAATCCAACCGCGTGCTACGCCGTCAACGGCGCGGGCTCATGCGGCTCGCCGTTCAGCTCGACGATGACCTGCGTTCCCACGCCCTCCTGGGACTTCACGCGCATGCCGGAATCTTCTCCGTAAAAGAAATGGATGCGCTGAAGCACGTTGAAGAGCGCCAGGCCGCAACCTCGCTTGACGGAGCCGTCGGCGGTAATGCTCTCGGGCTCCTCCAGGCGATGTTGCTCAAACAGATGCGCGCAGACCTCTTCGCTCATACCGATGCCATCGTCCTCGACGATGATCTCCAAACCGTCATCGGTCTCGAAAGCCCTAACATGAATAGAAAGCGGCTCGGTCTCGCGCTGCGCATGCTTGATGCAGTTTTCGAGCAACGGCTGCAAGATAAACGGCGGCACCATGCAATCGCGCACCTCAAAGTCGATATCGACCGAGACGCGCAGACGGCCGTCGCCATAACGAGCCTGCATAAGATTGATATAGCGAGCGCCCTGTTCCACCTCGTGCTCGAGCGTGGTGAGCGTATCGGAATCAGAAAGCGTCTGACGATAGTAGTTGGAGAAGTCGATCAGCAGCGACCTGGCCTTGTCCGGCTCGGTACGTACGAGTGACACGATGGTGCTGATGGTGTTAAACAGAAAATGAGGGTCGACCTGCGATTGCAAGGCGCGCAGCTCCACGCGGGCCGTAAGCTCGTCCTGGCGCTCAAGCTCAAAGCTCGCAAGCTGCGTGGAAATGAGGTCGGCAAAGCCCGAGGCAAGCGCCGTCTGGCGCATATCGATGCTGCTCAGACGGGGATAATACAGCTCGAGCGTGCCCACGCAATGCCCGCGCACGGTAAGCGGCGCGACAATACCGGCGCGCAGGCGCGGAAAGTAGCCACCCGTCTCGGTCGAGGCATCGCGCGAGAACACGCTTTGCTCACCGCTGTTGATCACGTTGAGCGTAGTCCGCAGTACCACCGGGGTGCCCGCGGGGCATTTTGCCGAGTCCTCGCCCCAGCTCGCCAACACCTGCCTGCCGTCGGTAAAGCAGATGGCAGAGGCGATAGTTTCGGACAGGATGATCTTAGAGGCGCCCAGAGCAGCTTCGGGCGTAAGGCCGCGCGACGTGTAGGCGAATATTTTTGATGCGATGGCGAGCGTGCGGTCGGTTGCGCTCGATGTGAGGTCGTCGGGAACGACAAAGACGTACGAGAAGAAGAAGCACAGCATGACCAAGCCGGCAATGACGACAACGGCCGGAACGGGATTGGGATTATCGGTTAGATCCCAGATGAGTAGCAGGATAAGCAGTGGAACGACAATACCGAGCAAGATGGCTTGAACCACATGCTGAGCGGTACGAAAGACCTTGGTAGAGTTGTAGCTCTTGCCCAGAATCAGTCTATTGAGATCCACCGTCATCTCCTTCTTACTGACGCACCCCATAGCAATAAAGAGGGCCGCAAGCGACCCTCTCCATTGCATTATGCAATCAAATACTATGTTTTACATCAAGCCATCGATGAACGGTAGCTTAGGCGCTGTACTTGTTTGCCTCGCCGAAGGTGCCAGCCTCGACAATCCAGCCGTCCTTCATGATGACGTCCATGTTGTCGGTGTTGAGCACGTGGATGTCGGCGGCGACGTCACCGTTGACGACCAGCAGGTCGGCGCACTTGCCGGCCTCGATGGAACCGGCCTCGTCCTCGATGTGGCACATCTTGGCACCGTTGAGGGTGGCACAGGTGATGGTCTCGACCGGGGTGAAGCCGATCTTGTCGACGAACTCGTACATCTCCTCGATGGAGCAAGTGCCGTACGGGGTGACGAAGGAGAAGGAGTCGGAGCCGATCGTCATGACGACGCCGCGCTTCTTGGCCTCGCGCAGGCAGTCGTAGTTGCGCTGCAGCTCCTTCTCGACCAGGGTGCCCTCGTACTTGTCGTGCAGCTCGGGGACGTAGACGGGCGGATAGGTGGCGTACCAGGTGGGCAGGAAGGCGATCGTCGGGGTGAAGAAGGTGCCCTGCTCGGCCATGAGGTCCATGGTGCGCTCATCGATATCAAAGCCGTGAATCAGCTGCTCGCAGCCAAAGCGAACGGAATCGTAGGCAGCGGCGTGGTTGTTGTAGCAGTGGCTCCACACGGGGATGCCGACCATCTTGGCCTCTTCGACCACGGCCTGAATCTCCTCGGAGCAGTAGTGCTGGTCGCGGCCGGAGTCCCAGCGCCAGATGCCGCCACCGGTAGCCCAGATCTTGATGGCATCGGGGTTCTCGCGCAGGCGACGACGGACGGCCTTGCGCAGATCCCAAGGACCGTCGACCTGATCGCCCCAGGGGTGCGATTCCTTGTTGAGCTCCTGGCTGCAGTGGTGGGAGTCGCCGTGGCCGGCAACGCGGCAGAAGCCAAGGCCGGTGGCCAGAACGCGCGGGCCCTTGAAGACGCCCTTGTCGATGCAGTCACGGATCTGGATACCAAAGCGGCCGATCTCGCAGACGGTGGTGAGGCCGTGGGTGAGGCAGTCGTAGGCCTGCTTGACGGCGACGGCCTGCTTCTCGAGGAGCGGTTGCATGACCCAGTCGGTGTCATCGTCGGTCAAGTTGCCCGAGAAATGCAGGTGGGTGTCGATCAGGCCGGGAAGGACGGTCTTGCCGGCGGCGTCGATAACCTCAACGCCCTCGGGAAGGTCCTGCATAGCACCGGCGTACTCGATCTTGCCGTTGTCGTCGACGAGAACGAGGGAGTTCTCGACCGGCTCGGCACCGGTACCGTCGATGAGCTTGCCGCCAACGATTGCATACTTAGTGGACATGGTTCCTCCTTATGGATCCATATAGTGGGCGAGGCCGTGTTGGGTTAAGGCCTCACAAAGCTACCCAAGTGGCGCCGGGTTCGGTGCGCGGAAGAGAGGGGCCCGCGCACCTGATCCGCCCCGGCTCGGCGTTACTTTTTGCGGGAATTGGTGAAGGCCATGAGAGCCAGGCCGACGGCCAGCCAGCCGATCACGATGCTCCACTCCACCATGTTGAGGGAGGCGGGAGAGAACGGAATCACGAGCAGGCCGATGATGATGGCGCAGGCAGCGATAGCGAGGCCGATGCCAAACTTGCCGCCGGGCACCTCGTAGGGACGAGGCAGGTCGGGCTCGGTGAAGCGCATGCGCAGGCAAGCGAGGGCGACCATACCGCAGGAGAAGATGAAGGCGAGAGCCGACACGTTGGTCAGAGGGATGAGCATGTTCTTGCCCAGGAACGGACCGACGACGGTGATGACGCCCAGAACGACGCAGGCAAGCTTGGGAGCGCCGGACTTGGGGTCGACCTCGGCGAACTGCTCGGGCAGCTGGCCCTTGCGGCCCATGGCGAGCATGATGCGGCTCGTGGCGCCGTAGAAGGAGTTCATCGGGCCCATGGGTCCAAGCGTGGCGATGACGAGCATAGCCAGGTACAGAAGCATGTTGATGCCCTTGAGGCAGGCAAGCGCGGGAACCGGGCTCTTAACAAACTCATGCCAGTCGAGGATGGTGCCGAACGAGTAGATGCAGACCATGTAGAAGCCGCCGGCGGCCAGCAGGGCCAGGGAGATGATCTTGCCGAACTTGTTCCAGTTGAGGCCCTCGGCTGCTTCCTCAGCCTGCTGAGGAATGGTGTCGAAGCCAGCGTAGAAGAACGGGGTCAGAACCAGGACCGACACGATGCCGGCAAACAGGCTGGAGCTCTCGGTAGCGGCCTTGCCGCCGCCAGCGCCGGTGACCTGGGAGAACACGGGCATGGCATTGTCCGGCGAGCCGGTGAACAGCGAGACGCCCATGGCGAGCAGCATGCCGCAGAGCAGGGCCTTGGTCAGGAAGGCCTGGAGCTTGGCAGCCGAGCTGGCACCGCGGAAGTTGAGGAAGATGACGTAGACTGCAAAGCCGAGCGCGATCAGCGTCGGGAACAGGTAGACGTCGGCCCCCAGTATGGTGTAGAGCTTGACGGCGCGCAGCCACTCAAGGCCGGGCAGGCTGCCGAACATCTCGGACACGAGGGTCGAAATGGCGATGGCCTCCCACGGGCACAGGATGCCGTTGCCCAGGGCCAAAAGCCATCCGGTGATGTAGCTCAGCGTACGGCCAAAGCTACGATCGACATACTCGACGATGCCGCCCGAGATGGGGATAGCAGCCGTGAGCTCACCGAAAACAGCTCCGACGGGCACGAGGAAGATTGCACCCAAGAGGAATGCGATCATAGCGGGAACGGGACCGCCGCCCACGACCATCCAGTCGCCGACCTGCAGAACCCAACCGGTACCGATGATGGCACCGAAGCCGATGGTAAAGAAGTTCCAGAGCGAGAGCGTTTTCTTCATGCCGCCGTTATCCTCGACTGCAACTTCTGCGTTCTTGTCCGCCATTGTTCCCCTCCTTTCCTATTTGACGCCCTTGGCGTCACCCCTTGCGCGGTCCGTTTTGCCGCGCGCTTTTATTCCATGGCTTTAAGATACGGCCTTGGCGCAGCAGCGCCGCTCGCAGCTCGACCGAAGGCAGAACTGCAAAACGAGCGGCACCGTTTTTGGGACGAACGGCGGGAGACGTCATTCGTCTTGGACGCTTTCATCTTGTCTGCTTTTGAATACCTGTTGCCGTGACGCTAGGCGCGCGGCGCGGCAACGTTCATACCATTTGTCAGGCTTTTGGCGCACATACCCATGTGTCGTGCATCTTTTTATGTAGGATAAACAAGTTACACATGAGGCAAGGTGATTCGAATGGCATACGGATACAATGACGGCGACCAACGGCCACAAAGCGTGCGCCTTGCCGGTCGCGCCACGCCAACGCCCAGAATCACCTCCGACAACGACAACCCGCAGCGCCCCCAAGAGCAGCTCGGGGCTTCTTCGCGGCAACAAAGCCGTACCGTGCAGCAGTCAGACCGCGTGAGTACGAGCACACGCCAACGCCAGACCGACACATCGCAGCCACGCCGCTACGATCGCCGTAAAACCGACTACTACGTCAAGCGCTCCTTTTCGCGACCTCAACGCGATCGCGGCAATTCCGCCCCTCACCCTGCGTCACACGCCACAAGCCACGCGCTTCCGGCCCGCCGCCTACGCCTTACGCTTTGCTCCATCGCCGCCTGCCTCGTCTTTGTGTTTTTGGGATCCTGTATCTCCCACGGATCAGCCGGTCTTGAGCCCACTGCCGAAGACAAGCTGCTTAAAGCTCCCGTCGCACCCGGTTACTCCTTTGCGTTCTCGACCCCACGCTCGCAATGGCAGGCCGGCACCATGCCCCACATCTACCAAATTGACCCCGCATGGTCGGAGCTGCCCTATGCCGGTGGCACTATTCGCGAAAACGCTTGCGGTCCTACCTGCCTCACCATGGTCTATATCTTTAAGACCGGCCATACCGATAAGACGCCGGTCGATATATGCGCACTGGCCGAAGCCGGCAACTACGCCCCCACCGGTGCCACCGAGTGGTCGTTTATGACAGGCGGTGCGTGGCAGCTGGGGCTCAACGGAACACAGCTCTATAACGATCGCGAATCGATTACCCAAGCACTTCGCTCGGGTGTGCCCGTCATCGCCGCAGTGCGCCCCGGTACGTTTACCAACGTAGGCCACTACATCGTGCTCTACGGCATCGACGATGCCAACCAGATTGGCGTCTACGACCCCAACTCGGCCAGCCGCAGCGCCCGCCGCTGGGGCGTCGTAGAGGTCCTCAACGAAGTCGAAGCCATGTGGGCCTACTACTAGTCATTGGGGACAGACTTAAATGAGTGGTCATTGGGGACGCTCTTGTTTGACTAGTCATTTAAGAACGTCCCCAATGACTAGGTGAATAGCAAAAGCCCCGCAGTCGGAGCGGACTGCGGGGCTCATGAAGAGAGGCTAGTTTGCGGGCGTCTTGCCCGGCGCCCACGAGAGAGGCAATGGAGTAGAGGCTACTCGTGGATGCGGGTACCGGAGAGGCCGGCCATGGTCTCGGCGGCCTTGTCCAGGGCGCCGATGATGCAGGTGCGGCCCTTGCGGGAACGGGCGAACTTGATGGCGGCGCGGACCTTGGGCTCCATGGAGCCCTTGCCGAACTGGCCCTCGTCGGCCAGGCGCTCGGCCTCGTCGGCGGTGAGGTCCTCGAGCTCCTCCTGGTTGGGCTTGCCAAAGTTGATGGCGACGTGCTCGACGGCGGTCAGCAGGAACAGGACGTCGGCGTCGCAGTCCTCGGCCAGCAGCTCGCCGCCCAGGTCCTTGTCGATGACGGCGGGAACGCCCTTGTAGCAGCCCTTGTTCTCGTAGTCGCGGACGACGGGGATGCCGCCGCCACCGCAGGCGATGACGATAAACTCGTTGTCGAGCAGGTTGAGAATGGAATCAGCCTCGACGATCTTCTTGGGATCGGGGGAAGCGACGACGCGACGCCAGCCGCGGCCGGAATCCTCGACGAAGACCTTGGAGGGATCCTCGGCCATGAACTCCTTGGCCTGCTCCTCGGTGTAGAAGGGGCCGATCGGCTTGGTCGGGTTCTTGAACGCGGGATCGTCGGGATCACACTCGATCTGGGTGACGACGGTTGCGGCGTGCCAACGCTTATAGCGCTTGTGCATCTCGCGGCCGATGCCCTGCTGCAGGTGATAACCAATGTAGCCCTGGGACATAGCGCCGCACTCGGGCAGCGGCATCTCGGGGGTACCGATGGCATCGTGGGCAGCGGCGAAGGCGTTCTGGATCATGCCGACCTGCGGGCCGTTGCCGTGGGTGATGATGATCTCATTGCCTTGCTCGATGAGACCGAGGAGAGCGTGGGCGGTGTTGCTCACGGCCTCGATCTGCTCGACGGGGTTGTTGCCGAGGGCGTTGCCGCCAAGGGCGACGACAATACGATCGGGCTTGCCAAGAGGCTTAGACATTGCTGGAATCCTTTCTGTAAAAGGCCTACAACCCATTAATAACCCGCGTCCGTGCGATACGCGAGTTTATTAAGGTTTATATTCTCTTTATCGCTCATTTTATTCATTTTGAAAATAGCGGAACGGTGAACGGTCGTTTTTGTCCGCTCAGCGTACAGAACTCCAGCTCAGACATATCTACGTAATTTACGTGCGACTTTATTTAAATGAAGCGAGGATTATGTCGGATTATGCAAACTACATCTCTGCTAAACACAAAACCGACAGCGCAATATCTTACTCGCGCTATACGAGATTCTATGCACTTATAAGTCGAGTATGCACCCCTGCAAAAACAAGGGGCTTTTCATCCAGCAAAAGGAATAAAGAAGCGCTCCGAAAAGGCGGCAACAGCCAAGTCCCCCATCCATCCCCAAAGTGGCGCGAGGTTTCGCGGCAAAGCCGCGAAACAGCGAAAGGGACGGAATACCCGGCCAACTACGTCCTTCATCCGCCCACACAATCTGAGGACGTAGTCGTAGCAGGATCTGAGGGCTGACCTTCGCGGACACTCCGCAGGACGAAAGAACCCCCGCCGCACATAATGCGCAGCGGGGGTTCTTTCATGTCCGAGGACGTCCGCGAAGGTCAGCCCTCAGATCCTGCGGTGGGAGACCTAGGCCTCGTTATACACCGTTTTGAGCTTCAGCAGGTGCTGATAGCGGTCCATAGCAGCCTGCTCATTCTCCTTGAAGAGCTCCTCGGCGCGCTCGGGGAAGGAACGCGTCAGCGAAGCGTAACGGGCCTCGTTCATCAGGAACTCCTGATAACCGCCCGCGGGCTCCTTGGAATCGAGCGAGAACTTCTTGCCGGCAGCAGCCTCGGGGTTGAAGCGGAAGAGGTTCCAGTAACCGCACTCGACAGCCTTCTTCATCTCGGCCTGGCAGTTCTGCATGCCACCCTTCTTGATGGAGTGCATCTCGCAGGGGCTGTAGCCGATGATGAGGGACGGGCCGTCGTAGGCCTCGGCCTCGTGAATGGCCTTGAGGGTCTGAGCCGGGTTGGCGCCCATGGCGACCTGCGCCACGTAGACGTAGCCGTAGCTCATGGCAATCTCGGCCAGAGACTTCTTCTTGGTCACCTTACCGGCAGCGGCGAACTGAGCAACCTGGCCCAGGTTCGAGGCCTTGGAGGCCTGACCGCCGGTGTTGGAGTAGACCTCGGTGTCGAAGACGAAGACGTTGACGTTGTGGCCGGAAGCCAGGACGTGGTCCAGGCCACCGAAGCCGATATCGTAGGCCCAACCGTCGCCGCCGAAGATCCAGAAGGACTTCTTGGTGAGGTAAGCCTTGTCGGCGAGGATCGCCTTGGAAGCGTCGCAGCCGCACTTCTCGAGCTCGGCAACGTAGGCAGCGGCAGCGGTCTTAGAGGCCTCGGCGTCGTTGACGGAGTCGATCCAAGCCTGACCGGCGGCCTTGAGCTCGTCGGACGGACCGTCAGCGGCGATAATCTCTTGCGTAGCAGCGATCAGCTTCTTCTGAACGGCCTCGTAACCGACGGCCATGCCCAGACCGTGCTCGGCATTGTCCTCGAACAGGGAGTTGTTCCACGCCGGGCCGTGACCGTCCTTGTCCTTGCAGTAAGGAGCGGTGGCAGCGGGGTTGCCCCAAATGGAGGAGCAGCCGGTGGCGTTGGAGATGAACATGCGGTCGCCGGCGACCTGGGTCACCAGACGTGCATAGGCGGTCTCGGCGCAGCCGGCGCAGGAGCCGGAGAACTCCAGGTAGGGCTGCTTAAACTGGCTGCCCTTGACGTTGGCCGCGATGAGCTCCTTCTTCTCGGAGACGTTCTCGACCATGTAGTCCCAAACGGGCTGCTGGTCCATCTCCTGCTCGGTGGGAACCATCTCGAGGGCGCCCTTGGGGCAGACCTTGACGCAGTTGGTGCAGCCCATGCAGTCGAGCGGGGACACAGCCATGGTGAACTTCATGCCCTTGGCCTTGGGGCCCATGGCGTCGAGCGTGCGGGTAGCCTCGGGCGCGGCGGCAGCCTCGTCTTCGGTCATCGCGAACGGACGGATGGTGGCATGCGGGCACACGTAGGCGCACTGGTTGCACTGGATGCACTTGGTCTCGTCCCAGTGGGGAACGACCACGGCGACGCCGCGCTTCTCGTATGCGGAGGCGCCCAGCTCAAACTGGCCATCGGCGCAATCGACGAAGGCGGAAACGGGCAGGCTGTCGCCGTCCATGCGATCGATGGGCTCGAGCAGGTTCTTGACCTGCTGGGCGATAGCGGACTTGGTCTCCTCGGAGAGCTCGACGGGAGCGGCATCCTCGGCGGTAGCCCAGTCGGCCGGAACCTCGAACTTACGGAAGGCGGTAGCGCCGGCATCGATGGCCTTGTGGTTGGCGTCGACGATAGCCTGGCCCTTCTTCATGTAGGACTTGGTAGCCGCGTCCTTCATGTACTGCAGGGCGTCCTCGGCGGGCAGGACCTTGGCCAGCGCGAAGAAGGCGGACTGGAGCACCGTGTTGGTGCGCTTGCCCATGCCGACCTTGGCGGCCAGGTCGATAGCGTCGATCAGGTAGACGTTGACGTTGTTGTTCGCGATGTAGCGCTTGGCCACGGCGGGCATGTGCTCGGCGAACTCCTCGTCGCTCCACTGGCAGTTGACCAGGAAGGTGCCGCCCGGCTTGACGTCGCGGACCATCTTGAAGCCCTTAACGATGTAGCTGGGGTTGTGGCAAGCGACAAAGTCGGCCTTGGTCACGTAGTACGGCGAACGGATCGGAGAATCGCCAAAGCGCAGGTGCGAGACGGTGACGCCGCCGGTCTTCTTGGAGTCGTACTGGAAGTAGGCCTGGACGTACTTGTCGGTGTGGTCGCCGATGATCTTGATCGAGTTCTTGTTGGCGCCGACGGTACCGTCGCCACCCAGACCCCAGAACTTGCACTCGATGGTGCCGGGGGCTGCGGTGTTGGGCGTATCCTCGGCCTCGGGCAGGCTCAGGTTGGTCACGTCATCGACAATGCCGATGGTGAACTCGCGCTTGGGCTCGTCCTTCTTGAGCTCCTCGAAGACAGCGAACGCGGACGCAGGAGGCGTGTCCTTGCTGCCCAGGCCATAACGGCCGCCGACGACCTTGATGCCCGTCTTGCCGGCCTCGTAGAGAGCGGAGACGACGTCCTGGTAGAGCGGCTCGCCGATGGAACCCGGCTCCTTGGTACGGTCCATGACGGCAATCTTCTGGACGGTCTCGGGGAGAACGTCGACGAAGTGCTTGATGGAGAACGGACGGAACAGACGAACCTTGACCAGGCCGACCTTCTCGCCGTGAGCGTTGAGGTAGTCGATGACTTCCTCGAGCACGTCGCAGAAGGAGCCCATGCACACGACGACACGATCGGCGTCGGGAGCGCCGTAGTAGTTGAACAGGCCGTAATCGGTGCCGAGCTTCTCGTTGATCTTCTTCATGTAGCCCTCGACGACGGCGGGAAGCTCGTCGTAGACCTTGTTGCAGGCCTCACGGTTCTGGAAGAAGATATCGCCGTTCTCGTGGCTGCCGCGGGTGTGCGGGTGCTCAGGGTTGAGCGCGTGGTCGCGGAAAGCCTGGACGGCGTCCATGTCGCACATCTCGGCCAGATCCTTGTAGTCCCACATGGCGACCTTCTGGATCTCGTGGCTGGTGCGGAAGCCGTCGAAGAAGTTAAGGAACGGGGTCTTACCCTCGATGGCGGCAAGGTGAGCCACCGGCGAGAGGTCCATGACCTCCTGGACGTTGCCCTCGGCGAGCATGGCGAAGCCGGTCTGACGACAGGCCATGACGTCGGAGTGATCGCCAAAAATGTTCAGGGCGTGGGAAGCGACGCAACGCGCGGAGACGTGGAAAACGCCCGGGAGCTGCTCGCCTGCGATCTTGTACATGTTCGGGATCATCAGGAGCAGACCCTGAGAAGCCGTGTAGGTGGTGGTCAGAGCACCGGCGCCCAGCGAACCGTGAACGGTACCGGCTGCACCTGCCTCGGACTCCATCTCGACGACCTTGACCGGGGTGCCGAAGATGTTCTTGCGACCCTGGGCCGCCCACTGGTCGACATGGTCGGCCATCGGGCTGGACGGCGTAATGGGATAGATTCCCGCTACCTCGGTGTACGCATACGAAACATATGCGGCCGCCTCGTTGCCGTCCATAGACTTAAACTTACGCGCCATATACCCCTCTCCTCTCATATAGGTATACAGGCCCCGGCGATCGCCGGGATGTTGGCGTGATGGGATTTTCGCTGTTGCTTCCAATCATCTGGCAGGCAGGCTCAGCAGCAGGTACATGGCGTGGAGAGAAGGCATGCCGAGGCGAGGGCCAGCTGATGCGCCCCACAGACCCGACCGCCCGTCTTGCACATGACCGAGCGCCGCAAAGGCCGCATGCCGGATGCTCCCGGGCACGCCCCGGCGATGGGAAGCGCCCGCAACGGAAATCCGCATGCGGGTTTATTGTACCCCGCCGTCAAGTGTAATTTCGGCAAATATAGGCGGGCGGTAAAGGTTTACCTCGGGTGACTGCCGGGAGCAAAATGATCCCTTGGGGACGGAGGGACCATTTGGCAGGACTGGCTAGAGGGCACCGAAGAGAATGGCGTAGGTAGTGGATTCGCCGAGCTTGAGCTCATCGCCGGGATTGAGTTGGGCGGAACGGCCGGGCTCGACCTGAATGCAGACGCGCGTGGCCCCGTTTACCACCACGGTTCCGTTGGTGGACGACAAGTCCTCGACGTGCCAGGTATTTTGAGCATCGCACCAGATATGGGCATGGCGGGCCGAGACATCGTCGCCGACGTCGGTAATATCGCCCTCACCAGTGGCCAGCGCGCCAATCTCAACACCCTGCTCACTCGGCTGAATCCAGCGCGGGGCGCTCACGACAAAACTGTTTTGCACGCGCAGCAGGCCCAAGGGGTGCGCCGGGGCGGGTTCGCGCTCGCCTGCGGTCATCGACATGCCAAGCGAACGCGGCGTGGAGGTGCCTCCGCCACAGGTCGCGTGCGCGTAGTCGATGGCATAGTTCACCGAGGACCGCACATCCGCCGAACAACCGACGGCGACAAACAGCACCAGCACGGCCTCGGCGCGCTCGGCGGGCATGAGTTCCGCCGCCTGGGACAGGCGATCGAGCGCGTTGCGATAGAGATTCGTGTCCTGGTGGCACTCTTCGAGCGCGCGTACCATCGGTTCACCTGCAGGACCGCACACCATATTGATCACAGCCGTGGAGTCCATAGAATTTCGCTGGCGCAGGGCCAATTGTGACATAATACGCGCAGCCGAGGTACCGTATTCGGCAAAGTAGCGCTGCTGAAGCGTGCCGACCGGCGCGCGAACGATAAAGCGGGAAACCCAAGAGCGATCGGCGGCTCGGCTCTGCGGGCTGCGGCCGTCGGCGAGCGGACGGGACGAAAGCACCAGGCCGCACAGCTCGATATGGCTCAGATGCGCCGCGCGCTTAAAGATGTCAAACATGGCCCCGCATGGGGTGAGCTCAACTTGAGATGCCATGACCTAGGCCTCCTTGGTCGTAGAAATAGAATCGGACGATACTTCGACAGGTCCGCCAAAAGTACGGGCAGCTGCGGCTCCACCGGCAAGCGGAGTCGCCATCTGGGCTTTTGTGCGTCGCGGTGCCGAAACGGGAAGTTCAAAGGCAAAGCCCATCGCAAGCAAAAACCACGTAAGCGTATAGGTTGCAACCAGAGCGGCAACAAGGCCGCCCATCACGGCGCGTTGGGAAAATACGCTACATGCAGCCACAACCAGCACCGGAACCTCGCAGGCAGAAAGCGCAAGCACACCCTGCAGGAAGCCCGAGCGCCGATCGCGCGCAAGTGCCCCCGCGGCAACGCCGGCTATGCCTGGCAGCGCCAACGCCAGTGCGGCAATAATACCCGGTAGCGACCCAGACCACACGAGCGATCCCAAAGTCGCCGTAACGCGAGCGCCCGACGCCAGCAGCGCGGCCGAAACCACGACCACAGCCCAAACCACGCCACAGACGACCGCCGCACCGATCATCGCCGCGCGACGAACCGCGCGGCCAGACGCATCCATGGGGCACGGCGTGAGCGGCTCGCCGCGGAGCGAACGACCGACATTTTGCGCATAGTGGTCACAAAACGCCGAGAGCGCCGCCTTGACCGCCGCCGGCTCGGGACGATCTTTTTGATGGCTGGACAGACAGGCCATCACCACGTCGAACAGCTGGGCATCGACAAACGCCAGCGCATCGCGTAGCTCTTCGGAATCCGGCTCAAGCCCTAGCTGCTGGGCCCGCTCGGCCGCGGCGAGCGCCACATCGGGCTCACGACGAAGCAGCTGAGTCAAATCACAACCGGGCGCATGGGCACCAATAGGATAGTCGGGCCGCGTGTCCATCTTGAGACGGTAGGGGCTCGCGATGTCGCGCGTCCTTTTGCGCGAACCCGAGGTGCCCGAAGTGCTCGGCGCGGCTTCGTATGGCGCGACGCCGGCAATGAGCTCGTAAACCGTGCTTGCCGCGGCATAGACGTCAATCGCCGGCGACATACGCAAAGCGCGTAGGTCGGGAATATCGTCAGTGAGCATCTCGGGCGGGGCGTAGGCAACCGTCGCGCGACGCAGCGTGGCATAGCGCTCCGTAAACGACGCCTTGCCGCCGGTACCGGCCACGGCCGACGCAGGCTCGAGCGCCAGCGACGAGCCAAAGTCGATCAGGCACAGGTCAAAGGTGCCCTCGGCAAGCTGCCGGTCAAGCGGTAGACGCGCCGTACGCACCATAATATTAGCGGGCGAGATATCGCGATGGACAAAGCCCTCGCCCACCAGGCTCATACGGCAGAGCAGATCGAACAGGTCGCGACCCAGACGCGCCGCCACAAGCGGCGACAGGCGTCCGGCATCGTCCACGGCGAGTCGCGAACGCAAGCGGGCAAGTGTCTCGCCCTCGACCCATTCCATGACAATTGCAGGCACACCGTCGACCTCGCCCCAGCCATAGAGGCGGGGAAAGCCCTTAAGGCCCGAAAGGGCGCGATGGCATTCGTATTCCTCGCGAAACGCCGCCTTGAACTTGGCGACCAGCGCCTCGTGAGCGGCATCGTCATCAAACTCATCGCGCGTCGGCAAGATGAGCTGCTTGAGTGCCACTGCCTCGCCTTGGGCGTTGACGGCACGCGTCACGCGGCCGATACCGCCACGGCGCATGGTGGCATCGTCGGCAAACAGCATCGTAAAACGACGCAGATAGGCAGGCAGTTCGTCCTGACCGAGCGCAATGGCCGGCTCAAACCCGTCGACACGCGCCAGGCGCAGGCCGACCATGGGATCGCGACCGAGCGATTGTGGTGTGGTGGATGCAAGATCGGTCATCATAGGGCAAGCGCCGCCACGTTATTGTTGAAGTTACCGAGCGCGACGTCATCATCGCCGTAATGGCCGACCCATTGACATAGGTTGGTGTAACAGCCCCACAGATTGGCATACTGCTGATACCACCTTGACCGGGGCGAGAATGTCTGACGACCGAACTCGGCTCGAATGACAAACATCTCCCCGACCAGGCTGTCGCACGGCCTGGGATCTCCCGTAGAGTTATAGGTCGAGACCACGTCATTGGCACGAGAAACATAGCCGTCGAGCATGTTGTACTTGGTCACAAGCCAACTGTGAATGCTCTCTTCCTCAGCAGCGGAAAGGCCGCCGGAGTTTGCATCGTTGTCAGTGTTGCCGCCCGTCGAGCCGCCGTTTCCAGGCCCTCCGGTAGAGGAACCCAACCCAGAGCCGCCGCCCGAACTCGATGAATCCGAGCCGGAGCCAGAAGTATCCGAGCTACCGGGCTTTCCGGACTGCTGGGCGTCCTGCTCCTTTTGCTGCTCGACCTTATTCACCGTTGCCGCCACGCTATTGTTGGACAATCGATCGATGATCTTGGTGTTGGTGAGCACGATGGTTTTGCCATTGGCAAGCGTGACTTCGTTGTCCGGGGCCTCGGCGCCGTCCGCATCGTCGGTGCCAAACACAATATGCCCGACCACACTTGCCCAAGCATATCCAGTCGTGGTGCCCAGATCGCTTTTGACCTCATGCCCCACGCGCGGTTCGCGTGCGGCATGCGCCTGCATCATGGACGGCACGGTCATGCCATAGGCAGAAACGCCAGCTATGACCAGCACCAGCGAGCACGATAGCAGTGCGTACGCCCGCGACGCCAAGCCCAGTCGGCGTCGTATGCGCACCGCGGCGCCGCGCTTTGTCTGAGTGCCACCGGGCCGCATGCGTTCTCCTCCAACAAAAACACGCCGCTCGGGAGCGGCGCATTCATTCGAATCCATATTTGAGTGTATCAGCGAACCCAAAAGGTTGCGCAACGAATGAGCAAATTAAGGATGCGAGCGGAAGCATCC